>DAOTXS010000037.1:0-39068 GCA_034435055.1 Anaerolineae bacterium | reverse complement strand
TGCGTCTTGATAGTGGGTAACGGCTTTGACGATTGCCTGCGCCCGCTGTGCGGGGTTGCCCGATTTGAAGATACCGGAGCCAACGAACACGCCATCTACGCCGAGCTGCATCATCAACGCGGCATCCGCCGGGGTGGCTATGCCGCCCGCCGCAAAGTTGACAACCGGCAGCCTGCCCAATTCTTTGGTTTCTTTCACCAATTCATACGGCGCGCCAATGTTCTTGGCGTAGGTCATCAATTCTTCGTCACCCATGCCTTGTAATCGGCGGATTTCGCCCAACACGGCGCGGGCATGGCGCACGGCTTCGACTACATCACCGGTGCCGGCTTCGCCTTTGGTGCGAATCATCGCCGCGCCTTCAGCGATGCGGCGCAACGCTTCGCCCAAATTGCGGCAACCGCACACGAACGGAACCTTGAATTGAAACTTGTCGATGTGATTCTCTTCATCCGCCGGGGTCAGGACTTCACTTTCATCGATGTAATCAACGCCGAGCGCCTCCAACACTTGCGCTTCGACAAAATGACCAATGCGCGCTTTTGCCATCACCGGAATCGTCACGGCTTTCATAATCTCTTCGATTTTGGTGGGGTCTGCCATCCGCGCGACGCCACCCTCGCGGCGAATGTCAGCGGGCACGCGTTCGAGCGCCATCACCGCGCACGCGCCGGCGTCTTCTGCGATTTTCGCTTGCTCGGCGTTTGTCACATCCATAATCACGCCGCCCTTGAGCATTTGCGCGAGCCCAGCTTTGACCGCAAACGTGCCGGTCGTTTTTTGAACGCTCGTCAGTTGTGGATGATGAACCGACTTTTCTTCATTTTTCGTCTCACGACTCAATTTTCGTTTTGCCATTACACACCTCCATCGTGCTTGTCAAATTTCCATCGGCGATTCTAAGCCAAATGGATAGTGTTGTCAAACAATGTTTTGACAAATTGCTAGTCGTGTGCTAGAAATAGTTCAATTGTGCAATAGTTTGTTAGTACGATAGTCTCACACAAACTAAAATGGGGGTGGTTGATTCCCGGTGGGGTCCACGGTCTTCAAAACCGCTGAGAGGCGTTGAAACGGCTCTGGTGGGTTCGACTCCCATCCACTCCCGTCGGTAACGATGGGCGGGTGACACAAATCACTCGCCGCACTTTTTTATGCGACGATCTGCTTTTGTTTATCTTTTGCGTTGCGCCGACGATACGCTGTACGCCGGCTGGACGTACGACGTGAATCAGCGCGTGGCAGCCCACCAAGCCGGGCGCGGCGCGCGGTACACTCGCACGCGACGCCCAGTCAAGTTGATCTATCAGGAACGATTGTCGTCGCGGCGCGCGGCAATGCAACGCGAGTTGGAAATCAAACGATTCTCGCGCGCGAAGAAACTCGCGCTGGCCCAAAAATAAAACGTAATGCACGTATGACGTTTTCTGCACTTGGAGTTTCTGCGTTGGTGTTCATCAAACCTCTCAACGAAATCCAGCCGGCGGATATTTCCACCGCCGGCGACAAAGCCGTTGCACTCGGCAACCTCATTCGCGCCGGGTTCAGTGTGCCGCCCGGCTTTTGCGTCCTCGCCAATGCGTACCGCGAAACGATTGCCGATTCGCTCAACGAAAAGATCGCCGCGCGCCTCGCCGCCACGGAAATCGATGACCCGATGGATTTGGAAGCGGCGACCGATGAGATTCGCGCGTGGATTGACAACGCAACTCCCTCCCCCGCCCTCGTCGATGAAATCCAAACCGCGCGGCAAACGTTGAACGCCAAATTTTTTGCCGTGCGCGCGTCGCGCGTGTTTGAAGATGTGCCCAACCCGGCGGCGTCCGGTTTGCAACAAGCGTACCTCGGCATTGCCGGCGATGATGTGCTTGGCGCGATTCGAAATGTGTGGGCAACGCCGTGGAACTCGCGCGCAATCTATTTCCGGCAGCGCAAAAAAATCGCCGCGCAAAAAGTTACAATGGCAGTCGTCATTCAACCAATGATCGATGCCAAAGCATCGGGCGTGATGTTCACCGCAAATCCACTCACCGGCGCAACGGACGAAATTCTCATCGATGCGACGTGGGGTTTGGGTATGGCGGTGATCGCGGCACGTTGGAAGCCGGATCATTTCGTCGTCGCTAAAAATGATTTAACCCTCCGCGAACGCACGGTGCCGGAAAAAACGGTGATGGATGTGGTTGCGCCGGAAGGGGGCATCCAAAGCGTCGTCGTGCCAATCGAAAAGCAAACCACACCGTCGTTGAACGATGAACACGTTGTCGCGCTCGCGTCGCTGGGGAAAAAGATCGAAACGCAATTTGGACAAGCGCAAGATATCGAGTGGTGTCGCGCGGGCGACCAAATTTGGCTTTTGCAAACGCGCCCATTCAAGAAGAAATGAAACCTATTAACCGCAAAGCACGCCAAGGACGCAAAGAAAATAATTTTGTTTTTACTCTGCGCCCTCCGTCTCTGCGGTGAGATTTATCAATGACAAATACCGCGCAACTAAACGACCAAGTCCTCCTCATCGGTCCGGACGAGAAACGTTATCTCGTCCGCTTGACCGAGCGGCAACAATTTCACACGCACTATGGTTTCATTCGGCACGATGACATCGTTGGTCAGCCGTTTGGCAGTGCCATCAAAACGCAACTTGGCGACACGTACCTCTTGCTTCAGCCATCGACGTACGATTTGGTGATGCATATCAAACGCTCGACGCAAATTGTCTATCCCAAAGAGATCGGCTATCTCATCGTGCGGATGAACATCATCCCCGGCATTCGAATGATCGAAGCCGGCACCGGGAGCGGCGGACTCACGCTCGCGCTCGCGCGTTTCGTTCGACCCGACGGCAAAATTTACACGTACGAAGAACGCGAGGATATGATCGAGCGCGCGCACAAGAATTTAGAACGCGCCGGCGCGCTCGATGTGGTTGAAATCAAACAGCGCGATATTCGCGCCGGCTTTGATGAACGCAACGTCGATGCGCTTTTCCTCGACGTGCGCGAGCCGTGGCTGTTTCTGGCGCAAGCGCACGCGGCGTTGAAAGGCGGCGGCTTTTTCGGTTCACTCGTGCCGACGACGAATCAGCTGAGTGACATTCTAGCGGAGATGGATCGGCTGGGTGGCTGGATTGACATCGAAGTGATCGAGGTGCTGACGCGCAAATACAAACCGAACGCCGAACGCTTACGCCCGGAAGATCGCATGATCGCGCACACCGGTTTTATGATTTTTGCGCGCGCGATCACCCAAAAAATCCAAAGCGCGAAGATCGAACCGGCAAAAGAAGAAATCAATGAAATCGAATGACGAACTTGTTGTCGTTTACGAGACCCAAGGCATCACGCGCGCCGAAATCATCAAATCGAAATTGGAAGGCGCGGGTATCCTGGCAATGCTCAAGTACGAAAGTCTTGGTCCGGTGCTTGCGGTAATCGTCGATGGATTGGGTAAAGTGAAGGTGCTCGTGCGAAAAGAAGACGAGCAAACGGCAAGGAAGTTATTGCAAGAGGAATAAAAAACCGTTTTCGCCGGAAGAACCGGGGTTCCGTTTTTATTTTCCAAATACACTTTCGATTCGCACGTGCAATCGCTTGAGCTGTTCCGACGCCTCGTTCAACGTTTGCTCGGTGGCTGATAAGCGTGTTTGCTCCGCGCGCACAAAACGAAAATACGGCGCGACGCCTTCCTTCAAGCGATTGAGCGTGCGGTCGGCTTCCGCGTTGAATTGCGTGATCAGTACACGATTCAAATTTTGCCGCACCGTTTCGATCTTTTCTTTGAACCGGGTTTTTGCCTGCTGGCGTTTGTACGGAATGATAAAGAATCCAACCACTGCCATCACGCCGGCGAACAACACGCCGGTCACGTCGAGTGCGCTCGAACTCACGAGCAAGGTAACAATCGTACCAAGTCCCACGGCGCCGGCTTCCACCAACGCCATTTGCGCCACCGAACTCTCGACCGCATATCCCAGTTCACGCGATTCCGCTTCGATGTCGTACCCGCTCACGACCGTCTGCGCCGATTGCGTCACGCTGTCGAGCAACGCTTGACGCCGCAAATCGAAATCGGTGGTGACGTTGCCGACGATGTTGTCCGTAACTGATGCGCGCCGCTTTGCCAAAAAATTCGAAACGTGTTGCCAGTGCCGCAAATCTTTTTCGACAAGCCAGTTCACCGCCGCTTGCGCGTGGTGATCGATTTCATCTGAAACGCCGGTCAACACTTGCGCTTCGAATAACGCGCGGAAACGATCCCCGCGCGCGAGGTCGGGCAGATTGGTTAATCGAAATTTCTGATCGAAGAAATCCATTCCGCGTGCTTGCAAGCGCAACATCACATTATCGATTTCCGCGAGCCGCGCGCTCAACTCACCTTTCGTCTCCGATTCGTACACCTGCACTTCGCGCTCGACGGCGCCGACCGTTTCTGCATCGATTTGAATTTGTTCGCGTTCGTGCGCCAGCCGGGAATTTTCGCGTTTGATGATTTGCTCCGCCACGCCGAGCGGATTGGCAAACTTGACGCGCAGGCGCGCCGCTTGATCGAGCCAGGATTGCACGTACGCGCGCAGTTCGTTCATCCCACTGCCCTGCTTCGCCGAGACGGCGAAAATTTCCGGCGGCGCGCCGAGCAAGCGCGCGGCATTCTCCGCAACAAAATTCGTTACCTCACGCAATTCGTTTTCGCCGGCGAGAATATCGCGTTTGTTGATGACGAACACAATTTTCTTGCCCCACTCGCGAATATGATCGAGAAATTGTCGCTCGCTTTCCGTGAACGGTCGATCCGCGGAAGTAACAAACAGAACCAAATCACTGCGCGGAATATAATTGCGCGTCAATTCCTCGTGCTCGCGGATGACGGCGTTCGTGCCGGGTGTATCGACGAAATTGATTTCGCGCAACAGATCGAGCGGATACGTCAACACCGCAATTCCGCTCACCCCAACCGATTGTGAGATGTCATCGCCGAACTTGACCAACGTTACGCGCGTTGTCGTCGGTGTAACACCTTCCTCCAGCACGCGTTGACCCAACAGCGCGTTGACGAGCGCCGACTTGCCGGAATTGAATTCGCCGGCAACGACGATGAGGAATAGCTCATCCAACTGCAAAAGCGCGTGTCGCAAATCAGCCAGTTCCGCCGGCGGTTGCTTGAAGGTTGTCAGCGTTGCAAGCAAATCGGCGAGAAATATTTTTTCGTCGCGCAAGAGTTCGGCTTGAGTTGAGGTGAGAACGGTCGGCATTTTTATTTCTCCAGCACTACTGCATACCCCGTCTCGAAGTTCTCCAACGGGAAGACGTGCGCCAATTCCCATTTTTCTTTCGCGGCGATTTGCATTAAATCGGTGGGCGCGAGCAAGAGCAATTCAAACCACTCGCCGCGCTTGCCGTTCAAATGTTGCCGCAATCGAATTTGTCCAATCGCGCGTCTGCGCGCCACATTTTGCCTTAGGTAACTTTTATGAACCGGCGTCGTCGTGCTCGGCATTCGCGTTGTCGCGATGATGCGCCCACGCGGCGAGGTCACTCGATACAATTCGCGCAACATTCGCCGAAATTTTGGAACTGAGCCGACGATGCCCAAATTGTTGCCGAACAAAATTACCGTATCGAACTCGCCTCTGCGAAACGGCAATCGACGCGACACATCGACGACGCGCGCATCTTTGACACCGCGTTCGCGCGCAAGCTCGACGATGCGCGGCGAAATGTCGATGGCTGTCACGCTCATTCCGCGCTTTTGCAAATACAAACTTATCCGCCCCGCACCGCAACCGACATCCAGAATTTTGCCGCGCGCGAATTGCAACGCGCGTTTTTCAATCGACAAAAATTCGCGCGGCGACGTGAAATACCACGACACATCTTCGTTGCCACGATAACCGTCGTCGCGTTCGTTCCACAAATGCGCTTTGCCGGTTTCGTAGAATTGCCAGAGCGCGTTGGCAAAGACATCGAATTTATTTTTTGAATCGCTCATCTTCCACCAACATCCGCTGCAAACCTTCGTCGAGCGAGACGCGCGGTTTCCATTTCAACAATTCTGCCGCCAATCGAATATCCGCAACCAAACGCGGCACCCCGCCCGCTTCTTCTTCATTCATCAATCGATGCGCTTCGCGCCCGGTGACTTTTTCGATTCGTTCGACCAATTGCGCGATGCTCATTTCTTCGCCACTGCCGATGTTGATGACCGATCGATTCACACGTTCGGCGGTCGCGGCGGAAGCCAACGCCCGCACAACATCATCGACGTACACAAAATCGCGTGTCTGTTTGCCGCCGCCAAACAGCACGACCGATCCGCCGCCGATGACTTGTTTCAAGAAGCGTGGAATGACCGGCGCGTGCGACGGCGGCAACGATTGCCGGGGACCGTACGCGTTGAACACGCGCAACACCACCGTTTCGATTTTCCACAATGCGCCAATCGAATGCAAATAATATTCGGACGCAAGTTTGCTCACCGCGTACGGTGAATCCGGGCGCATCAACGCATCTTCGCGCACCGGTTGTTGTTCCTGATTTCCGTACGCCGCCCCGCTTGATGAAAGAATCACGCGCTTGACGCCGGCATCACGCACAGCAGTCATCAACGCAACGGTTCCTCCAACATTCACCGCGTTGTAATCGACCGGATATAAAACCGATTCGGCGACGCTGACGCGCGCGGCGAGATGATAAACACAATCCGCGCCTTTGAGCAAACCCCACAACTTGGGCACATCGCGCACGTCGCCGCGCGTGAACAAGACGCGCGGATCGAGCGCGTCGGGATCGCCCGCGCTCAAATCGTCGATGGCGCGAACCTGATGTCCTTGCGCGACTAAAAAGTTGGCAAGCGCGGCGCCTAAAAATCCTGCGCCGCCGGTGATGAGAAAATTCATCGATTACCTCATCCGCATCCACCAAAAAATTCCAACGCCGAAAAATGTTACCGCGCCGCCCACGAGCAATAAACCGACGACTGCCACAACCCCCAAACCCAAATCGAGCGAAACGCCGGACGTTGGCGTAACATCGGGACGCGCGAAACGTGCTGTCGCCGTCGGTTCGATGGTGTTCGTCGCCGTGGGGGTCGGCGTATGTGGCGCGCCAATCTCTGCCGGGAAGGGTGTGTTCGTCGGTGCTTGCGCGATTTTCGTCGGCGTGTTTGGCGCGCGGACGACTGCCGGGCGCGGTGTGTTCGTCGGTGGCACCGGTGTCGCAGTTGGCGCAAGCGGCGTCGCCGTCGCTAAATCGTACAGTGGTTCCATACACGCCACATCGAACCAGACTTTGGCGCGTCCGCCCGCCCCTTTGAAAATTCCACGAAAGTACATCGTCGCTTTGTCGGCGCGCGCCGCAAAGGTCATCGTCAATTCTTGCGGATTCATTCCGGCGCCGCTGTTGAACAACGCGGGTCCCCAACTGACGTTGGGCGATTTCGCGTCCGCGCCGCCGGTCGGATCGACGCCGACCTGCCGACCCATCGACGGATGGATTTCGTTTTGCGCGTTGCCGGGATCGAGCCGTGCGTGTGAATAACCGATGCGAAAACGATAGTACACGCCCGGCTTGAGTCCGCCAACAGTTTGATAAATCCCGGCATCGAACGGCACCGAATCAGACCAAAAATATTGCGCGCCGTTCGCATCCCACTTTTCGTTATCAACCCACTCAAAGCGCGGCGAGCCGGTCAACACGAACGGTTCCCAATCTTGCGAGACGATACCCCATTGCGTATCGTGCCCCGGCGCCATCGAACCGTTGCGAAAAAGATTCGACGGGTGCAAGCCACAGTTGTCCGGAAACGCGCGCGCCGGCGGCGTGGGAAGTAGAAAGGGGATGAAGAGCGCCGCAACAAAGCCGGCGAGAATTAATTTTGCGATAATTCTAAAAAACATTAGCTCCTATTTTGAACAACCGAAACTGCAAGTCATCCACGAATCTCCGCGAATTTTCACGAATAAAAGATTGGCGGAGATTCGCGAAAATTCGTGGACAGAAAAATCTTTGCTCTTATGGAATGATTTCATTGAACGGATAAAAAATCAATTCCGAGTTTTGAACAGCCAAATCGCCGCGCCGAGCACGAGGATTGCGCCGCCGCCCAGCAAACCAATTCCTGCGCCCAACACGATTGCCAGCCGCGGAAAATCCGGCGACGCCGGTTCCGGTGCGATTGGCTCCAGCGTGGCGGTTGCGCGCGGCGTGCGCGTAACGGTCGGCTCCGCCGTATTCGTCGGAAGCGCGGTTGCGGTTGGCGCAAACGTTGGCGTGATCGATGGCGCGGCGGTACGCGTGCGCGCAATCGTCGGCGATGCCGGGCGCGCGGTCGCGGTTGGCGCGAGTGTGGCGGTCGGCGGCGCGATTTGAATCGGCGGCATCCCAGGATTCTCTGTCAAGACCGCGTGATCGAAAAAGACTTCGTTGCGTGAATCGGTGTAGAGATTTTTCGCGCGGATGAAGAGCGTGATCTTGTCCGCGCGCGCGTACTGATCGACGGCGAGTTCCGGCGGGAATTTGCCGGTGCCGCGATATTCCATCGACCATTGCACGTTGGGTGAAAGTGGGTCGGTGCCGCCGAACGGATCGATGCCAACTTGCCGAATGAAATCCACATCATCGCGGACGAGATTACCGCTGTGCCGTACAACCGCCCACGCCACTTCGAAATGATAACCGCGCCCGGCTTTGACCGGTATCACTTGATACACGCCGCCGTCGAATTGTTTGGCATCCAGATAAATCCACAACGACGGACCTTTGGGCCAGCCCTCGGTTGTGTGCTTCCAAATTGTGGGACCGGGATTGCTGATCTTGAACGGCTTCCACGCGCCGGGATTGCCGTCGCCGGTGCCGTAAAATCCATCGAAATCTGGATCGGCGTTGATCGGCGCGCTTTGCGCGTGTACGCTTGACCCGCCGCAAACACCAAGCAAAATCAAGCAGATTAAGGTTTTAAGGAATCGAACATTCATTGGCGTCAATATAACTGACTCGAAAGAAAAAGTCAAAAGTAATTGATTTCTCGGCACACTTGGACTATAATCGATTCTGCGATAGAAGGAGAAAAGCGTATGTCCACTCCACAACCCGTGCCACTCAGTCCACGCGCGCAACAATATTTCACGCAAGTGTTCAAGCCGCAGTACGAAAAATTGCAACAGGCAGTTCGGCAAACGCCGCTAGCGATTTTGGTGTGGGGTCCCGGCGCGAGCGCAGGCGATTTGTATCAAAAGCGTTTGCAAATCCGCGACGAATTGCGGCGACGCGGTCACGCCGCTTTTTTCTCCGAGGAACTCGAAGGGACCGCGCCAACCTCGCTCTCGCAAAAAGGCATCGAGTTTCTCCAAGCGCAAGCGGCTGATCTTATCGTCATTATGCAAGCATCGTACGGTTCAGTCGCCGAAGTGCACGATTTCGCCGAGCATCGCGTCATCAATTTCAAGATGCTCATCTTTATCGATGAGAAAGCCACCGACGGTTATTCCTATCGCGGCGCGTTGCAAGAACTCAAAACGCTCTACAACAACGTCGAGACGTACAAGTATCCCGAAGATATTCGGGAATGTCGACTGTTGACCAAAGTGATGCAAAAAGTCGATGTCTTGCAGATGGTCAAGTATCGCGCGCTCGAAAACGCCAAATCGTGGGGCTTGATACCGGACAAGCCGGGAGGCGCAGCGTGAGCGCGCGCTCAGTTCCGCCATCGTCGTACAATTTGCTCGAACTCTATCGCCAGCATCGCGATGAAATCGATGCGATCACCGACCCAACTTCGTTGTTCATCCTCGCGTTTACCAATCGACAAAACGGTGTGCGGCTCGATGAACTGGCTGGCGACCTGGGATTTTCGCCGACGGCGTTGCGCGCCAAAATCGCGCCGCTCGTGCGCGCGCAACTGGCAAGTGAAGCGACCAACCAATTGATGGTAACGCCTTTGGGCAAACGGGTGCTGGATGAACTTGGTTTTGCCCTGCCGCCGGCGCCAACTGATTTGCCGGAACGCGGCGAGCCGCCGCGCAAACCCCCGCAACCACCCACGACGACCGGAGCGCCCGGCTGGCTGTGGGGCATCATCGCCTTCTTTGCAACTGCAACAGTTGTGCTCGTCGGTGCGATTATCGTCGGGGCGGCAATTTTACCCGGCATTTTTAATCCGCCGATTCCAACACCAATACCATTTCCAACCGCCACGCCGGTACCGCCGCGCCCAGAAGTGCAAATCGAATTTGTAGCGGATCGCACACGCTTGGAAATAGGCGAATGCACGATTTTGCGCTGGCAAGTCGTTGGTGGATTTGGCGTAACACTCAACAATCAGCCCGTCAATCGCGCCGGCGAAACACGCGTCTGTCCAAGAGAATCGACGACGTATGAATTGGCGGTGGACGCCGGCGATAGCATGAAACGAAACACCATCGTAATTTCTGTTGCACCAATCGCCGCGCCTGAGCCCACACGCACTTTTACACCGACGCCGTCACGCATACTCACACCAACGCCGACGTTAACCCGGACATTTACGCCGACGCCAACGCGGACACCCACTCCTCTTGTCTTGCTGGATTTCGTCCGCGAGGCGCCCAAAGCATTTTGGCAAAGTGGCTTTGGCGCATTGCCGTTCGATGGCAGTCCTACCGACACGCGCGGCGCGGCGCTTTATGAGCAAAACGCTTTGCTGGAGGACGGTTCGCGCCCCAGTTTGGTCTTGCTCACGCACCCACAATGGATCGCCAACGGCTATATTCGCGGCGCGTATCCGCAAAGAATCAAGATTCAAAAAGGAGATCGCCTGCGCGTGGTGGTTGGATTTCTATCTCAACCCGAACCAATGGGCGATGTAACTTTTACGATACGCTATCGCATCCCCGGGATTGAATTCAGCGATCAAAAAGTGAGCATTCCCCACACCTACACCAAGCGACTCGTTGAACAAGTGTTTGATCTTTCCAAATCTGCGGATGCCACACTCGAATTCGATTTGGAAGTTACTGCCGCACCGCTGGCTGGCAAATACTTTCCAGTCTGGGTGATCGCGCAAGTCGAACGCCCCTAGTAACGAATGGTGCTAGTGCGATACTTGAGCATATTTCGCACTTTGATTTTGCAACGCGCTACTTAATCTCGCAACCATCCACCCGCAAACTAGTAGTGCATCAACATGAAAGTGCTTAGTGGGCAAATGATTTATCGCCGTATTTGTCGGTGTTTCCACATTGGCTTTGGATGCAACTTTTTCATGTTGCTGCACTAGCCATCAAGAGGAGCTATGCCCAAATTCAAACTCGTTTCCCCTTTCCAACCCACTGGCGATCAACCGACCGCGATTGCGAAACTTGTCGAAGGCATCAGGCGCGGCGACAAGTACCAAACTTTGCTCGGCGCGACGGCGACCGGCAAAACATTTGTGATGGCGGCGATCATCGAACAAGTGCAAAAGCCGACGCTCGTTCTCGCGCACAACAAGACGCTTGCCGCGCAACTCTATTCCGAGTTCCGTGAATTTTTTCCGCACAACGCCGTCGAGTATTTTGTTTCGTACTACGACTATTATCAACCCGAAGCGTACGTGCCGAAACAAGATTTGTATATCGAAAAAGATTCCGAGATCAACGAGGAGATCGACCGCTTGCGGCTCGCGGCGACGAGCGCGCTTCTCTCGCGCCGCGATGTGGTGATCGTCGCGTCGGTCTCGTGCATTTACGGACTCGGTTCGCCGGAAGATTATGGGCGCGTGGCGCTCTCGCTCAAGCGCGGCGAGACACGCAACCGCGATAAAGTGTTGCGCCATTTGATCGAAATTCGGTACGAGCGCAACGATCTCGATCTGGGGCGCGGCAAGTTTCGCGTGCGCGGCGACACGCTCGAAATCGCGCCCGCGTACGGTACCACCGCGTACCGCATCGAATTCTTTGGCGACGAAATCGACCGCATCGCCGAAATCGATACGTTGACCGGCGAAGTGTTGCTCGAGCACGACACAATTGAAATTTTCCCGGCGAAACACTTTATCACGCCCGAAGACAAACTTGCCGCCGCGATTCAAGACATCGAAAGAGAAATGGAACAGCAGGTCGCCAAGTTCAAAGCGGAAGAAAAATTGCTAGAAGCGCAACGCATCGAGCAACGCACCAAGTACGATTTGGAAATGTTGCGCGAGATCGGTTACTGCAACGGCATCGAAAACTATTCGCGTCCGCTTGCGCAACGCGCGCCCGGCTCGCCGCCGTGGACGTTACTCGATTATTTCCCGGATGATTTCCTGATGTTCATCGACGAGTCGCATATGACGGTGCCGCAAGTACACGGAATGTACAACGGCGACCGCGCCCGCAAGACCACGCTTGTCGATTTTGGTTTTCGCTTGCCCAGCGCACTCGACAATCGTCCGCTCAAATACGAAGAGTTTGAGCAAAAGATTCATCAAGTCATTTTCGTCAGCGCGACGCCGGCGGCGTACGAACTCAAAATCAGTTCTCAGGTTGCGGAACAAATCATCCGCCCCACCGGGCTGATCGACCCGGAAGTGATTGTGCGTCCCATCAAAGGACAGGTGGACGATCTGATCAGCGAAATCAAAAAGCGCACCGAACAACACGAGCGGGTGCTGGTGACGACGCTGACTAAACGGATGGCGGAAGACCTCGCCGATTATTTGCACGAGATCGGTATCAAGGTGCATTACTTGCATTCCGAAGTGCAAACGATGGAACGCGTCGAAATTCTGCGCGACTTGCGCCTCGGCGTGTATGATGTCGTCGTCGGCATCAACTTGTTGCGCGAAGGACTCGACTTGCCCGAAGTTTCACTCGTCGCCATCCTCGATGCGGACAAGGAAGGATTCTTGCGCAGTGAAACCTCGTTGATTCAAACGATTGGGCGTGCGGCGCGACACGTCAACGGTCAAGTGATTATGTACGCAGACACGATCACCGATTCGATGCGCCGCGCGATTGACGAGACGAATCGCCGCCGCAAGATTCAAGCGGAGTACAACGCCCAACACAACATCGTGCCGCAAGGCATCGTCAAGCAAGTACGCGATCTGACGGATCGCGTGCGCGTCGCCGCGGAAGGGAAAGCGGATTACAAACCCGGCGCGCCACTCGCAATCGAAAAGGTGGATGCTGTCAAGTTAATTACCGAATTGGAAAAACAAATGAAGGACGCGGCAAAGAACTGGGAATTTGAAAAAGCCGCGCTCTTGCGCGATCAGATTTTTGAACTGCGCCAGATGATGGATGCCCAAGACCCGCGCCCGGAATGGGAAAAGGTGCGGGAACAAGAAGCGGTGGATTACATCGCGCAAGTGAAAAGCAAAAAGATAAAAGGCAAAAACTCGCGTCAACGATTGGGCTGAGCAGCCAAAGGGTGCTAAGCATCCTCGCGCGCTACAGGACGCTTTAGCGTCCTTGGACCGTCCAGCCGTGTCGCTTGCGACTCGGCGACGCTCGACAACTGGAGACCCTATGGAACCTTTTTGGAAATTTCTCATCGAGAACAAAGAATTTCTATTTGGTTCTGGCATCGTCATCGTTGTGCTAGGCGCATTCTGGCGCATCGCTCTCTGGTTGCTCCGCGAATGGCGCATTCGCCAATTTCGCGGCACACCCTTTCCTTTCAAGACTCTTCCGCCCAACAGCAACATTGTTTCCGCCATTCTGGATGTGAGTTCGGGCGATCCCCTGCCGCCCAGCACGCTCCCGTACCAAACGCGCGTTGCCGGGCGCGACACTCTAAATGAACTCGAAAAAATTCTGAACGAGCGCCATTGGATTTTGATTCTGGGTGAAACCGGCACCGGCAAAACCCGCGAAGCGGCGGAACTGGCGCAACGTTTGAACCGCCAAGGGTGGACCGTCTTACACCTGACGCAGACCGAGTTGGTGAATGAACCCGCCGCCTTGCCCCAGGAATTGAATGGCTGTGACCGTCAACTCCTCTTTTTCCTTGACGACCTGAACCGCAAAATGTGGCGCGGCAAAAGCGAACGGCTCAACCTGCCAGCCGACCTGGCGCAACAATTCCAAATGCCCTTGCAAGACCGCCTCGCGCGCTATCTGGAAAAGATTCAACATTTTTGCGGCGAGAACGAAGTCCGCGTGATTGCCACCGCGCGCAACGAGACCGAACGCGAGCGCGCGGATGAGCCAAGCGAGTGGGAAAAACTCGAGTGGGACAAGTATCCGCGCTTTTGGCAGCGTTTTGCACGCTACCCTCTGCCCCGCGCCGATGAAACGGCGCAAACCAACGTGCTGCAAGCCGCCATCACACAAACTGGCGTCGCCACCGATTTGGACGATGCCGGCTTGCGCCACGTGGCGCGGACAAATGCCGGCTCGCTTCGCAACTTGATCGAAAATGTCAAGAACGCCAAGGTAGAAAACCGACCCTTTACCGCACAGAACTTTACGCCCATGCCCAATCAAACCTGGCAGGAGCGTTATCGCCGCGTCATTCAGAAATTCCCAGCGGCACGCTATGTTTACGATGCCGTGGACCTCTTGCGCACAACCGGCATTGATCTCTATGATTTCACCGTTCAGCCCGCCGCGCGCTTGATGGCTGGTGGAAACATTATTCAGCGCGGATGGCAAATCCGCCGCGCCGCGCGGTACTTGATCAACGCCGAGCATATCTTGGAGCCGAGCGATGGCCAAATTGAAGCCAAAGAAAACCGCGTGGATGCCACACCATACTTGCCTGCGCTAACCCAGTTGGTTCTCAAAGCCACCAACCAACATCCGCGTGCGATGCGCGGTTCACTTTTTGGCTTGACGATTACCCTCTACAACGCAAAACGCTTTGAATTGGCGGAACGTTTGATGCGCCAAGCGATTATGCTCGACCCGAACGATGCCAAGAACTATCACGGACTGGCACATGTTCTTTCGGCAGATGCTGACCGTCAGAAAGAAGCAGAAGAGGCGTTTAGGAAAGCCATCGAACTTGAACCTCAACAGGCAGAACATCAATACTGCCTTGGCAACCTGCTGGCTGGCTTGGGACGCACCGCCGACGCCGAAGCCGAATACCGCCAAGCGATTCGCCTCGACCCGAATCTTGCCCAAGCGCACAACAACCTCGGCAACCTGCTGGCGAAGGATGCGGCGCGCACCGCCGACGCCGAAGCCGAATACCGCCAAGCGATTCGCCTCGACCCGAATCTTGCCGCCGCTTATGGCAGTCTCGCCTACTTGTTACGAATGCAGAACCGATTCGACGAAGCCGAACCGTTTTACCGCCGCGCGGTTGAACTCGACCCGAACAACCCGCGTCGCTACTTTGGATTGACCATGTTACTTCGACAAACAGGACGCGAAGCCGAAACGCTTCCACTCTTGGAAAAAATGTTGCAACTTGATCCTCAAGATTCGGATACGTTACTTGCCCTCGCCTCCGTTCACAAAAAACTGGGGCATCCGGCAGAATCGGCACAATTCGCGGCGCAAGCGCGCGCGGATGCAACCAGAGGGTTGGTACAATCTGGCGTGCTTGGAATCGGTGTGCGGCAATGTGGATGCTGCAATCGAACATTTACGCTGCGCCAAGGAGGATAAGGGGTTTGACCGCGCATATGCCAAACGCGACCCAGATTTGGAATGGATTCGCGATGATCCGCGCTTTAAGGAGATTGTGGGAGAATAAAACGATATCGGGAGGAATCTAATGAAAACCATCAAACAAATATATCTCATCGCCGCCTCGCCCGCCGAGGTGTGGCGCGCGCTCACCGATCCAGAAATGATCGCCGAGTGGTCGGGTGCGGACGCCGTGTTCGAGCCAACGGTCGGCGCGGCGTACGAATTGTGGGACGGCAGTTTTTGCGGCAAGATCGTGGAAGCGATTCCCCAACAAAAACTGGTTCAGACGTGGCAACCGGATTATTGGGAAACGGAAGATTCAGTCGTCACGTTCACGCTGACGCCGGTTGGCGATAAAACGCGCGTCGCTCTCGTGCACGAGAATGTCGAAGCATCGGATTACGAAGGAACGAAAGAGGGCTGGGAGTTGTACTATCTCGGCGCGATCAAGCAGATGCTGGAGGAACGCAACGCGAAACCCGCGCAGAAAACGAGAACCGCGAAAAAGCCAAAGTCCACACCCAAAAAGAAAACGCTCAAGAAGAAATAACCGAATCGAAATTGCTACGGCGAGAAACCACGCGCGCCACCCGTTTTTCCAAAACTTGACGAATCTGCGAATGCCGTTATAATGCATTACGTTATCACGCTGCGGGGTGGAGCAGTGGCAGCTCGTTGGGCTCATAACCCAAAGGTCGTCAGTTCGAATCTGACCCCCGCTACTGAGACCAATCGTAGACCGTTGGGCTATCCAAATTAGGGTAGCCCAACGGTCTTTGGTTCTGAGAGCCTCATCCTCAGGAGGTTCTTCGATGAACCGTAGACCTTTGGTCCTAAAACTCTCACAAGCCGTTTTGGGCTTTTTACAACAGAAAACGGCAGAGGGTCTTAGCCCCAACACGCTCGTCAGTTACAAGCATCTCCTCAGCGTTTGGGTTTCTCACCTCGGCGATGTTCTGCTGAATCGGGTGAAAACTTCACACCTCCGCGAATTCTTCGCTTGGCTTCGCACTGACTACAAACCGCGCCGCTTCTCAGGCAGTGCGCGCCCCCTGGCTCCCAAGAGCATTCGCAATGCTTGGATTCCATTATCTGCGTTATTCACCTGGGCAAGCGTTGAATTTAAATTCGATAATCCGATGCACGGCATTCCCGCACCACGCGTCGAAAATGCTCCCATTGAACCCTTCACGAAAGACCAGGTCGAAATCTTGCTCAAGAATATCGAGTACTGCAATACTGCGAAGACCGAGCGGCGGAAAAAGTTCACGATGCGCCGTATGACCGCGCGCCGTGATCGCGCAATGATTCTTTGCTTGCTCAATACAGGATTACGCGCGTCAGAATTTTGTTCTCTCACGGTTGGTGATGTCGATCAAAAAACTGGGCGGGTTCAGATAAAACACGGAACCTTGGGCGGAGCCAAAGGGGGGAAAGGACGCGCCGTCTTTCTAGGCAAATCATCCCGCAGTGCTCTATGGCGTTACCTGATCGAACGCGGCGATACCAAAGACTCGACCGCCCCGCTCTTTTGCACGCGCACGGGACGCCTCATGAACAAAACGGCTTTACGCTTGATGTTGGTCGACCTGGGAAAGAAAACGCAGATCGAAAAGTGTCATCCTCACCGATTCCGCCATACTTTTGCGATCACCTACTTGCGAAGCGGCGGCGATCTTTTTACCCTGCAAGCCATCCTGGGTCACAACAGTTTGGAAATGGTGCAGCACTATGCGCGCATCGCCGAAAGCGACGTGGCGCAAGTTCATCGCCGTGCGAGTCCAGCCGACAATTGGCATTTGTAAAGGCACTGTATTTTCAACGCACATCTCAAGTGTGCGGTGGAGATTTCAGGCGGTGCGTAAGCGCCGCAAGTAACTCGTCATCGGAAAGGCGGGCGATACCATCCTGTTGCAATTCATCGCCCGCTTTTTTGAATCTGCGCTGGCGCAGTCAAGCCGGCAATCCGTTGTTTCACTTCGTCATGAACGAGCGGAGCATAGATGCCGTCGGTCACGCTAATGTCATCATGCATCAAGTTCATGCTCGCCGCTTTGTAATCCGCCATCGTGGTAGCATGTTGCAAAGCAAAAACCGCATGACCGTGCCGAAACTTGTGGGGCGAATGGTACGGCAAGCCCGCAACCATGAGTAACTTGCGCAGACGTTTGCCGAGCGCCGTATTGCGGTTCGCTCCTGGGGGATTAAGGGATAAGGTTTGTTCACCCCACTGGCTGATAATTGGTAAATACCAGATCGCCGTTAATGGTAATCGTGAACGAACGTAGGTATCCCATTTTTCAACGACCATGATCAAATCGGGAATCTCCAAAAGATAGGGCGTCGCCGATTTACCATTTTTCGTTTTAACACCAAGCGATGGCCATTGCTTGATCGCTCGATTCTGCAAGTCGACACATTCGATAGTCAATGACGCGAACGCACTCGCACGCACCCCCGACAAAAACAACATCACCGCCGCCGCTTGATCTCGTTGTAGGGCAATGTCTGCGGGGTCAATCGGCAGACTGGCAAGTTGACGAACCTCCTCAAGCTTGACAAACTCGTGTTCACGGGATTCTTGGGCGGTGCGTGGTAGACCGAGCGCCGTGATCCAATCCAAAGCAACGAGACGGAACTCGCGCGGGTAGGTCGTTTTTGCCCAAGTAAAGAACCGCTTGGAGGTCTGAAAGATTTTCTTGACCGTCAGCGGAGCCAGCGCTGATGTAACATCATCCTGGGTTGAAGACGTTAGGTAGGTTGCGAAGGTAGGTCGTTTATTGACCGCCTGATCAAATGGAATGTCGTCTGCCCACTGCAACAAGTGTTTCAGGTAAGCCCAATACCGTTGAATTGAAATCGGATCCACTTGGGTAACATCGCGCAAGTAGGCGAGAAATTCTTTGGCGAGGCGATAGTTACTGCGATGAATCATCTCGCCCTCCCCGATTGATTGCCCCGCCGCACACCGGACAGTATCCTCGGAGCAAAACCTGTTTCCCTCGCCGCACGATTTGTGGGTCACGAAGCGGTACTGCTTGCTTACAGTGCAAGCAAAAAGCTTCGTCGTGTTTCAAGGACATGCGCAATGCGGTATTACGTATTTGATTCACCCATTGCGCAAACTCTATGCCATTGATCCAAAGACGCCCCCGCTGATCGCGTTCGTGGGGTAAACCCTGCCTAACCCACTCACGAATCGTACTCGCGGGAACACCCAGCTCCTCTTCTAATTCATGGGGAGCATAAAGCATCGGCAAGAGACTTGCCGCCTTGCGGTGGTTGCAAAAAATTCTTTTTGCCATGTCGCTGATGATTCTCCTCAGCGTCTTACGACATGACCCAGAGCAGTATATGCGTATTCCAATCGGATGGCGAGATTAATCTACTTTTCATTTATTCACCTCATTCATTTTGGCTGGTGGGAAATTCATGTCATCGGGCTGGACGATGGTCTCCAGCAACCGTGCGCCCACTTGCGCACCATTATAAACTGTAAAGCCATTCAACCCGGTATGCAAATGTCTCAATTTTGGTTTTCGCCTGACGTACCGTTTTCGCGAGTGATGCTCTGAAACAGGTCGCAATCGCTTGACCTTGACGCGCTCTTTTTCCACGAATCGCTGTAACATTCGAACTACCTGCACCGCCTGGGGTTCGATCTCAAAACTCGCTGACAGTTGGGGCACCCCAAGTCCGCGAGATGCACCCCAGAATCTACCCACATTACGATAACGTCAAAAATTGTGCTGGTATCCAATTGCAAACTCAGACACAATTTGACTTGGTTTGAATCCTGGGGCACCCAGTCGCAAAAAATGACCTAGTGAGAGGGGGTAGTGAATAACCCACATAAGGTTGAAAAGTGGTTTTCCCAAGTTAAAATCGCTGAACGCGACAGAACAGATCACACGATATGAGGTATCTTATTACTGTTTCAAAATTTTAAGGTGAAAAATAGCCAACCTACATCACCTTGCTTTTTAACGATGACTCCAATAACACAGGTCTCAATCATGAGAGCTGGCAGTGAGGCGAGAAAAGGAAAGCAGATGGACTAGGACAAATTGGTATAAAATAAAGACGGACCTAGCACCAAACTAACGCGTCATTAATTTTGAGAATTAGGTTCGGCAGAGTATAATTACTGTAATGGTCCGATAGCTTTTTGTAGGAGTGTAATTCCTGGAGCACGGTATCATTGTTGAAAACAGATTCCGATTGGATTATTAATCCATTCTTAACCGGGCATCTGAATAGCAACTTTCTGCGGCAATGCTATAAACTGTCGCACACGTGTTGGCGTGTGGCGGCAGTTTTTTGTTTTCCGAATGTCGGTATGTTGTTGCGCTACTTGCAACACACATCTCTTAGACTGTTGTCGAAAACAGTCAAGGAGGTGTGCGATGTTCGGGAGCAAGAAGGTCAAGCAACAACGGTTGGCAAAAGTGGTGGGTTTGCTGGAACAGCATCCTGATGGTTTGTCGCAGAGCGAGATCGCCAAACAACTGCGCGTTCAGCGTTCGACGGTGCACCGGGATTTAACGACGCTTGAAAAGCGTGGGGTTTTACTTGCCGAAGACCCGCGCGGGCGACTGTCGCTGTTTCGGCGACTGTTTGGATGACTAGACCGCGTTGCCATTTTTTACAACACTCTGTGATATACTCGTTGCGCAAGGGGGCAACGGATGAAACGCACGCAAGGGAAATCGGCGCGGATCGAACAAATCAAATTGATACTTTTATCATCGCGCGAATATCTTTCTAAAGCGGAAATCGCTCGCCGCTGTAGTGTGAACCGTTCGACTATTACGCGGATATTGGATGAGTTTCCCGATATGGGCATCGCTTTGGACTATGACGAGAAAGGGCGCGTACGCATTGATCGCTCGCAGTATCTGGTAGATTTGAAACTGAATTTGGATGAGGCACTCGCGGTCTTTGTGGCTGGTCGTTTGTTAGCGCGACACAGTGATCGTCCGAATCCGCATGTGATTGATGCGTTGACAAAATTAGGCGTGGCACTGAAAGGTCCTGCGCAGGTGATTGGCGATCACGTGTTGACCACCTCAGAACAACTCAGGCGGAAATCGAACCAAGCCACGCGTGAATATGTGCGCGCTTTGGAGGTGTTGACTCGCGCGTGGGCGGATCGCGTGAGCGTGTATCTCTATCATCGTAAAGAGCCGCAGCAGCCACGCAAGTTCGATCCATACTTTATCGAGCCGTCTATGTACACGACATATGTGATTGGATTCGATCATTTGCGTCAAGATATTCGTACGTTCAAGGTGCAATGGCTTAAATCGGTCTCGTTGACGAGCGAGTTTTTTTCGATACCCAAGGATTTCGATCCCTATCGGTATCTGGGCGATGCTTGGGGGATCAATTGGGGTACGGGTGAATTGGTTGAGGTACGTCTGCGCTTTACCGGCAACGCAGCAGAGCGCGTGGCGGATAATGTGTGGCACGAATCGCAGCAACTCGAACGATGCTCCGATGGTAGTCGCATATTGACGGTGAAGGTCGGAAGCACGTTGGAAATGATTCCCTGGATTCGGCAATGGGGCAGCGAATGTCAGGTGCTTGAACCTGCTGTATTGCGCGCTCAGATTGCAGAGGACGCGTGCAAAATGGCACAAGCATACAAAGCTGAGCACGAATTCGTGGAGAAAGGAGAAGGTCAATGTTAAAGTACACAGGACATCCACTTGTTGATGTTGGTGCAGCAACGATTGCCGCGTTCGTTGGCAAGCGTGACCCGACGCTTGTGACAGAGTCTGATTTAGAAAAAGTGGCGGACTATATGATGCGCCAATACACCAGGCAGCCACTGAAATCATTTCTGACCGTTGCTTTTCCCAATTCGGGTTTTACGCAGCCCGCTTTTGAAAAGACACCAGAACGCCGCTTGGAATATGCGCGTCAAGTGCTCCACGCCTATCGAAAAGATGTGCCGGCTATTGGTCGAACCTGTGTATTCACCGGTGATCCTGCAAAGATGATCGTCTATCGCCAACACATTCCTTTGCTGACAGGTGAGGATGCAATAAATTTCTTTCCGTACGGAGAGGCGGGGTTACCTGTTTCAGGCGAAGCGCTACTCTGCATTCAGGCATTTCCTTTGGGCGCGGCAAAATGCGCGGGACGTTTATTGGCTGTCCATTCTGATAACAATGAATTGACCTACTATTTTGCGCGCACCTTCCTCGAAGAAAATCGCAAAAATATTCAGTTGGCTCAAGCGGAAGGTAGCACGAAAATGCCTGAAACGAGGCTGTCCCTGCGAACGTTGTTGATTGACACTCTGCTCAAAGCCAGTCGAATGCAGCGTCAAGCGCGAGAAGACGAACAAGTATTCTCGGTCACCGCCTTTCACTTGAGCAACAATGGTCAAGAACCATCGCTTGATATTTATCATCTGCCACTTGAGGTCATCGGCTTTTTGCAGACGATGTTGAGTGCCGAGTATCGCCAAGACTGGCAGGGTATTGTCAAGCGGGCTTGGGAAGTCGCGCCAACGAAGAAAAATAAACAGGCGAAGACCGTGCCGGCGAAGAAAAGAAAACCAACGGATACCACGCCATTCGAGCCGCGACGTAACTGGTTGTACGAGGACCTGTTCAAATTACCCGATAATGCAACGGTTTTTCTGCGCACCTATTTTTTGCGAATCGCGTTGCGACGGGCAAAGGCAGAGCAAGGCGATCCGCGAGGAGGTTACTCACTCAAAAATGAAGCCCAGTTAGTTTCGTGGAAAATCACAGAACAATTCTTAAGGAGGATGATGCACATGGACAAAGAGCGCGTTGAACAGATTCGCATGATGGGCGACAAACTTGCCGATTATGTCAGTGGTCAAAATGATCGGCGTTTCTTCACGGCATTCTTTATGGAACAACGGTACGACTATTTCCGTACCGCGCTCATCAAAGCTAACCTGGCTCACGTCAGA
Organism: Anaerolineae bacterium; assembly: GCA_034435055.1. Classification (GTDB taxonomy): domain Bacteria; phylum Chloroflexota; class Anaerolineae; order UBA4142; family UBA4142; genus DAOTXS01. The sequence continues at coordinate 16,536 of DAOTXS010000037.1, read as the reverse complement.
CGCGGCAATGCGCCAATCGTCACGCTCGATCCCTACATCACTGTCTTTGAAGAAGGCAATGAAGTGGCACGCGCCGATTGGCGTCTCGCTCGCGATTTGGTGCTGATCCGCATGATTGAGCATCTGCACGCTTCGGGATGGCTTGGACAGAATCAAGAAGTCATCCCCGAACTCGTCCAAGAATCGGCGGAAAGTTGAACCGTTCAAATTCACTCATTTAGGGGAGGATCAAAATGTCTTTCGTTACTGGTTTGTTGATAATTGATGCACCTGCATCCGCGCTGAACAACTTGGGTAATATTCCGGGCGCACGCACGGACAACACTACAGGCGTCAAAGTCATCAAAGCCAAAGATGGCGCATACCCCTATGTTTCAGCGCAAGCGTTTCGTTATTGGGTGCGCGCTACGCTGGGGGAAATCTCGAGCTGGGTTGCTGCCCCAATCTATCGGGAAGAAAAAGTGGCTTACACCGACGCCAACCCAATTCTTTATTGGGACGATGATTTGTTTGGTTACATGCGTGCTCCCTCCAAGAAGGCGTCGGCTAAAGAAAAACGTGAAGCCGATACATCCCGCATCAACGAAACACCGACCCCTGACACAGTGACGCGTCTCTCGCCTTTCCGTGTGAGTACGCTGGTTTCGATTGCTCCAGTGAGTATCACGGATGATTACGGGGTGATGTCACGCCATGAGGGAGATCCTGTGCCACACGAGCACCAGTTCTACCGAACGTCGTTAAAAGGATTGTTCTCGCTTGATCTGCACGCGGTTGGCACGTTCTCGTATCGGCAAAAGACTGGCTTTCGCAATCTGGATGATGTACGTGTAGAGATCGCCAAAAAGCAAAAGGGCATTGAGCATTTGGAAGCCGAAAAGTGCTACCGCTTGCCCTATGAGAGTCGCTTGCAGCGCATCACTGCGCTGTTTGAAGGTCTCGCCCAACTCGAAGGGGGCGCAAAATTGACGCTACACTACACCGACGTTACGCCTGCCCTTGTCATTCTTGCCGTGACCAAAGGGGGCAATCACATCTTTGGTCATGTGGTCGGTGCGGATAACAAGGGACAACCGGTGTTCAAGACTGACGCTTTGCAAGAAGCGTTGACCGTATTCGAGAAAGAAATTCTCTCGACTATATACATCGGTTGGGTACGTGGTTATCTGGATGAGCAGCGCGCGAAGGTAGAAGAAGTGTTCAAGGGTGAAACGCGCGTCAAAATCAGTCATCCGCGCGAGGCGTATCAAGCATTGATTGCCGACTTGAACAAATCCGAAAACAAGGGTTGGCTCGATTAAGGAGGCACAATGCGTGTCCTGAAAGTGGTGGCGGAAGGAAGTGTCACCTCCTTCCGCTATCCCCACTTTATGCAACAAGTCCATCCGACCTTTGAGATGCCACCGCCGGCAACCATCTATGGTCACATTGCCAGCGCGTTGGGTGAATGGTTCGATCCGACAGGGGTTCGGTTCGCTTACCATTTTACCCACGCCGGCACAGTTACAGACATCGAACACATCATGGTCTTGACTCCTGCGACTGGAAAACTCAAGGGGAGTGATTTGCCCAAAGTGTTAGAAGGGAACATCAATCCCTTTGAACGTGCGTTGCTCTTTCAACCACGCCTGACACTCTACATCAATCGTCCCGAATGGGAACCACACTTTCGTAGCCCACGTTACGCTGTTGTGCTGGGACGGTCTCAAGACTTGTTTACCTACACCGACGTTCGTGTGATCGAATTGGAACAAGTGGAATACGCCTACTTTGAACACACTCTCTTACCGCACAGTGCCACGCGCCAAACCACGCGCGGTTATACGGTGACAATGCCGCGTTATCTGGACTATGCCAATCAACGGCAACCAACGTTTGCACGTTACTTTGTCATTCGAGATCGCGTGGACAGTCGCGAAGATTTTCTCTGGTTTGGTGCAAAGCCGCAAGAGCGATATTGGATTGATCCAACAACGCCTAAAATCAAAGATGCACACCGTGGGCTGGCGTTCCTCAGTTTCGTCGGAGAACAGGATGAAACCATCACGGTGGCCTGATTGGTTGGAAGAGGTTTGGGCAAAAAGTGCGGATAAGGGCGCAGGGAACAAACCCGAAAGTCTGGCACAGCATACGTGGAATGTCTTGGAACGACTTGCCGATTTCATCGCACTGCGCCCAGAACTGCCGATCCAGCTGGGTAAGCCGTATCTGTGGAATGCTCTGTTCTGGGCGGCGTTCCTGCACGATTTTGGCAAATCCTTACCTGGCTTTCAAGCAATGTTGCGAAAACAAGGCGAGCGATGGAAACATCGCCACGAAGTTTTCTCGCTCGCCTTTGTCGAATGGATTGCCACTGATCTTGAGCCTGAGGAACAACAGTGGGTTGTTGCGGCAATTGTATCTCACCACAAAGACGTGAACGAAATCGAGAACGATTATCCGTTACCCGATAGCGATGAAGAAGATGTGTTGGTAACGCATCTGAGTACACTTGACGCAACCACTCTGCATGGCCTGTGGCAATGGATCAGTGATTGTTCCAGTGATTGGATCACCGCGTTAGGTCTAGTCCATCAAGTTCGCGCTTTGCCAATTTTGGATGAGGCGCACGCCGTCGCGGAAATCGCGCAACGTGGTGCTGCCCACATTCGCAAACGACTAAAACAATATCGTCGTTTCGTTCAGTCGCTTGATAATCAACCCCAGGCAACAGTGGTCTCCAGCATCGCGTTGCGCGGGCATCTGATCACTGCGGATCACAGCGCATCAGCCCATGTTAGTCGCATGCCAAAGATGAGGTTGGACGCGCCGGCTATTCTAGCCAGTCGAAAACTCACGTGGGATGGATTATTCGAGCATCAGCGGAAGGCAGGTGAGACGGAAGGATCGGTTTTGTTGATTGCGCCAACAGGTAGCGGCAAAACTGAAGCCGCGTTGTTGTGGGCAAGTCGTCAAACCGCGTCTGGAAATTTGCCGCGTCTATTTTACACCTTGCCATATCAGGCGAGTATGAATGCAATGTTGTTACGTCTGCAAGAAAGTTTTGGCTCAGAGCAGGTTGGTTTGCAACATGGTCGCGCGCTACTCGCACTGTATCGAATGTTGATGGAGCGCGAGTACAACGCAAAACAATCGGCGAGACAAGCACGCTGGGCAAGAAATTTGGCGGAGTTGAATTTCCAACCCATCCGTGTCTTCAGTCCGTATCAGATGCTCAAGGGAATGTATCGGCTCAAAGGTTACGAAGCCATGTTGAGCGACTATCACGGCGCGGCGTTTGTCTTTGATGAGATTCACGCGTACGAAGTCAAGCGCTTGGCAATGATCTTGAAAACGGTCGAGTACTTGCATCGCCATTACCGCGCACGTTTTATGGTGATGTCGGCGACGTTCCCTTCGCTGATCAAAAAGTGGCTACAAACCGCGTTAGATTCTCCGCCAGAGATAGTTGCCGAGCCAAGTTTGTTTCGTCAGTTTCAACGGCATCGTTTACAGTTGCTCGCGGGTGAACTGCTCAACGAGGCAAGTCTAAATCGAATTGCCGATGTAGCGCGTCTGGGTAAATCTGTTCTGGTAGTGTGCAATGTTGTGGATCGCGCTCAAACTGCCTACCGCGCACTCCAGGCACGCCTGGAAAAGAATGGCATAGCCGTCGAGTTGCTGCATGGACGCTTTAATATGCGTGATCGCTCTGCCAAAGAGCGATTGATTCGGGAGGTAACGGGATCCACTAGCCAACACAGACGCCCGATGGTATTGGTTGCAACACAGGTGGTCGAAGTGAGTCTCGATATTGACTTGGATACAATTTTTACTGATCCTGCGCCGTTGGAAGCGCTCGTGCAACGTTTCGGTCGGATCAATCGGAAAGGCAGGCAAACAGACCTCGCACCTGTTCATATCTACCGCGAACCCTCTGGCGGACAGGGAATTTACGACGAGCGATTGGTTCAGCAAACATTGCGAATTCTTGAACGGGAAAACAACCAACCGATGAACGAAAGCGCTGTGGGTGATTGGCTTGACGAAATCTACGCCGGGGAAATTGCAGCGGAATGGCAAAAGATTTATGACGAAGAGGGAATGGAATTTGAAGCCAATTGTCTGCAAACCTTGCGTCCCTTCGAGTCGCCCGACCATTTGGAAGAACAATTCTATCGCGCATTCGACGGAACTGAAGTATTGCCCCAACTGTATTGGGATGAGTACGAACAAATGAAAGAGGAAGATCCCATACGCGCCAGTGAATTGCTCGTACCAATCTCGTACAAGCGGTTCTTTCAGCTGCGAGGTGCAGGACGCCTGTTAACCGAAAAATGGCCCTTTGTTGTGGACATACCCTATACGAGTGAACTTGGATTAGATTTCAGTGATTTGAAAAAGAAGGAGACTGTTTCCGATGGTTGGGAATAGATTGACTCGCTTTTCCAAAATAAGGCAACGCTAATGTCCGGCTCTGAACCTGCACTGCTTTTTCGCAACAAGTATCGCATCCCGTCCACACGTTTGCGCGGCTGGGATTACACATCGGCGGGTTTGTACTTTGTCACGGTTTGCGTCAAGAATCGTGTGCCGTAATTTGGCGGATATCGTGGAGGGGGCGGTGCGATTGTCACCCATCGGCGAAATCGTTGCCGAAGAATGGCAAAAGACCGCCCAAATCCGTACGAACGTGATTTTGGACGCGTGGGTGGTGATGCCGGATCATTTGCATGGGATCATCGGAATCACGGGGACGACGCGCGATGACGCGGATACGCCCCGCGATGTCGTAGGACACCTCGGCGGGGCGTCTCTACGACCACCACCGCCGCGGCATCCGCCGCGTGGAAATCCGGTTCGTTGGGCGCGATCATCGGGCAATTCAAATCGGTGTGTACGAAACGGATTTGGGCGGCGGGATTTCGTGATTTTGCCTGGCAGGAACGGTTTTACGATCGCATCATTCGTGATGAACGCGCCTTGAAGCGCATTCGCGAGTACATTGCGAACAATCCCGCACGCTGGAAATCGGATCGCAACAATCCTGAAAATGTGTGGATGTAACCTATGTTTCCTTTGACCACCACCCATCTCCGCTTTGTCTGCGAGGCGCTCACGCCATTGCGTCTTGAAATCGAAACCTATCGCGCGGGGCAAAATCTGCGCGGCGCGCTGGGCGCGGTGATGTTGCGCGCCTACTGCGCCGGCGACGCACAGGACCCAGCGCACGCCGCCACCTGCCCAGTGCATTGGCTCCTCGCCGCGAACGAAAGACCCGGGCAGGAACGTCGTGGCTATGCGCTCGTGCCACCGCTACCTGGGACAGCCGAGCCGGATGCGCCGGGAAAACGGTTTGAATTTGGCATCACGTTGTTTGGCGATGCGCTGAAATTTTTGCCGTACTTTGTCCTCGCGGTGCCGGAGATGGGACGCCACGGGGTCGGTGTGGGGCGCGGCAAGTTTGCATTGAAAAGCGTCTGGGCGGAAAATCCGTTCACGCGCGAACGCGAGTGCTTGCTGGCGGAAGGGGACAATCTGGTTCACACGCCAACGCTGACGCTGACGCACGCGACGGTGGAGCGCATTGCAAATGACAAATTGCGCAGCGAGGATGACGCATCAGAAATCGAAAAGCGAGAACTGAGAATTGCGGTTCAGTTTCTCACACCGACGCGTTTGATCGAGGAGGGCGATCTTGCCAAAGCACCTGCGTTCGAGGTGTTGTTTGCGCGTCTGCTCAAGCGCGTGGACGATCTGGCAGAGGAATATAGCGGTGGCAACGGTCGGCCGCGTGAGGAAATCGTCGCGCTGGAGCAGCTTGCCGCGCGTGTGCGTCTGGTGGAAGCGCAGACGCGTTGGGTGGAGGTGTGGAGTGGATCGCGACGTCGCAGCGCGCGTTCACCGTTGAGCGGCATTGTTGGTCGTGCGGTGTACGCGGCGGAACGGGAGGTGTGGCGCGCGCTGTTGCCGTGGCTGTTGTGGGGACAACTGGTGCAGGTGGGCAAGAGCGCGGTCAAGGGGAATGGGGTCGTTGTGATTTCAGATTTATGATTTTCGATTTGCGATTGAAATGGCTGTGCGAGGTGAAACGACAATCGGCATCCGTAGAACGGGAATTTCCCAGGAACGCTCTGTGTTCACCTGCGTTTGGATGAAAGATCCACGAAGGACACGAAGAGTGATGAAGGTTTTTTCTTCGTGTTCCTTCGTGTGACCTTCGTGGACCAACGGATTTGCAGGGGAATTGCCCATGAACTTGCGTTCACCAACGTTCGGATGAAAAGATCCACGAAGGACACGAAGAGTGATGAAGGTTTTTCTTCGTGTTCCTTCGTGACCTTCGTGGACAAACGGATTTTTCAATGGAGGGGTAGAGGTGAACATTCAATTGCGAACGATGACGCCGCTGTGGACTGGCGGCGTGGACCAAACGTGCGACCGTCTGCACGAGACGGGATTGATTGGCTCGCTGCGCTGGTGGTACGAGGCGCTGGTGCGCGGGCTGGGAGGGTACGCGTGCGACCCGACGGAGCATAGTTGCACCTTTGACGAAGAAAAGTATCGCAAGTCAAAGGCCAGGGATGAGCGTCAAAGGTTGCGGGATGCAGGGGTATGTGATGCTTGTCAATTGTTTGGCTGCACCGGCTGGGCGCGCAAGTTCCGGCTAAAGGTTTCCGATGGAAAGAAACTACTTAACGGACAAAATTTTCTCATTCCCAGCGGAAGAGTTCACCAATCCAAGAAAGGACCGTGGGCTGGCGGCTGGTTTGTGTTCAGTGAAAGTCGAATCAGCGAAATAGATTTTGAACTCGTCCCGCTGCGTGATGTTGACTTGGCGCCTGTTCAAACCATTCTGACGCTGATCAGCCGTCATGCGAGTATAGGACCCAAAGGCTCAAGCGGGTATGGAGTTATCCATGCTCAGGGTATTCAGCAGGCGCTCACCTGGTTGAATGCTTTCCCCAACTCGTCAATAGTACGTACTCAGTCCCTGCCTGACTTTCGCGATTTTTTCTTTGCCGGGTTTCAGTTTGCGGAACCAACAGGCAACGGGAGTTGGTGGCAGGATGTTTACGGTATCCGGCAGGCTGCAAGCGGGAAACTCGATGATGATTCATCCACACTACCTCTGCGAAAGAGTAAAAATGAACTTGAGCAAATGATTCGTCATGGTATTCTTCCCCTTGCCCCGGCTATTCGGAATTGGTTGCGTTATATTTGGAAGCACGGTTTAAATCGAGACCAAGAGCAATATATCTTTGGTGATGCTCGCTCTGCAATCGGCTCAAAAATTCTTGTATCTTATGCTTATCGTGTTAAAAATAGCCAAAAATGGGAATTCCGCATCTGGGGCTGGTTACCCTGCACGGGAGAAATCAAGAAGCGAGATGAATTTCTCAAGATACTGAACGGCCAATTTATCGGCGATGCACTCTGGCAATATGTGTTTGGAAACACCAGGGTCAAGCCTGCCCTGAAAGAGTGGCACGCCCTGCCCTGCGATCAAACCGATGGCCGTGCCTATTTGCAAGAACTGTTAGGAGGTGCTGCATGAGTTATGACCTGTACGTAGAAAAACCGCAAGGCAATGCGGCGACGCAACTACGTTTGCTGGTCACAGAGGGCGCGCCGCTGCCCAATTATCTCTCATTAATGCACAGACAAATTGACAAAAAAACAAAACAACTTACGCGTGGCGCGTTCAACCCGTATATTGCTGACGAATTGGGGCGTCTTGAATCACTCGGGATCAAAAAACCGTCTATCACGAATCTGACCGCCCTGCCTCCCGGCTCCTGGTTTCTGCAATTCACCTTCACCCTCGCCAAGCCGTGGATGAGCAAGGACGACGACCCCTTCTATGTGACCGAGAGCGTTAACCCGGTGCGCAAGGACAAGGTTTTCAAAGTGCCAATGATGTCCGCCTCCAGTTGGAAAGGACTGCTGCGCTGGACGGCGATGCACACCCGCCTGGCATTGCAAAAGAACCAACTCACGGCTGACCAGTTTGCCCAGGAACGCTTTGCCCAAACCCTGCTCTTTGGCGATGAAAAGGGCGAAGAATCAGGGCAAACGAAAGACTTTGCTGCCTACCTCGACGCGCTCAAGCCTGAAGCCCGTCAGGAATACGAGCGTCTCTTGCGCGCCCATTACGAACTAAAATCTGACGATCCTCTGCCCCATCACAGCGGGCGGCTGATGTTCTACCCGACGTTCTTTGACCTGATTGACGTGGAGGTCATCAACCCGCACTCGCGCAAGACCAGAGCCGGCACGCACCCGATTTACCTAGAATGTGTGCCCCAGGGGGCAAAAGGCATCTTCTCCCTGCTCTACCTCCCCTTTGACCTGATTGGCAAGGACGAAGCCGAAATCAGAAAGCAAGCGCTGGCTGATCTGCACCTTGTCGCCGAAGGACTGAAAGCAATGTTCCTCACCTACGGCTTTTCTGCCAAGCGCACCAGCGGCTATGGGGTGGCGAAAGAGACCGTCAGCAGTGGCTTGGTGCACATCCGCATCGCCGAAACGCAGGCACCACCTGCGCCCACGCCGACCGTCGCCGCGCCGCACTTGCCCAAATACCTGCAAGCCCCTGGTAAACTCAAGGACGAATACCTCAACCCCGATGGCACATTCCGCGAGCGCAGCGCAGCCGAGCTGACGGCGATGAAGAAATCCGATCGTCAGGAATACGACAAAGCCAAAAAGTGGTGGGAGCGCGAAGGCAAGGCGCTGGCAAGTCAACCGCCTGCCGAACCCGAACCCAAGCCAGTCGCAGCTCCCACACCGACCTGGCTGAAGCGTGAGTTTGATTCGTTTGGCAGATTGTGCGAGATTGCAGAGACGCTATTGAAAGAACAAGGAGGCGCGCAATGAGCAATGTGGCTTCCCTCCAAGTATTGAAAGACAACCGCAATGTCCTGCTTCTGGTTGAAGCCATTGGTTGGTTGCACGATTATCGTAAATGCTCCGAAGAACACTTGCAAACACAAGCACCAGGGAGCAGAACTCAGGCATTACCTCGCGTCGAATTGTCAAATCGACAACCGGGCTTGCAGAATATTTCTCTTTCGTTGCCGACTGTTCAATCGTCCTCACGGACAATCACAAATTTGCTTGATGATAGGACTTGGAATCAGGATACGCTGGGACAATTTCTCTCGCGCTGTCATAACACAGCCCACTTTGACAAACAAGAGCCTGTAGGGGGTGAGCAAAATTATCCTGGCACTCAAATCAGTTCCCCCTTTGGATTCGAAAGACCTGTTGGAACAACCCTCACAGCCGGGTTGTGGGGCTTGCCTTGGGGTGCATTAGCCACTCTTGCGTCAGATAGACACGACTTGAGAGAAAAAATCAGCATCTTATTTGCCCAAACGGTTGCTGACTGCCGCCGCCCTATCAATGAGGTAGACCTGTGGAGTTGGGGTTCCCTTGTAGGAGCACTTTACAAATCTGCGCTGGCTGGCTCTCTGTTGACGGGAAGGGTGCTCCCTGCTCAAGACTTGCGCTGGCGCTTGCTCAGCGTTCGGATTGATGGTCTGGGATATATCTCCAATGTTGCGCGAGTGCCAGATTTCCTGGCTCGACAAAAGTTATTATCCGATGCTCTGGATCAAGTGCGCGCATTGCTTGAAGTGGAATATCCCCTTGGAAGCGAGGTTTATCGCGATCAAGACGGCAGCCTCTTCATCGTACCTGATGTGCCCGATTTGCTCCAAATCCCCGATTCTCAGGGAACGACACTGGAAGCACAAATCATCCAAACCTTTACACGAGAGGTCGGGGGTGATCTTTTGCCCGTAGTGACTTTGGAGCAGTCTTCCTGGTGGGGGCAAGATCCAAATTGGTCGAAAAATGCGACAACAACTCAAGACGAATTGCCTGATGTCAAGGGTATGTTGACCAGGCCTTTTGCCGCTCCATCAGATGTTCAGTTGATTGAAAGATCGTGGCAAGGCAAAGCGGGCAACTGGGAACTCTGCCCGGTCTGCCGTCTGCGCCCGATGCGCGAGGGCCAAGAGGCGTGCAAGACTTGTCTGGAACGGCGCGCATCTCGCATCGCAACCTGGGAGAGCAATCCTGCGCAAACGATCTGGATTGACGAAATTGCCGACCACAACGATCGCGTGGCGCTCATCGTCGGCAAATTTGGGCTGGATGACTGGCTCTCCGGCGACCTGGTGCAAACGATGCTGGTCAGGGCTGAGCCGAACAATCCTGATGGCTGCACCCCCAAGAACCCCTCCCCCGCCCGCCTGCGCCGCGTCTGGGAGACCTGCCAGCACTTTTGGATCGAGACGGTGGAAAAAGAGATTTTTGCTAATCACGTGTATGGCCAGGGAACGCAAGATGCCGATCGGCGCGGTATGCGTCTTTTGATCATTCCAGATAAGAAGAACGACTGGCAGGAACACCTTCCGTACGATGGGACGATTAATGGACGGGCAATTAGTTTACTGTGGCGTGAGGACGCCAGGCATTTTGTCACCATCAGCAATTTGCAGTTGGCGGGTGAGATCAGACAAGGTCAAACGATTGTCGTCAGTGAGCCAGACAACCCCCAACAGCCAATCACTTTCGTTGTCCAGGGCATGATGCAGGCGATGGAGGGAATGGGCAAATACACCCCTTACCTGCGACTCCTGGCTTCCCCTGACCAATTCCTGGCTCTTGTCCCTGCTACCAATGCGCCGGAGATCGCGGAAAAGATTCGCGCTGCCTACGCCGGGCAATTCGGCAAAGTCCAAAACCGTCTGCCGCTCTTCCTGGGGCTGGTCTTCTTCCAACGCAAGACCCCGCTGCTGGCCGTGATGGATACCGCGCGGCGGATGTTGGCTAGCGAATTTGCGAATGGCGAATGGCGGATAACGAATGCGCCGCAAAATGATGGGAAAAAGGTTACCTTGAGTTTAGAGCAAAACGGACAGCGCATCACTCTCCAGGTTCCGATTGTGATGGGGGATGGAACCACTGAAGATGTCTGGTATCCCTACTTTGAGTTGGTGGGGACGCCGGCGGCGCATCATACCCACCGCTTTGAACACGATGGCTTGTGCTGGGTTCACGTCAAAACGCTGCAAGCGGGCGAGAAAGTGCGCATCACCCCCTCGCGCTTTGCCTACCTCTTCCTGGAAAGCACCGCCCAACGCTTCCGCTTTGACCCGGAAAAAGACGTGTTGCTGCTGGACGAACTCCCCCGGCTGATGAAAATGTGGGACGCCTTGAAACAAAGCGGCATCAGCGATACCTGCTTGCGCAATGTGCAGGCGCTGCTGGAAAGCAAGGGGGCGGCCTGGACCAGGGACAGCGAAGAGAAAGAGTTTGAGCGACTGACGCGCACCACACTCAAGAACGCCGGGCTGTTTGAGCGTAGAGACAAAAATAAAAACCCATTACCCGATGTGATTACACCGGAAGACGTGCTCAGCGGACGTTTTTCCCGCTGTCTGGAACTCTATCTGCACATTCTCAAACTGAAACTGAAGGAGGCTTGACATGGCTTATCAACCTGACCCACTCAACTATTTTGCCCTCGCCCTCGACCCGATCCATGTTGGCACGGGTGGGATGCGACTGGGGCGCGTGGACATGAGCATCGTCCGCGAGCCGGGCACCAACCTGCCCAAAATCCCCGGCACCAGTCTTGCCGGCGCGGCGCGCACCTACGCCGCAATGCAGGAAGAGGGCAAGTTCCCCCACTGCGCCGGACAAGGGCAACCGCAGGGCAAAGGGCACTGTGGCCAGCCTGATTGTCCCATCTGCGTCACCTTCGGCTTTGCCAAGGGCAGCGGCGCCAGTTTCCAGGGCTTGGCGCAGTTTTCCGATGCGCGATTGCTCTTCTTCCCGGTGCACTCGCTGGCTGGACCGGTCTGGGTCACCTGCCCGGAGGTGCTCAAAGAACTGGGAATTACCGTAAACGAGCCGGCAGATGAGCAGGTAAGCGTGGCGGAAGGCGTGAAACAGAGCGACAGACTCAACCTGGGCTGGCTGATGCTGCAGGTGAAAAGCAATGACTTTGCGCCTCAGGTGTCCAACGTGCCTCAAGAGATTCTCAACCACGCCGTCCTGGTCTCTAACAAGATGTTCGGCCACATCGTCAACGACAACCTGGAAGTGCGCACCTCGGTGAGCATTAACCCGCAGACCGGCGCCGCCGCCGAAGGAGCGCTCTTCACCTACGAGGCTCTGCCCCGTGCCAGCGTGCTGTATTTTGACGTGGTGATCAGTGATCCGAAGTTTTATCAGATTAACGGTCAACAGCCGCTCAGCAGCAATGGCGGCAAGGGAAAAGTGACCCAGACGATCCAGAAAGGCCTCGCCCTCTTTGAGTTCCTCGGTGTGGGCGGGATGAACACGCGCGGGATGGGGCGGCTGCGCGTGCTGAATCTCAGCGCGGGAGGTGCGCAATGAGCGGGCAGAATCTGGATCAACGCTGCGCCCAGTTCGGCTGGAAAATCGCCGATGAAGTTCACAGAGCGATTGGCAAAAATGCCGAAAACCATATCACCAAGTCGCTGGGCGTGCTCCAAGAGGATGGCGTCTATGCCTTCTTCCTCTACCAGGCCTCGCGTGGCCAGCGCGAAAAGCCAGGCGCCGACAAGTTGCGCGATCGAGCCAAAGAACTGTTGAAAGAGGTCGGCATCAAGGGCTTTGAAAACGCCAGCGACCCATTAGCTGCCGTGCGCGATCACCTGGCGGGTGACCTCGATCAACTCCTCCTCGCCAAGCGGCTGCTGGAGCAAGCGCTCATCTATGCGCGCTACCACGCCAAAGCGCTGGTGGGATAGGAGACGACTATGGCCTGGCAAATGTACACGGCAACCTATGAACTGCGCAGTCCATTGCACATCGGCTATCACAAGGTGGGCAATGTGCAGCGCACGCGCTATTACATCCCGGCGCGCAACCTCTGGGGCGCAGTGACCGAGGTGTTGACGCGGCGCGGCTTTGCCACTGCGGACGCTCCCCAGGGCAACTATCAGAAGATCGGCAAATGGGTCAAAACGCACTGCGCCTTCGGCTACTGGTTCATCCAGGAAGACAGCAAGCTGCTTTGCCCCCACTACGAGGGGAACCAATTGAGATACGGCTCTTACACCGCCGCCGGGTTCGAGCGCCGTTACCTGGACGCCCACGTCACCACCGCGCTGGATGCCGCGACGACTTCGGCTCAACAGGGCAGTTTGCACGAAGTCGAATTCATCGCACCGTACGATCGAGATGGAGAACAAACCTGTGTCGGTGGTTGGGTCATGCTGGACGAAACGGCACAAAAGGCACTGGACTGGTGCGCCTGGCTGAGCGCTCTGCAGATCGGCGGCGAGCGACGCTACGGCTTTGGACAGTTGCGCTTGTCGGGTTATCAGGAAGTGCAAGTGGAAAAATGGGATTTGGAAAAGGAGCGTCCGTGTGTACGGATCGAGGCGGGCGAGTCGTTGCTTGCGCACACGTTGAGCCAGGGCGTTGAGGCGCGGGGGGAAATCGAACCGCTGGTGGGGCGTGAGACGCAAGCGAGTGCGCAGTTCGGCAAACACTTGACTTTCGCGCAAATTTGCTGGGCACCGGGCGCGCAGATCGTCAAGTCGCACTGGCTGACGGTGACGGAAACCGGTGTGTGGCAGGTTGTCGCAAACCCCAAATCGTAAATCGGCAATCTGAAATGTAACGCCTATGAGCATCATCCAGCATCTGGTCGTCGAAGAATTTGGCGCGTTCATCGGCAAGCATAGCGAGCGGTTGATTGTCACCAAAGGGGACGAAAAGCTCGCCCAGGCGCCGCTGCTGCATCTGGAATCGGTGTTGATTACCGGGAACGGCGTGAGCATCAGCGCGGATGCGGTGAAAGAGTGCGCCGAGCACGGCATCCCGATTCATTTCGTCAGCGGGACCGGAAATCCGTACGCCTCGCTCTACAGCGCGGGGCTGACCGGCACGATTCTGACGCGGCGCGCGCAGTTGGAGGCGTTTGGCACGCGGCGCGGGTTACTCGTCGCGCTGGCGTTTGCGCGCGGCAAGCTTCAGAATCAGGCGAACCTGCTCAAGTACATTGCCAAGTATCGCAAAGAGACTGCCCCTGAATTGTACGAACGGTTGCGCGGCGCGGCGGAACAGATCGAGACGCAACTCGTCGAGATGGAACGCATCGAACAACACGCCGCGCCGACGGCAACGATCGAGGCGTGGCGCGAGCAGGTGATGGGCATCGAGGGGAACGCGGCGCGGGTGTACTGGGAGGCGATCGGCTGGGTCTTGCCGGCGGAGGTCGCGTGGAATGGGCGCATCGGACGCGGCGCGCGCGATGCGGTCAACAGCGCGCTCAACTATGGCTATGGCATCCTGTACGGACAAATCGAACGCGCGCTCGTTCTGGCGGGGCTGGATCCGTACGCCGGGTTCGCGCACGTGGATCGCCCCGGCAAGCCGAGTATGACGCTGGATGCGATCGAGGAGTTTCGTCAGCCGGTCGTGGATCGGACGATTCTGGGGCTGGTGAACAAGGGGGTCAAGATCGGTCAGGATGAACGGGGCTATTTGACGGAGGAGACGCGCAAGATGTTGGCGGAAAAGGTGTTGAATCGGCTGGAGACGCCGGAGATGTACGAGAAAAAGAATGTGCCGCTACGGGTGATCATTCAATCGCAGGCGCGGCATCTGGCGACGTTTCTGCGTGGCGAACGGGAGACGTATCGCGCGTTCGTGATGGAATGGTAGGGGTTGGGTGATTGGATGGTTGGGTGATTGGGTGATTGGATATGCAATGTTTGGTGGTGTATGACATTGTGGATGATAACAAGCGGAACAAGATCGCCGATGTGTGACAGGATTATGGGATGGATCGGATTCAATATTCGGCGTTTGCGGGGGATTTGGCACCGACGCATCAGGATGAATTGATGCTCAAGATTCAAGCGATTCTGGGTAAGCGGCCGGGCAAGGTGCAGTTGGTGCCGGTGTGCGAAAAGGATTGGAACGCGCGGCGCGTGATCGAGCAAAAGGAAGAAGGCGATGCTGGATGATGATTTGGATTATCCGGTGCGGGTGAGTGATTTGAAGCAGTGGGCGTATTGTCCACGCGTGTTTTACTTTTTGCACTGTTTGCCGGATGTGCGTCCGACGACGTACAAGATGTACGCGGGGCGTGAGGCAGGGCGGAGTGAGGTGGGACGCGAGGAGCGGCGTTCGTTGCGGGTGTATGGGATTGCGGAAGGGGAGCGTGAGTTCGATGTGCCACTCTGCTCAGCGCGGCTGGGTTTGCGTGGCGAGGTGGATATGGTGATCACGGTGGCAGGGACGGGCGAGGTGATTCCGGTGGATTACAAGTTGACGCGGCTGGCGGGGGAGCATTTTCAGTTGCAGGTGGTGGTGTATGGAATGCTGTTGGAGGAGACGCGTGGGGTCGTGGTGAGGCGAGGATTTTTGTACGAAATTCCGTTGCGGCGGGCGGTGGAGGTGCCGATGGACAAGCGGTTACGCGCCAAGGCGAGGCGGGCGGTGGAGGAGATGCGGCGGATTGCGGAACGCGAGGTGATGCCAGCGCCGGTCAAGAATCGTAACAAGTGCCTGACGTGTGAATTTCGGAGGTTTTGTAATGACGTGGTGTAGTTGGAAAAGTAGCATTCCGAAAATGAGGTGGGTTTTGGTGCAAAAGCTAATTTGCGGGACGAAATGGCGAAATCCCGCGTGAAAAATATGAGAAATGGAGCGGTTGCATTCGATTCGATCCGATTGAGGATACTGAAAGATGTTAACTTCGGTCTTGACGTTGTAGATACCTATCGTTGCATTCGATTCGATCCGATTGAGGATACTGAAAGCTGTCGTTATGAAGACTGGGGTATAACCCTCGCTGGGTTGCATTCGATTCGATCCGATTGAGGATACTGAAAGTTGCGGGCGTTAGTCTTCTTCGCGCGCTGCCGCACGGTTGCATTCGATTCGATCCGATTGAGGATACTGAAAGTGACGCATGGCGATGCCGAAATAATGGACGTTGCAAGTTGCATTCGATTCGATCCGATTGAGGATACTGAAAGGTGTGCAATATGCACACAGCGTCATACACGATATTTGTTGCATTCGATTCGATCCGATTGAGGATACTGAAAGCCGGCGTGCGGAAACGGTATCGCTCTGGATGTTTCTGTTGCATTCGATTCGATCCGATTGAGGATACTGAAAGGTGTCGACGACGATTGCCGCCAGCACAACGGCTAATGTTGCATTCGATTCGATCCGATTGAGGATACTGAAAGGCGTGTCGCTTGGGCGAGGATGAGCATCGGCGTTGGTTGCATTCGATTCGATCCGATTGAGGATACTGAAAGTTGATACCTTTGATCTTTGGTGTACCCAAGATGCCAAGGTTGCATTCGATTCGATCCGATTGAGGATACTGAAAGACTCATTCGCCGCCATACTAGATATTGTGTTGAGTTGCATTCGATTCGATCCGATTGAGGATACTGAAAGCACTTGCAGCACGACCTGTCCTGATCCGGCTCGAAAGTTGCATTCGATTCGATCCGATTGAGGATACTGATAGATGCGATC
>DAOTXS010000036.1:0-1609 GCA_034435055.1 Anaerolineae bacterium | reverse complement strand
GGATAAAGACTGATGGGGCGGAACAAACCCGCGCGAATGCCTTTGGCACGCGCCCACTTGACCGCCGTCTGCGAGGCGCGCGCGGATGAACCAAAGGCGACCACCGCGTACTCGGCATCGTCCAGCATAAATTCGGCAAAACGTACTTCGTTCTTTTCAATCTCGCGTTGCTTTTCCTGCAAGTGCACATTGAACTTGTGCAGGACTTCGGGTTGTAAATAAATCGAAGTGATGATACGACGCGGGCGCCCCGCCGCGCCGGTCAATTCCCAGCCGCGATCGCGTTTTTCGATTTTGCGCGGAGGCGGCAATTCGATTGGCTCCATCATTTGACCAATGTTGCCATCCGCCGCGATGATGACAATGTGGCGATATTTTTCAGCGAGATCGAAGGCACCGTACGTCAGGTCGGCCGCTTCTTGCACCGACGCCGGCGCAAGCACAATCGGACGATAATCGCCGTGCCCGCCGCCTTTGGTCAGCTGAAAGTAATCACCTTGCGAAGGCGCAATGTTCCCCAAGCCGGGACCGCCACGCATAATGTCCACCAACACCACTGGTACTTCGGAGCCGGCGATGTAGGACAACCCTTCTTGCATCAACGAAATACCGGGACTGGAGGAAGAGGACATTGCCCGTGCGCCCGCCGAGGCGGCGCCGTACACCATATTGATCGCCGCAACTTCACTTTCGGCTTGGACAAACGCGCGTCCTAGTTCGGGCATTCGGCGTGAAAAATATTCGAGGAGTTCAGTTTGCGGGGTGATGGGATAACCAAAGTACGATTCGACACCGGCGCGAATCGCGGCTTCGGCGATGGCTTCATTGCCTTTCCAAAGTTCTTTCATCTCTGCTCCGAGAATAAAGAATTAAACGGAACACGCATCACGTATTGCGTGTTACGTGAGTACTACCTGCATCTTCGCCGCTGGTTTCGTCTCACGGTACACTGTGATGGCAACATCTGGGCAAATCGTTGCGCACAGCAAACAACCCGTGCATTGTCCATCGGGATCAACCAAGGTTGCCGGGCGATAGCCGCGCGCGCTAAAGTACGTTGCCATGCGAATCAAATCCTTGGGACAAACGGTCGTACACAGTTCGCAACCTTTGCAACGATTTTCGTCTATATGTATAGTTCCGCGTGCCATGTTTCCTCCAAGAGCGAATTAGGAATTAGGAATTGCGAAAAAGAAATCCGCAATTCGCAATTCCTAATTCGCGATTCCTAATTCGCAATTTGTTAATACATAAACTCGCGAATATCGTAATAACTAATCTTGGGTGCGTGTTGTGGATTGTGAAACTCGAATCCCGCACGCATCTGCGTCATCTGATGTTCAATCTCGCCGATGGTGAGCGGACGTATATTCGCTTCCCGCATCATCGCCCCATATTCCGATTTGGGGTGATCCACCATTTCCGAAAAGTAAATCAAATCGTTTTCATCGAGCGGCAGACGGTTAATGAGTTCAACCGTGTGGCGCACGTGTTGTTCGGCATACTTTTCGCCGCCGGCGCCGGCAAGGATGATGATACCAACCGCTACGCCGCCGGCTTTGACGTGATCCACCAGTTGCACCACTTCCTCCGGCGAATTGGGCTTGCC
>DAOTXS010000035.1:0-21060 GCA_034435055.1 Anaerolineae bacterium | reverse complement strand
GTTGCCAGGTACGACTATGGGGCATTGCGAACGACGAAACAATGCCAGTAAGGATTATGATTTGTGGAAGAGCACAACTCGATTTGTATTTGTCCCGCGCGCGTTGTTGCTTACACCCCAAATGTTCGCGGTTTTGGTGAACGATTGTTGATTCACCAAAATGCCGTGACACTCAAATCCGGCGCGTATGCCCAATGGCACAATATGCTCGTCGAGCTTGATTTTCCCTTTGCGAATCTCGCCTACTTCAAACGCGACCCAGCCGCCGCGCCGCGTGATGCGGTGCAATTCGTGAAACAGCTCTTGCATCACGCCCGACCATTCATCTACACTTTTTGCCGTCGTAATCTTTTTTGCAATTTTTTCCACGTCGATGCCATTGAACCAACAGCGCAACCAATTGTCCTGTGCGTACTGCACCACATCGAGGAACGGCGGCGAGGTAACGGTGAGTTGCAGGCTGTTGGCTGGAATTTCTTTCGTGCGTCGCGCATCGGTTGTGAGAAAACACGCGCGCTCGCCGGCGCGGTACAGATTTTCGATTTCACGCGCGGTCAATTCTTTCGTGAGTTGCCGCGACTTTTTGAGAATGATCGCGCGCGTGTCGCGGTACGGCGGTGTTTGTTGGCGCGCGGCATTGATTTTTTTCTGGCTCGATGCGGAAACGGCTTGATTGGGTGGAAGCGTGTACACCGAGAAAAAGCCGGCGGAATGTCCGGTCAATCGATTCGTCGCCACCATTTGAATCCACGCATCGACGCGATCCGCGCGTCCGCTGGCGTTACGTTCCAACAAATAGTCGCGCAACGAAATAATTTCGCGCAACGTGTCGGGATGATAAAACATCGACAGGTCGATGGACGATTGGATTTTGTCCAACAACGGAATCGAATCGAGACGCTGGGTCAAATCATCGAGCGTGGGGACGAAAAATCGCGGCGCGGATAAAATTTTGCTGAGCGGGTTGATGTCGTTGGCGATGATGTTGCGCCCCAGCAACCCGGCTTCGATGATCGTCGTGCCGCGCCCGCTGAACGGATCGTACACAATGTCGCCCGGTTCGGTCAACCGTTCGATGAAAAAGCGCGGGAGTTGCGGTTTGAAGCAAGCGCGATACGCGATTTCGTGCAGAGACGATGCCTGACGTTGGCGCGCGGTCCAAAATTCGTTGACGAATTTAGGAATGCGCTGTTCGTCAATCGTCACGCGTTCAGTGCGCGTGCGCCGACCGGTGTCGGACAATTTGAACGCGGGCAGGTAAGTGGCAAAATCGAAAGTTCGGACGCTCATCTCACGCGCATCATACGCGAGATGTACGGGCAAGTCAAGAACTTGCCTACTGCTTACTGCCTCCTGCCGACTGCGCCGCGTACCCCGTCATCTCCACAAATCCCCGCCCGCTTACATTCGCGCCGCCCGACTGTCCACCGACATCCACCGCGCCTTCCCAGTAAATAATCGATACGTTCATCTCTTGATCCGCGACAATTGGTCTCAACTCCAACTGAATCCCCGCCGACGGAACCGCAACGTTCCACCGCGCCGGGTACGTCGCGCGCGTTTGATTGCTCGTCCACGTCGATAGCACATCGATCTTGAATTGGTCGCGCGTTAAATGCCGCGTCGTGCCGTCCGGTTCAATCAGCGTGCCAGACGAAAGCGGCTCGATACTTCCGTCCTTCTGCCGAATCTGGAACAACATCAGTTCGCGATTGTCGCTCAGTTGAATCGAAAACCAATCCCAGCCGATGGCATTCTCGCCCAGCACTGCGGTGCTCCACTCGTGATCCATCCACGATTCACCGCTCACCGTCCACGGTTCACTCTTCACCGTGATTGTTCCACTCGTCTTCATCCGCGTGAACGAAATATAGTACGAGGCGTTCCCCGCGTCCGCCGATTTCTGCGACAGTCCGCGATCACCGTGCAGGGTTGGCGGCTTGATCGATGTCAGCGTGAGATCGAGTGTTTGTCCTTCATGTTCGGCGAACAATTGCACCTGGCTTCCATCCGCGTTCAGCGATGTCGCGTTCCAATTTTCAATCCACACGCGAAACGGATTGCCAGCCGCGCCAGCCAGTCCTGCCGCGCCGCGACTGAATTGTTCAGTCGAGACGTACGTGTTGTTCTTGGCATCGGTCAACGCGAAATGTGCAAAGTAAATTTGGTTCGTTGCCCAATCCGATTCGCGCGCGGTCGCGGTTGGCGTGATCGCGCGGCGGAAGAAGGTGAGCTGATAGCCAAAGCGTCGACCATCGGTAGATTCAAGGTTGCCGGTGTAATACCACCATTCGGTCTGAAATGCCGGGTGCGGACCGTGATCATCCGGAAATTTGAAATCACGTACCCGTTCCGCGCGCGCAAACCCGGTGATGCTTTGATTCGCTTGCAAGCCGACGATGGCGGCAGTAACCTGGGGAGTTTGTGTGGAATTGAAAAGCACAAGCGCGATTATGCCTAGTGCGATTATGATAATCGTTAAAAGTATAATTCTTTTCATATTCAATCAAAAATCCAATGGGACGCCGATTGCCGCCGACAAACACAGATAAAAAATGCAAGTGTCCGCGTTTGTCGGCGTCCAATTATTTACTCACCTTACGCAATCCAGATTGATTTTACCGCAGAGCACGCGGAGAACGCCGAGATTTTTCAATGTTTTTCTCTGCGACCTCTGCGTTCTCAGCGGTGAGACTGCGTAGCATCGGTTATTTACTCTTCCCTGAGTGCTTCGGTTACTTGCAACCGGCTCAACCTTAGCATCGGATACACCGCCGCGAGCAACGCCGCCGTGATTGAAACGAACAATGCTTGCACGTACACTTCTAGCACCGGCTCAAAGAAAATCGTCCAGCCAAACGAACGCAAGTTGATGACGTAGATCAAAATCGCGCTGAGCAAAATGCCGGTCGGAATCGCCAGCAAGCCGGCGGTCGCACCCATCAAGCCGCTTTCCAACAACGTGAGCCGCCACAATTGTTGCAACGTCATCCCGGTCGCGCGCAACGTCCCCAGTTCGCGCGTGCGTTCCAGTTGCAACGCCATCAGCGCGCCGAGCACGCCAATGAACGCGACGATGACGGCGATAATGCGAAGCGTCGCGGTAATCGCAAACGTGCGATCGAAAATCACCATCGCCGCATCGCGCAACGATTTGTTGCTCTGCACGATGACATTCGCGTTCCCGATTCCTGCGCGAATTGTATCTTCGATTTGATTCACATTCGCGCTGCGCGTCGCGTAAACTCCAATCGCCGAAATGTTTGGGTCGTTCCACCAATAACGGTACGTGTCGAGGGACATCAGCACGATTCCTTGATCGGATGAGTAATCGAAAAAGATTGCGACAATTTCAAACGCTTGCGTGCCGCGTTCCGTTGTCATTGTCAAGCGATCACCGATCTGGACGTTGTGCCGATTCGCAAACGGCTCACTCACAAACACACTGCCACGTTTCCAATCGTCGATGGCATTCGCGCGATTCGTTTTCAGAATGCGATTCTCAACGGTCGAGACTGCAATCAAGCGCACGTTGCCAAGTTCGGGCGAGAATGCGTTCACATCGCGAATCGTTTCGATGCGTTGAATACCGGAGACGCCGCGAATTTTTTCGACGAGCGCTGGTTCGACTGACACGGTGCGATTTGCGCCGGTGATCGGCGAGGTGATATAGACATCGGCGGTGAGTGTTTGCGCGAGCCATTGTTGCACCGTCGCGCGAAACGATTCGATCATCACGGTTACGCCGATGACGACGCACACTGCGACCATCAGCGCGGCAATCGCCACCGACGTGCGACTCAATGCTTGCGTTACCGTGCGCGCCGCCATTCGTCCCAGCAAGCCAAATCGTCCCAGGGTTTGTGTGGCGAGGCGCATCAACCCAACCGTGAGCATCGGTACGGCAAGCGTGATGCCAAAGAGTCCGATGAAAATTCCACCAAACGAAATCATCACATTGCGTTGGCTCAACGCGAGCAACGCGCCGCCGATGATTGCAAGCCCAAGACCCAGGACGGTGATCGCGGGAAGTGATCGGCGGACGCGCGATTCCAAATCGGAACGTTGCAGAACGGTGATGGCGGGCACGTTCGCGGCTTCGGCGGCGGGCACGGCGGCGGCGACGAGTGCGGATAACACGCCGAGCAGAATTCCTTTGACAATCGAAAATGCATCAACATCGACGCCACGCACCGTAACCGCAAAATACAAATCGTTGATCGTTTGCGTCACGAGCGCAACGGTGAGGCGTCCCAGCAAAATTCCCAGACCGATGCCTATGATCGAGCCAATGATACCGCTGATTGCCGCTTCGATCAGAATCAGCCCGAAAATTTGTCTGCCGGTTGCGCCGATGCATCGTAAAATTCCCAGGATGCGACGGCGTTGCACGACGGAAAAAAGTGTCGTGTTGTAAATCAAAAACATACCAACCGCGAGCGCGAGCAAACTGAATGCGGTGAGATTCAGTTGAAACGCGGCGGTGAGTTGCGTAACTGTTTCAGTTTGTTGCGATGCCGGGACGATGCGTAAACCGTTAGGCAATTTAGCGGCAAGCGATTTTATTTCCGTGTCGATCGCAATTAAATCGATGCGCGTGAGTTTTCCGTTTAGCCCAAACAATTCTTGCGCGGTTGCAATGTCGGTCAGCATCAAGCCGTCGAGCGCGCGCGCAGAAATGTCGTTCGGCGGCGTGAGCAAGCCGATGATGGTAACCGTGCGTTCGCCGGCGCCGATGACCAAAGTAATTTGGTCGTCAACTTTGACGCCAAAGCGTTCGGCGGTTGAGCCACTCAACAATGCGGTGTTCGGTTGCGTGAAGAACGCGGCAAACGCTTCGATGGGCACATTGGCATTCGCGGTCAAGTACGTGCGAAACGGCGGCTCGGCAAACAAATCGACGCCGAGAATGTGGAGCACTTGCCCGCCCAATTCTTTCGCGCTGGCGTACTCTTCGACAATCGGTGCGCTAAGACGATTGCCTTGCAATCGCAAATCACGGTACACGCTTTCATTGAATCCGCTGTCGCCGCTGACGATTTGGTGTGTCGCTTTGCCAATCACCGCGTCGGTCGATAAGCGAAACGCGCGTGATGCCGAAGCGTTTGCAAGGTCAACGGAGACGACAACCGCCACGCCGAGCGCAACGCTAAGAATTAAAAGAAGCGTGAGCCAGGGTCGGCGCAGTTGATCGCGGAGGGCAGTCTTGAATAAAGTGAGTTGCATTATCTAGTCGTTGATTCGTTTATTTGTTTATTTGTTACATCAGATGTAACTTATCGGTACGACTCTGCTTGCAGGTTGAATAACCTTGCATACGTGCCATCAAGCGTGAGTAGTTGTTCGTGCGTTCCTTGTTCCGTGATGCCGCCGCGATCGATCACAAAAATTCGATCTGCCATTCGCACGGTCGAGAATCGGTGACTGATGAGTACCGCGGTTTTGTCCGTCGTCAGTTCGCGGAATTGCTGGAACACTTTCATTTCGTTTTCGGCATCGAGTGCGGCGGTGGGTTCGTCAAGCACAAGCACTTGGCAATCGCGCATGAACGCGCGCGCGAGCGCGATCTTTTGCCACTCGCCGCCGGACAAATCGCGCCCGCGACTAAACCACCGACCCAGCATCGTTTCGTATTTTTCCGGAAACGATTGGATTAACGGATCCGCGCCGCTCTTTTGCGCCGAGGTGATAATTCGCGGTCGATCCTCCAACATTTCGATTTGCCCAAAGCCCACATTTTCGGCGGCGGTGAGATGGTAGCGCACGAAATCTTGAAAGATGACGCCGATGCGCTGGCGCAACTCGCGCAAATCGTATTTGCGCAAATCGATGCCGTCAAGCAGAATCGCGCCTTCGGTTGGATCGTACAAGCGCGTCAGTAATTTGATGAGTGTCGTCTTGCCGGCGCCATTTGGACCGACGAGCGCGATTTTTTCGCACGGCTGAATTGTCAGGTTGATGTTGCGCAACGCATAATCTTCTTGCCCGATGTACCGAAACGACACGTTGCGAAATTCGATGCCGCCTTGAATTTTGCGCGGCGCGGAAATGGGATGCGCGGCGATCACCATTTGCGGCGCAAGTTCGAGAAAGGCAAATAGATTGCTCATAAACAAACCATTCTCGTACAATTCACTCAAGCCGTAGAAAATCGCTTCGAATGTACCTTGACTGCCGCGAAAGATTCCCAGGTACAGCGTCATATCGCCAAGCGTAATTTCGCCGCTCACCGCGCGAAAAACAATCCACGCATACGCGCCGTAATACGACAGCGTCGCTAACAAACCCAATCCCACCGAAGCCAGACTGCGTCCCTGTGCAATTTTTTGATCTTGCTGGAGAAATTTCCAAAACAAGTTGGCATATCGACCCAGCAACGGTTCACCGAGTCCGAACAGTTTGACTTCTTTCACCGCATCGTAATCGGTGAGCAAATGCTCGAGGTAATTGAGTTGCCGTGCTTCCGGCGCGCGCCACGACAACACGCGAAAATGCAATTCGGCAAAACGGCTTTGCGCGATGAACGCCGGAATCGTGGCGACGAAAAGGATCAGCGTGAGCCACGGACTAAAACGTAACAGCAGTGCGCCGAACGACAAGAGCGTGATGAGATTTTGCACAAGGAAAAAACTGCCGTTGGCGATTTGCAATCCGCGCCAATCCGCTTCACGTCGCGCGTTTTGTAGTTTGTCATAGTACTCGGCGTTTTCAAAGTGCGTCAGGTCGAGTTCGAGCGCTTTGCGGATGATGCGCGTGTTGATGGCCAGATTCATCCGTGCGTGTAATACATGCTCGGCGAGCGTGCGCGCTTGGTTGTTGACGGTTTGCAAAATGACGAGAATAAATTCGGCGATGAGCAATGGCAGAATTGCCGATAGCCCGGCTTCCGCGCTCGTGCGCGTGTTGATCGCGTTGACGACCGCATCGACAATCAACTTGCCGATCCACGCTTGGCTTGCCGGCAATAGCGCGCCGATGAGTGTGCATCCCAGCATTGCGAGCGCGGATGGTTTGTGCGCGTCCCACACCAAGCCGAACGCGCGGCGGATGTTGATAGCGGCGTCTCTGATTTTTTCGTTGCGTTCGCGCAACCAATTTGCCCAGCGAGTGAGACGGTTCAAAGAGTGTTCTGTTGCTGTCATTGTGTCCTGTCTTGTTGGCGAGTGCAATAGTGAGATAGTTCGATAGTGCGTTAGTTCGTTGAAGATGATAATCGCAAGGGTCAACTATCGCACTAACGAACTATTGTACTAGTTTTCCGTGATCCAATTTCAAAACGCGGTCCGCTAGTGCGGCGACATCCATCGAATGGGTAACCATAATCAAAGTCTTGTTCCCTTCGCGGGCGAGGCGCATCAACAAATCGAGTATTTTTGCGCCGGTGTCGGCATCGAGATTGCCGGTTGGCTCGTCCGCGAGGATGAGCGTGGGATCGGCGCAAAGCGCGCGCGCAATCGCCACACGTTGTTGTTCGCCCCCCGAAAGTTTATCGGGAAAGACATCGGCGCGATCGAGCAAGCCGACCGCGCTTAGCATTTTGTCGGCTTGAGTTTTTGCCACAGGTTGTTTCCAGTTGCTTAACTCGGCGGTGAGCAGAACATTTTCGCGCACGGTCAAGGTTGGAATTAGATTGAAAAATTGAAAGACAAAGCCAATCCGGTCGCGGCGGAAGAGTGTCCGTTCGTGGTCGCTCAACGCGCTAATTCGAGTGCCATCGACCCAGATGTCGCCGGCGGTTGGCACATCGAGTCCCGCCAGCAAGTTGAGCATTGTGCTTTTGCCGCTCCCGCTTCGTCCAACAATCGCCACAAATTCGCCGTAACGAATCATCGCGTTTAACTCTTGCAGGACCGCGCGTGTGCGGTCGCCTTCTTGAAATTGCTTGGTGACGTTTTCAAATCGGATGAATGGATTGTTCACAGTTTTGCCTGTTGGTAATTTGACTGACTGAATGATTATACTCCACTCTACGATTTGTCAATGTGGTGGGAGTAAACTCTAACAAAATTCCGATGTCAATAATTGACGGGCTGGAGTGATAGCGATACAATGAGAGAAAGCGTATGCGGCAGTCTAATCCCAAGAGTCGACATTCTTCTCAAACCAAACGCGCTAGCCAAACCGGCAAGCAACGTGCGCGCGCGCCGAAACGAATCTATTTAACTCAATTAGCGCGTGCGTTGGAACAAGGTCCTACATCGGTGTTGGCGATTGACACGCGCGGCAATATCGAGTACGTCAATGCGCGTTTTTCGGAAATCACCGGCTATTCGCGCGATGAACTGGTTGGCAAACCGATTCGGATGCTGACATCCGACGATATGCCAAAGCAACGCTATGTCGAATTGTCGCGCCTCCTGATGGCGGGCAACGAATGGCGCGGAGAATTGCATAGTCGAAAGAAGAACGGAGAATCGTACTGGGTGGCGGTTGCGATCAAGCCGATGGCTAACCGGCGCAGGCGGATCACGCATTTTTTGATCCTCGGCGAAGATATTACCGAACGTAAAAAAATCGAAGAAGAGCTGAGGCAATCTGAAACACAGTTTCGGACACTGTTTGAACGTGTGCCTGACGGAATGTATCGCAGTTCGCCGGATGGCAAATTGTTGGCGGTGAATCCTGCGCTCGTACGCATGCTGGGGTACGCCTCCGAGGAAGAATTGTTGCCGGTGGATATTGGTCGCCAGTTGTACCGCGATCCCAAGCAACGTGCCGCGTTGCTGAAAAAGTTGGAAAGCGTCGATGATATTCACAACACCGAATTGACTTTGACGCGCAAAAACGGTCAGCCGTTGGTGGTCATCGACAATACCCACGTGGTACGCGACGCGGCAGGGCGGGTGTTGTACTACGAAGGCACTTTGACCGATATCACCGAACGGAAACGCGACGAAGAGGATTTAGCGCGGTACGCGGCAATTTTAAATGCGGTGAATTTTGCGGCGGAACAATTTTTACGCGCGCCTTCGTGGCGGGAACATATTGCCCAAGTCATCGGACGCCTGGGACGCGCGACGCGCGTTAGCCGCGTGTACATTTTTGAAAATCGACACACGGAAAGCAACCGACTTGTGTGGCGGCAAATCTACGAATGGGTGGCGACCGGCGTTTCAACCCAGATCGATAACCCGGTCCTGCAAGAATTCGATGTCCTAGCGCAAGGATTTGAACGCTGGATCGCGTTGATGGAAAAAGGTGAGTTGGTCAAAGGCAAGGTGAAAGACCTGCCGCCGGGAGAGCAAACAGAACTTGTCGCTGAGGAGATCAAGTCGATTGTCTGCGTGCCGATCTTTGTCAAGCAAGTGTGGTGGGGTTTTATCGGTTTTGATGATTGCCTCACCGAACGTGAATGGTCGGCGGCAGAGTTGGACGCGTTGATCGCGGCGGCAAGCACGTTGGGCGCCGCCATCGAACGCGAACAAAGTGATCGTGAACAACAAATGCGCGCCAATGAATTAGAGGCAATCCGCCAAGCCAGTCTCAGTCTAACCGCCACACTTGATTTAGGGACTGTGTTGGAAACGGTGTGTGAAAGCACATTGCGGCTTACGCCTGAGGTGAACGATGTGCATATTTTTCTCTATCCCGGCGAGCGGCTTGAATTTGGTGCCTCCTTGTGGATGGACGGCAAAAAGAATGTGATGTGGTCAGAGCCGCGCCCCGATGGTTTAACGTATACGGTCGCGCGTTCCGGCAAAAGAATCGTTGTGCCAGATATGAGAACCAATCCCTTGTTTGCAGCGATGCAGTGGCGCGGCGCGATTATCGGTATGCCGCTCAAGATTGCCCAACGCGTCGTCGGCGTGATGACGATTGCTTACGAAAAGCCGCGCACCTTTTCGGAGAATGAATTGCGGACACTCGATTTGCTTGCGGCGCAAGCCGCGATTGCAATTGAAAACGCATCGTTGTATGATCAAGTCCAACAACTCGCCGTTACCGATCCGCTTACGAATATCTACAATCGGCGCGGGTTTTTCCAGATCGGCGATAGTGAAATCGAACGCGCCCGGCGATTTGGACATCCGTTGTCGGCGCTGATGTTCGACTTGGATTATTTCAAACAGTTCAACGATACTTATGGGCATCCGTTTGGCGACAAAATTCTCGTGGCGTTAGTGGAGGTCTGTCGCCGGAATATCCGCACGCTCGACATTTTGGGTCGCTACGGCGGCGAAGAGTTCTCCGTGCTTTTGCCCGAAACCGACTCAGCAACGGCGGTGCAAATTGCGGAACGGGTCCGCGAAGCGGTCGAAAAAACTCAAATGCAAATCGATGATCGGGTGATATCCATTACGATTAGCATTGGCGTAGCGACGCTCCACGATGGTGTTTTCGATTTAACGGCTTTGCTTGACCAAGCGGATCAGGCATTGTACCGCGCCAAACAAGCCGGACGCAATCGCGTAGAATTATTCACGCCGCTAGGATGATTCGCCCACATGTCCATTAATCGATAAGGAGCCCCATGGCGTGGGAACGTAAACTGTTGCGCACCGTGCGCTGTCAAAACGATCAGCAACGCGGGACGCTCGCGCGATTACTCGCCGCGGTCGCCGATGCCGGCGGCAGTGTTGGCGAAATCGATTTGATCAAAGAAGGCGGTCAGCGGGAAGTGCGCGACATCGTCGTCTTTGCCGAAGACCAAACGCAACTCGATTCCATCATCCGCGCAATGTCCGCCAATCCTGGGACGCGCGTCCTTGAAGTGCGCGACGAAGTTTTGGAGTTGCATCAAAAGGGCAAGATCGCAATTCGCAGTCGATACACGATTGATTCGCTGGCAACATTGCGCCGCGTGTACACACCCGGCGTTGCCGAAGTGTGTTTGAAGATTGCCAAAGACCCATCGCTCGCGCGGCGTTTCACCGCAATTTCCCATCTCATCGCAATTGTCACCGATGGCACGGCGGTGCTGGGGCTGGGCGACATCGGCGCGCTTGGCGGAATGCCGGTGATGGAAGGCAAAGCGATGTTGATGGAAACGCTCGTCGGTTTGTCCGGCGTGCCGATCCTGCTCGATACCAAAGACCCAGACAAGATCGTCGAAGCGGTTGCAACGATTGCGCCGACGTTTGGCGCGATTCAACTCGAAGATATTTCCGCGCCGCGTTGTTTTGAAATCGAAGAGCGCTTGCAAAGTCGATCGGATATTCCGGTGATGCACGATGATCAACACGGCACGGCGGTGGTGGCGACTGCCGCGCTCATCAATGCGTGTCGCATCGCCGGGCGCGATTTGGGGAAGGCGGTTATCGGACAAATTGGTTTGGGCGCCGCCGGATTTGCGATTTCGAAAATGTTGATGCAACTCACCGGCAATCCGGTGCTTGGGGCAGATTTATCCGAGGACGCGCTCAAACGCTTGGAACAAGCCGGCGGCAAACGTTCGACGCTTGCGCAAATTATGGGGTCCACCGACATTGTGATTGCAACAACTGGCGCGCGCGGTCTTATTAAACCGGCAATGGTGCATCCCGGTCAAATCATTCTCGCGCTCTCGAATCCCAATCCGGAAATCGAACCGCAAGACGCGTTGGACGCCGGCGCAAAATTCGCCGCCGATGGCAAATCGGTCAATAACGTTTTGGGATTCCCGGGAATTTTGCGCGGCGCGGTTGATACGTACGTGCGCCAGATTTCGCACGAGATGTACGTTGCGGCGGCGGAAGCCATCGTCGCGCAAACGCCGGCAGGCGAGTTGATGCCCAATCCGCTTGATAAGCAAGTGCATCGTGCGGTTGCACGCGCCGTGGCGATGAAAGCCATTGAACAAGGGTTGGCGAGAGCGGAATATGTGGAGTACGTTGAGGAATAATATGCCTCATTTTGAATTTCACGTTTCCCGTCAATCGCGCGACAAGTACGAATTCGATGATGCGCTCTTTGCGTTGAGCGGCAATGTTGTCTTTGCTAACTTTCACGCCGCGCGCGTGTTCGCGCAAAAGATGAACGCGCAACGCGATCTGTCCAATCATCCGGAACAAACGGTGCGCGCCGGGCAGATCAACGCGATGGGACTAATCGACGAGTTGTTGCACCTCGTCGCCGCGCAGTATCGCGCGCAAGTCAATCCGCCGGCAATGGGAAACGCGCTCGATTGGTTGAACAACGCGCTGGGCGTCGAGACGGTCGATGCGACATTGAAAAAATTCAGCGATGAATTTCCAAACGTCGCAATCTATCGCGAAGAAATCGATGCCGCAAAATTTTTGGATGATTCAACCGATGGCGTGCCGCATCGTCAAATCGTTCTCGAAGAACTGTTGATGCTCTGGCTTGCGAATGCTAATCCGGCATTTGCGCCTTTCCGCGAATTGTTCGACGATTTGGCGTTGACGCAAACCACGGCTTACAAAACTCTTATCTCCAACCTTTATGCTTTTTTTGAGACTCAACCACGTTTCGGTCCCGATCACCAAAACTTGATTGATTTGCTTCGCGCGCCGGCAATTGCCTCGCCGCATTCGCTGGAAGGGCAATTGGAATTTATGCGCGCGCGGTGGGCAACTTTGATCGGCGAGCATCTTGATCGTTTGTTGTCTAGTCTCGATCTGCTCAAAGAAGAGCAAAAGTCATTTTTCTTTGGACCCGGCGAAGCGCGCGTTCCCGAGTACAGACCCGGCGGCGCGCGCGGCGTGTACGATGGCGCGTATCCCGAGTATGAACGTTTTTCGCGCGACCTCGATTGGATGCCGCGCTTGGTGCTTATCGCCAAAAGCACGTACGTGTGGCTCGATCAACTTTCGAAAAAATATCAACGCGCGATTACGCGGCTCGATCAAATCCCGGACGAAGAACTCGATCTGCTCGCGCATCGTGGATTCACCGGCTTGTGGCTCATCGGCTTGTGGCAACGCAGTCCCGCGTCCAAACGCATCAAAGAATTGTGTGGCGCGATGAATGCGGAAGCGTCCGCGTACTCGGTCGCCGAGTATCGCATTGCAGATGATTTGGGCGGTGACGCGGCGTTAGAAAATTTAAAGGCGCGCGCGTGGCAACGCGGGATTCGTCTGGCGAGCGATATGGTTCCCAATCACATGGGCATCGATTCACGCTGGGTCATTGAGCATCCCGATTGGTTTGTGCAATCCGATTATTCCCCGTTTCCCTCGTACACGTTCAATGGACCAAATTTGTCGCAGGATAATCGTGTCGGAATTTATCTCGAAGATCATTATTTCAATCGCACCGATGCGGCGGTCGTGTTCAAACGCGTCGATCATTGGACGGGCGACACAAGATATATTTATCACGGCAACGATGGCACAAGTTTTCCGTGGAACGACACCGCGCAATTGAATTTTCTCCGCGCGGATGTGCGTGAAGCGGTCATTCAAACGATTCTTCACGTCGCGCGCCAATTTCCGATTATTCGCCTCGATGCGGCAATGACGTTAGCGAAAAAACATTTTCAGCGTTTGTGGTTTCCGCAACCGGGGACGGGCGGCGACATTCCTTCACGCTCCGATTTTGCGCTGACGAAAGAACAATTCGATGCCGCGATGCCGGAAGAATTTTGGCGGGAGGTGGTCGATCGCGTTGCGGTTGAAGCGCCGGATACTTTATTGCTCGCCGAAGCATTTTGGTTGATGGAAGGTTATTTTGTCCGCACGCTCGGAATGCACCGTGTGTACAACAGTGCGTTTATGAATATGTTGCGCGACGAAAAAAATGCGAATTATCGTTCGGTGATCAAGAACACGCTTGAGTTCGACCCCGAAATTCTGAAACGCTACGTCAACTTTATCAACAACCCGGACGAAAAGACAGCCGTCGAGCAATTTGGTAAAGGCGACAAGTATTTTGGTGTCGCAACCTTGATGGCAACGCTTCCCGGCTTGCCGATGTTTGGACACGGTCAAGTGGAAGGATTGGCGGAACGCTACGGGATGGAGTTTCGTCGCGCGCTGTGGGACGAGCAAATTGATGAGCATTTGGTTGGACGGCACGCACGCGAAATCTTTCCATTGTTGCATCGGCGGCGCGTGTTTGCCGGCGTCGAAAATTTTTTACTCTACGATTTCTTCACACCTGACGGCGCGGTGAACGAAGATGTGTTTGCATTTTCCAATCGAGTTGGGGATGAACGCGGGCTGGCGGTTTATCACAACAAGTACGCAAATACGGCGGGCTGGATTCGCACCTCGGCGGCGTATCTCGACAAGGCAAGTGGAAAATTATTGCAACGAAATCTTGGCGAAGGGTTAGGATTAGAAAATTCGCGCGAGTCTTTCGTTGTGATGCGTGATAATGTGACGGGATTGGAATATCTCAGGAATTCGAATGAACTCTGGGAAAAGGGTTTGTACATCGAACTGGGCGCATATCATCGCCACGTGTTCATCGATTTTCGTCCCGTGCGTGATAATGCCGATCAGCGGTACGCGCGCTTGTCGGCATTGTTGAACGGGCGCGGTGTGCCAAGTGTCGACGAGGCGTTGCGTGAAATGTATCTGCAACCGGTGCATCAGCCCTTCCGCGAATTGATGAACGTGGAAACGTTGCGGGGGTTGTTAGATGCGCGGGCGACGCGTAGAGGCGCGCACAAGGCGCGCCCCGGGCGACTACAAGAGTCGCCCCTACAGATAACATTGGACGGCATCGAAAAGAAATTTCTGTGTTTTGCGCGTGCGGCAAAGCAATTCAGCGGTGGCACGGGTGACGAAAGTGCCTTGACAAAACAAGTGCGGCGCGAAATCGAAATGCTTTTGCAATTGCAAGCGACCGCCGGCCATCGAAAGACCACCGCGCCATTGCGGTCGGCGATTAATTATTTGCGTTCGCATTTGGCGGACGATGCCGCTTGGGCGACGTTGTTTACATGGACGTTTGTTCACGCGCTTGCTCAAGTGCAAGGTGACGGCAATGGTTCGACGTTCACCCCAAGTTGGGTTGAGCGCAGCCACCTTTGGATCGACGAGTGGATGTTGGGCAAGCTAATTGCGCGCGCGTTTCAAGATTTCGGATTAGGTGAAACGCCGGCGTGGCAAGCAATCACCGCAATCAAGTTGATGACCAAGCATCAACGCTGGTTTGCGTTGCGCGATCGCCGGCAAAGCCGGGCGAGACTGGTACTGAATGCGTGGCTGGAAGACGATGAGGCGCGGCGGTTTTTGCAAATCAATCGCTACAACGATGTCGTGTGGTTCAACCAAGAAGCATTTGAGGCATTGGTCGGTTGGATGTTTGCGGCGGCATTTGTCTCGTTGCGCAAGCCAAGAGAAATCCTCGCGGCGCATCAAGTAGTCAAAGCGTTACTCCAAGCAGAAACGAAGAGCAAGTATCAGATCGGTAAATTGCTCGCGGCGACGAAATAAACGATGCTAACCTTGCGAGGGTTGTAAACCTTCGCAAGATTTTTTCTTTTGCGCCGTTTGGTGCCATCTTGACAGATTAGTTCGATTTCGTATAATTCGGTCTGTTACTAACTGACGTTATGCAATTTCACCGTTGAGAACGCAAGGTTTGCAGAGAAAAATCCTGAAAAATCTCAGCGGTCTCCGTGTGCTTTGCGGTAAAACCATTCGGTTTGCGTAAGGTGAGTTACTAATCGAGAGGTGAGCTTGTGAAATCCATCAACGCGCCGCCCAAGCGGATAAAAGAATTACACGACCTTTTACTATTGCGCGGAGTCCAAGACACGCGCGGCTTTGCGTTGATGCGTGCCCTGATGGCATCCGCGCGAATGCTCGAAGTCATCGCCGATCACGATTTACAAGCGGCGGGTTTATCGTTGCCGCGTTTGCGCTTACTGGTATGGTTGTATCTGGAAGAACGGCGCGGCAACAAAGCGGGTTTATCGCCGAGTCTCCTCAGCCACCACCAACACATCAGCAAAAATACGGTGAGTTCGCTCCTCGCATCGTTGGAAGATCAGGCGTTGATTGAGCGCGCGTTGAGCCAGGAAGATAAACGGAGTTTCAAGATTCGGTTGACCCGGGCAGGCCGCAGTTTGGTGCAAGCCACTTTGCCCAAGCACAATGCTTCGTTGATTAAAGTGTTTTCCGCGCTTTCTGTCGAGGAACAAAACGCACTCCTCAAATCGTTGCACAAATTACGCCAATCGCTTTTGAAACAAGTTGAACATTGTGATCGCGGATCGTACAAAACATCGGTGGGGTAATCAAGTTATGCACGGACAAAGGATGATAGCGCGGCAGCAGCCGCACGGACGACCCGAAACCAGCGGCAGACCGTCGATGAATATGGCGGGCTTGCGCCGCGCCATTAAATATGTGTTTCGGTATCGGCGCATTGCCGCGATGGCGTACGCCAGTTTGTTTATCTCGACGCTTGCGCAATTGATGGTGCCGCAGTTGATTCAAAGTCTCATCGACACTGTGACGAACGGTTATGTTGCCAACGCGCTTGTCCAATTGCCGCCGCAAGTTCAAGCATCGACGCTCCAACGACTGGGTTGGACAGCAGAGCAATTTCAAGCCAATCAAACGGGTGCAGAATCATTGTTGCTTGCAGTCGGGCTAGGCGTCGTTGGGTTTGCGCTGATGCGCGGGCTCTTTGCGTTTTCGACTTCGTTCAATGCCGAGCGCACGTCGCAAAGCGTGGCGTACGATTTGCGCAACGAAATCTTTTCCAAAATTCAACGGCTGTCGTTTTCATATCACGACCAAACGCAGACCGGACAATTGATGGTGCGCGCGACGGACGATGTGGAAAAAGTCCGCCTGTTCGTGGGGCAGGGCTTGATTATGGCGTTGCAAGCATTTCTCCTGTTGATCGGCGCGTTACTCATCTTGCTCCTCACCAATTTTTCACTGACGCTCGTCGTCTTGCCAACCCTGCCGATTGCCATCGTGTTGTTTATGGCATTCAGCGGTGTGGCTCAGCCGCTTTTTATGCAGGTGCAGATTCGATTGTCCAAGTTGAACACGATTCTCCAAGAAAATCTTGCCGGCATCAAAGTTGTAAAGGCGTTCGTGCGCGAGGCGAGCGAGCAAAAAAAATTCAACGCGGCAGCCGAAGACCTGATGCAACAACAACTCCGAATCAGCCGCCTGTTCTCTTTTTTGTTTCCGTTTGTGTTTCTGATTATGAACCTGGGACAGGCGGCGGTGTTGTATTTTGGGAGCGGACAGATCATCAACAACACCTTGACGCTGGGCGAATGGCAGAAATTTTCGCTCTACTTGATGTTCGTCTTTTTCCCGCTGGGGCAATTGACAATGATTATCGCGCAGATGGCGCAGGCCTCCGCTTCAGCCACGCGCATTTTCGAAATTATGGACGCCAAAAGCGATGTCATCGATCAACCGAATGCGCCAGCGTTGCCGCCGATTCGCGGTCACGTCAAATTCGATAACGTAACCTTTCGCTATTTTGGCAGCACCGAACCGGTGTTATCGAAAGTGAGTTTTGAGGCGCAACCCGGACAAACGATTGCGTTGCTCGGCGCGACCGGGAGTGGCAAGACAACGATCATCAATTTGATTCCGCGTTTCTATGATGTGAGTGAAGGCAAAATTCTCATCGATGGTCATGACGTGCGCGAGGTCAAGCTTGATTCAATTCGCTCGCAGATTGGCATCGTTTTACAAGACACAACACTTTTCACCGGCACGATTCGTGAAAACATCGCGTTTGGCCGTCCAGATGCCACGCTGGAGCAGATCATCGCCGTGGCACAAGCGGCGGAAGCGCACGATTTCATTATGAGTTTTCCGGATGGTTACAACACCCGCGTCGGTGAACGCGGCGTAACCTTGAGCGGTGGGCAAAAACAACGTGTTGCAATTGCGCGTGCGCTCTTGCTCGATCCGCGCGTACTCATTCTTGATGATTCGACGAGTAGCGTCGATTTGCAAACCGAGTATCGGATCCAAAAAGCACTCGATCAATTGATGAAAGGTCGCACGAGTTTTGTCATCGCGCAACGTGTTAGCACGGTGCTGAACGCAGACCAAATTCTCGTGATGGATAAAGGTGAAATCGTTGCGCGCGGCAAGCACGAAGAGTTGCTGGAAGAAAGCGAGATTTATGCGGAGATTTACAATTCGCAGTTGATCGGCAATGCAGAAGTGACGGGAGACGGAGGACGAAAGCCCAATGTTCGATCAGCGGTCGCTGGTCATCCGCCGGTCTTGGAGGTGCGATAATGTTTCATGGTGGCGGTCGTGGCGGGCCAATGTTCGCGCTGGAAACCGAAGCGCGCAAACCCAAAAATGTATCTGCGACGCTGGCACGTTTAGCGGCGTACTTTAAACCCTATTCATTTTTTCTGATCCTCGTTGCGGTGATGGTTATCATCAATGCGTGGACGCAAGTGATTTCACCGGACTTGACGGGTCAACTCGTCGATTGCTTTATCACTCCGGCAACGGCGAATCAATTTCAGTCCTCGCCGGCATTACCGGCTGTTGGCGCCACTGCCACGCGTGCGACGAATTGCTGGTACACGACTGTCACGCCGAATCGAACGATTGACGAAACGATGGCGGGAGTTGCCGGGTTGATCGGCTTGATGGTGGGGTTGTACATCCTGGGGGCGATTGTCGGCGGTTTGCAGTTTTTCCTGATGTCGTGGGCAGGCCAGCATGTTCTCAAGAGATTGCGGGTTGAGATTTTTGAACACGTGCATCGCCTCTCGCTTAGTTTCTACGCCGAGAACGAAGCCGGCAATGTGATGAGTCGCATCACGAACGACACCGACACTCTACAGCAAGTTCTCACGTTTGCGTTAGTGAGTGTCGTCAGTGGCGCGTTATTGCTCGTGTGGATTGCAATCACCATGTTGCAAAAGAGTGTGCCGTACGCACTGGTCAGCATGCTCGTTGTGCCAGTGATGATTTACGCGACGTTGTGGTTTTCGTCGCAGGCGCGCAAGGCATTTCGCCAGACGCGCAAAGAGATCGGCAATGTGAATGCGAACTTGCAAGAGAGTATCGCCGGCGTGCGCGAAGTACAAGCATTCAATCGCGAAGCCGCGAACATCGCCGAGTTTGAACGATCCAGCGCAGCATATCGCGACGCAAACATTCGCGCGGTTTCGTTCACCGCCGCGCTTCATCCCGCGCTCGAAGCGCTGGGGTATCTCGCAATTGCGATTGTCGTGGTGGTTGGCGGAATTCTGATGTTGCGCGGACAAGATTTGTTCGGCACGACGCTTTCGCTTGGCTTGATTATTACGTTTTTGGGTTACGTGCAACGCTTCAATCAACCGATTGCACAAATCTCAGTCTTGTGGACGAACATTCAAAGCGCGATTGCCGGGAGCGAGCGGATTTTCGATTTGCTCGACACGCCGGTCACTGTAACAGATAAACCGGGCGCAATAGAAATGCCGGCGATTAGGGGCAAAGTCGAATTTCAAAATGTGAACGCAGAGTACGTCAAGGGCGAGCCGGTGTTGCGCGATGTCTCATTGACCGCCGAGCCGGGGCAAACCATCGCGATTGTCGGTCCGACCGGCGCAGGCAAGACGACGATCATCAATCTCATTCCGCGATTCTACGACGTCACTGGCGGCGCGGTGAAAATCGACGGCATTGATGTCCGCGATGTAAAACGCGAGACGTTGCGGAAACAGATCGGCATTGTTTTGCAAGACACGTTTCTCTTTAGTGATACCGTGATGAATAACATTCGTTTCGGCCGCATCGAGGCGTCGGACGAAGAGGTGATCGCGGCGACAAAGTTGGTGCACGCGGACACGTTCATCGAACGGTTACCTAAGAAATATGAAACGGTGTTGGGCGAGCGCGGCACGGGTGTCAGTCAAGGGCAACGCCAACTCATTGCGATTGCCCGCGCCGCACTGGCAAACCCGCGCATCCTGATTCTCGATGAAGCCACGTCATCGGTGGACACGCGCACCGAACGCTTGATTCAACAAGCATTGGAAAAATTGCTCAAGGGGCGTACGAGTTTTGTCATCGCGCATCGTTTGTCGACGATTCGTAATGCGGATCAAGTTATCGTCATCAAAGATGGTGGGGTGGTCGAGCGCGGTAAGCATGACGATTTACTCGCCCGGGGCAGGGTGTATCACGATTTGTATATGAGCCAGTTCCGCCGCGAGGTGGAAGTTGCACCGCTGGTGCAAGGCGCGATGGCAGCGGCGAAGTAAAATTCTCTCAGGGCAATATCCTGACCAACTTGTATCGTAGCGGA
Organism: Anaerolineae bacterium; assembly: GCA_034435055.1. GTDB lineage: Bacteria > Chloroflexota > Anaerolineae > UBA4142 > UBA4142 > DAOTXS01. Next base: position 927 of record DAOTXS010000035.1, on the reverse strand, counting down.
GCAACGTTAGCTAAACCAGGTAAGTGATATGAGAGGCAAATTGGAAATCTTTTGGTGGCTAACTCACGTACGGTTTCTCCCGCAATCTCTTTTCCACGCCAAATTTTTTTGCGCGTTGTTTCCAGCCCTGTTCACCTATTAATACATATAACCATTTGGGAATAAACGGTTTGCCCATCAAATCGATGGCGCGTTGCGGCACTGGTTGTTCGCTGATAATCGCATTGGCGGTGAGCTTGAGCGCGGTGGTAGCGTGGCGCATCATTCCGCCCAAATTGCGCAAGGGCTGACCGTTGATCGCTTCACCGCCGCCCAACGCAAGTCCCCCCAGCCATTCCAGCCCGGTTTCACGCGCAAACTGTTCACAAATTTTGATTGCTGTCGCGCAATGTTGTGCTTCTGGAAATCCACAGTTAACGATCGCCACAAACCGTTGGCGTTTGGAGGATGCGTTCGCGCGGCGATGATCGGCGATTGTCTCCAAAGTTTTCGTTACGATGTACGGCAAAGTATCAACGTAAAGCGGAAACGCAAGTGCGATCACGTCGGCGCGCTCTGTTGCGGCAACAAGTTCCGCGCGTCGTTCATCGCTCCACAATGATTGAGGCAACAGGATCGTTTCAGTTTCTGCGCCGTGCTCGCGTAATCGTTCGATCAGATACGTGCCAAGCGACTCTGAATTGCTGTGCGGTTTTTTTGCACTGCCGATGAGTAAGAGCGTTTTCATGTTTTCACTCCCACTGCCGCAAACGCGGCGCGAATCGTCGATTGGATTTGTTCAGTTGATTGCGTGGTAGGGCAATCGCATTTGGAGGAATTAAGCGATTTTGTGCGATAATTAGTGCATCTCTCCAGGAGGGACACTATGACGCCCAAGACTCATCAAACGATCACCAAGTATTTCGCATCTCTCAAAGACCCACGTGA
>DAOTXS010000034.1:0-3482 GCA_034435055.1 Anaerolineae bacterium | reverse complement strand
CTACAACCCCACCCCGTTCAGAATCCAGAAATCAGAAATCCAGGATATGAGGAAATTACTGGGCGCACCGAAAACCCACAATGTAGTTGCGAATGCCAGGTACGTCGTGGCTGCGATACGCCGCGCGGACGTAGTTACTGCTGATGACCCACGACCCGCCGCGCACCACGCGGTATTGCCCGGAAGTAGGTCCCGTTGGATTTCGTGATGCCGAATTGTTGTAATAACTGGCATCGTACCAATCCGCGACCCATTCCCACACATTGCCCGCCATATCCATCACGCCATACGGACTTGCTCCAGCAGGATAACTGCCAACTGCTGTTGTGTCACCCGGGCGCGGATTCGACTCCGATGAATTTACCTTTGCTACGTCGAATGTGTTGCCCCACGGATAGATGCGCCCATCCGTTCCCCGCGCCGCTTTTTCCCACTGTGCTTCGGTGGGCAATTTTTTGCCTGCCCACGTGCAATACTTGTTTGCATCGTCCCACGACACGTAGATCACCGGATAGTTGTCGAACTGTGAATTACCGTAATAAGAACTGCGTGTGTACGACTTACGCTCAGATGGCGGTATGCATTTCCCGGCGTCCACGCATTTTTTGTAGAGTGCGTTCGTTACTTCAAACTTGTCAATCCAAAATGCGTCAAGGTAAACCGTGTGCGGCGGCTTTTCGTCATCGTCACCATCATTGCTCCCCATCGTAAACTCGCCCGCAGGCACATACACCATTGTTGCGCCATCAATTGGAGAGATTTTGGTGGAGCCAATTCCAAATGCAGATGTCGCCGTAGGACGCACGGTATCCGTTGGCTTTGTGAATGTTGCAGTTGGGCTCAGCGTAACCGTTGGCGTAATCGGAATTTTAGTCGGCAAAGGAGTCGCCACAGCCGTTGTCGGTGCGCCAGCCACAACTTGTGTCGGCGGTACAGGCGTTTGTGCAGGCATTAGGTTATTTACGATGCTGTTCACAATCGTGCCAAGAAAAATACATGCCACAAGGATGACCGCCGTCACTGTTGCAACCCGCACCAGCCAACTGGGAAGTGCTGGCGTTGGAGCGGAAACATTTGGCGGCGCTGAGGGAACAGCAACCGGCGTCGGCTTGGGTGGTAAGCCAATCCCCTTCAACAACTCGTTTAGCGCATCGTCGTAGCGACCCACAAAATTAACATGGGTTAGGTGCATCAAGCGGTCTGGCACCTCGCATGGTTTGGCAATCACTGGAATAATACGTGGGCGACCTTTGCGTGTCCGATTCATCATAATCGCCATATCAATTTCCCACTCACACCAATCAGACTTGAGCGCGTCAGGTGAAAAGATTGGGAGATAGACATCGCACTCTTTCAGCCCACGCTCGATGCGTGATGGGATGCTATCGCCGGGATGCATTGAGTGAGCATCCAAGAAACCATCCAGCCCACTTGTTTTCAAATCATCCCCAAGTTTTCCCGCAAAATCAATATCTTTCCAAGAATGTGTGATGAAAAACTTTGGTAGCATATTTGTCTCCCAAGTTTTTATCCGCGTTCGTCCAACGTTCGCCGGCGGCCAAGCACCCACCAACCCACCAACGACCCAACGAACAAACTAAGCAACAAACCAACTTTTCTAATCCACCACGCATTCCCTCTCTGCACCACAAATCCATTAATCGCCACCGGCGCGCGCGTTACCGTGAGTGTAACACGATGCGCGCCGTCGTCCAAGTCACGCGCAAGTGCAATGCGTCCGTCCGCGCCAGCATCCGTCCGCCACAATTCAATCTCGCGCGGCGTATCATTGTCAATTTGCACGTGCACTGCGCCGCCGTACGGATTTTGCATCACCACCAAATCTAAATCCGTTCCGCGCCAACTGAAATTCACCGAATCACCTAATTGCCCAATCTTATATTCCCCAAAGTAAGCACGATCATCAACGACCCGCTCCCATCCGCCGTGCCAATCCATCGCCCAGTGCGTTGTGCTTTTGAAACCAAGGTCAACAAAGCGCGCGGTGGGAATGAACTCTTTCATCGAGTTGTACACCGGGAGCGGCGCAAAATCCGGCTCCATCATCCGGAAATAATAGAACGATTGATTGCGCTCGCTATCGTTCACGCGCCGGAAAAACCAGTACGCCATCAAGCCCATCCAGGGCCATTCGGTTTGCGCGCGATAGTACGCTTGCGGCGTGTAACGTGCTTGGCGCGCCTCGCTCACGCGACCGTACGGCGCGTCCTTGAAATGCGCGGGCTGCGCGTTCCACCCCATCTCCATCGCCCAGATGGGCGTGTTTGCATCGCCATTTTTCACCATAATCTCGCGCAGTTGAATCGGACGCGAAAAGTTGATGCGATTGTTCTCGTCCAGCCGCCGATCGCCGGGACCGCTGAACAAGCCGTAATCCATCACCGCAAGAATATCGAAATAGCCGCGCGCGCCAGCATCGTACATCCGTTGCAAAAAGATGCGATCGTTCAAGCCGCGCCCGCCCTCTTCGACGGTTTGCGCCAGCCCCGCGCTGATGATGACACACTCGGGATCGGCTTGCTTGGCGCGCGTGTAGCCGATTTTGAGCAAGCGCACGTACTCTTCGGGATTCACGTCCAGTTCGCCCCATTCCGGATAAATGTTCGGTTCGTTCCACAGTTGATAAAACCGAATCTTGCCTTTATAACGATCAACAACCGTTGCGACAAAATCGCCGTAATCGTCAAAATTGTCCGGCGGCGCGAAATCGCCGCGCGCGCGACCATCGTGGCGCGACCACGCCGGCGGATGATCGAGCCGCGCGATGATTTCGATATTGTACTCGCGCGCCAAATCGACGATGCGGTCGTACTTGAGCCACGTCGAGTAACCAAATTTTGTTTCCCAGTATTGCCCTTTCGCCGGCTTTTCGATGTCTTCCCACGGAAACTCTTGACGAATCCAATGAAACCCGGCGTCGCGGATCAATTCCAGCGATTTACGAATCTTCCACTCTTCGACTTCTTGATCGAAAAAGGTGTTGATTGCAAATGGGTTCACGTCGGTGTACTTCATCGGCGCAAAATCGGCGGTGTTGTACGGCGGTTGAAGCATCGACGCGCCAAGATAGTACAGTCCTTTGATTTGCCATTCGAGTTCTTCTTCGCCGGTCCAATCCGCGAGCGACTGCCGAATCGAATCGCGCGCGAGGAAACCACCGAGGACGATGAGCAGGACAACGATGAGAGGAAAAACCAGTCGTTTCATCTTGCGAGTATTTTACCACAGTACGCCATCGGATAAAATCCGACGGCTATCAATCAAAAAACAAAAACCCGCTTCGCGGGTTTACCGAACAATAGGCGTCGGTTTCGAACCGATGCCGACATAGGGCAATCGCATTTGGAGGAATTAAGCGATTTTGTGCGATAATTAGTGCATCTCTCCAGGAGGGACACTATGACGCCCAAGACTCATCAAACGATCACCAAGTATTTCGCATCTCTCAAAGACCCACGTGA
>DAOTXS010000033.1:0-54060 GCA_034435055.1 Anaerolineae bacterium | reverse complement strand
GCAACGGGTGGGGGGTTCAATGTGCAAAGGTTCGACTTTGGGCAAACGAACACTCAGATGCATCGGGACACTCCGTGATGAGATACCCGATTCTACCTGACCAGATGAATTTCACCAACTATGCAACGATCACCAAATATTTTCTGCTTTGGTCATTTAGTAAAAAAATGCTATAATAACTATTGGATTTTTGTTGAGGAGTGTGACTATGGATTCGATCCAGTTATTTGTGCCTACTTTTCGGATCGAAGAATGTCTTGCCGAGATTCGTGAGTGTTTAGAAAAAGGATGGACCGGGCTCGGCTACAAAACGGTTGAACTTGAACAGGCGTGGAAGGAATATACCAATTTGCCCCACGCGCATTTTCTCAACTCCGCCACCGCAGGACTGCATCTAGCTATTCGTTTGTTCAAGGAAGAATATCATTGGTCAGACGGTGATGAGATCATTAGTTCGCCGCTCACGTTTGTTTCAACCAACCACGCGATTTTATATGAACGACTCAAGCCGGTCTTTGCCGATATCGATGCGTCTCTTTGCCTTGACCCGGCTTCAGTTGCTGAACGGATCACGCCGCGAACGCGGGCTGTAATGTACGTGGGAGTCGGCGGAAACACCGGACGCTTGGATGACATCGCACAACTGTGCCGGGAGCGCGGCTTGAAATTGATTCTCGATGCCTCGCACATGTCCGGCACGCGTTATCATGGTAAGCATGTGGGGGACGAAGCAGATGTAGCAGTCTTTAGTTTTCAGGCAGTTAAAAATCTCCCCACCGCAGATTCCGGCATGATTTGTTTTGCTGACACACATTTGGACACAGAGGTGCGCAAGTGGACGTGGATGGGCATCAACAAAGATACGTACACCCGCACTGTTGAACAAGGTACCTACAAGTGGTATTATGACGTCGAACATGAGGGCTTCAAATACCACGGCAATTCGATCATGGCGGCGCTTGGGTTAGTGTCACTCAAATATCTCGATCAGGATAATGCATACCGTCGGCAGATTTGCGAGTGGTACGATGAGCTCTTTGCCGACACTCCCCAGATTGAGCGCATCCCGATAGCGCCGGGGTGTGTCCCGTCGCGCCACCTTTACCCGATCATGGTCAATCAGCGCGACGAGGTAATATTAGCGTTGAACAACAGCAAAATTTATCCCGGCGTGCATTACCGCGATAATACAATGTATCGGATGTACGCCTACGCCCACGGCACAGTTCCACATGCCGCGCGCGCCAGCGATCGTCTTATCTCTTTGCCTCTCCACCTTCGCCTAACCTACAGAGACGTTGAACGGATTGGGCGTACACTCCAAAAAATTGTCGCGCACATCTGATGCTATGCCCAAACGACCCCTTCAAAGCATTGCCGGCAAGTATGTGAATTTACGATTGCTTGAAGAATCCGATTTGCCTCTGACCCGCGCGTGGCGTAATCAAGATCACATTCGCAAGTGGTTTTTCGATCCAAATCACATTGGCGCTCGACAACATCGCGAGTGGTTTAGGCAGTATCGAGAACGTGATGACGATTTTACATTCATTATCGAGGAGAGCGCCGGGCATCGTGCGATTGGACAGGTGGCACTCTATCACATCGATTGGGTGAATGGGCGCGCGGAATTGGGGCGGTTGATGATCGGCGTTGCCGAAGCCGCAGACAAGGGCTTGGCGCACGAAGCGACGCAATTACTTGTCGATTTTGCCTTGACCGAGTTAGCTTTGAGCGAGGTGTATCTTGAAGTATATGAACAGAATATTCGTGCCCGTAAAATTTATGAGCAATGCGGATTTCAGGTGGTCGCCCAAAATGGGAACATCATCCGGATGAACAAGCATACGTCAAGGAGCAATTAGGATGTTAGCCGAAGTGGTGCAATCCTTCGCACTATGGCGCATCTGGGTACGTCTGGGCACCCAAGATGTGCGCCTGCGTTTTCGCCGGTCGACGATTGGGCTGGGATGGATTTTCCTTAATCTCGCCGTCACCGTTTTGGCTGTTGGCTTTGTCTACGCTAATCTCTTTGGACAAGACGTTCGTGAGTTTATTCCGTACTTAACAATCAGTCTAGTTGCCTGGGGTTATCTGACCAACTCAATCGTCGAAGGAGGCAATGCCCTGACGAGTTCGGAAGGATATATCAAGCAAATCAGTCTGCCAATCTACGTTTATGTGTTGCGTTTTTTTGTCGGGATTTCACTTGTTAGTGCAATCAATTTAATTGTCTTCCTTGTAATCGCCGTTGTTTATAATATCGCATTTACTTGGGCAATGCTCTGGGTCATTCCGGGAATATTGCTATTAACAATTATTTCATTATTGCTCATCACCATTTTTGCGTACGTCAATGCGCGCTTTCGTGATGCGGCTCATCTTGCTTCAATAGGAATGCAGGTCATGTTTTATGTAACACCGGTTCTCTTTCCCGCAGAGATATTGCGTCAGCGTGGTTTGGGATTAATAATTGACCTGAATCCGATGTATCATTTGCTCCAAACCATCCGCGTGCCCCTATTGTTAGGTAAACCAGCAGACGACATCAATTATGGTTTCGCAGGAATGGTCATTCTTGTCCTTGCAACTCTCGCCATGAATGTCGTGGCGCACTACCGTCAGCGCATCGTCTTTGCATTGTAATGGCGACGATTACTCTTCAAAACGTCGAGCTTGAATTTCGTGTGGGTGTCGAACAACACGATACACTCAAATCCGCACTCGCCCGGAAATTACGCTTGCGCAGCGATTCCATGCGCACGATTCATGCTTTGCAGAACATCTCACTTGCAATCACTTCCGGTGAGCGGGTAGGTTTGATCGGACACAATGGAGCGGGCAAAAGCACGCTCCTCAAGGTTATGGCGCGCATTTATCCGCCTCAGCATGGTCAAGTCAATATCGACGGACATGTTTGTCCGCTTTTTGAATTTGCTACTGGTTTTGAAATGGATGCGAGCGGCTGGGACAATATCCGCGTCCGCGCGCTTTTACTCGGAATGTCGCCGCGCGAGATCGATCTCAAGTTGGAAGAGATTGCGCAATTCTCCGGTTTGGGCGAATTTCTCGATGTGCCAGTGCGGTGTTACTCGTCGGGAATGTTGTTACGCCTAGCTTTTGCAACCTCGACGGCGGTCGATCCGCAAATCCTGTTGCTCGATGAAGTCATGGCAGCAGGCGACGCGGCATTCATCGACAGCGCGCGTAAACGCATGAATGATTTGATGGAGCGCGCGAGCATCGTTGTCTTTGCAACGCATAACCTCGATGTGTTGCCTAGGTTCTGTGAGCGTACCATCCTGCTCGATCATGGCAAAATCATCGCCGATGGTCCAACCACGCAAGTCGTGCAAACGTACAAAACCCAAGTGAGCCGATAGAAAATCGTATGTGTGGAATTTGCGGTATCAAACGATTCGATGGCGCACCAGTTGCGCGCTCTGATCTCGAAGCCATGACCCGTGTACTGGCACATCGCGGTCCGGACGACGATGGCGCGTATCTCGCCGGCTCGCTTGGCTTGGGACATCGCCGGCTCTCGATCATCGACATCGCACATGGTCATCAGCCGATGGCAAACGAAGACCAAACGGTGTGGGTTGTCTTCAACGGAATGATTTATAACTACAAGCCGTTGATCGAAACGCTCACGCGCGCCGGGCACCGCTTTTCAACAAAATGCGATACCGAAGTTCTTGTCCACGCGTACGAAGAATGGGGTATCGAAATGCTTGCGCGCCTCAATGGGCAATTCGCGTTTGCAATTTGGGACAGCCAGCGTTTATTCCTCGCACGGGATCGTATGGGCGAAAAGCCGCTCTATTACACTGCAACCGGTGAGGCGTTTTATTTTGCGTCGGAAATAAAAAGTCTGCTCGTGCCTGTGCGCGCGCAGCCGGCAATTCCGCCTGACTGGCTCGTGTTCGAGAATACCCTGACCGACGACACGCTCTTTGCCGGCATCAAGGAACTGCAACCGGCACACTATTTGATTGTGGATGGCGACGTATCCTTGCCACGTCGATACTGGTCGATTCCGAATCAGGTCGATGAAGAATTGACTGAGCATGAAGCGATTCAGCAGTTACGCGAGCTAGTCTTTGATGCGGTGATGATTCGAATGCAATCTGAAGTGCCAGTGGGAATGTACTTGTCCGGTGGCTTGGATAGTTCGATCATCGCTTGCATCGCCAAACCGGATTGCGTGTTCACAAGTTTTTACGATGCACCGGGGAAATTTGACGAACGCGAGGCGGCACGCGCGGTTGCACGTTACATCAAGACTGAGCAGATATTTGTCACGCTTGGACCACACGACGTGCCGGAATTGTTCGAGACGATTATTTATCATTTGGATCAACCGATCTCCAGCTCATCGACGATTTCCAGTTTCAATTTGGCGCGGAACGCGCGCGAGTTTTTCAAAGTTGTTTTGAACGGGCAAGGCGCAGATGAACTGTTCGGTGGCTATGGTCGCTATGTGCTGTTGCACCACGAAGTCGAACTGGGACGTATGCCTTTTTTTGCGCAATACACACCGATGGCGCGCCGGTTTTGGAACTCGCATATGTTTGGCGATCCGGCGGCGCGTTATCTGGAATTGAATCAGCGGGTGATGCCACGCACTTTGCTGCCACTCGATACGGTTCGCCAATTGTTCTCGTACCATTCCGACGTTGTGGCGCAGATGGGTTACGCCGACGTGGCAATCACGCTACAGGATTTGATCAAGATGGATGATCGCGGATGCGCGCATGTCGGCTTGGAAAGCCGCTCCCCATTTTTGGATTATCGCATTGCTGAGTTTGCGTTTCGTTTGCCCGGTCGATTCAAAATCCGCCCGGGCGGGGTCACAAAATGGATTCTGCGCGAGGTCGCCCGCGAATTCGTGCCGCTCGAAATCGTCGAGCGCAAAGACAAGATGGGAATGGTGAGTCCCATTGGTATATGGTTGCAACGTGACCTGCGCGCGTGGAGTGAATCATTGATCGCGTCATTACGCGCGCGCAACGTTGATCTACCCATCGAGATGCCAGAGGAGAATGAGTACGACCGGCGCTTGCACGCGCTTATCAGTTTGGAATTGTGGCATCGGCGGTTTATTGACAGCGTTTGATTTGTCGGATTAAAAGTGAGAGGGTATGTTGAGTCAATCCAAGATTTGGGTGATTTGCCTCTTGGCGATCTTGGTTACCTTAGGAGAAAAACCTAGCTCGACTAGCGCAAATTTGCCAGCAGTTGCTCCACGCAATGTGTGCGAGGGTTTTCAAGATCCGCCAATTCCAAGCCTAGCACAGGAACCTTTATTTTCACGCGCTGTTCCTGCATCTAGTGATTTCATTCCCCTAGCAATCGCGGATTGGGATAATGATGGTGATTTTGATACACAATTTGCAGAAAATCTCGGCGGATTAAGGTTTAGATATGTTCCGACAATTGATGATCTGATTGAACTTTCAGGCTATGGCACATTAATTCGGCAGAACTACAAAAATCGCCAAACCTCTCTAGGACTTTTTCCGAGATTACCGCTAGATGAATTGTATTATAATTTTCACGGAGTTGCTGCAGTAGATTTTGATGATGATGGATTGACTGATTTAATTGTTGCTCCATACGCCCAAGCCGGTGTTCCGATAATGCTTTTTCACAATTTGGGCAACTGGCAATTTGAGTTTAGCCGGCAAGATTTTTTTACAAATCTACTAGATTTTTCCGACAGTAGTGTATGGCACAGTGAGACAATTATCATTGCAGATCTGTCCGGCGATGGACTTCATGATATCTATATTCCTTTCTACACCTATACCACTCCATATCAATCCATATTTCTGCGAAATATGGGAAACGGTTATGCCGAAGAGGCCGTTCAACGAGGAATTGGTATTCCTAATATTCCTTGGGAACTTAGACCGGAAGGAGCACAAGCTGTTGATATCGATGATGATGGCGATCTAGATATTTATGTAGCTCATCATCTATTTATAAACGATGGGGCCGGTTATTTCACAGACTTGAGAGAGCTATATGGCCTACCTATTGTGTTTGACGAAGGCATTGCCTTTATAGATTATGATAACGATGGGCTTTTGGATTTATATATCCGAACGTCCGACACAACTATTCTGCTTTTCCACAACACCGGAAATGGGTTTACGAACACAACAGTTTCTAGTGGAATTGCCTGCCTTGCGAGAGGTTTACCATTTTATGAAGGTGACGCATGGGGCGATTTTAATAGCGATGGCTATCTTGACCTGTTGTACACATTTGACGAACATACTCCTCGATACGCACTCTTCCTTAACCAAGGTAACGGTACATTCCAGCTAGGATTTACAGGAAGTCGCTTTATTCAATTACCAGCGACGGTAGACATTGATTTCGATGGCGATCTCGATGTTATCAGCATGAATGGTATGAATGAAAACGTCCTCCCCAAACGCAACAATACAGCTTATCTTGCAATCATACCTGTTGATGATCAAGGGAAAGAGAATGAATATGGAACCACAATCAAAGTAAAAAATCGATGCAATAATCAAGTTCAGACCAGGGTTATTGGAACAAATAACGTCTTTTTGTCTCAAGGACAATATGCTGCCCATTTCGCAGTCGCAACTGACTGTGCACATGAAATCCAGACGACATTTCCCAAGAAAGGAATTCTATCTCAAAAAACGATTGTAATTCCATATTCCCCCATTATTGAAAATTCATTGAGAATCTTTGTTAACCGTAATACCTTCACGAAGAAACCATATACAATTCCTACATTCTTTTTCCCCTACGTATCCAAGGAAAAGTGAACAATGCAGATCAAAGATATCTTCCATGCACAACCGAATTCATCCCGCCCACACGAATATCTTTTATCTATTCTACAACTGTGCCCCGAAAGTACATCCAGTAGTACACAGAGTAACCAGCAAGAATTGAAATCCTCCGCATCTATCATTGAACATATTGTTCTCCGACAAGCTGCCGATGGCGATGATGATCGTGATAATCTATCACCTACTTTGGAAAAGCAAAAACGCTATATTGACTGCGGAGTAGCATTAACTATTCCTGCTCTAGCATATAATTTGGGCCTGTCCATGTGTCGGGGTAAATGGGTTTGGCTTTGGAATAAAGACGATCGATACTCAGTGCCTGAGTTAGAAGAAATCTTCAGCGTGCTTGAACATTATGCCCCGAAAAATCATATTATTGGGATTCAACCTACAGAGAATCATGGGGGAAAACTAACAATCACCATCGACAACATTTTTAACGGTTTGTGTCCTGTGCCTAGTAACCTGATTTGGAGTTCAGACATTTTTGAACGATTTGGGGCATTTGATCCCCATTTAGCCGTCCGCGACACATTTGCATCCGAAATGTTGTTGCGGGTTATTCAACATGTCCAGTTCTCCCAAGTTACTACTCAACACGGTATCCAACCTGTCGGAATGCCCAAACGAATGCGCGATACGATGCTATATGCAGACAGCCAAACGAATTTCCCGACATTAGAGTCGTTGTCCGAATATTCATTCGACGACTTAACCGCAGTTGCGCGTAAACATGGTAATGAGATTGCTTGGCAAATGTATCTCGATTACATCTTGCCTTACTATTACCAGCATCGTCACAGTTTGCCACGGGGTACATTTATATCTCCACAATCATCTCCACGCGAACTTACCCGTGTTCTTTTCACCAAAGTTCAATATGAGACTTCAAATGAATTGACATTCGGAAATTACGAACGTCATTTTCATGGCACGCGCTTCTTCCTGTTTTCGTACCTGCAAAGTGAATTGTTACGACAGGAGAATACGTCATTTGAGCTAAATAATGCAGGACAAATAGATGTACTTGTCTCAACGCGTACGGCAGATGAAGCCAATGCTGTGTTGCTATCGCAAGCAAATGCAGCTGGTTGTGCCAGCGCATATATGCTTGATGACGATCTACTCAAGTTCTATGAATACGGTAATCAGTTTGCTTCGTTTTGTCCTGGCGATGCACACTATGAAGCAATGCACCGGACAATCAAAGAAGCAGATGTTGTTATAGGTTACAGCAAACAGATTGGACATTCTGTCTCCACGATAAACAGACGCTATGTCCAGTGTGATGGTTCTGTACCACATGACCTATTGCCCACCAACGCAGACAAGCCTCAATCATCGATGTTTCGTTTTGGATACGCTGGCGGTGGATACCGCACAGCAGAGTTTGAAATGTTACGTCCCGCAATTGAGCGAATTATTACTGAGTACGGTGATCATGTATCATTTTCATTTTGGGGTATGCCTCAGAAGGATATAAATATCAATGTGGCAAATATTGAGTTCAAGCCATTCAGCCAGCATTACATAGAATATTTAGAGCGATTGCGTGATGCCAATTTTGATGCAATGCTCGTACCGCTAATGTCCGAACCGGCTCCCAAGAAAGCCAAAGCACCAAACAAATTTACAGAAGCCGCAATCGCGAATGCTATAGGTTTGTATAGTGATGTGCCGTCGTACCAGGTCGTTAAGCACGGGATCACCGGGTTCAAGGTGGCCGAAAATTCCGAGGCGTGGTATCAAGCGATGAAGATACTCATCGAAATGCCGGCAGAACAGCGCGCGAAAATTCGAGGCAATGCACTTGCCTATGTGCGGACATTTTTCTCGACGCCCGCGCTTGCGACGACGACAGAAACCGGGATCATTGCTGCGCAACTTCATCGGCAAACACGTGCTAAACGCCTTGAGGATGGTCGTCCACTTGTCGCCTTCTTCTTTCCATCGGTCGCCGGCACCGGCGGCGGGGAAATCCAACTTTGGCGGCGGCTCGAACTTGCGCGCCAACTCGGATTACAAGTGTTAGTGGTGATTTCAAGTTTATGGGCGAGCAAACAAGATGTGGAACGCACAGGTCAGTTCTTGAACGCACGCGGAATCGAATACGAATACATTCCGTACAACGCGTTCTTCACAACTCCATATAACCTCGATATCCTGCCAACTAAATCTGAACTCGATGCGTTGCGCGAATTCTTTTTGCGTCGTGGTAGGCAAATCTCGCTCGTGCACTCGCTCGCATTTGTCCCAGCCGTCGGACAAACGTGCGCCGAGTTTGGCATTCCGCACCTGGCTTCGATTTATGGCATCGACGATGCGTACGAATTCCCGAACGGCGCCCTTCCATTCAAGTACTGCGATCTGATTCAGTCAGACAGCATTCGCTATGCTAAGAAATGGGCAAAGATGCTCAAGTGCGAATGGGTGTGCGCGCGCGAGAACGTGCCGGCAGAAATCTACGATATCGGATTTGAAAAGCTCTACGTCAATCCAACCACGTTGGGAAAACGAATTCACGTGAGCATGTTGGGAACATTTACTCAGCGCAAGTCACAATTTGAGACAATTCAGTCGTTGGCTTTTTTGCCCAAGGAGCTTTTGGAGCGGATTGAATTACATTTGTACGGCGGCATAGATACATATCCGGCGTACGGAAAAGCTTGCCGTCAAGCACGGCGTGAAGTCGAGGCGCTTGGAGCACAGGTCGAATTTCATGGGCACATAGCTGACGTCGCGCAGGTGTATCGCCACTCGGATATCGTGCTGAGCGTCTCGACATTAGAAAGTTTCCCGAGCACGATCAAAGAAGCCACAGCTGCCGGGACGCTTGTAATCGCTAGCACAGCAGGCGGCATTTCGGAAATGATGGTGGAGGGTGTAAACTGTTTTCTCACTGAGAACGTCGAGCCGGCAAGTATTGCCGCAACCATTGTGCGTGCGATCAGCAGCAGCCCGGATACTTGGTTAACGATCAGACGCAATGCATACGCACTGGCGGTCGAAGAATTTCATCCGCGTCGTACTTTGCATGATTTGGCGTTGTGCTACAATCTGTGCATAGACTTGGCACAATCCCAACATCCTGAATCTGTATCAACACACGCCCCGATAGTGACGGCTACGTCGCCAGTTGAATTGGGGAGAGGTCTAACATATCAGGTTATTCCTGCGTACCGCAATTGGTTGGGACTCGATGTACGTGTTGAACGGCTCAATGATACGGTAGATGCAGTTATGTTGCGCGTAAAGTTACCAGATGGACGTATCCTCCGAGAAACGGCAGTCGATGTGACTAAGTTAGCCAACCCACGATGGCTTGAGTTTCGTTTCCATCCGATTGTAAATTCGGCGTACACCTCTTTCATCATCTCCTTCACACCAGCAAATGAAACCACGCAAACATCGCTTCTTTTTTACGAGCAAGAACGAACCGTGCTGTATTGTGATTTAAGATATGGCAATTAGGCGAACATTCCAGGAATTCGTTATGATTGATGCACAACTTGCATCCACAGGCGATGTTCCAGTTTGAGGTTAAAATAGCATGGAAGCATTGGACTCGGAACAATTCGCGGTTGTGGTTGCCGGCATGCATCGTTCAGGTACTTCTTGGGTTGCATCGCTCCTGGCTGCTTTGGGAATAAATATGGGGGAAAAATTCCGCGCACCGGATCATAGCAATCCCAGAGGATATTTTGAAGACACCGATTTTGTGACATTCAACAAAAAACTCCTATCCGAGTGTTCACTTAAAGATGATGGTGGGCACCCAGACTGGGGCTGGACAGAGAGTGAAAAGATTGACCGCCAACGGTTTTCTCAATTTGTGGAGCCCGCACGAGCACTTGTGGTATCACACGTAGGCAAAGGCATCTGGGGATGGAAAGACCCCCGCAACTCGCTGTTGCTGGATTTCTGGGATACTGTACTTGACGAGTCTCGATTTGTTCTGGTCTACCGCTTTCCTTGGGAAGTTGCGGATTCGCTTCAACGCACTGGGACTCCGATTTGGTTGGAGCATCCAGAGTATATGTATCGAATTTGGTTGTTCTATAATCGGCATCTGCTTGATTTTTATCGCCGGAATCGCCAACGATGTTTATTAATCAACACCGATGCCTTGATCGAACAAACCGAGACATTCAAGCGATTGTTACGAGAAAAACTAGGCGTCCTTCACAATGACCAAACATTGGAGAGTCTTTTCGACGACAACCTTTTCAAGAAATTCGCTCCATTTGACCCGCTTATCCGCCTTGTTGCTTGGACCAATCCCGAATGCATTCACCTACTCTCAGAACTCGATGCTATGGCAGATATTCCGGGTTCGATGCTGTGGCAAATGCCGCCGAACGCCAGTCGTACGATACGTCCAGATGCGCGTTTAGAAAAGGGAGAGTCTGTCGTTCTGTCAGTTGTTATTCCGTGCTACAACTTGGGCGAGTTTTTGATCGACGCAATCGCAAGTATCGAACGTAACTGTCCCGTGGGTTGTGAATTAATTATCGTGAACGATGGTTCTACGGATGAGCGGACGCTGGAGATTTTGGACGCGCTCAAGCAAGTCAATTATTTTGTTCTGGATCAACCCTGGGGCGGAGTCTCACGAGCAAGAAACAGTGGTATTCAAATGGCGCGCGGGCGATATATTTTGCACTTGGATGCGGATGATCGAATCCGTCCCGGCTTTGCTGAAACAGCCATCAGTATTCTGGATCGTGAGCCAGAAATTGGAATCGTCTACGGCGATTGGCAGCGATTTGGGCTTGATTCGTACTACGCCAAAACATCTGAATTCGATCTTGATGCGTTACTCAAGCGTAACTATGTTGCCGCCAATGCCATCTTCAGGAAACAGGTATGGAGTGATTGTGGGGGATATGATCCGAATCTTGATAGCTGGGCAGATTGGGACTTGTGGATCGGAGCGTGCAAGCGCAATTGGTGTTTTTATTATCTTCCTCGAGCAACCCATGATTATAGAATACGCCCCAACTCGATGGTTACTAAGACAATCCAACCTCAAGTCCGGGAAGAGATTCTAAAGTACTTTATTCGTAAGCATCGGGATATCTACCCAGAGCATCTATTAACAAGAACGCTGACCACCGAAGCGCGTTTGGAACAGGTTCAAACTGCGCTCGCCACGCGTGAAACGGAATTGGAACAAGCACGCGCCAGCCTTGCAACACGCGAAGCAGAATTGACGCAAACCCAGGCGGCACTTGCGGAACGCAATGCAGAGTTAGAACAAGCACACGCAACTCTCGCCGCGCGCGAAGAGGAATTGCACTATGTACGCAACACGCTTGTAGAGCGCGACGGCGAACTTGCCAAGACACGCCAATTGCTCACCCATCGCGAGGAACAACTTCAACAACAACGCGCTGCTGTCCTAACACGCGACACGGAATTGAACCAAGCGCGACAGACACTCCAAGCACACGCGTCAATTGTGGAACAACTTCGCCTGAAAGGCACCGTTGCCGCGCGTGAGTTGGGGGCTTCACGCCAGCGCCGGCTCACGCAGATTTTAGAGCGGCTGACGCATCGATCAAATGCGTGGGATAATGTGGGGACCCCGTTCCAGCAATTGAAAGATGACACCCTTTTGTTTCACGCGAAAAACGATCTGGATGGTTACCTATTACAGCCCAGCATCAACCTGCAAAACGTCCCGTTTGTGTACTACGCGTTGAAAATCAACCGCGCCAATCTTGCTGGCATCTTGCTCGCAGTGATTCTCGATTTCCCAGCAACCGCCGGCACACTTGGCATCGAGATCGTATCGCCTGAGAATACGATTGTCGCGCAAACGACGATCCCGCTCAACCAAGTGAACGATGTTGCGCTCGCGCGCTTGAATTTTCCAGCGATTCGTGATTCCAAGCAAGGACAATTTTGGTTGCGCGTCTTTGTGCGCGATGCGAACGTACCCGTGCGCATATTTGAATGGCGCAAGTACACGTGGTTGGGTTTAGGCGCAATCAAAACGCAGGCGTTTTGCGGTTTTGAATTTCATTCCTGACGGACAATCAAAGATCGAACCATCAGCCACCGATGAAGACGAATAGACATCGATAAAAATATCGGTGCCCATTGGTGTTTATCTGTAGTTTGAAGAAAATGTACACATCGTTCAAATGAGGTATACGCTTTGACCCGGATTTTCGGATGGCAGTGGTTCGTTTGTCTTTTGCTGGGTTTGGCTGGCGCGATCAGCATTGGTTATCGCTGGTTTGGTTTTTGGCAACGGTCCGGCATCGAGCAAGTTGTTGGGGTACTCGTCCTCACAATTGTAAGCGCGGGTGGCATTTATGCGATACTCATTCGCGTGATCGTGCCATGCCTTACCCAATTCAATCGCCGCGCACAAATCTTCCTCGTCCTTGCCGCATTTTTGATTGGCGTATTTTTGACCTTCACAATTCCACTTGCGTCACCTCCCTGGCGCACACTCGAAATCGTTGCGACTGGCGAAAAGAATCCGCAGTCTGATGCCGCGACCGTTTTACTCTGGTCGATCTTTCGTGTCGATGGTTGGCACATTGCACGCACAGAATATCAGTTGAGCGGCGCGTGGCAATTGGGCGAGCAAAGCGCAATCATCTCGCCACGAGACACGCCGGCTGTAATGCGCTGGGAAGGAACCACCGATCAATCGATTAATATCGATTTGCTCAAACGCGCGGACGCTGGCATTGCGCTCGTTCGTTGGGATGGAACAGAACGACGAATTGATTTGTACGCTCCGGATAAAAGCGGCAAGTTGATGACACTGACGCTTGGCACAACCCAATGGCAAGAACGCACCGTTGATTATAACCTTTGCGCGCTGGTATTTCATTTATCGGATAGTATCGCGTTGGGCACACTGATCTTGCTCACCCTTGCATGGGTGTTAAATCACGAAACGATTCAGACACCAGCATCAAAATGGAGTGGGTGGCTTTATGTCGGCATATGTATTTGTGTGTGGGGAATCTATCTCGTTGCATTCTTCCCGGCGCTGATGAGTCTCGATTCTATCAGTCAGTGGAAACAAGCGCAAGGGTTAGAGCCGCTCAACGATTGGCATTCGCCACTTTACACTGGTATGCTGTGGCTGACATCGCGCGTGTGGAACTCACCCGCTAGCGCGGCAGTTGTTCAACTCGTCGTTGCGGCACTCGTGCTGGGTTACGGGTTACGCCTACTTGAATGTGCAGGCGTGCCGCGCCAGATCACGATTTTGCTCTGTCTCGCGGCGGCGATTCTGCCAGTGAATGGTGTGTTACTAGTTACTCTCTGGAAAGACATTCCGTTTAGCATCGGGATTCTGGCGTTGACCGCGATTACCCTAAACGCCGTAGTCGATCCGATGCTGATGACACGTTCACGGTTTTGGGTTGGCGCCGGAATGCTCTGCGTGTTTTTGAACCTCGCCCGACAAAACGGTTTCGTCGTCGGTTTGGGGTTTCCCTTGGCAATGTTTCTGGGAGCATCGATAAATTGGGCACGGCATCCGCACCAATATCGCTTGGTGCGGATGCCGCTGATTGCTTTCGTCATCGCGCTTGCCGGTTTCTGGTTGATTCAAGGTCCGTCTTACGATTCCATCGGAATGATCCGCTCGCGCGCGCCGAGTATAATGCCGATCACTTTTTCTATCGATGCGCAGATCAACGCGGGAACGCCACTTTCTGATTCGGAAAAAGCCCTCCTCGATTCGGTGCGTTCGGCGAGAGGCAACATTTCGATAACGCAAGTTGATCAGAAAGGGATCAATCTTTTGCCACTGTGGTTTGCATTGACGCTACGCAATCCAGGTGCGGTCATCGAGCATTGGTATCGAACGAGCACACTGGTGTGGCGCATCACGCAACCGCCGACTGGTTGGTTGAACGCTACCACCGTGCAGGGTGACTTGATTGTCAAAAATGATGTCGGCATTGTGCTGGCATCGCCGATTCCAGAATTGACAGAGTGGATGACTAATTGGGTTCGTCGCACACTACGTCCACCGGTAATCGTAATTTGGCGCGCGGCGCCGTTTCTATACTTGGCATGGTTGGGTGGAATAATTGGCGCATTAAGGAGCAACCAATCGAGATGGCTTTGGGCTATTCTGCCGGTCACACTTCATTCGATTGGAATGATTATGAGCTCGGTGAGCCAGGATGTGCGATATATGTATCCGGTGCAGTTGAGCGCGTTTGTGTTAATTGGATTGATGTTTCTGCCAAAGAGTAGAGCTAACGTTTCATTCGGTAACCAAGCGGCTGACTAGGCGCAATTGACTATTGCCTTGCAGTGGTGGTTGCGATTAGAGTATGTTTAGCTAGCTTAGTTTGGTGCAAATGTGAGCGATTTGTTTGGAGCAAGTTGTATGAATTGGAAGTTTTTTTCGATTGGACAAATGATGATGGCGGTTGTTCTACTCGCCATCACTCTATTATTTGGGGCGGCGTCGCCGATTTCTGCTGCAACATTTACCGTCAATAATTCCGGTGATGCTGGCGATGCAAACCCGGGAAACGGCACTTGCGCAACCAGCGGCGGAGTGTGCACACTCCGCGCGGCGATTCAGGAAGCCAACGCTTTAGCCGGTACGGATACGATCAACATCCCTGCCATGACAATCGTTGTAAATTCAGAATTGCTGGTCACGCAATCTGTGACGATCAATGGAAATAGCCAAGCCACAACGATCATCGACGGTAATAATGCGACGCGGGTGTTCAAGTTTCAAGACAACAGCGGTACACACACGATATCGAACTTGACGATTCGGAATGCAAATAATACCACACCTCAAAACTGTACTACTAATCTGCCTGGCGGTGGTGGCATCTTCAATGAAGCCAATCTCACACTTAACAGTGTGACGGTATCCAACAGCCGCGCCACCCAGGGTGGGGGCATTTTCAACGCTTATGCTGGGGGACCCAGCGACCCAACCCCACCTTCGTTGAACCTGAACTCGGTAACTTTGAGCAACAACCAAGCTACCAGTACCTGTCAGGGTCAGGGTGGCGGTGGCTTGTTCAACGGTAGTCTCTTGACCACCAATGGCATAACTATCACCAACAATTCTGCCGGCTATCAAGGCGGCGGCGTCTACATCAACTCGTACTATACTGTGAACATCAGCAATTTTACCATCAGCAGCAACACCGCCAAGATGGGCGGCGGACTTAGCAACGAAATCGATCAGCAAGTGAGTCTGAGCAACGGTACGATTAGTAGCAATACCTCGAATTGTTGCGATGTGGGTGGGCAAGCGTCCGGCGGCGGGGGCATTGTAAACAATGATGGAGCAATGACCTTAACGAATGTTACCGTCAGTGGCAATACAGCAACCTCTACGGGCGGTTACGGCGGAGGCATTATCAACATTCAACAGATGACCCTAACCAATGTAACAATCAGCGGCAATAGCGCACAATACGGTGCGGGGATCTACAATGGCGCAGGAGTTGGCAACAGCATGTCGCTCACGAACGTTACCATCAGTGGCAATAATCATCCTAGCGCGGCGGCAGGCGGTGGCGGTATTTGGAACACGACGAATGGTAATCTCACGATTGCAAACGCAACCATCACACAAAACACCGCGGCGCAGAGCGGGGGTATTCAAAATCTCGCGACAGTTGTGTCACGCAATACGATTCTGGCAGGTAATATCAGCACTCCCCCTTGGCCCATTGAT
Source organism: Anaerolineae bacterium (assembly GCA_034435055.1). Taxonomy (GTDB): domain Bacteria; phylum Chloroflexota; class Anaerolineae; order UBA4142; family UBA4142; genus DAOTXS01. The sequence goes on along the minus strand of DAOTXS010000033.1, from coordinate 37,524 downwards.
TGCGCTGGCACGATTACTTCTAACGGGTACAATCTTGTCGGCAATACCACCGGTTGCAGTTTTGGATCGACCACCGGCGATTTGCTCAACGTCGCTCCGAATTTGGGCGCATTGCAAAACAATGGCGGCTCAACTCAGACCCACGCGCTGAACCCCTCAAGTCCGGCGGTGAACACCGGGAATCCTGCCGTGCCGGGAAGTGGCGGCAATGCGTGCGCCGCAACTGACCAGCGCGGCATTTCACGTCCCCAAGGAACACGCTGTGACATCGGCGCGTACGAAGGTTCGTTCATCACCGTTACCTCATTGAATCCGTCTAGTCGATTAGCTGGCAGTGGCGGGTTCACACTTAACGTTTTCGGCTCAAATTTTCAAAACGGATTCATTGTACAATGGGATGGCGCAGATCGCTCGACGACTTTTGTTAACAGCACTCAATTGAATGCCTCGATTAGCGCAAGTGATGTGGCAATCGTCCACGGCGTATCTGTACGCGTGCGAGATCCAAATAACTCTGCATCTGTTTCAAATGCGCTAACATTTGTGGTTTATGGTCCCTTCTCGGTGCATCTCCCTCTTATTCAGAAAACCTCGCCGTAATTGTTGAGTCGTAGGCAACAAAAGCATCCAGATTCCTGAAATTGGAATTTCAGGAATCTGGATGTTTTGAGTACAATAGGTGCCGTGATACAAATTCTCAGAGCCCCAAAAGAGTCATGCTGTTTGCCCGCGATTTTCTAAACGATCAGATCATTCTTGCCAACCCCGGTAACTCAATACCTCTTGTCTCAATCATTCTGCCCACCTATCACCGCCGCGACACATTGCGCCGCGCAATTGCCAGCGTCTTGGCGCAAACATTCCGCGATTTTGAACTGATCGTAATGGACGATGGCTCGACGGATGGCTCAGATGCACTGATCGAATCATTCCGCGCGCACGATTCCCGCATCATTCATGTTCGACACGAACGCAATTGCGGCTTGCCCGGCTTGCGCGTCAACGAAGGGATCGAACTGGCGCGCGGCAAGTACCTCGCCTTTCAATTCGACGATGATTATTGGCGTCCGAACGCGCTCGGCGATCTTTACGCAGAAGCCGCGCGCCATTCTGAACCAACGGTCGTGGTAGGCAAGGCGAATATCGTTACTCCCTTGGATAAAAAAGCAACTTTGCCGGCATATCCTCTCGATCAAGTTCATTTGTACGGGCAAAATCTTTTCGCCAACAACAGCGTCCTGATGCCCCGCGCGCTCGTCGATCTGTTTGGAATGTACGATTGCCACATCGGAATGCGGCGCTTGTGCGATTGGGATTTATGGTTGCGCTATATCAAGTACGTGCCTTTCCACACCATCGCTCAAGTGATCGCCGATGTCTTCCCCAGTCAAGCCGGTTCGATTGGTGAAACCGTTCCCTGGGATTTGCCGCTCTTTCGATTTTGGAATGCTATCCCACGCAATCAGCTCTTGATGCCGCGCAACTGGCGTGATTATCCAGTGGACGCGCTAGGTGTTGGCGACAGCGAACTATCGGGCGACCTGCGCCGGCGCTTGTACGAAGAACATCTTGTCCCGTACTATTTGAAATTCCGCCACGTATTTCCTTCGCTGGAAGGTTTCCCAGCAACTCTTCCTCCCAAACGGAAGATGGTTTTGCACACCAAAGGCGCTTACGATGTCTCCGACGATGTCGGACTGAATCACTATGACGCGTTGACCAATCAGCGTGGTAATTACAAAGCGTACTTTCAGCCGCTCGATCAAGTGCCGCCGGATTGGACCCGCGACGCCGATGCGTTGTTGTTGATCCGCACATTTGAAGATCAAGCATTGACAATGACAGAGCAAGCGCACAGCGAAAAAATTCCCTTCGCATTTTATCTCGATGACGATGTACTGACCTTTCATGAGTACGGCGAGGAGTTTGCGTATCTTGCACCCGGCACCGTCGCACACGAGAATCTCACTGAAATGATGAAACACGCCGATGCGGTTTGGGTCACCAATCGATTCATCGGCGAATCAGTTGAGCGGTACAACCCGCGCACGATTCCCCATAACGGGTGCGTCCCTCAGGATGCCTTGCCCAAAACCATTCGCCCCCGGAAGCCGGAGCGTTCTCTGAAAATCGGATACGTCGGTACAAATTATCGTTTGGAAGAATTCAACCTGTTTTTGTGGCAGGCATTGCAACGAATCGCATGCGAATTTCCAGATCGTGTAAATTTTGAATTCTGGGGCTTGAACATTGATGCGCTTCCTCAATTGGATGCGCCGGTCATTCAGCGCCCCTTCACGTTCAGTTATTTCAATTACCTGACACGCCTGCAAAATAGTGCGTTCGATCTTTTGCTCACGCCGTTGCTTGATCATCCGCGACCACGGCTGGGCAAAGCGCCAAGTAAATATTATCAAACTGCCGTTGCCGGCGCGCTCGGTATTTTTTCCAATGTCCCACAATACGAAATGCTGCCGGAGAATTTGACGTGCCTCAAAGCCAATAACACAACAGAGGATTGGTATCGCGCATTACGCCAAGCCATCACGATGCCGGTCGTCGAATTCGACACCATGCGTATGCGCGCACTTGAACACGTGCGCGACGAGTACACCGAATTTGCACAAATCCATTTGCACGAAGCCGCGTGGCGCGCCACCGAATTCCACGCCAAGACGCGCAACCATCGGCACCTCGATGGCAAGCCACGCGTGATGTACGTTTTACATTCGCCAAACTTTGGCGGTGGAGAAATTCAATTGTGGCGACGCTTGCGTTTGGCGCGCGCATACGGCATCGAGCCGATTGTTGTGTTGCCGGGAATTTTGCAGACAAGTGATTCCGTCAAGCCAATAGTTCAGTCACTTGAACATGAACGGATTCGGATCGAGTTTGTGGATTATTCCTGTTTCACTGAACCGCGCTCGCCGCACGAATTTTCGAGCGCGGTGGAACGCGAAGATGTGCGCGCATTAATTCAGCGGTGCAAGCCGGCAATCGTGCACACGGTAACGTTCATTCCGACTTTTGGGCAAGTTTGTGCCGAACTAGGCGTTCCGCACGTTGCATCACTTTACGCCATCGATGATGATTTTCGCTGGGCAAACGATTGGCCCGGTTTCAAGCATTGTGCGCTCGTGCAATCTGATTCGATTCGATATGCTACCCGCTGGGGTATGCTACTTGAAACTGAAAAATTCTGCTCCCGTGAAGTTGCGCCGGAAGAGGTCTTTGCTTTTGGCACACGGCGACACCTCGAACACATTGGTGCACCAGTCAGCAATGAGAAACGTCGTATTCGGCTCATCGTCACCGGCACGTTCCAAGAACGCAAACAACAATTCGAAACGATCCAAGCCATCGCGCAGTTGACGCGCGAAGGGTACGATTGCGAATTACAACTCTTTGGCTATACTCACTTTTTCCCCAACTATGTGGAAAAATGCCGGCAGATGATTCGCCATCATCATCTGGAAAATCGTGTGGTGGTGCGCGGATTTAGTGATGATGTGATTGACGAACTTGGTTCGGCAGACTGCGTCCTCAGTCTTTCAACGTTTGAGAGTTTTCCCAGCGCGATCAAAGAAGCGATGGCGGGTGGTGTTCTTGTCGTTGCCACGCCGGTGGGTGGCATTCCTGAACTCATCATCGATGGTGTTTCTGGTATTTTGTGCGCGGGCACATCAGTCGAAGCAATCACCGATGGGATTCGCCGCGCGCTGAGCCTAGCACCAGCCGAACGCGAACGAATCGTCGAGCAAGCGCGGCGCGTGGCACGTTCGGAATTTCATCCGCAACGAATTGCGAGCGACCTGATGCTGATGTATAATCGCGCCATCGATTTGACGCGAGCGATACAAAATTCATCAAGCGCGCCTGTCGTCTCTGCGCCGCCTATCAGAGCCATCGAACCCAAGCAACCGCCAGCAAATTCGCTTCCACTGGATCGGATGCTTACGTACCATTTGAATCTGCAGCATTCCGGCTGGATTGGCATCGACGTGTTAGTGGGAACACATCAGCGACCGGCAAGTGGATTAATCGTCTTGAGCGTGCTTTCGGCTACCGGCAAAATTCTCCGCGAAACCTCCGTTGATCTTGCGTGCGCGCGTGACAATGGGTGGTTGCGGTTTCGTTTCGAGCCAATAAACGAAATGGTAGAACAACCACTCGTGCTAAAATTCAAATTGATGAACGCCGGGGAGCAGACACAAATCAGTCTCTACGACACCTCACCTCTGCAACCTCGGCTGGGGCGTTGGATTACCCGCTGGCTTCGGCGCGTGGGTTGGGCGAATCCAGGCAACTCATTGTACTGTCGAATGTGGTATGCAATCTAGAATAAGTATTCACTCAATTCCTCACGTACTGGCAATTGTTCCGCACGTCATTCCTTCGACCATTTTGGGTGTTATCAAGCCGATGCAATATCTGCACACTCACAAACAGATCATCGTGCGGTTTGGGCTAGAAGCGTTTCCTGAGTTGGATCAAGTGGCGAAGGCGGATCTGTTGGTGATGAGTCGCAATACCGACCCGGCAAACAATCGTGCGTGGCAATACGCGCGTCAGTTAGGCAAACCTATCATCTATGAATTGGATGACAATTTGTTCGAACTGCCAATGGATTCAACCGTTGGCGTCTATCATCGCGAGCCGGCGCGCCTGAATCAACTTGCCGAGTACATTCGCTCTGCCAGTTTGGTGCGAGTGTACTCGACGATGCTTCAGCAACGGCTTGCCGAGTTGAATTCAAATGTCGTGCGCGTACAAGGTCTCATCGATTGGAGTCTCGTGCCGTCATGTTTGCCTCATCATCGCAAGCCCGAGCAGGTGTGGATTGTTTATGCCACTAGCCGCTTGGTCGATGAACTGGCAGCAGTCTTCATCGATGCAATGGTGCGTATATTGGAACGCTACGACGATCGGATAAAATTATTTCTGTGGGGTTGCCGCCCTTCACGTTTGAGGGGATATCACAATACGCAATTCTTGAATTATATCGCGGACTATGATCATTTCTTCCGCCGGTTTGCCACCGCCGGTTTTGACATTGGGTTAGCCCCGTTGCTAGGAGATGTGTTTCACCTTTCCAAAAGCAACAACAAGTTTCGCGAGTATGCCGCCGCCGGGATTGCTGGCATCTATTCGAATGTGCCGGTTTATTCCGAATGTGTGGAAGATGGTGTGACCGGGGTTTTGGTCGAAAATCAACCCAGCGCGTGGTACGACGCATTGATTCGATTAATCGAAGATGATAAGCTACGCCGGCGCATTCAAATTCAGGCGCAAACGTACGCGCGCACGCAATATGATTTGGAAAAATTTAGCAATGATTGGTTATCGCACATCAATGCTGTCTTGGCACAAACTGTTCGACAGACTGTGGTAACGTCGGTTAACTTTGTGTCACCTGCCCATTCCAGGCACCCCGGCATTCAACATCTAGTACAATTAGCAATCCGATTTATCCAGCGACTCTGGGCCAATGGTTTTGGTCCTGCTTTAGAAATGGCGCGTTGGAGATTGAACGATCTGTCACTCCTATGGTGGAATCGACAGCATGGTTAGCCCGCAGAATCCACTAGTCAGTGTGATCATCGTCAACTATAATCACAGAGAGTATCTCACCGAAGCATTGGTGAGTTTGCAAGCGCAAACGTTTACGGATTTTGAAATTATCGTCGTCGATAATGCTTCCGACGATGATTCAGTTGAGTTCGTGCAAACGATGTTTCCAGCGGTGCGGTTAATCGCGCTGAATGAAAATACGGGGTTTGCCAAAGGGAACAATATTGGTATTCGCAATGCGCGCGGCAAGCTGATTGCATTGTTGAATAACGATGCTGTGCCAGATTCGGGCTGGCTCGCAGCACTAGTCGCTGCGGCACAGCGTTATCCCGATGTGGCGTTCTTTGCGTCGCAGATCGAATTGTACTACGAGCCGGGCTGGCTGGACAGCGCCGGCGATAGCGTCTCAGCTGCTGGCACGATTTTCCGCGGTGGGCATCGTGAAAGAATCTCCGATTATGTACAAGAACGTTTTGTTTTTGGCGCGCAGGCGTGCGCGGCATTCTATCGGCGCGAGCTGTTTGATCGCATTGGCGGGTTCGACGAAGATTTCTTTTGCGTGTACGAAGATGCGGATTTGAGTTATCGGGCTCAGTTGCAGGGACAGCGTTGCGTGTACGTTCCACAGGCGCGGGTGCGACATCGCGGCGGCAGTACGATTGGTCGTTTTACGAAACAGTACGTTTATCACAGCCATCGAAACGTCGAGTATGTTTTTGTAAAAAATTTTCCCTCCCCATTATTATGGAGAACATTGCCCGCACATCTGTTGTACAATTGGATGGCATTTGTGTTCTTTGCTTCTCAAGGACAAGGTTGGGTATTTCTCCGCGCCAAGTGGGATGCGTTGCGTGCGTTTCCCAAGTTACTTGCCAAGCGCAAAAAGATTCAAGCCGCCCGGCAAGTTTCCATCGAGTATCTGCGCGCGCAGCTACACCAGGATTGGGTCCCGCGGGTCTTGCGCGAAAAGATCGGGCGTTTTGGAAGTTAGACAGAGGCTTGACTTTAGCCGCGACCGTTATATACTGGCAGGCGAAACAAACGAGACCTGATGCTGGGCGCGCGATGTGTGCGTTGGCATCAGGTATTTTATTATGCGGAGGAAATCATGTCCGAGTCACCGATGAAATCGAAAGACGAGCAGGAAGAAAAGCAAGAGGAGAAACAACGCGAGAAGGAAGAAAAATCGCGGAGCGATCCACTCAGCACGATGGTGTGGGGCGCAATCTTTATCTGGGCGGGTTTAGTTTTGCTCGCCGACAATTTAGGCTATCTGGCGATGCTCGGTTTTGGCGACCGCAACGGACCGGGCATTTTCCCGTTTCGCATCAGCACCTGGGGTTTGATCTTTCTTGGCGCAGGCGTGATCATTTTGCTGGAGGTTGCCGCGCGATTGGCGATGCCGGAATATCGACGGCACGTTGCCGGCAGTATCATCGTCGGCTTTGTGTTCATCGGCATCGGCTTGGGCAACTTGATTAGCTGGAATATCATTGGCGCGCTCGTGCTGATCGCGATTGGCAGCGTGATTCTGTTACGCGCGCTGGGGTGGAAGATTTGACCCTCACCCCGCCCCACTCCTTAAAAGAAAAAGGGAATTACAATCGACCAAAATTGAACGACTGGAATTCTTCCCACGCGTAAACAATCGGCGTGAACCAGCGGTCACGTCCGATGCAGCGAAAGTACGGTGGATCGAATGCGCGGATTGTATCGCCGATTTTGTAGCGGGCGAGAATGGGCGTCGAAACGACGAGCGACCCCATCTCGCCCGGTTTCATTTCGTGGAGCATCTTGATGCCTGTCGCTGTTTCGACTTCGAAGAAAAACAAATCGTAATTCGGAACCCACGCGCGTTTGTCGTCGCGTTGTTGACCGAACATCCCTTCGGTTGCGCCGTAAATTTCGCGAATCGTCGCGGAGCCGTACAGCGCGTGCAACGCCGGTTGATAGCGCGTGTTGATGCCTGGCACACTCCCCAGCGTCATTATCTGCGTCTGCCACAAATCTTTGGGATAGAGATTGTGCTTGCGTTTCAAGTATCGACCAAAGAGTACCGCGGTTGGCGCGACACCACCAACGAGCGTAACGTTTTCGCTTTTGCATTTCGCGTACGCCAGCTCAAATCGCGCGTCCCAATCGCGTTGCGATTTGCCGCCGCCGAGCGCATCGATTTCTTCTTGCGATGGCACGGAGCGAATCGGCGTCGTCTTGGAAACGAACTTGGTATAAATTCCGGAACTGTACCCGTACTCGACTTCGCGCTCACCTACCTTCACTTTGCCGACGACGGATGGAAAATTCAGATTGAGGTTGATGCCCTGAAACAAATCCAAGCGCTTGGATTGCAAAACATAGTTGATCATCGCGCGGCTCGCGCTGACGCGCATTTTCAAATCGGTTGGCGTCATCGGAATGAATTTCGATTCGCCCGCCGTCGTGCCGCGCGTGATCGCCCAGCCAATCGGCGGCTCGTTGAGAAGGAGATCGATTTCGCCCACCATCACGCGTTGAATGAGCGGTTTGTAGGAATCGTACGTGGTAACCGGGAACGCGCGGCGGTATTCATCGACGGTTTGAATTTGCGTGGCGTGGTGTTGTTTGCCGTACTCGGTCTGCGCGTAGATTTGCAGGAGGCGCGTGAGGACTTGGTGCTGTGCTTGCGCCGGTTGTGCGACCGCATCGTGCCAGGGTTGCACAAGTCCGTTGAGCATCGCGAGCATTTGTTGGGGATTGTTGGCTGACATCCTTGTCCTCCAGAGTGAGTGGTTAGTGCAATTATAACATGGGGAGTGAGCAAAGCCAAAGTCGGATGATTGTTACAACGACTATTGACGGAGCATCTTGTTCGTGATAGACTAGTGGCAGAAGAATATCAAGGGTGACGAGTGCCTTGAGGCGAGAACGCTCAAGGCATTTTGTTTTCTCCAGAGTCGTTGTGTACCAACAGCAAACCTGTTGGAAAGGAGGACCTTATGCAACAGCAACCACCCGAAAGCCGCTGTCCAATGCGGCAAAAAGTGCGGTCGCTAGCAAAATTCCAAATGCAACGCCTCATCAGCCGCCGCGCCGCGCGCCAAAACAAAGATCGCTTTCGCGTACCGCATGATCATCCCGCGCACCAGCAGATAGAGCTATCCGATTCCCAATCGCGTGTCGCAACAGAACCGCCGGCGATGCTTGGCTTGCCCGGCTATCGCACACAAACGGGACACACCGGACTCGATCCGATTGAGAGCGTGTCGGAGGCAGCGTTTCTGCAAGGCAAGTTCATTCGCCGGTTAATCACCGGGCAATTGTGCACGCACAATCCGTTTTATCTTGCGGTGATGGCGATTGCCGGGTTCTGTCTCATCGCACCGTTCGTACTCTGCTTGCTCGCGTCGATGTACGGCGGATGGACTTTGCAAACCATCGGACTGACGCTCGTATGCGCGCCGATTGCGCTCATCGGATGGAAACTAATCATCGCGGTGAATGTCAGCGTGCGCGGCGATCATTTGCCTTCGATGCGGTGATCAACGCAAGTTCAAAACTCGGCGGGCACATAGCCCGCCTTTTTTCATTTTGCTAGCGTTACAACATATGCTACAATGCCGCACAAGTTATGAGCAAACCGGTTTCCGCCGATCAACCGCGCGTCGTGCTTTCGCCGAAAGCGCAAGTGAAATATTTTGCCGATTTGTATGAGCACGTCGTCAACCCGGTCAAACTTGCGTGGTTCAAAGCGCATTGCATCGGACTGGGTCTGCATTTTACCGACGACGAACTACTCGTCCTCGCCGCGCTCGATACGCCGGACAAGGTGCAAACGTTTCTCGACACGCAACTTTATTACAACGACGATCACGTTTCAGTCGAGCAGGAAGAGACGGCGATGCCGCCGCGTCGCGTGTTGCAAACCGGGATGGCGCACTGTTTCGAAGGCGCGCTGTTTGCGTACGCGGTCAATTATCTGCACGGGCATCATCCGCGTTTGATGCTGATCGAAACGACGCAAGACATCGAGCATAATCTTGTCGTGTGCCAAGACACACGCACCGGGTTATTCGGTTGCAATGCCCATTCAACGTATCCGGGGTTGGATGGACGCCCCGCGCAGTTCGCCACGCTCCGCGACCTCGTCGCGTCGTACTATCCGTACTATTACAGCGTACGCAGCGACGACCGCAACGACATCGTGCTGATCGGCTATTCCAATCCATTTGATTTGACTGAACGATTTGGTATCGCGTGGATGGCGTTGGAAGAAATGCTGTGGGATATTTACTACACGTACATCGACGAGTCGGTAACGTTTCATTATTTGGAAGATGATTCGGGCATACCGCATCTTTATCCGCTCGTGCGCGCATTAAAAGAAAATTGGATTCGCGTCGTCGATGGCAAAGGATTGGTGAGCGTGCGCGATTTACCGCCGGCGGCGCAATCGCTGTGGCACGATTTTTGGCGCGCGCACCCAGATGCAACCAAACGACCCGGCGGCGCGGCAATCGAAATCGAAAAAAATTTTTTCCGGCTCACCGGCACCACGCCGATTGATCTCTTCGACCACGCGGACGATCTGCAATGGTTTCTCGCGGCAGGATACAAAATTGAGCAACTCATCCAACCATCCAATCGCTAAGTTCCAACCATGAGCAAACCCATTCCCCCTCAAGGTATCGAACGGCGTGCGCCGGCTGATCAAGTAAAATCTTTCGCTGATTACTATCGACCCAAAATAAATTCAGCGCAATTCGCGCGGCTCAAAGCGCGTTGCGTCGAACTTGGTTTACAGTTCACCAACGACGAGTTGACCATTCTCGCCGCGCTTGATCATCCCGACCGCGTGCAAGAATTTCTCAACACGCAGATTTACTACAACAACGATCACGCCTCCATCGATTTGGAAGAGACGGCGATGCCGCCGCGCCGCGTGTTGCAAACTGCGCTCGCCCATTGTTTCGAGGGCGCGCTGTTTGCGTACGCAGCCGACTATTTGCACGGTTATCATCCGCGTCTCGTGCTCATCGAAGCAAGCCAGGATTCGGAACACAACCTCGTCGTCTACCGCGATCCGCGTTCCGGGTTGTACGGATGCAATGCGCACTCGGCGTTTCCGCATCTCGATGGTCGCGTCGCCGAATATTCGATGATCCGCGCACTCGTCGAATCGTACATCCCGTACTATTATAGCGACCGCACGATGAATCCGAACGACATCACTATCGTCGGTTATTCCGATGAATTCGATCTGATCGCGCGATTTGGTGCCGCGTGGATTGCGTCGGACGAACCGTTGTGGGACATTTACCACACGTACATCGATGACACATGGCACTTTCATTACCTCGTCGATGATCCGAGCGAACCGCATTTGTATCCGCTCATCCGCGCACTCAAAGAAAAATGGATCGCGGTCGATTCTTCCGGCAAACCGTTTGTCAACGTGAACAACTTGCCGCACGCCGCACAAAAACTGTGGGGCGATTTCTGGCGCGCGTTCGGCGCGAATGATGGACGCCGACCACAAGGTAACGCGCGCGCAATCGAAAAAGAATTTTTCCGCTTGACCGGCACCACGCCCATCGATCTGGAAGACAACGCGTTCGATTTTCAATTCTTTCTCTCAGCCGGGTATTGCGTGGAACAACTTTTCCAAAATTCATCCACGAATCACGCGAACCTGCGCTAATATTTTTATTCGTGTGATTCGCGGAGACTCACAAATAAAAAATGGGCAGAATTTTCATCCCTGATGCAACCCATTTTCCCACGACCGCCGACCTCGTCATCATCGGCGGCGGTGTGATCGGCGCGGCGACTGCGTACTTTGCCACGCGCGCCGGGTTGAAATCGATTGTCGTCGAAAAACGCGGCGCGTTGGGTGAGTTGACGACGAGCGCAAGTCTCGCCGCGTTTCGCGCGCAATTCACCGAGCCGGAAAACATCGTGATGATGCAAGAATCGATTGCGTTCTTCGAGCATTTCCGCGAATTGACCGGCAGCGACATCGGCATTCATCAGCCAGGATACTTGTTCGTGACGACGGCGGACGATGGTTCTGCCAAATCACGCGCGCGTGTTGAATTGCAAAAGTCGTTTGGACTCGATGACGTGGAATTGTTGACCGGCGATGAATGTCGCGCGCGCTTTCCGTACATCGCCCCCGAAATCACTGCCGCAACTTTTCGTCAGCGCGACGGCTGGCTTTCGGCGCATGAACTCACGTACGGTTATGCGCGCGCGAGCGACGCACAATTTTTCGTCGAGACGCCGGTCAGCGATTTCTGCCGCGACCCAAACAAAATCACCGGCGTTGTTACCGCGCGCGGCAAAATTTTTGCGGACAACCTCGTCATTTGCGCGGGACCATTTGCCGGCGTCGTTGCCAGATTAGCCGGCGTTGATTTGCAATTGGAAAATATACGTCATCACCAACTCACACTGGGCAAACATCATTTGATTCCGCACGACGCACCGATGGTGGTGGACTCGGACACCGGCGCGCATTGGCGTCCTGAGGGGCAAGGCGCGGTCTTTGGTTTTTCGCGTCCCGAGCCGGCAAGTGAACCGCTGGAGTACGTCCCCACCGATTGGGATTTTCCGGCGCAAGTGTTGGACGTTGTCGCGCGCGTGACGCCGTTTTGGAACGAGATCATTCCCACACTGAAACGCTCCGACCTGGGACTCGTCGCAGGACAATACACCGAGACGCCGGACTTGAATCCGCTGATCGGCGCGACGCACGTTGATGGCTTGTGGCTCAACACCGCATACGGCGGTCACGGCGTGATGATGAGTGCCGCCGGCGCGCGACTCTTCATCGATGTATTGACCGGCAAAATCAGCGACGCGCAAAATCCGTTTCGCGTGAACCGGAATTTCAAAGTGGGAGAAAAGATGGTGCTGTAGACAGAAGACGAAGGACGAATGACCAAAGACGAAGAATTCTGCTTTCGTCCTTCGTCATTCGTCTTTCATCAACACAACAGGAGTTTACTGTGCTCGAACTCGCAATCATGCTCGAAGGACAAAACGGACTCAACTGGGAACGCTGGCAGAGAATTGCAAAAGCGGTTGAGGATTTGGGATTTGTCGGACTGTATCGCTCCGACCATTACACCAACGCGACGCCGCCGGACAAAGACTCGCTCGAACTGTGGGTTTCGTTGACCTGGCTTGCCTGCAACACCAAGCGTATCGAGTTTGGTCCGCTCGTTACGCCGATTTCGTTTCGCCATCCGACGATGACGGCACGGATGGCGCGCGATGTCGATGCATTGTCCGGCGGACGACTTGTACTTGGACTCGGCGCGGGTTGGCAAGAACGCGAACACACCAATTACGGTTTCGATTTGTTGGATATCAGGTCGCGCTTTCGTCGCTTCGAAGAGGGGATACAAATCATCACGCGATTGCTTTACAGCAACGCGCCGGTCAATTTCGCCGGTCAATACTTTCGTCTGAACGATGCGACGCTTTTACCGCGCCCGTATCGCCGCATCCCGATTCTCATCGGCGGCAACGGCGAAAAGAAAACCCTCGCGCTCGTCACGCGCTATGCCGATGAATGGAATGCGACGTTTCAAACACCGGAGAATTTTGCGCGGCTCAACACACGATTGGACGAATTGCTCGCGGAACACGAAGGCGAACCGCGCCGAGTCAAACGGTCGCTGATGACCGGGTGCATCTTGGGCAAAGACGATGCCGACGTTCAACGCAAGATCGCCGCACGCAACCGGACGTACGTGCAATTACGCGAGCGCGGCGTCGTGGTCGGGACTGCTTCGCAAATCGTCGAGCAGTTGGGGCAATTGGAGCAAGCCGGCGTGCAACGCGTGATGTTGCAGTGGCTTGATCTCGATGACATCGATGGGTTGGAGCGCTTGGCGCGATTGCGCTGATGGCTCTTTAAAACAGTATCCGCAGATTACACGGATTTTATCTGCGTAATCTGCGGATACTTTATTGTTCTGCCTTTTCGATCTTTGCCCACGTGTCGCGCAACGACACCGTCCGATTGAAAACGAGATTGCTGGGTTTGGAATCCGGATCGACGCAGAAATAGCCGGTGCGTTCAAATTGATAATGCGCGCCGGCTTTTGCGTTTGTCAGCGCCGGCTCCACAAAACAACGCTCGATGACTTGCAACGAATGCGGATTGATTTTCGATTTCCAGTTTTCGTCTTCGTCCGGTTTTGGCGCAGTGAATAGCGTATCGTACAAACGAACCTCTGCCGGCAAAGCGTGTTGCGCCGAAACCCAATGAATCGTCCCTTTAACCTTGCGGTCGGTTGGGTTCGCGCCGAGTGTCGTTGGATCGTACGTGCAATGAACTTCGATAACGTTGCCGTGCGTGTCTTTTACGACGCTAACACATTTGATAATGTACGCCCACCGCAAACGCACTTCCGTTCCCGGCGCAAGCCGGAAATATTTCTTCGGCGGGTCTTCCATAAAATCGGCTTGCTCGATCCACAACTCGCGCGTGAACGGTACCTTGCGCGTCCCCATCGTTTCATCTTCCGGGTTGTTGACTGCATCGAGTTCCTCAATCTTGCCTGCCGGAAAATTATCGAGCACAACTTTGAGCGGATGTAAAACGGCCATCACGCGCGGCGCATGCTTGTTCAAATCCTCGCGAACGCAATGTTCCAACAACGATAGCTCCATCACGTTCTGCGTTTTGCCCACGCCAGCGCGCGCCCAAAATTCGCGGATCGCTGCCGGCGTGTACCCGCGCCGCCGCAACCCGGCCAATGTGGGCATCCGCGGATCGTCCCAGCCGGCAACGATGCCTTCGTTCACCAATTGCAACAACTTGCGTTTGCTCATCACGGTGTAACTGACATTCCCGCGCGCAAACTCAATTTGTTGTGGATGATGAATCCCCAGTTGTTCGATGAACCAATCGTACAGCGGACGATGATCTTCATACTCCATCGAGCAGAGCGAATGCGTGATGCCTTCGATGGAATCGGATTGACCATGCGCCCAATCGTACATCGGATAGATACACCATTTGTCGCCGGTGCGTTGATGCGCAGTTTTGCGGATGCGATACATCACCGGATCGCGCAAGTTCAAGTTTGGCGATGCCATATCGATTTTCGCGCGCAAGGTTTTTGCGCCGTCCGGAAATTCGCCGGCGCGCATCCGCGCGAACAAATCCAGATTCTCTTCGACGGAACGATTGCGATATGGACTCGCTCTCCCGGGCTGGGTCAGCGTCCCGCGATATTCCCGGATTTCGTCTGCGCTCAAATCATCGACATACGCTTTGCCGTCTTTGATTAATTGGATTGCCCATTCATACAACTGCTCAAAGTAATCGGACGCATAGTACAAATGCTCGCCCCAATCGTAACCGAGCCAGCGAATGTCGTACATAATTTGATCGACGTACTCTTGCTCTTCTTTGACCGGGTTCGTGTCATCGAAACGCAAGTGACAGCGTCCGCCAAATTCCGCCGGCAAACCGAAATCGATGCTCATCGCTTTAGCATGACCGATGTGCAAATAGCCGTTTGGTTCCGGCGGAAAGCGCGTGATCACTTTACCACCCCATTTGCCGGCGGCAAGTTGTTCCGCAACAATGGTGCGAATAAAATCTGGCGCGCGAGATTCGTTGAGAATCATCAACAGTCATTCCTATCAAGCGGTGTTATTGAAAATCGTATCGATAAACTTATTCAAGATCAGTATGGGTATTCCGAAAACTCCAACTGTCCGTCCATCAATTCGTACTCAACGTACTTGAGAGGAAAACATGTTGGGTTTCTTTGGTTGAATTCCTTGAAACTTGCGAAGAGTTCTTTCTCGTCGTTCGAGTTTCTTTTCCGTGACTTTTTGGCGACCAGCATAGGTTTGATGTCACTTATTCGATTGGGCAAGTAATACTGCTCAAGCCAATCAATGTATCGCTGGATTTGAATGACATTGCGCGGGCTTGCCTCCGTTGCCTTGAGTTCAATTGGTACGACAATTCTTGTCTTGCCTTTCAACAGGGAAAGCATGACATCAATTTTTTGCATGCCGACGCCGCAGGCAACTTCGTTGCCAAGCCACTCGGCAGTTAAACCCGCCAGCACACAGCGATCCAGACTCAGGTTGGTATTCCTGCCGATATTTTGGACGATGTACGCTTGAAGATGTTTTTCAAATGCTTTCCCGGCGGTGTATTTCTGCTCAAGTCTCGGCAATATATCAATCGGTTCTTTCCTACCTGAATATGTGTGATGGACTTGGCTTGATTGTACTTCTTGGCTGGCTACATCGTAAGTAAAATCCAATCCAGCAAGTGCCTCGCGGTTATTTTTGTCTCGGAGTAGCTTGAAGAGTCTTTCACTTTCATAGATGGTGATCATTGTATTACCACGATATGCCTTCAATTTTCTGTAGATCAAACTCCACAGCATTTGATAGGGAGATTGGATGTTTCTTATTTCATCCAACGCTTCCCATTCTGTGACGCCTTGGGCATAAACTTCGTAGGGAACAATCAATGTTCTAAAAGTCAGTGACTTGGCTAGATCGGATTTGAGAAATTGTTTTCGATCATTGTTGTCTAAAAACGCCAAGTCGTCTTTGACCTTGTAGATCCCGTAAAACTTGCCTTCATCAACCCCTTGTTTGAGGTTCTGTTGCACGTAAAAAACCACATAGTCGCCCGCTCTGACTCGCTGTGCATCAGCGATCATGGCAACAAGGTTATCTTCTGTAGTGTGATTCAGTTTTGTGTCTAGACTTGCATTGAAATCTATGACGCTGTCTTTGGCTCCAGTGCCTGCAAAGAGGTACTCCAAATGCAGTTTGAAAGTAGTCGTGTCAACGATAAAGACATGGGTGGTTTCCATTATTTCCCTCTTTTGAACACAAAGATATATTCGTGCTTGAAAACATAAAATCCCCCCACCAGCGCGCGATAACGCCAAAGTTCTTTTTGATTTCGTTTTCCCCTTGTTTCCTCAAAATTCTTTACGATGATGCTTTTTAGCATATATCCGCGGCTCAGCACTTGTTGCATGCAGTAAAAACCCAAAGGAATCCACTCGCTCTTGGAATACTTGTCCCCAATAACTAACGCCAAGTATCTGCCCTTCTCCAAATAGGGCGTTGCGTTATCAAGGACTCTGCCAAACATAGTCAAGAAAGCATCTGTAGTTTTGGCATTTGAAAGGTCTTGTGGATCATCCGAGAATTTGATAATGTCGTGATAGGGAGGATGCATCACAAGCAATTGCACCTGTTGGACATGATATTTTGCCAGTACCTCTTGCAATTTCACCGTTGTGCTATCATCAACGATAACATCTGCAATCATGTTGTAAGTATTTCGTTCGTTCGCAATCAACGTTCTTGCTTTTTGGGCTACCGTAGGATTCAATTCTATCCCGATCCCGTTGCGCCCTAATCTTTTACATTCAATCAGCGTCGTTCCACTTCCAACAAAAGTGTCTAGAACCCAATCGCCCTGCTTTGTGTACCGGACCATCATTTGCCGAGGAATTTGAGGAACGAAGTTTCCCCAGTACCCGCCCCAGTGTGCACCAGAGGTATCTCGTTTGTCCAGTATCCAGAGACTGTCCGTAATCACATCTTCGTATTCTTTCCATCGCAACAGATTGATTTCGTTGATTTTGCTTGTCTTGATTCTTCCAATTCCTTTTTCGAGTCTGTCCAAATAATACATTGCGCGTTCGGCCGTTTGTGACTCCAGAATCTGGTCTATCTCGGCAATGAGCAAGTCTTGGCGCATGGGAATGCTATCTCCATTGGCGCCAATATTTATGACACCCAAAGTATCTTGAATCGGACTTGCTAAGGATGCTTTCAAGATGCGGGTTTTGCTACGAAGCAAATCCAGATTCTTTTGAACGCGGATGTCGCGTAGAATTTCTATGAAACGCGTTTTATTCAAGATCAATCCCAAACCTGGCGGCGTTTTGCCCACGCTTCCAAATTCCATTTGCCTTGTTTCCTTTAATCGTCTCGTTTTCATATTTTTACCACGCGTTGCTCAAGTATATGACCATTTTCTCAAAAGTCAACGCGCATCGCTGAAGTTCAGACAAGAGTTCGGACAGGATGTTGAACCAAACCCGTAAAAACAGGCAAAACCTGGCGGAAAATTTTGCGACGACGTTTGAGTGGCAAATCCAAATTTTGTTTCAATACAATGAACAGACCGGAATATAATTTCCATTTCTTCCCTTGACGCAACTGGGGCTGATTGGGAATCTCTTCGGTTGGCAAAACTTTCGTCTGGCGTTTGATGGGTTCACCAAAGACAGCGTCACGCACACTTTCGCCCGTCAACACGCCGATGCTGTACGCCAGCATCACGAGCGCAATCATCTTTTCCATCTGCTCAGATTTCTTGTTCATCAATTTATCCAGGTGGAGCAAGTTCTTGAGGTCGCGAAAACTTTCATCGATCTTCATCCGCTGAAAATAAATGTCGAGTCCTGCCTCCGCTTTCAAATCGGTCATGACCCAGAGCGGTTCGCTCACCCCTCTTTTCCAAACACCGATCACGTTGATCAGGACACGCCCTTGATAGCAGAGTTGCCGATAAATTTCCGTTTCCCCGGGCGCAATCGTCAAGTGGATTGATTGTTGTTTGGCATCGGTCAATTTGGGGGGATGGCGCCCCAAGTTGAGGCGAATCACAAAATGAATCTGCTCGGTGCGGAGATTTTCGAGTAGCTCCAAATAGCTGAATTCACGGTCAAAAACCAGAGGTTTTTCACCAAGGAACTCTTTAACCGCCGCGAGGGCGCTGAGATGTTTTAAGTTGCGCGAACTTTCTTCGTCGCCAAGCGTCTTGGACGAATACGTCACAAAGTGAAACGGCAAGGCACGTCCGCGAAAAGGCGTGGCCAAGGTCAATAGCCAAAAGCCTTTGGTCTTGCCATCTTTCAAGGTACCCACATAGGAAGTCCGCCACGCGTGCGGGCGCGGCATTTCGGTCGGGTCGCCTATTACAAATGGCGCATCGGTTTGAAACAGACGCAACAAAACCATCTTCGGATCAGTAGTCGCAAGAAACCGTTGGATGCATTTGTAATTTGCCTCTGGTGTGCCAGCCATTTTTTGTGCGACCTCGCTCAAGCGTGGCGATTGGGCTTCGAGAATGGCTTTCAAGATCACCGCCGCTTGGCGAGCCAGGTCTTTCGAGTCAAACAGCAGTTGGGCAAAATGGAAAAACGGGATAGACTTGAGCATGAAGCCTCCTCCGGGACTTGGGGTCTGACAACTCAAGTTTATCCAGTTTGGGAGGCTTCAACGAATTCAATTCAACATGTCCGAACTCCTGTCCGAACTCCAGCAATGCAGAAATAAAAATTGTGCGAAGGGGCGCGTCTTTCACGATCATCACTTTGGAAAAGATGCTGCCGCCTCTTCACATGTCTCAAAAATCTCAAACACACGGTCAAATCCTGCCATCGCAAAAATTTCGCGCAAGCGTTCGTTGAGCGCGCACAATTTCAACGCGCCATTTTGTTCCTGCGCTTGACGATGCGCCGCGAGGAGAATCCGCAAACCGTTTGAACTGATGTATGTCGTGTCGCTAAAATCAACAACCATCACCGAATTGCCATTGGTCAGATGCTCGGCGAGTTCGGCTTCCAGCGGACGCACGTTCGCCGCATCCAGACGACCTTGCGGCACGATGAGAATCGGCTGTGGCATACGCTTTACCTCTTGATCTTTTTCGTCATTATCAATAAATTGCCTTGCCCGGACGAAAAATCAAATTCCACGCGATCCATCAATTGATACATGAAATACAAACCCAGCCCGCCGATGTTACGCTCCGACAGTGGCGCTTTGGTGTTGGGCTTGGCAACGCGCTTTGGATCGAACGGCTTGCCGTAATCACGAATCGTCACAACGAAATCTTTACCGCGCACCTCGCACACGATTTCGATTCTGCCATTCGTCCTGCCGCCGTACGCATGCTCGATGACGTTACTGCACGCTTCATCGACTGCCATTTGCACGTCGTACGTCTGCTTTTCATTCAAGCCGCACACGCGCGCGGCATTCTCGACGAACGCGGCGATCTCGCTAAGCTGTTCCAAGCGACTCGTGGTCGCAAGTGCAAATCGTTGACCCATCGATTTTTCCTACGGATTAGTTTCGCGTCTGAACAACGCGGCGCCGGTGCGTCCGCGCGAATCGCGGTACGTGCAACTCATCGTCCCGGCATTCAGATCGGTAACGCAATCGAAATCCATCGTCAGCGCGCCAGCAGTCGGCGTCGCGCCTTCTGTCGAAAAATCGACACTGAACGATAAGCGATCGGCGCGCGCGGTGCCGCTGATAATTCGTCCCACCGAATCGATGCCAGCCATTTTCACGTCGCCGCGCAAAGTGGTTCCCGTTTGCCGGAGCGTGATGGTCGCGGGACCAGTTGAGGTTGCCGCGTTCCACCGCGCGCTGGCGGTGAGCGGCGTCGGCGTTGCGGTTGGGAGAGCCGGCGCGCCGGCAAACCCAGTAATCGCCGGCGATTTGCCCACTTGGCGATAACTATCGATGGCTTGCGCGTACAACGTCACGATGCCGGCAAGCGGCGGGGTCCAATCGCATTGCCCGGTTTTCTGCGTCGATGCGCGCGCATCGACCGCGCACACCAGTTGCGGAATCGTTTGCCCGGGATATAACGCCAACAATTCGATGCGTTCCAATTCCGCGCTCGCTTGTCCACTGAACGTAACGCGCAACGGCGCCAACAAATTGAATCGATCCGCCGGCGTGACGATTTCCGCTTTGGGCGCGGGCGGCGGCTGACTGCGCGGCGTAATGGTCGCGCGCGGCGTCCGCGTCCGCGTTGGTGCAAATGTTGGCGCGGCGGTTGGCGCAGATTGCCCGGGACGCAAAATGCTGACCGTTTGCGGTGACGATTCTTTCACATTGCCGTTTGCGTTGTGCACGCGCACGATGATCGTGTACTCGCCGGGATTGGGATTCTGATAAACGATTTGCCCGGTCATCGACGTCTGCCGTGCCGCGCCGGGACTGGTGAGCGTTCCCAGGATTTCTCTGCCGCTGATGAATTCGATTTTCTGAATCCCGCTCACATCGACCGCGCTTGCGGTGATGACAATCGGTTCGCCCGCCGGCGCGTTCGTCCGGTCGAACGCCACGCTCATCGACGGCGCTTGATTATCGACAACGAGAATTCTGAGCGGCGCCGAATCGGTCGTTTGATTTTGATTGTCGTACGCGCGCACAAAAAAGTTGTGCGTGCCCGGCGTGAGCGCGTGCCAGTTGAACACGAACGGCAACGCGGTTGTCCCAGTAATATTCGTCGCGGCGAGATACGCGTACGCTTGATTGTTCGCCCACAATTCCACTTGCGTCACGCCGGATTCGTCCGTCGCCACGCCGTAGATCGACAATACACCGCCAAGCTCGATTTGCGGAATACCAATTGGAAAGACGATGATCGACGTGGGCTTGCGCGCGTCTTGCAGGACGGTGACCGTTACTTCGTCCGGCGCACTCGCGCGATTCTGCACATCGTACGCGACCGCGCGCAAAATGTGCGGACCAATTTGACTCGGCGTCCAACTTACAAACGCCGTAAAGGTCGGCGCGGGCACGCTTGGGTTTTCAACACGCACCGGCACGCCGTCGTCCGTTACTTCGATTCGTGCAATCCCATTGTCCGACGACGCTAAAATCACCAGCGTGTACGTTTGATTCAAACTGATTTGCGCATTCTGCGCCGGCGAAGCCAGTTGCACGACCGGCAAAACCGGCACCGCGCGCACCACCGGCGAAGGCACCGCCGTCGCCGGCAAAGTGGGATTGGGCCCGCCGGTTGGAAACGAAACCGGCGGAGGCGTAGCCGTCGGCGTTGGTGTAAAAGTCGCCAAAACGATCACAGGTGTAATCGGTGTGCTGGTCGGCGGCGGCAGAGTTGGTGTGACCGGCTCGCACGCGGCAACGAACACAGTGATCAGACAACTTAAGAAAATCAAGACACGCATAATTTATCCGTGGACATTATAGCGCAAAAATAATGTAGGACAAGTTACCGCTTGAGGTTGGACAGATTTTGGATGCTCTACTACAATAGGGGCGGCAAAAGTGCGGTAGCCGTGAGCAACTCGCAAGACTGCGATTCCAATCATCAATGCAGAATTGTTCAAAGCAGGTACGAAAAAAGCGGCGAGAAATTCAAAAGTGTCGCAGAATGTAACAAGGAGAAATCAAGATGTCTGATGAAAACGCGCCAACCCATAAACCCGTCTGGACATTTCGGGGGTACGAGATGCGCCCTGCCGAATTTAACACCGCCATGGTGCATTATTATCGCGCAGAAATTCAACGCGCGAACACTTGGCGTAACCGGCTGGATGCAACGACAAACTGGGCAATCATCACGGCGAGTGCTGGCATTTCATTTACCTTGAGCAGTCCCTCTCAACATCACGGCATTCTCTTACTCAACCTGCTTCTGATCGGCATCTTTCTTTATATCGAAGCGCGTCGCTATCGATATTACGAGTTGTGGAGTTATCGCACCCGTTTGATGGAAACCGAATTCTTTGCGGCGATGCTGGTTCCTCCCTTTCAACCATCGCCTGATTGGGCAGAGCAATTGGCTGGCTCGTTGCAGAAACCCAAATTCTCGATCAGTATGTGGGAAGCCATTGGTCGTCGTTTCCGTCGCAACTATTTTGCGATTTTTCTGGTTTTGATCTTGGTATGGCTGTTCAAGAATTATTCCCAGCCAACAATCGTAACCAGCTGGACAGAATTCGTCGAACGCTCGAGTTTTGCGCCATTATCGGGCGAATTGGTGTTGATACTGATTGCACTCTTTGTCGCTGGGATGGTTGTATTGGCAATCGCTACGCTTGGCTTACAGCAAGCGACGGGCGAAGTGCTAACACCGTATCCTGGGTTGAGCAATTTGCGTATGCGGCTCAATCGCCAAGTCGATCCATCTGCTCGACAAGATCAATCGGACATTCATTCCAAGTAGCACACACTTGCAATTGGAATCATTGAGCTGGGACGCGCTCATCGGACGCAAAAATGTTTGACGCTGCGGTGTTCGCATCGACGCAAGCGGCGTTGCAAGATGCCAAACGGCAGTACGAGGTGAGCAGGAATTAAAATTGCCCATCGAATCACTTTTTCACGTTTGCGTACCAACTCAATTAGCGTATAATGCAAGTGAATGCAACTTTTATTTTTGTCATTGCGAGCCGCGATTTTCGCGAAGCAATCTCGCAGGGTGCATTGAGAGATTGCTTCGCTCCCTTCGGTCGCTCGCAATGACGCCGGGAAAACCATGCCAGGACCGATTTTTCCATTTACCGCGATTGTCAATCAAGATAAGATGAAACGCGCGCTCGTGCTTAACGCAATCAATCCGCTCATTGGCGGCGTGTTGGTGCGCGGCGAACGCGGCACCGCCAAATCCACCGCCGTGCGCGCGCTCGCGGCGCTGTTGCCGGAAATCAGCGTCGTCGCCGATTGCCCGTTCAGTTGCAATCCGTACGAAAAAGATCGCTTGTGCGATAATTGCCGGGAACGCATCGCGCGCGGACAAGAATTGCCGGTGATGAAGCGCAAAGTGCGTTTGGTCGATTTGCCGGTCAGCGCAACCGAAGACCGCGTCGTCGGCACGCTCGACATCGAGCAGGCGATCAAAAAAGGCGAAAAGAAATTTGAACCCGGCGTTCTCGCCGCGGCGAATCGCGGCATCCTTTACGTCGATGAAGTCAACTTGCTCGACGATCACGTTGTCGATTTGTTGCTCGACAGCGCGGCGATGGGCGTGAATGTCGTCGAGCGCGAAGGGATTTCGTTTCAGCATCCGGCGCAATTTGTGTTGGTCGGCACGATGAATCCGGAAGAAGGTGAACTGCGCCCGCAACTGCTCGACCGCTTTGGTTTGTCGGTGGAGATCAAAGGCATCAACGATGCCGACGCGCGCGTGGAAATCGTCGAACGCCGTCTGGCATTCGAAAGCGATCCGGTCGGTTTCTGCGAAGAGTGGTGCGTCGCCGAAGAAAAATTATCGAAAGAGATCGAAGCCGCGCGACACAAGTTGCATTCGGTTACGCACACGCAAGGTGATTTGTACGCGATTGCCGAATTATCGACCGGCTTGGAAGTCGATGGACATCGGTCTGATCTTGTCATCTTGAAAGCCGCGCGCGCGCACGCCGCGTTGATGAGCCGCGAGGCGATCACGGAAGAAGACATTGTGCTTGCCGCCGAACTCGCGTTGCCGCATCGCGTCAAACGCAAAGCGATTCACGAAGTCGAAATGCGATTCGAGAGTTTGGAAAAGCGCCTCGAAGCGCAAAAGCAAGGACCGGGCGCGCAAGGACAGACCAAGTCCGAGCAACAACGCGATGTAAAAAAAAAGCCAGTCTAGCACCTGACGCCGAATCGAGTCGCGCGCCGCAAGAACCGGGGGAACAAACGGTGCAAGGCACCGGGCACGAGCCGGGCAAACCGTCGGCGCGTCCCGCCGATACGATTGTCAACATCGGCAAAGCCTTCCGTCCGAAAAAACTGCAAACCCCGCTCGATAAACTTCCGCGCAAAGTCGCGGGCAAACGATCGCGCACGCGCACTGAACGCAAGCGCGGTCGTTACATTTCCTCGCGCGAGATGAAAGGCAAAGCGTCCGATGTCGCGTTCGATGCGACGTTGCGTCAAGCCGCGCCGTATCAACTTCGGCGTTCGCGCAAAGATGTTGCACTCGCTATCGAAAAACAAGACCTCCGCCAAAAAGTACGCGTGCGTCGCGCCGCGAATCTGATTTTGTTCGTCGTCGATGCATCGTGGTCGATGGCGGCGGCGGAACGCATGATCGCTACGAAAGGCGCAATCATGTCCTTGCTCATCGACGCGTACCAAAAGCGCGACCGTGTGGGCTTGATCGTGTTTCAAAAAGAGGATTCGCGTTTGGTACTCCCGCCCACTTCGTCAGTCGATTTGGCGGAGAGTGCGTTGAAAGAAATTCCGGTCGGCGGCAAGACGCCGCTCAGCGCCGGACTTTTGCTCGCGCATCAAGTTTTGATTCGCGAACGTTTGAAGGATCGCGAAGTGATGCCACTGATGATCGTCGTAACTGATGGCGCGGGCAATGTGTCGATGACCGACATTCCGCCGCAAGAAGAAGCGCTCAAGGTGGCGGCGATGATCAAGAAAGCCGATTTTCGTACCGTCGTCATCAACACCGAACACGAGGCGTTTGATCGCGGTTTGGCACAGGAACTGGCAGACAACCTGGGTGGTCCGTGTTACACACTCAAGCAATTGCGCGCGGAAGAGTTGTACGCGC
The DNA here is from genome assembly GCA_034435055.1 of Anaerolineae bacterium. Lineage (GTDB taxonomy): Bacteria > Chloroflexota > Anaerolineae > UBA4142 > UBA4142 > DAOTXS01. The sequence goes on along the minus strand of DAOTXS010000033.1, from coordinate 12,641 downwards.
GCGTGCGCGAAGAGATGCGCGGAATTGGAAAAGCGTAAGTTAGTGCAATGGTGCGATAGTTTTTACAGTCGCTCAATTATTTTTTTCTCTGTGTTCTCTATGCGCTCTCTGGCATCAAAGGTTTGAATGCTTAACGCGATTTCGATTGATCTTGAAGATTGGTTTTGCGCGTACAATCTGCGCATCAAAACCGAGGACTGGGGCAAACAAGAACTGCGCGTGGTCAATAACACCAAGCGCATTCTCGATTTGCTGGACAAGTACAAAGTCACAGCAACATTTTTTGTCCTGGGTTGGTTTGCGGAGCACGTTCCTAATTTGATTCGTCACATCGAAGAGCGCGGGCACGAAATTGCGACGCACGGTTATTCGCACACCGTCCTGACCGCGATGACGCCGGCCGAATTTGAAAACGATTTGCAACGCGCGCTCGATTGCACGCGCGCGTGTGTCAAGCAATCGCTGATCGGTTTTCGCGCGCCATCGTTCACGATCACGAACCAAACGCTGTGGGCGTTCGATGTGCTCGCACGCAACGGCATTCAGTACGACTCGTCGATCTTTCCGATTAGCGGACACCCAGATTACGGCATCGGCGATGCGCCGCTCACGATTCATCAACGCGGCGCGCTGACCGAAGTGCCGCTAAGCGTCGCGGAAATTTTGGGCAAACGGATTCCGTGCAGTGGCGGCGGCTACTTTCGATTGTTTCCGTACGCGATTACGAAATTTTTGATTCGGCAATGCAATCGGCAGGGACGCCCGGTGATTTTCTATTTGCATCCCTGGGAAATCGATCCTGATCAGCCGCGCCGCCAATTATCGCTCACGAAAAGTTTGCGGCATTACATTAACCTCGATCAAACACTGTCGCGCTTGGATCGCTTGCTTGCTGACTTTTCATTCACATCGATCCGAAAGGTTTTGGGGCGATGAACAAACAGTTGGAGAACCAACGCAAATATTGGGACAGCACTGTCGGCGAATTCGATGCGATCTATTCGCACGGCAAGAGCAAATTTCAAAACTGGCTCGACGCAACGTTTCGCTGGGATATGTACGCGCGGTTCGATTACACAATGCAACATTCCGAACCGATTGCCGGCAAAACAATTCTCGATGTCGGTTGCGGCACCGGTCGTTTTGTGTTCGAGTATTTAAAGCGCGGCGCGCAACACGTCACCGGCATCGACATCGCCGAAAATATGCTGGCGATTTGTCGTCGGCGTGCGGAAACAGAACACGTTACTGAGCGCTGCACTTTCATCCAGACCGATTTATTAAAGTACCAACCGGACACCACGTTCGATGTTTGCATCGGCATCGGTTTATTCGATTACATTCCAGACGCGTTGCCGGTGTTGACCAAAATGCGCGCGGTGTCGCGCGATCGCGTGGTTGTGAGTCTGCCGCGTTTGTGGACATGGCGCGCGCCGGTGCGCCGGGTGCGCCTCGCGCTCAAAGGTTGCGATGTGTACTTTTATTCCAAAGCGAAAATTGATGCGTTGCTCAAGCAAGCCTGTTTTGCGCGGTACGAGTTGGAGCAAGTGGGGCAGTTGTTTTGCGTGACGGCGTTTGTTTAGAGAGGGTTGGCAAATGATCGATCAATGTGAAATGATAATCGGTTATCTCGTCCCGCATCGATGCGAAAATCCGGCGTTGGGCAAATGCGGCAAGTGCGGTCGCGTGTACTGCGAGGAGCACGTGTTGGTTACGCCTAAAGGGATGTTGTGTGTTGCGTGCCAGCAAGGACTCGATCAGCCGGTGGCGCTGGCGGCAACAGCTCAAACGTACAACCCGGCGGACATTGCGCTCTTTAGCGCGGCAACGCGCGACTGGGATCAAGATTCTGATTTGTCATCGGAGACTTTTTCCGATTTGAGTTGATTGTGTCATTGCGAGCGAAGCGACAAAGCAATCCCCGAATTACTTTGGAGCTTGCTTCGCGCCTTCGGCGCTCGCAATGACAAGCAACGCGCGATTCTCTTCCAAGAAATCATCGCACCGGCGGCACGGCGCAAATGCCGGCGGATGCATCAAGCGGCGCGCAATTTGATAACGCGCGCCGTGCCAAATTTCTGTGAACGATGTCGTTTTCAAATCGCCGAGCGGCGGAATGCGTTCGCGCGTCATACAACACAGATACACCAAGCCGTTGTAATCGATGAGACTGTGCGTCCACGGCGCAAAGCACGGATGTCGATCATACCAGCCAAACGCAAACTGTCCGCGTTTTGCCAGCGAAATTTCGCGCGGCGTCCGACCGAACGGGTACGCTTGATGTTCGTTTTCCATCAACCCAAGCGCGAGTGATCTTTCCGCGATGCGCGGCGCGATTTCCGCGTTGTACTTTTCAATGTCGCGGCGATGCGGCGATAACTCGGGTCCGCAATGATCATCAACCGCGATGAGGTTGAGTGCATTCGCGCCAAATTCGCGCGCAAGGTCGGGCATCGGCGCGAGCGTGTGATAATTCCAGCGATTCACCACCGTGTTGATGCGAAGCGTGAGTTTGCCTTTGTGCGCGTACCGCTGAAAATGTTCGATGGCGTGCGTGGTCTTTTTCCACGCACCGGGCACGCCGCGTACTTTATCGTGCGTTTTGCGATCCGGCGAATCGAGCGAGACGTTGACGCCGCGCAAGCCGGCTTGCACCAGTGCTTTTGCCAACGCTTTATCGATCAGCGTGCCGTTCGTCGTCATCGCCACTTTGATTCCCAGTCCGCTTGCGTGCGCGATGAGTTCCGGAATGTGTCCGCGTAACATTGGCTCGCCGCCGGAGAGATGAATCTTTTTGCAACCGAGCGCCGCCAGTTCGGTGAGAATTTCGCGCAGACGCTCATTCGAGAGTGGCGCTTCGCGCGGCGCGCGCCAATGATTGCACATCTCGCATTTGAGATTGCAACCAAAAATAATTTTCAGTTTGACGTACAATGGGCGAAACGCGGCGCGTTCGCGCACGGCTTGACGGAACACCTCGGCGTTCGCGGTGATCTGTTCGATTACTTGCATATCCTATTGAAAGTGTCATTGCGAGAAGCGTCCCGAGCGAAGCGAGGGATCAGCGACGAAGCAATCCCCAAGCACCTCGAAGATTGCTTCGCCGCTTCGCGGCTCGCAATGACAAGACGTTATTCGTTCAACACTCGCTTATACACGTTCAACAATTTTTTCTGCGCTTGGTGCCAGGTCAATTCGGTGCGCGCGCGGTGCGACGCGCTGATTGATAATCGTTCCGCGAGCGCGCGGTCGTTCAGCACGTTGAGCAACTGCCGCGCGAGATCGTCGGCGTCGTTTGGCGCGAAGAACAACGCATCGACATCTTCGCGCGCGAGTTCGCGGACGACCGGTAGATTCGCGGCGACGAGCGGACGACCCGCCGCCATACACTCGATCACTTTGATCGGGCAACAGCCCTGCGTGACGTTGCGATCATTCAACGCGAGCGGCGCAACGCACACATCCGACGATGCGATGAGCGCAGGTACATCGTGGTGCGGCACCGCCGGTTCGACGCTGATGTGTGGATCGAGTCCGAGTTTGCGAATTTGTTTCGATAAAATTTTGCGTTGCCGTCCACGCCCGCGTCCCACGATGCGAAGTTTTGCCGGGCGTTGCGCCAACACGCGCGGCATCGCGTCGATGAGAACTTCGAGTCCCTGCCAATCGGCGAACGTGCCGATGTACAGAATCGTCGGGAGGTGACCGTCGTCGCGCGGGAGCGGCGTCGATGCAAAATCTTTCGTGCTGACGCCGTTGTGAATCACAAAAATTTTTTGACGCGGCACGCCAAGACTCGCGAGAAACGCGCGCGTCACGGCGGACGGCGTAACGATTGCATCGGACCGCGCGAGCGTGGCGAGTTCTTGCTCGCGGATTTTGGGGAGCAAATCGGATTCGCGCAAACCGGGATAATGATATTTCAACTCGATGCTCGGCAGTCCATTGACTTCAAAAATCGTTTTGTATCCGAATTGTTTTTTGCCTTGCGCGAGTTGCAAGCCACTCCAGATCGAACGATAATGCGCAACAGCGTACCGCTGGATTGCCACATGTTGCAGCACCGCCTCGCCGAACGCAACCGCCTGTTGCAAAAAATTTGCGCCGGCAATCGGCGGGACGCGCGTCATCGTCGCGCCGGCGTACTCGTCAGCGGCGGGCAGAACGCCATCGCCTTGCGTGATGAGATGGACCCGATGATTGGCGGTGACGAGTCCGCGCACAAAGGCGGTGATGTGCGTGCTTGCGCCTTTCGGGCTTGGCACAATATCGAACGCGGTGTAGAGAATTTGCACAACCGGGATTGTACTCGAAAAGGAGCAAAATGGCTAGCGCCGATCAAGTGTTGTTGACGATCAACCACAAACCGCGCGCCGTCGCGGAAAAAATGGATAAGTTGATGGCGCAGTCCAAAAATGTGGCGCAACGATCCAGCCGCCGCGCATTTCTGCCGATCTTGTTTCTAATCGCCGGCGCGCCGTTCGTTTGTCTCGATCTGGCGTTGGGTTATGGCGCATTTTATTTTACATGCGTGACCGCTGGGTTGTGGATTGCCGCGTTCGTCACGTTTGTTGCGTGGTGGCGCGCACGACCGGGCACGAAATTTCCTCCGCATTACGCGACGGCGCGCCAAGTAATTTTCACGTTGCGCGATGATCTACGACCGAAAGAAAATTTGCTCGGCAAACTTGATCTCACCGGCGCGCGACAACCCAGCAAGTTGGCGCGCACCGGCACCGGAATACACAACGCCAAGATGAATTATTATCGCGACGAATGGTTGTCGCTCAAAGCAAAATTGTACGACGGCAATCTGTTGCGCGTGTCGGCAATCGAGCGGGTCAAAGTGAAAGAGGGTATGTTTCGGCGGGGCAGTAGCGGCAAGATGAAATGGAGGCCCGAAAAAATCGAAAATGGTCAACAACTCAAAGTGCGGCTCGCGGTCAATCCGCAAGCGTACGAGACGCTTCGCGTGCACAACGTGCAACCCTCCACGCAGATTGGTCAATACTTTGTTGATGGCTTTACCGCGAACGACGGCATCATCGAATTGAGCGCGGGTTCGACGGCAAAAATCATCAAGCCGGAAGATATTTTGGGTGTGCTGAAATTTGTGTACGATCAGTTGGAACGAAAGGGGCAGCAATGAATAATCGCGCCATCGTTACACTTGTTCTCGCCGTTTTGCTCATTCTCATCGTGATGAGCGTCACGGCGGCTTTGACTTTCTCCGGCAATTTCAATGCGGCAAAGTGGACGGAGAAACAAATCTGGTCGCAATCGTTTCCCGGAATGTTGTCGATGAACATCATTGATCTGACCGGCGATCAGCAAAAAGATTTGTTCATGCAAAACGACAACACCGTGACAGTGCTCGACGCGAGCGGCAAACCAATTTTCACGCGCAAGTTCACCGGCTCGATTGTAACGACGATGGGCGATGTGAATGGCGACAACGTCGAAGATATTGTCATCGCCACGTCCGAACCCAAAGTGTATGTGTTGAACAGCAAAGGCGAATCGTTGTGGACAATCGATTTGAAGAACGCGGCGAAACCGATGCGCGCGGCAGTCGTGCGATTCAAAGACGGCGCGCAAGTGATCATCGGCGATGAACGCGGCGCGGTGATTGCATTCAATAATCAGGGACAGGAATTGTGGCGCGCGGCGACGACAGTTGCGGATTACATTCGCGGGTTGGACGATGTGTCGGTGGGCGGAAATGTTTTTCTTGCGGCGGCGAATCACAACGGGATGACGATTCTGCTCGATGCCAAAGGCAAAACGCAATGGACGTATAATGCCGGCACGTTGCGCCGCTTGCGCGCGTACGATCTGGGCGGCGGAAACGGCAGTTTGCTTTTGGGAAATGAAGCCGGCGTGTTGACGATTCTCGATGCGGCGACCGGAAAATCATCAGTGTCCAAACGACTAGGTCAAACAATCATCGAAATTCGCGACGCGGAAATCGACGGCAATCCATCGACGCGGGAATTTGTCGTCGGTGGAAAAGATGGCGGCGTGTGGGCGTTTCGCGGCGCGAACGCGGAACAATTATGGTCAGGCAACGCATCCGAGCGCGTGAACGAAATTGCGGCAATCGATATTGACGACGACGGCAAAGATGAAGTGATTATCGGCAACGATGCCGGCGGCGTGAAATTGTTCGATGCGTCGGGCGGGTCGCACAGTTTGCTTTCGCGTCCGTCGGGCATCACGCGTATCGACGCCGGCAAGTTGACCGATTCGGAACAAATCGTCGTGGCGGATGGCAGTACGGTACAATTGTTGTCGTTGAAAAAAGAACCGGCGCCGATTTGGTACAATCCACTCATCGCCGGATTGTTGATTTCGCTCGTCATCGTGATTGCCGCGTGGTTCATCGCAACTGCGCCACCGAAACCGGCGTTGCGATTGTCCGCCGAAGATTCGAGCGTGGAAAGTTTGCAGGCGCAAAAACGAATGTTGCACGAAAGCATCGCGGATGTGGAACGCTTGAAACAGTCCGGCGAAATTGCTGGCGAGGCGTACTTGTTGCGGCTCAAAGAGTTGCGTGCGCAATTGGCAGAGAACGAAGCCGCGTTGCAACAAGCCGGCGTGAAACTGAAACCGGAAACGTTCAAGTGTCCAAATTGCGCCGGCACGTTGATGCTGGGAATGGACAAGTGCGAGTACTGCGGGCAGGTGGTGATTTCGTAAACTGGACATTGATCCGCAGATTCCTCCGATTACACAAATTTTATTTTCTGCGAAATCTGTGGAATCTGCAGATAGACTTTGCCGGCAATTTGTTCTTGCTCGGTATTCGTGATACAATAGCCGCGTGATTGTCGGGAGATACTTAATTCGTGTTTGGTCAACGCAACGTGCCCGCACCTGATTTGAAATATCTCATCCTCCCGCCGTACGAAGTGCCGGACTTGATCATCATCGGCGGCGTGGTTGTGGAGAATCGCGGGAATGCGCCCGCGCACAATGTGAAAATCGTTTTGGAATATGAAACGACGGACGCGAATCGCATTCGCCATTTGCAAGTCGTCAGCGATGTGGAGTACATCGTGCGCGGCGGCGGCGAGCTTCAGACGTTTGCCAATTTGCGCGTGCGACAACTTGATCCCGGCAAAAAGCTGGTGATCTATTACAGTGGGACGAGCGCGGTTCAGCCGCGTGTGATCGTCACGCATTACGAAGGTGCCGCGTAGCACAGTTGACGAGCACGATGAATTAAAGCCGGAGATGACGCGATGCCGCGTCAAAGGATTCTTGCGCAGAATGATGAATGCGACGCGATAGATGCGTCGCATTATCGTTTATAACATTATTTGGACTGAATTTTGACTAAACTCGCACCGACTCGCAGTAAGATAAAAGTTGGACTTTATAGAATCGAGGTTATTACAAATGCCAAGAACAACGATTACGTGGGACGGCAATGAAGCGGCGGCGTACGTCGCGCATTCCGTCAGTGAAGTGATTGCGATCTATCCCATCACGCCTTCCTCGCCGATGGGTGAATGGGCGGATCAATGGTCGTCCGAAAACAAAAAGAACATTTGGGGCACGGTGCCGCTCGTCGTCGAAATGCAAAGCGAAGGCGGCGCGGCGGGCGCGGTGCACGGCGCACTGCAAACGGGTTCGCTCACAACGACGTTCACCGCGAGCCAGGGTTTGCTCCTGATGATCCCCAACATGTACAAAATCGCCGGCGAATTGACGCCGACGGTCTTTCACGTGAGCGCGCGCGCGCTCGCCGCACAAGGACTTTCGATCTTTGGCGATCACAGCGACGTGATGGCGACGCGGCAAACCGGGTGGGGCTTGCTCGCGTCCAATTCCGTGCAAGAAGTGATGGACCTCGCACTCATCGCGCACGCGGCAACGCTGGAAGCGCGCGTCCCGTTCATTCATTTCTTCGACGGCTTTCGCACGTCGCACGAATTGATGAAGATCGAAAAACTTGGCGAAGAAGACATTCGCGCGATGATCGACGACGAATTGGTGCGGGCGCATCGCGCGCGGGGTCTTTCATCCGATAAGCCGGTGATGCGCGGCACCGCGCAAAACCCGGACGTGTACTTTCAAGGACGCGAAACGGTCAACCCGTACTATCTCGCCACGCCGGCAATTGTGCAAAAGGCGATGGACAAATTCGCCAAGGTCGTTGGTCGTCAATACAACTTGTTCGATTACGTCGGCGCGCCGGATGCGGAACGTGTCATCGTCGTGATGGGGTCGGGCGCCGAAGTCACGCAAGAAACCGTCGAGTACTTGAACGCGCGCGGCGACAAAGTTGGTGTGTTGAAAGTTCGCCTCTATCGTCCATTCTCGATGGAACATTTTGTCAAAGCGTTGCCGGCGTCGGTCAAAACGATTGCCGTGCTCGACCGCACGAAAGAACCGGGAAGCGGCGGCGAACCACTTTATCTCGATGTCGTCAATGCCATCGTCGAAGGAATGAACGCCGGCGTTACGCCGTTCAAAACGATGCCGCGCATCATCGGCGGTCGTTATGGTCTCGGCTCGAAAGATTTCACGCCGGCAATGGTCAAGGGTGTGTTCGACGAAATGAAAAAAACGTCGCCGAAAAATCATTTCACCATCGGCATCGTCGATGATGTAACGCACACCTCGCTTGATTACGACGCCAACTTTTCCACCGAATCGAAAGAAACGGTGCGGTGTCTCTTTTACGGTCTTGGCGCAGATGGCACGGTCGGCGCGAATCACAACTCGATTCGCATCATCGGCGAGGACACGCCGAATTACGCGCAAGGATATTTTGTGTACGACTCGAAGAAATCCGGGTCGCGCACAACCTCGCATTTGCGTTTCGGTTCCAAGCCCATCCATTCCTCGTACTTGATTCGTTCCGCGAACTTTGTCGCGTGTCATCAATTCGCCTTCCTCGAACAATTCGATGTGTTGAAAGCGGCGGAGCCGGGTGGAGTGTTCTTGCTCAACAGTCCGTACGGGCCCAACGAAGTCTGGGAACATTTGCCGCGCACTGCGCAAAAACAGATCATCGAAAAGAAATTAAAGTTCTACGTCATCAACGCGTACCAAGTCGCCGAAGAAACCGGGATGGGCACACGCATCAATACCGTGATGCAGACCTGCTTCTTTGCAGTGAGCGGCGTCCTTCCGCGCGATCAAGCCATCACCGCGATCAAACGCGCCATCGAAAAAACGTACGGCAAGCGCGGCGAAGCCGTCGTGCGGAAAAATTTTGCGGCGGTCGATAGCACGCTCGAACGATTATTCCAGGTCGATGTGCCGGCAAACGTGACAAGCACCTTCGATATTCGTCCCGCCGTGCCGGCAAATGCGCCCGAGTTTGTCCAAAAAGTTACGGCGATGATGATCGCCGGCGACGGCGACCAACTGCCGGTCAGCGCGCTCCCCGCCGATGGCACGTACCCCACGGCGACGACACAATGGGAAAAACGCAACATCAGTTTGGAAATTCCGGTCTGGGACGAGAACACGTGTATTCAATGCGGCAAATGCGTGCTGGTGTGTCCGCACGCGGTCATCCGCGCCAAAGTGTACGATGAAAAATATCTTGCCAACGCGCCAGCGACCTTCAAGTCAACGAAGGCGCGCTGGAAAGATTTTGAATCGATGAAGTACACGCTTCAAGTTTCGCCGGAAGATTGCACCGGGTGTACGCTTTGCGTCGAAGTGTGTCCCGCGAAAAATAAGAGCGAGGTCAAACTCAAAGCGATCAACATGGCGTCGGTGCTGCCGATCCGCGAAACAGAAAAGGCAAACTGGAATCATTTCCTTTCGATTCCGGAAATGGATCGCACAAAACTCAACGTGCAGCTCGTCAAAGATACGCAACTGTTACAACCGCTTTTTGAATTTTCCGGCGCGTGCACCGGTTGCGGCGAAACACCGTACATCAAAATGGTGAGCCAGTTGTTCGGCGACCGCGCAATCATCGCCAACGCCACCGGCTGTTCATCGATTTACGGCGGCAATCTGCCGACAACGCCGTACGCGCAGAACAAAGAGGGACGCGGTCCCGCGTGGTCAAATTCCTTGTTCGAGGATAACGCCGAGTTCGGTCTTGGAATGCGGCTCACGCTCGACAAACGATTGGAGTACGCAAGCGAATTGCTCAAGCAATTGACAAGTGCCGTTGGCGCACAACTTGTTGATGACTTGCTGAAAGCCGATCAATCGACCGAAGCCGGGATTTTACAACAGCGCGGGCGCGTGCAATTGCTCAAGGAAAAACTCGCCGGCAACGCATCGCCGCAAGCGAAAGAACTCGTCAGCATCGCCGATGTGTTGGTGCGCAAGAGTGTGTGGATCATCGGCGGCGATGGCTGGGCGTACGACATCGGCTACGGCGGACTCGATCACGTGCTCGCGTCCGGGCGCAACGTCAACGTGTTGGTGCTTGATACCGAAGTGTACTCGAACACCGGCGGGCAGATGAGTAAAGCGACACCGCGCGCCGCGGTGGCGCGGTTTGCCGCCGGCGGCAAGCCGCTCGCGAAAAAAGATTTGGGGATGCTCGCGATTGCGTACGGCAACATTTACGTCGCGCGCGTCGCGTTCGGTTCCAACGATTCGCACACGGTTCGCGCGTTGCTGGAAGCCGAAGCGTACAACGGCCCGTCGCTCATCATCGCGTACAGCCACTGCATTCAGCAAGGCATCGATATGGCGCGCGGACTCGATCAGCAAAAGCTGGCGGTGCTGTCCGGGCATTGGCCTCTCTTCCGTTACAATCCGGAGCTTGCGGCGCAAGGCAAAAATCCGATGCAACTCGATTCCAAAGCGCCGAGCATTCCACTGCAAAAGTACGTGTACAACGAAACGCGGTACACGATGCTATCGCAGAGCAACGAGGAAGCGGCAGAGCGTTTGCTGAAACTCGCGCAAGAAGATGTAAACAAGCGCTGGAAGCAATATGAGCAGTTGGCAAATCAACCATGAGCCAATAAAACAATGCCCAATGAGCCAAAGGGATGATTTCAGATTGGTTCGTTGGCACATTGGGCAATTCGCTCATTCGACATGGAGTCAAAGATGATTGACCTTACCACTACATACCTGGGTCTGAAATTGAAAAACCCGCTTGTCCCGTCGTCGTCGCCGCTGATGCAAAACATCGATAACCTCAAGCGGATGGAAGATGCCGGGGCATCCGCCGTTGTCTTGCACTCGTTGTTCGAAGAACAGATCACGCAAGCGGGCGAAGTGTTGCACGAAATGTTGGAACAAGGCACGTATAGTTTCGCCGAAGCGTTGACATACTTTCCGGACCTGGGCGATTACAACATCGGTCCCGACGCGTATCTGGAACACATTCGCAAAGCCAAGCAAGCGGTCAAGATTCCGGTGATTGCCAGTCTCAACGGCGTATCGACCGGCAAGTGGATCGAGTATGCCAAAAAGATGGAGCAAGCCGGCGCAGATGCGTTGGAGCTAAACACGTACTATCTCGCCGCCGATATGAACCAGACCAGCGCGCAAATCGAAGCGATGTATCTCGAACTTGTCCGCGCGGTGAGAGCAAACGTAAAAATTCCGGTGGCGGTGAAGCTGGGCACCTCGTTCACGGCGTTCGCCAACTTTGCGAAACAACTCGATGATGCCGGCGCGAACGGCTTGGTGATGTTCAATCGATTCTATCAACCCGATTTCGATTTGGAAAATCTCGATGTCGTGCCGAACCTGAATCTCAGCACGTCGGCAGAATTGCGTCAACGCTTACGCTGGGTCGCGGTGCTGTACGGCAAAGTGAAAGCGGATTTGGCGATCACCGGCGGCGTGCATACCGCCGAAGACGTTTTGAAATCGATGATGGCGGGCGCGAAGGTGGCGATGACAACTTCCGCGCTTTTGCACGATGGCATCGGTCGCTTGAGCACGATTCTGTCCGACCTGACCGACTGGATGGAAAAGCACGAGTATATTTCGATCAAGCAAATGCAGGGCAGTATGAGCCAAAAATCGGTGCCGTACCCCGCCGCGTTCGAACGCGCGAATTACATCAAGGTACTCAAATCGTACCGCGTGGCTTGATGGTATTGTAATTGATTTTTCACGCGCCGCGGGATTTGTCTTGCGGCGCGCTTGAATTCACGGAGGAAATAAATGCAATTCGTTTTAGCACTTCATTCGCTCGTGAGATGGATCATCGTGCTTGTCGCGCTTGTTGCCGTCGTCAAGTTTGCAATCGGCTGGGCGCGCAAAACAAACGTAGCGAAAATGGATCGCGCGCTGATGAGCGCGTTCAGCGGCTTGATCGATTTACAATTGTTGCTCGGTTTCGTTTTGTTGTTAATGACCGGCGATTTCTCAATGCCCCGGATTGAACATTTGGTGGTGATGATCGTCGCAGCGGTCGTCGCGCATCTGCCGATGCGCTGGCGCAACCGCGCGGATACGAATGTGCTGCGAAATAATTTGATTATCGTTGTGGTGGTGATTTTGCTGGTTGTTGCCGGCATCGCGAGCTTGCCGGGCAATCGTTGGTTCTTGCGGTCTTTCTAGAGCCTATTTCAAAAATCGAGAAATTGCCTAAAATGGGGGTATGAGTCGCCATGAACTAACCGATGACCAATGGGCAGTGCTTGCACCGCTACTGCCGAAACGCAAGCGAGGACGCGGACGACCCCGCA
>DAOTXS010000032.1:0-17165 GCA_034435055.1 Anaerolineae bacterium | reverse complement strand
CACGGCATCGCAGTGTGGCAAATTTCCTAGCCAATTTATTGTGCGGGTTAATTGCTTATTGTCATCAGCCCAAGAAACCGTCCCTTCAATTGAGGGATGCGCTTGCCTTACCAGCTTAACCCGAACTGACGTTAACAAAGGAATGCCGCGCACCCATCGAACTTTTCCCAGGCGTGGCTCCGGTTGTTCAAACGAAAACCACTCGTCGAGCAAAATGTAGACCATAATGATCAGTGTTTCCGCCACATTGCTTGAAACAGCAATCTTGGACATATCTCACCAAATGCCTGGTATCAATCGATAACGCACGCGTTGCGCATACTCGGCATAGCCCGGCAGTTCGGCTTGCAGTGCCTCGTCTTCAAGCGCAGTACGAATGACGAACAAGATCGTAATCAAAAAGCCGGGAACAAGTGCCCAGTACGATTCGAGCGTCAGTGGAATGCACCAAAAGAGAATTGCCACTCCGGCATACATCGGGTGACGCACAAATCCGTAAGGTCCCGTCGTCACAACGTGTTGCCCTCGGTCATCTTGGATGCGCATAAATCGCGAGGCGTAGGCGTTTGTTGCCATCGCCCACCACGCCAGCGCGCCGGTGGGAAACATGCCAACGGCGCCGATAAGTTGTATCGCTAATGGAACGTGCGACCACCGGAAGCGCCCCGCATCCAGCGCGGCAACTACAAACGTCGCAAAGAACAGAACCGTGTAGAGTGACATGATGAGCTTGTCCCACCACTTGACGTTGCGCTCAACTTTGCCGCGCTCTGCCAACAACTCGGGCATCTTGAACGTTCCCCAAATCGCAAACAGCAACAAAAAGATAAAGAACAATGAGAGGAATATCCATGCCCCGCCCCAATCCAGACGACCAGCCACAAGAAACATCAATGTGCCGATAAAGGCGATGAGCACAAATACCGAAACGATTCGCTTGAGAAGCAACCCATAATTTGTCATGCCGTCTCCCCAACAATTTGCGATTCGCAAATCAGAAATCGAGAATCAGGAATCTTATTCGTACCGCAGCGCTTCAATCGGCGAGAGATTCGCCGCGCGCCACGCTGGATACATCGCACCGATACTGCCCAACACGAGCGCGACCAGCATCGCTTGCAGAAACAGCGTTGGCGGATAAGCCGCTTTCAAGTACGACCCCATCGATTGCTCCAATCCAATGAGCGCGCCTAAACCGACGCCGCACAAAATTCCCACAATGCCACTCAGAAAACTCAACACCAACGCCTCGCGCGCAATCATTCCAACCACGCGCCGCCGCCGCCAGCCGAGCGCGCGCAACGTTCCGATCTCGCGCGTGCGTTCGTACACGCTCATCAACATCGCATTCATAATCCCCACGCCGCCGATCAGAATCGAAAGGAACGACAGTGCATTCGCCATTCCGCGAAACGTCTGCATATCGTTTGTCTTGTCCGCGAACTCGGTTGATTTGGACACACTGACTTGCGGAAATCGATTTTCGATTTGTTGCTTGACCGCGTCCGCCTGACTGAGGTCTTTGAGTTTGATGTAAAAGAAACTCACCTGATTCGGTCGCTTGAAGAGACGTTGGGCTTCTGGCAAATCCAACACACCGCCGGCATCTTCAAAACTTGTGCCGGTTTCATAAATGCCGACGATGCGGTACGTGCTGCCGGAAATCGCCAATGTGTCGCCAACTTTTTTCTTCATATTTTTCGCGGCGATTTTTCCCAGGATGATGTCGCGTGGCAGACGCAACCGCTCACCTTCGGTAATCGCATAATGCCGAATCGCGTAACTCGTTGCGTCGAGTCCCATCGTAAAAAAGTACGGCGTGCCCGGCACAGCCGCGATGCCAAACAACATCCCCGACACTTGATCGACGCCCGGCAAACTCGCCGCAAATCGTCCTACTTTATCGTCGATGGCAGAAAGCGACATATCCGACGCTTTGGTTTCTGTGATCGTCAATTCACCACTCGCACTGCCCATCGATCCCAACTGCTCGACGAAACCTTCCGCAATGCCGCCCAACGCCACAACGAGTCCCACGCCCACGCCAATCGCAAGCGTCGTGAGCAACGTGCGGGTGCGTTGGCGAAAAACATTTCGGATCGCCAGTCCGCCAAATTTGGAAAATAGAAATTGGAGGTTGGGATTTGCGCTTTGGGATTGGCTTGTCGCACCATCGTACCGCATCGCTTCGACCGGCAAAAGTTGCGCGGCGCGCCACGCCGGATACAATCCGCCCGCCATGCCCAAAAATAACGCGACGAGCAATCCTTGAACGAACAATCCCGGCGTGAGCGTATTCTCAAACATTCCAAGAATCACCGGCATTTGATTGAGCCAATAGACAATGAACGCGCCGAACAATGAACCGAAAATGCCACCCAAAACGCTGAGTAAAAATGCCTCGCCCAGGATCATTCGCAAAACGCGACCGCGCCGCCAACCGAGCGCGCGCAACACGCCGATTTCGCGCGTCCGTTCGAACACGCTCATCAACATCGTATTCGCCATACTCAAGCCGCCGGCTAAAACTGCGAGCAAGCCGATAAACCACCCCATCGCACGCATCAATTGCGTTTGCTGTTGATCGTCCATATAGTTGGCAGAACGCGACGCGGCAAGTTTGGGAAAACGCCGTTCGATTTCTTTGATCGCCGGCATTGTCGCTTCCGGGCGCGCCGTCTTGATCTGATAGTACGCCACTTGGCGCGGTTTTTTGAAAACTTCTTGCGCATCCTTGAGCGAAATTACGCCTCCCATTTCTTCGACGCCCTGCCCGGTTTCGTACACGCCAACGATCTTGAACGAGACTTCTTGCACCTTGAAATTGTCGCCGATGTTTTTCTTGAAATTTTTTGCCGCCGCTTTGCCGATCAACATCTGGCGCTGACCCGCCAAAGTTTGTCCTTCCGTTACCTTGTAATGGCTCATGCCAAACGTACTCGGCTCGATCCCAAAGATGATAAAGTAAGGCACGTCCGGCGTCGTGATCATTCCCAACAAGACACCGGAAACTTGGCTAACCCCCGGCACATTGGCAAGTTGCGGCGCAACAGTGTCATCCACCGCCGAAAATAAAATGTCGGCGGCGTCGCTCTGCGTCACAATCACATCTGCGCCACTCGATGTCAAAATCGTCGTGTACGAATTGATAAATCCTTCCGCCATTGCGCCCATCGCCACGACTGCCGCCACGCCGATGGCAATGCCAATCAGTGTCAATAGCGTTCGCGTTTTTCGGCGCAGCAAATTTTTCACAATCATCGTCTAACCTCAGCGTGTACCGGCTTTACGCTTGCGCTTCCACCGCTCCAGCAAATCTGGAAATTCTTCTTCCAAAAATGTATACAGGTCACGAATTTCATCGAGCCGTTTGCGGACTTGGGGACTTTTGCCTTCCAACATCTCCAACCCACGATCCGCCAACTCCCGAAACGATTTCACCGTGTCAATCCACTGATCCGGCAAAAACAGCCACGAGCCATCCTTGATCGCCACATAATCCCGGCGATGCCCTGGTACCGCCACGCGCTCGATCACGTCCAACTGCATCAAATAGCGCGTCATATTGCTGATCGACCCTTTGCTCGCGCGCAGAACCTCCGCAAGTTCCTGCAACGATTGGTGCGGCGTCTCAGCGACGAGCATCCAGCCAAAGATACGCCCCGCCATCCGCGGCAGCCCTTCCTTTTCGAATGCCAAACCAAAATCCTCAGCGTAATGGAGTTTGGCACGCCTGGAACTATCATCTTCTTGCTTCATCTTTGACCTCCCTTTTCGATATTCATTCTCGCGCGAAATTATAGCACGTTTTAATCATTTAGTCAAGACTAAACAATCAAAACTAACAAAACGACCCATTTCGGGTCAGAAATGGGTCGTTTTTAACCAGATTCAGACTTGCCACTGTCCCGTCGTCAGCGGGCGCAGAAACGGATTCAACTGTCGTTCTTCGCCAATCGTCGTCGAATCCCCGTGACCAGGGTAAACCACCGTGGCGTCCGGCAGCGTCAGCAATTTGTCGCGGATCGACGCCAACAACGTCGCGTAATCGCCGCCGGGTAAATCCGTGCGTCCGATGCCGCCTTGAAACAGCACATCACCCACAATCACAAAATCGTCCGCCCGCAAGCAAATCCCACCCGGTGAATGACCCGGCGTATGTAATACTTTCAGCGCCGACAAGCCAAACCGCACTTCGTCACCATCGCGGAGCAGACGGTCTGCCGGCTTGGGTTGCGGCATCGCAAAGCCAAACATTCGCGCGCCAAGTGATGCGCCCGCCAAGACGTTGGCTTCGTCGGCGTGCAACCAAAACGGCGCACCGGTTTTTTCGCGCAGTTCGGTCAACGCGATGAGATGGTCGAAATGTGCGTGCGTGTTGACGATTGCCACCGGCTTGAATTGTTCGCGGCGCAGAGTATCGAAAATGTCGCGCGCGTTTCCCCCCGGATCGACAATAATCGCCTCGCGCGTTTTATCATCGCCGACGATATAACAATTCACGCCGAGCGGTCCAACGACCAATGTTTCCAGGATCATGCGACTCCTTTTGCCAGGATTATAGGTTTCCCACCCGAGATTGTCAATGTGGAAATTTTGCGACTAACAGGACGCATGTTATAATCGCTCCACTCGATTAACTCTTTGACAAAGGAGCTAGATGCAAGAGTATTCCTATCCCCCTCCGCCGGAACAACCCCGCAAAAATACACGTGTGATTCTGATCGGCGCTATCCTCTTCGCGTGTATTCTGCTGGTGTGTTGTGTCGCCGCGTTCGGCTTGATGTATTACGAGACCGAGGGCTTTCAAAACCTTGTATTTGTACAACCCACACCTACCGCAACGCGAATTACGCGACCTGCCACATCGGTGGCGCCGACTAATCCACCTGCCAGCAAAGCATCAGCGACCACAAAACCTCAAGCCCCTACTGAAACACCAGCGCCCAAACCAAGCGTACCGCCCACGCCGGCAGTCAAGCCGATCAAAATGAAATCGCCGGAGTACGGCGCGCAAGCATTTCTCTGGTGGCGACCCGAAACTGCGCACCGTGATTTGGGAATGATGAAAGACGCCGGGCTGACCTGGGTCAAACAACAATTCGCGTGGCGCGACATCGAAGGCACAGGAAAAGGCAAGTTCAACTGGACGAACGCCGATCAAGCGGTGAACCTTGCCAACTCCTTCGGCATCGATATTCTCGCGCGCGTGGATAACGCGCCGGATTGGGCAGCGCCGGGATGCAACGTTGCCGCCAAAAAGCAAATGGGACCCGCCGCCAAAACCCAGGATTGGCTCGATTTCTTGACCGCGTTTGTCACGCGATACAAAGGCCGCATCCGCGCCTACGAAATTTGGAACGAACCGAACCTCGCGCGCGAATGGTGCGGGCGTCCGCCCAATCCGGCTGAATACGCGGCGTTGCTCAAAGTTTCGTACGAAAAAATCAAGTCAATCGATCCCAACGCGATTGTCGTCAGCGGCGGCTTGACGCCAACCTCCGCCAGCAATGATCAGGCGATGCCAGACGTAACGTTTATGAATCGATTCTATGACGCGATGAAGAACAATTCGACCGGGTATTTCGATGTGTTGGGCGTGCACGCGCCGGGGTACAAAGCGCCGCCGGAAATGAGTCCCGACGATGTCGTGAAAAATCGCGAATACAACAATAACGAACCAGTGACCGGGCGGGTCTATTGTTTCCGCCACGTCGAAGATATTCGCAAGATTATGGAACAACGCGGCGACAGCGCCAAGCAAATCGTCATCACGGAATTTGGCTGGACGCGCGACCCCATCCACAAAGAGTATTCGTGGTTTGCCGTCGAAGAACAGACCCAAGCCAAGTACGTCGTTGGCGCGTATCAATGGGCAAAGCAAAATTGGTCGCCGTGGATCGGCGCGATGTTTGTTATTTATATGGCGAATCCGGATTGGACGAAAGATAACGAGGAGTATTGGTGGTCGATTACGCAACCAGACGGAATTCCGGTGGGCGCGTACGTCCGCATCAAGGCAATGCCAAAATAAAAAATCAACCGAGAGGCAAAAAACCTCTCGGTTGATTTTTCGTTTTATCGTTGTTGATAGAAATCGACGCGCATCAAGCAAACGCTGGAACCGGGCGAATGCGGCTGAACCAGAACATTTACTTGCGGGCTTGCTTGCGCGCCGCCGCTGACAACCCACACAGCAAACGTACCGCTCGGGGCAAGCACGTCATATTTGCCCGGCACATCCGGTCGATCTTTGGTGGTTGTTTCGCCAATGTCGCCGTTCGGTGCGCGATGCCGAATTCGGACGTTCGGTATCCCCTTGCCGTTTGCGTCTGTCACCAAGCCCCAAATATAATTGCGCGGACATTCGTTACCGGTTGGACCCAAGGTAATATCCGGCGCACCAATCCGCCAGCAATATTGAAATCCCGCGCACGATTGTTGCACCGCCGATGATGTCGATGACGCCGACGACGGTCGCAACGTTGGCAGGATTGGCGGCAACGTTGGCAGAGTCGATGTTGTGGCGGCGGTGATCGTGGCAAATGCGCCCAACGGCGATGGCACCGGCGGCGGGGTGGCGACAAGCGGCTGAGAAAAAGTTGTGCTTGACGGCAACGGCGTATCGGTTGGCAAGGTAACCGCGACCGGCGTAGCGCGCAGAACCGGTGTAATTGAAAGCGCCAAAGGATTGCTGTTCAAAAAACCAGAGATGGCAACGTACATCCCCAAACAGCAAATTCCCAGAATGACGACAATTACAATAATGTACGACTTGTCCTTCACACAACTCCTTTCGCAATTCAGAGCGATTGCGCTAAAATCATACCACGAGCAAGATAAAATGGCAATTGCTCACTTGCGCAGTTATCGATTATAATTCCCGCTACATCAACTTGCCGCGGAGCATCGATGAACAAACTCTTTATTGTCTCACACACACATTGGGATCGCGAATGGTACGAGCCCTTTCAAGTTTTTCGTGCGCGGCTCGTGCATTGCATCGATCAAGTGCTGGATATTTTTGAAACCGATCCGGCGTACGCACATTTTATGCTCGACGGACAAACCATCGTCCTCGAAGATTATCTCGAAGCGCGACCGGAACGCGAACAAATCTTACGCAATCTTGTCGCCGCCGGCAAACTAGACGTGGGGCCGTGGTACGTCCTCCCCGATATGTTTCTGGTCAGCGGCGAAGCGCTCGTCCGGAATTTGCAACGCGGCATTCGCATTGCGCGCGATTTTGGGAGAGTAATGCGCGTCGGCTACATTCCTGATCCATTTGGGCATATTAGTCAGACGCCGCAAATCTTGCGCGGCTTTGGTTTTGACACCGCCGTGTTGCGGCGCGGACTCGCCGACGAACCGGTCGAATTATGGTGGCAAGCGTCCGATGGCTCGCGCGTACTGTTGTGTTACTTGCGCGACAGTTACGATAACGCCGCGTGGCTCCCGCGCGATAGTGAAGGTTTTGCCGAAACGATTGTCCATTTACGTGATTCGCTCACGCCGCACACCCGCACAGCCAATTTTCTATTGATGCACGGAACCGATCATATGGAACCGTGGCATAATACCAGCGACTTGATCAAAGGCGCGCGTGCGCAAAATTCGGATAACGACATCACCTTTTGCCCGGCGTTCTCTCCACGCGAATGTGGATCAAGCAACGCAACGCACGCGCGCAAACCCTATTAGAAAAATGGGCGGAACCGTTCAGCGCATTCGCCGATCAACCCAGCCACCTGCTCAAACTCGCGTGGAAATATCTTTTGCAAAATCATCCCCACGATTCGATTTGTGGTTGCAGTGTCGATCAAGTTCACCGTGAAATGGCGCTGCGGTTTGACGCCGTCGAACAAATCGCGCAACCCATCATCGACACGAGTTTGCAAACCATCGCCGAAAACATCGATACGTCAATCAATGCCGCCGGCAGCGCGCTGATTGTCTTTAATTCGTCGCCGCAAACGCGCACCGATTTTGTGCAGGCGACGATTACGACACACAACGATTTCACCTTGCTTGACGACAATCACGAGACGATTCCATTTCACGTTTCAAAATCGCTGGGGCGCGTCGACATTGAATTTGTAGCGCGGAATGTTCCCGGCATCGGCTACAAAACATTCTGGCTTGTTCCCCTGTCTCACGCCGCCGAGTCAATTCACAAAACAGGATTTATCGAGAATGAATTTTTCCGCATCGAGCCAAACGCAAACGGGACTGTGACGATTACAGACAAAACAACCGGCACAATGTATCGCAATGCCAACCACTTTGTCGATGGTGGTGATCGCGGCGATTTGTACAATTACTGTCCGCCGGAAAATGACGTGCTAATCGATCAACCCAACGCGCCGGCGCAAATCGAAATCGAACACACCGCCGCGCGGCAATCCATTCGCTTGTCGATGAATTATCGATTGCCGGCGCAACTTGCCGACGAGCGCTCGGCGCGCGCGCCGGAATTCGTCGACGAAAAAATTGTGACGACGATTTCGATTTATCCCGGTGTGCGCCGAATTGATTTCTCTACTGCAGTTGATAATCGCGCGCGTGATCATCGGTTGCAAGTTGAATTCCCTGTGTCAATAGTTATCGCCTACACGAATGCTGGTCAAGCATTCGACGTTGTGCAACGCGCAATTGATTTACCATCGAACACCGATGAATGGATCGAACAGCCGCGCCCCGAAGCGCCGATGCAAAATTTTGTTTCGATAGATAATGGAAAAATTGGATGGACGTTGGCAACGCGTGGTTTGCCAGAATATTCTGCGCGGCGCGACTCGAACGGAACGACGCTTGCGCTCACGTTGCTGCGTTGCATCGGCTGGCTTTCGCGCGACGATTTGTCTACGCGAGCCGGGCACGCCGGTCCAGCCATCGAAACGCCGGGCGCGCAAGAAATCGGTACGCATATTTTTGAATACGCGTTGATCCCTCACGCCGGCGATTGGCGGAATGCAATCGGCGAAGCATGCACTTTCGCCGCGCCGATGCGCGCCGTCGTTGCAAAACCGGAAACGGGCGCGCTTCCTTCAAGCGCGAGTTTTGTCGCCGCAGCGCCGCGCGAGTTTGTGATCAGCGCGATCAAAAAATCGGACGAAGGCGACGGTTTGATCGTACGGGGCTACAACATTGCCAACGAAACGATTGAAGCAAATATCGTGCTGTGGAAAAATTTTTCGCGCGCGGCGCGGGTGAATTTGAACGAGGAAGAAATCGCGCCCATCGATTTGCAAAACGGGCGTGAAATAAAAATACAAGTCAGAGCAAGGGAAATTGCCACAATCAAATGCGCGTAATCAGTTGCAACATTTCGCGCCACGCCGCCTGTGCTTGCTCGACATCAACAATTTGGAACGAAACCGATTCGTCCGGCGCGCGTTGCGCGAGCATCGGCAAATCCGCGCGAATCACGGTGGCAATAATCGGATAGCCGCCGGTCGTTTGGTGGTCTGCCATCAAAACGATGGGCTGACCATCGGCGGGAATTTGAATTGCACCAAGCGGCACGCCGCACGAAATCAATTCCTCATTCCGCGCGCGTTCTAATTTCGCACCGATTAATCGATACCCCATTCGATCCGCCACGCCGGTCAACGAATATTCGGTCGATGTTAGCGTTTCGATTGCGCCCGACGTGAACCAATCGTGATGCGGACCCAAAACCAAACGAATAAACGAATGTCGGGAAGAAAATGCGCGAACCGAGTCGGACACAATTTTTCCCGCAAGCGAAACAACGTCGATCAACGATTCGCCAACTGAAACTTCGTCCCCCGTTTGTAAAACGTTCCCCAACCCGGCGCGCGCATACGTCGAACGCGAACCGAGAACGCGCGGAACATCGACGCCGCCGTGAATCGCCAGATAATTCCATCCGCCGCGCGATTTGATTTCGACGAACGAACCCGCACGCACAAACACACTCGTCCACGTCGGCATCACGCGCCGATCAATCCACAATTCGGCAGCCGCGCCGGTCAACGCGATCACGCAACGCTCGTTCGTTTCCAGAGTGATCGACGAACGAATTTCGAGGGCGGCAGAATTTGGCGCGTTGCTCACCAATCGATTAGCAACGGCGAACGCGAACCAATCCATCGCGCCGGAAACCGGGACGCCGTACGTTTGATAACCCCAACGCCCGGCGTCTTGAATTGTCGTCAGGATGCCGGCTTCGACAATTTTCAACATGGCACAAATTTCACCCGATCACCCGGGTGCAATAGCGTTGGCGGATCAGTGCTGGGATCAAACAATTGCGTCGTGGTGCGCCCGATCAGCCGCCATCCGCCCGGCGATTCTATCGGATAGATGCCGGTTTGTCGTCCGGCAATGCCAACCGACCCAGCAGGCACACGCGTGCGCGGCGTCTCTAAACGCGGCACGGCGATTTTTTCCGGCACGGAACCCAGGTACGCAAAGCCGGGCAGAAAGCCAACAAAGTAAACGCGATAGGGGACGCTTGAATGCAATTCGATCACTTGCGTTTCCGTCAAGCCGCTCGATTGCGCGATGAACGGAAGATCGGGACCCAACTCGCCGCCGTACGCTACGGGGATTTCAATCAGACGCGGAGCAAGAGCCAATCTTGATTGCGCGAATTGCAAAGACGCTTGAAGAAAATCGTGCATCGACGCAAAATCGATTTGCAACGAGTCGTAACAAACAAGAAGTGAAGAATACGCGGGAACCAGATCGAGAATATCTGCGCGGTGTTGCGCGCGGAGGAACTGCGTCAGCGCGTGAACACGGTTGTTCACGTCGTCGTTGATTTCGTCAGCAAATTCGACGAGGATAGCAGAATCGCCGGCGGGGAGCAGGCGGGGGTCGGGGTGGATCACGCTTTTGTCATTGCGAGCGAAGCGAAGCAATCTCTCAATTGTCTTTTGAAAGATTGCTTCGTCGCCAATCGCTTCGCGGCTCCTCGCAATGACAAAACGATCATGCCAGCGATCTCACACTCACGCCGTTCTTTTCTAGCATCTCGCGCACCGCCCGCGCGATAGCGGGCGCGTTGGGTGAATCGCCGTGAATGCAAAGTGTGTCAACGTGCATCGGAATTTTTTCGCCGTTCGACGCATC
The DNA here is from genome assembly GCA_034435055.1 of Anaerolineae bacterium. Taxonomy (GTDB): domain Bacteria; phylum Chloroflexota; class Anaerolineae; order UBA4142; family UBA4142; genus DAOTXS01. Next base: position 6,065 of record DAOTXS010000032.1, on the reverse strand, counting down.
AACCGTTTGCTCGATCACCATTTGCAGTGCTTGGCGCGCGGCGCGTTGCGGATCATCGATGAGCGAACCCGGCTCGCGGCGCGACATCAATTTGCCATCGGGCGTGTACGCACGATCACAAAATCCTTCACGCGCAACGCGCAGACCCAGTTCACGCGCCACATCGAGCATCGACGATCCAGCAAGTCCCACAAAGACGAGTGACGAATCGAAACTCACAACTGCCCGCGCAATCGCGCGCGCGATAGCCGGCTTGGCGGCGGCAAGATTGTAGAGCGCGCCGTGCGCTTTGACGTGCATCAGTTTTTTTCCTGCCGCGCGCGCAAACGCATCGAGCGCGCCGATTTGATACAACACATCGGATTCAATTTCGTCCGGCGTCGCGTCGATCACGCGGCGACCAAATCCTTCAAGATCGCGAAAACCGGGATGCGCGCCAATGGCGACGCCGTGTTGAACGGCGAGTTGAACCGTGCGTTGCATCACGCGCGGATCGCCGGCATGAAAACCGCACGCGATATTTGCGGAAGTGATGAGCGGCATCAGCATTTCATCCGCGCCGATTGAATACGCGCCGAACGATTCACCCATATCGCAGTTGAGGTCGATGTGCATTGTAGATTACTTGTGTCATTGTGAGCGATCGTAGGGAGCGAAGCAATCCCCAAAGTACTTTAGAGATTGCTTCGCCGCTTCGCGGCTCGCAATGACAATCGTTAGTCAACTAATTTTTCAAACTGATCGATCTCGCCGCGAATCACGTCGAGACTCGCGCGCCAAAAATCCGGCGAGTGTGTATCGATGCCAAAGCGCGCGGCGAGTTCGGCGGCATTGCCAAGACCGGTGGACGACAGCAAATCGTCGTACCCGGCTTTGAATTTTTCGGGATTATGTTGGTACTGCGCGTACAAACCCAAGCCAAACAGCAACCCGAACATGTACGGATAGTTGTAAAACGTCGATGAATAATAGTGCGGCTTCATCGCCCACATATACGGATGCAAAACATTGGGATCGAGACCATCGCCGTATGTTTCGCGTTGCGCCTCAAGCATCATCTCATTCATCTCATCAATCGACAATTCGCGCTTTTGCCGTTTTTCAAACAAGCGTTGTTCAAAGAGAAACCGGCTGGAAATATCGACGACGATTTGGCACGAGTTTTGCAACGATTCTTCCAAGATGTTGATTTGTTCTTTCGCATCTGCTTGTTGAAGCGCGGCTTGATTGACAATCGTCTGACAGAAAATGCTTGCGGTTTCCGCCAAGGTCATCGGCGTGTCGCGTTGCAACATCGTGCGCGACGCCAGATTGACGTTGTGATACGCATGTCCCAGTTCGTGCGCAATCGTACTCACCGCGGCAAAAGCCGGCTTGAAATTGGTCAGCACGCGCGATTCGTCTTTGCGAAGCGGCATGCAAAACGCGCCGTCGCGTTTGCCCACACGCGGTTCGGCGTCGATCCAATTTTCATGGAACGCGCGCGCTGCCATATCACGCAATTTTTTCGAGAAGGTGCCAAACTGTTCGACGATGAATTGCGCGCCTTCGTCGTACGACCACGCGCGTCCGCCATTTCCCAGCGGCGCAAACATATCGTACCACGCCAGCGCGTCGAGTTTGAGCGCGCGCGCTTTAGCGCGCAGATACCGCCGAAAATCTGGAAACGATTCACGCGCGGCAGCCATCATCGCATCAAGCGTTTGCCGGTCGATGTTATTGTCGAACAACGTTTCATCGAGCGGCGATTCCCATTTGCGTTTCTTGGTGAGTAGATTCGTCGCGCCCTTGATGCTGTTCATCGCCGCGGCAATCGGCACCGCCGCTTTTTTCCACGCATCGATTTCCGCTTCGTACGCGGCGCGGCGCACGTTACGATCCGGATCGTAGGCAAGATTCCGCACCATACTCATCGGCAATTCTTTCGGCTGACCTTCGACCTTGACCAAAAGTTGCGAAGTGAAATTTTGATGCAAACGATTCCACGCGGTCGAGCCGGTGGGGCGCAGTTCCGCCGCCAAATCTTCTTCCGCCGGCGACATTTGATGCTCGGCTTCGATTTTCGCTTTGCGGAGCATGAACGCGTGATCACGCGCAACCTGGGAGCGATTGATCAACGCTTCGACATCGAGCGAACCGATCCACGCGGTCAGGCGCGTGCCAAGCATTTGCAAGCGCACGAAATGTTGCTGCAGTTCGCTCATCTTTGCTTGCGCCAGATTGTTGCGCGAATCGGTGGCGACAAAACTGCTGACGTACGCCATCGTTGTGCGTACATCCTCAAATGTCGCATTCAACGCATTGACGACGGCTTCGAACGAATGAACGGTCGCATCGTCGAGTGGCGCGGGATCGCGCTTGGCAATTTTGTGTTGCTCGAACAATTTGCCCAACTCGGCAATTTGATCGGTTACCGCTTGAAAGCCGGCTTCAAATTCTTTCGATTCGAGCGAGGGATAGACAACGGTCATATCCCAATGGGGTAGGGTGTTGGTCGTCACGATAACTCCTATTTGAGGGATTGAATGGCGAGTGCGGGGCTGGCTTGAGCTTTCACTTTAATTTGTGAATCGATGAGCCTGCCTTGCTCATCGATGACAAAATGACTGCGGATGATGCCAATCGATTTGACGCCGAAAGTTGTTTTCTCGCCCCACGCGCCGTACTTTTCTGCAACTTTGTGATCAACATCGGAGAGCAAACTGAATGGCAAATTGTATTTCGTCCGGAATTTTTGATGCGATTTCGCGTCATCGGGACTGATGCCGATGACAATTGCGTTCTGGTCTTGAATCTCGACAAATTGATCCCGAAAGCCGCACGCTTGCGCGGTGCAACCGGGCGTATCGTCTTTTGGATAGAAATAGAGAATTACTTTTTTACCACGCAAGCTGGACAGTTTTACCGGCTTGCCATTTTCGTCCGGCAAGGTAAAGTCGGGTGCGAGGTTACCGATTTTGATTTTCATGATTCTTCTCATCCGCGAATTCACGTGAATTTTCGCTAATCATTTTTGTTCGCGTGAATTCGTGAAGATTCGCGGATAATATTTTTATTTCTTCTTTGCTTTCGCCAAGTTTTCCTTCACTCTGAATTTTACTATCCGAGTGATGAGTTTCAAGGGAAGCGATTTGTCCAGCGGGAATTGCACCGAACCTTTTGCTTGCGCGTAACCGGACAATTCTTTTTTGAACGCCGTGATGCCGGAGGGCGCAGGATAGAATCCAATATGATTCTTGAACGCCGCGAAATGCACCAAATTACCATTCAGCGTGAAAGTTGGAATCGCGTAATTGATGGTCTCTTCCGCCTCCGGCGCGGCTTGTCGGATGGTTGCGCGGAGTTCTTGTAATTTTGCTTGAACGTCTTGCGGACAAGCGGCGATGTATGCATCTATATTTCTTGCTTGTGTTCTTTTCATTGGCATATTATTTGCCTCCGTGAATGTAACCAAACGCTGTAGCGCGCCGACCGCGCCAACGCGCCACGCGAAATGAAAGTGTCTTCCAACTATTTCTTGGATGACTCTGCTGGAATAGACTGGATATTGATTGCTACCAAGTCATCTGCGAACCAAGCAACGAGCCAACCTACGAACTTCTCTGCGAGGAAGAACAAGTCTCCTTCGCTACGTGGGTGGATTTGTGCAACCAATACTCCGTCAGCGCTTCCGACCTCAATGTATCCTGACTTTTTTGGACATGTTGAAGTTGCTCATTGGAAAGGTGTATCTGGGAACTACTTGCTCCCCGCCTTGCGGGAATCAACCCTCTGCCTTCGTGTCAGCCCTCAATGCAAAATCTGCGACAAGAACAATTTCGTGCGGTCGTGTTGCGGATTGTTGAAGATTTGATCCGGCGTCCCTTGCTCAATCAACTGACCGCCATCAAAGAACACCATCCGGTTCGCCACGCTTCGCGCAAAGCCCATCTCGTGCGTCACGCAAATCATCGTCATCCCGGATTTCGCCAGCTCCGTCATCACATCCAACACTTCTTTGATCATCTCCGGGTCGAGCGCGCTCGTCGGCTCGTCGAACAACATGATCTTGGGTTGCATCGCCAGCGCGCGCGCAATCGCGACACGCTGTTGCTGTCCGCCGGACAGTTGCGCCGGGAACTTGTGCGCTTGCTCTGGAATCCCAACGCGCTTGAGCAAATCCATCGCAATTTGCTCCGACTTTTCCTTCGACCAGCGGCGCACCCAAATCGGCGCGAGTGAAATATTTTGCAACACGGTCAGGTGCGGAAAGAGGTTGAACGATTGAAACACCATGCCGATTTCCTGTCGAATCGCCGCGATGTTGCGAATATCGTTGGTCAACTCGATGCCATCGACGATGATCGTGCCCCGTTGATGCTCTTCCAAGCGATTGATCGTCCGGATAAATGTCGATTTGCCGGAGCCGGACGGACCAAAGATCACCAACACCTCGCCTGATTTGACGGTGAGGTTGATGCCTTTGAGCACGTGCAAACGATCGTACCACTTGTGCACATCCTGCGCGACGATAATATCCCGCACCCCGCTGACCATTCCTACACTGCTCATGATCTAATCTCCTAAATCGAAGGATGAGGGATGAAAGATGAAGGATGAATGGAAAACCTTCTGATTTGTTTTCATCCTTCATCCTTCTGCTTTCATCCTTATCTCTTGCCGACGCCGAGTGCTTTCTCCACCTGATAACTTGCGTACGACATCGCATAACAAAAGACAAAAAAGATAACCGAGATGAACGAGTACACTTCCATCGTCAGTCCTTGAAATTCCGCTTGCGCGAGTACACTGCGTCCCACGCCGAGTAATTCCAACAACGCAACGATGGTTGCAAGCGTTGTGTCTTTGAACAAACTGATGAACAAACCGACCGTCGCCGGGATCACCAAGCGCAATGCTTGCGGCAAAACGATGAGCAACGTCGTCAGCGCATTGTTTAGTCCCAGCGCGTACGCCGCTTCGATTTGTCCGCCCGGAATCGCTTGCAAACCGCCGCGCACATTCTCCGCCATATACGCCGCCGTGAACAACGTGAACGCCGCCATCGCACGCGTTACATTATCGATGCGCAGTTCGCCGGGCAAAAAAAGCGGCAACATGATTTGCGTCATAAACAACACGGTAACAAGCGGCACGCCACGCACGACTTCGATGTAGAAGATGCAAAACGCTTTCACTGCCGGCAATTTGCTCCGCCGTCCCAACGCAAGCAAAACACCGAGCGGAAATGATAGCACGATACTGACAATCGATAGCATAAACGTGAGCAGCAGACCGCCCCAGCGATTCGTGCCGACTTCGGGCAGAAAACCATCCTTGCCAAATCCTTGAAGCAACACGACTGTTAGCACGAACGATCCCAGCCAAGCGATGAGCAAATTGCGGCTCCACGTTTTGCGTCCGCGCGCGATGAAATACCCGGCGCTGAGAATCAGTAGATTGAACACCAGCCACAAAATCGATGGAATCGAAATCCAGAACGAGTCGGGATCGATGGCAGTCAAGCGTCCCAGGAATTTCGTCAGCGGTTCAAATCCTTCGGCGACAAGATCGGCAACGATCGCGGTTGCAAAGCCCGCCGCGAGCCACACACCAAACGTGCGCATCGTCCCACCGAACGCGCCCGCCGATAATCCCATCATCACCGAAACGATTACCAGCACAAGCCAAACACGCCACACTTGTTCCGGCGGAAACGGTCCGGTCATGAACAAGCGCAGATTCACGGCAATCACTTCCCAGCGCGCCGATGTAAATATCCACAGGATCAACTGACTCAGAACATTGTACAGCACGACGAGCAAAACAATCGTCAGGATCGAGTTGAACCACGAGTTGAATAGATTTTTCCTGAGCCAGCCAATCACGCCAACCGACATTCGCGGCGGTTCGAGTGTTTCAATTTTTGTGGTCATAGATTATTCCGGTAAAACTAGAACTCATTTCAAAATTCGTGTGATGCACCAAAGAATGATCGCCAGCAAACAAAAAGCTTTGTAATGTTCAATGAATCGGTCATAGCGCACGACGAGCCGACGACAATTGTCCAGCCAAGCGAAACAACG
>DAOTXS010000031.1:0-97665 GCA_034435055.1 Anaerolineae bacterium | reverse complement strand
GGCGAGGTGCTGGCGCACGATGGCAAACATCCGCTCGCGTTGATCGGGCGCGACACGCGACTCAGCGGCGCGATGATCGAGAACGCACTCGCCGCCGGCTTGATGGCGCAAGGTTTCGATACCCTTCACGTCGGCATCATCACCACACCCGGCGTCGCGTACCTCGCGCGCACACTTGGCGCGCGGTGCGGTATCTCGATTTCCGCATCGCACAATCCGTTCGATTACAACGGCATCAAAGTTTTTGGCGGCGACGGATTCAAGGTTCCCGACGACGCTGAATTGCAAATCGAAAAAATGGCGTACGCCCGCCGCGACGACGAAGCACACAACGCGATTGGCTCGATTGGACAGCGCCGCGACGATCCAAGCCAAGCGAACGCGTACATCGATTTCTTGCTGGACGCAGTGGCGCACAAGCCCATTCTGCGCGGCAAGCGCGTCGTCGTCGATTGCAACAACGGCGCGACGTTTGAACTCGCGCAAAAAATTTTCCGTGAACTCGGCGCGGAAATCGTTGCGTTGAACATCCAGCCCGACGGCGTCAACATCAATCACGGGTACGATGCGCTAGAGCCAAAACTTTTACGCGACACAGTTTTGCGCGAGCGCGCCGTTTTCGGCGTGCAATTCGATGGCGATGGCGACCGCGCCGTGTTTGTGGACGCGCGCGGCAATTTTGTCGATGGTGATTTTGTGCTGGCGATTCTCGCGCGCGATTTGAAAGAACGTGGCAGGTTGAATCAGCACGCCGTCATCTCAACCGTAATGGCGAACATTGGTTTGGAAAAATCGCTGAATGAAATCGGCGTAAAAATGGAACGCACGGCGGTTGGCGACCGCTGGGTGACGGAACGAATGCGGACAATCGACGCGGTCATCGGCGGTGAACAATCGGGGCACATTGTTTTCTTCGATGGCGGGCACACGACCGGCGACGGAATGTACACCACGATTCGTGTGGCGGATGTCATCGCGCGAACCGGCAAATCGCTGGCAGAACTTGCATCGTGCATGACCCGGTTTCCGCAAGTGTTGGTCAACGTGCGCGTGCCGCGCAAACCGCCGTTCGAACAATTTCCATCGATTCAAGAACAAATTGAACGCTCCCGCGTCGCGCTTGGCGAGAGCGCACGCATCTTGCTGCGATATTCCGGCACAGAAAATCTTGCGCGCGTGATGATTGAAGGCGCAGACGCGGTAATCATCGAACGCGAAGCAAATGAAATTGCAAAGGTCATTCAAGAGACAATAACCTAAGCACCACAGAGAATTTTTTTCTTTGTGATCGCTGGGGTGAGTATGAGGTCATCGATGTTTACTCAGATCAAATTTGGTACCGACGGTTGGCGCGGCATCATCGCCGAAGATTACACATTTGAAAATGTGCGGCGGTGCGCGCAAGGGATGGCGCAATATCTGATCGCGACGAATCAAACGACGCGCGGCTTGGTCGTCGGCTACGACACGCGTTTTGCGGCGGAGCATTTCGCGCAAGCCGTCGCCGAAGTGATTGCGGCGCATAACATCAAAGTGTATTTGGTGGATCGCCCGACGCCGACGCCGGTCATTTCGTTTGCGATTCTCGACAAAAAAGCGCACGGCGCCGTGAATCTCACATCGTCGCACAATCCGCCGATCTGGGGCGGCTTCAAAGTCCGCGCGGATTACGCCGGCGCGATTGCGCCCGACGGCTTGAAACAAATCGAGGCGTTGATTCCGCCGCCGGACGCAGAACGCATCAAACGGATGCCAATCAAAGAAGCGTTGGTCAAAGGACTGGTTGAAGTTTTCGATCCCAAGCCGGCATTTCTCAAGCAACTCGATAAACTCGTCAACATCGAACCACTTCGCCAAGCCGGCTTGACCGTCGCCGTCGATTCGATGTGGGGCGCGGGGATGGGCTGGTTCAAAAGTTTGCTCGCCGGCGGGACCACGCGCGTCGTCGAGATTCACGATTATCGTAACCCGGCATTTCCGGAAATGAACAACCCGGAACCAATTCCGCCGAACGTTGATGGGTTGATGGAACTTGTCAAACGCGAAAAAGCGCACCTGGGAATTGCAACCGACGGCGACGCAGATCGCATCGGCGGTTCAACCGAAAAAGGTGTGTTCATCAATCAATTGCAAATGTACGCGTTGCTGGCGCTGTACTTGCTCGAAGTGCGCGGACAACGCGGCGGCATCGTCAAAACGCTGAACACGACATCGATGCTCGACAAACTGGGAAAACGATTCGATGTGCCGGTGTACGAAACCGGCGTCGGGTTCAAGTACGTCGCGCCAAAAATTTTGGAAACAAATGCAATGATCGGCGGCGAAGAATCCGGCGGGTACGCGTTTCGCGGTCATATCCCGGAACGCGACGGCATTGTCGCCGGCTTGTTCTTGATTGATTTCGTGGTGCAAACCGGCAAAACGCCATCGCAATTGCTCGATCATCTTTTCGAGTTGGTGGGTCCGCACTATTACGAACGCATCGACACTGATTTCCCGGAAGAACAGCGCGGCGAAATCGTCGCGCGATTGCAGTCGGCAAAGCCAAGCGAGATCGCGGGATTCAAAGTGACCGGCATCAATACGATGGATGGTTTCAAGTACTTGCTCGACGACGGCGGCTGGATGTGCATCCGTTTCTCCGGCACCGAACCGATTATGCGTTTCTACGTCGAGACGACGAAGGAAAACAAGCGGCGCGATATTTTGGATGCCGGGTTGAAGTTGGCGGGGCTGAAGTAAAAACACAACGGAAGACGGGCGACGGAAGACCGGGACAAGATTTCCGTCCTCCGTCTTCGGTCTTCCGTCCAAAATGTATATTGACGCGCATTGTCATTTAGACGACGAACAATTTGCCGATGATCTCGATGCAGTGATCGAACGAGCGACGCAAGCTGGCGTGCAAGCGATCATCACCGCCGGCGTCGATGTGGAATCGAGTCGCCGGGTTGTTGCGCTCGCTGAGAAATATGAAATTGTGTACGCGGTCGTCGGCATTCATCCGCAACACGCAAACACGTCGAACAATAAAACGCTCACGGCAATCCGTGAACTCGCCTCGCAACGTAAAGTAGTTGGGCTGGGCGAAATCGGTTTGGATTTTTATTGGTCAAATAATCCGTCGCATGAAACACAGACCAGAAATTTTGTCGCGCAACTTGAGCTCGCGGCGGAACTCGGCAAGCCGGTCGTCATTCACAATCGCAACGCCGATGATGCGTTGATGGAAATTTTGCGGCAACGAAAAACGCCGCGCGGCATCTTGCACTGTTTTTCCGGTGATTTGTCGATGGCGCGTGAAGCCATCAACCTAGGATTCCTGATTTCGTTCGCCGGGAATGTAACGTTCAAGAACGCGAAACAACTTCAGGCAATCGCGCAAGCATTGCCGCTAGATAAAATCATCATCGAAACGGACGCGCCGTACCTTTCGCCGGTGCGCGGCAAACGCAACGAATCAGCAAATGTCGCACGCGTGGCAGAGAAAATCGCTGAAGTAAAAAATATCGCGGCGGCGATGGTCGCACAAACTACAACCCAGAACAGTATGCGGCTGTTCGGTCTGGAAATAGGTGAGGACTTTTGAGCACGAATTCTCTTTTCGCTCCGATCCAAACGGAGTTGCAGTTAGTCGAGCAACGTTTGCGCGAATCAGTGCAAATTGAATTTGCGCCGTTGATGGATGTCTTTGAGTTGTTGATCGGGAGTGGCGGCAAACGCTTCCGTCCAGCCCTAGCCATTCTCGCCAGTAAATTTCACCCGGTCGATCAAGACAAAGTCATCACGCTCGCCGTCGCCACCGAGTTGACGCACGCGGCGACGTTGATCCACGATGATTTGATCGACAAATCGCCGGTGCGACGCGGCAGTCCGACGATCAATTCACGTTGGAGTGGCACGGCAACCGTGCTCGCTGGCGATTTTTTGTTGGCGCGCGCGGCAGACATTGCGGCAAGCATCGATGATTTGCGCGTGATGAAAATTTTTGCGCGGACGCTGATGGTTATCTGCGAAGGCGAGATTCGCCAGGATTTTGCCGGCGCCAACTGGCCCCCCAACCGCGACGAATATTACCGCCACATCAAAAGCAAGACCGCGTCACTATTTGCGGCGGCAACCGAAGGCGGCGCGATTCTGAGTCATTGTGCAGAAGAAGAAATTGCGGCGATGCGCACGTACGGCTTGAACCTGGGAATGGCATTTCAAATCGCGGACGATATTCTTGATTTCACCGCCGACCAAAACAATCTCGGCAAGCCGGTCGGCAGTGATTTGCGGCAAGGCACATACACGCTGCCACTATTTTACTACCTCGAACAAGATGGACAAGGCAGACAAGCCACCGAACTGCTCCGAACGAACATCGATGATTTGATTCAAGCGATTCGCACCTCCCCAGCCATCGAGGCGTCCAAAACCGAAGCGCGCCGATTCGTGAAAACGGCGCAAGATGCGCTTGCGATTTTTCCCGATACCGTTTATCGTCGCACCCTGTGGAATCTAGCCGACTATGTCATCGAACGTTCGCTCTGACACCATCGACATTTCGATTATCATCGTCAGTTGGAATGTGCGCGATCTTTTGCGGCGCTGTTTGCAAGCGCTCGATTCGCAGATCGTCGATTGCAGACCGCCGACCGCTGAAATGATTGTGGTGGACAATGCGTCGAGCGACCGCACCGCCGAAATGTTGCGCGCGGAATTTCCCAACGTGCGCGTGATTGCCAATTCCGAAAATGCCGGGTTCACCCGCGCGAATAATCAAGCCCTTGCGCTTGCGCAGGGGCGTTATCTTTTTCTGCTCAACCCGGACACGGAACTGCACGCCGGCGCATTGCAAACACTTTTCGATTTTGCGGAAACAAATCCGCGCGCCGGCATCATCGGTCCGCAATTATTCTACGGCGACGGCTCGGTGCAATCTTCGCGCCGGCGGTTTCCGACATTGGCAACCGCGTTTCTCGAATCGACGATTTTGCAACAGTGGTTTCCGCGCAATCGGGTGTTGACCAACTTTTATATGTTGGACACGCGCGACGACGCAACACAACCGGTCGATTGGATCAACGGCGCGGCGATGTTCGTGCGGCGTGCAGTCTATGAACAAATCGGCGGACTCGACGAAGCGTTTTTTATGTACTCGGAAGAACTCGATTGGTGTTATCGTGCGAAGCAAGCCGGCTGGGAAATTTTTTACCTGCCGACGGCGCGGGTCACGCATTACGAAGGTAAATCGTCGGAGCAAGCCGTTGCGGCGCGCGACATTCATTTCAACACGAGCAAGATTCGCTTCTTCCGTAAATATCGCGGCGCGTTCGTTGCTGAAATTCTGCGCGCGTTTTTACTGCTGACGTTTGTGTATCGCATCGCGGAAGAATCCATAAAATGGTTGCTGGGACACAAACGTAAATTGCGCGCGCAGAGAGTCAAAGCGTATTGGCAAGTTTTGAAAAGTGGATTGCAAAATGAGTGATCGCGTTCCACAAAAAGATTGGCAGTTTGCTGGACAGTGGCTTGGCGAGACCCCAGGTTGTCCGCAAGGGCAGCTCGCGCACATTGGGGCATTTCGGCAACACGAATGCAAAAATTCTTTTCCTCGTGTATAATCGATACGAAATTTCTACGGCGGTGATGTTGACGTGAAAATTCTTGTGGTCTTTAACGTCGTCGATGAACTGCAACGCGGCACGAAAGATGATTTGGTCTCCGAGCAACAAATGATGGAGACGGAAAAATTTATCCGCGACGCATTGCGCAAACGCGGACACACCACCGAAACCGTACCAATCCGCAAAGATGTGTGGAGTGCGCTTGCGCCGTACGATCCGCGCGAGTGGTTCATCTTCAACTTGTGCGAAAGCGTCGGCAATCGACCGTACCTTGAACCGTACGTCATCGCGATTTACAATCATCTGGGATTTCGCCACACCGGCTCCGGGCGCTGGACATTGGCGACGTGTCTCAATAAAGCACGCACCAAAGAAATTCTGCGCGCGCACGGGATTCCCACCGCGCCGTTCCAAGTCTTGACCCCCAAAAACATCGAACGGCGATTGAATTTTCCGTTGTTCGTCAAGCCGATGGCGGAAGATGCCAGTTTGGGCATCACGCTCAAATCGGTTGTGCATGATGACCGCGCTCTGCGTCGCCAAGTCAAATACATTTGGGATTTGTACGACGGACCCGCGCTGGTGGAAGAATTTATCGATGGACGCGAATTCAATGTAACGATTTTGGGAAATGCGCCGCCGCGGATGATGCCGCTTTCGGAAATCAATTTCAAACACATCGCTAATCCGTTTGCGCGCATCGTTTCATTTCGCGCGAAATGGGTGCCGACTTCGGAAGAGTTTTTGAAAACACCACCGACCTGTCCTGCTAACGTGAGCGCATCGCTCAAAGCGCGCATCGAAGACGTCGCGATTCGCGCGTTCAAAACGATGGGGTTGAATGATTACGGACGTGTGGATATTCGCGTGAAGAACGGACAGCCGCACGTCCTCGAAGTGAATCCGAACGCCGACCTTGCACCGGACGCCGGCATTGCGCGCGCGAGCGGCGTCGCCGGGTTAACGTATCCGGATTTGATGGATGAAATCGTCCGGCTCGCGGCGCGGCGTTATCAAATGAAAGATGCGCGCACACCGCGATTGATTACGTACGCGCGCAAGAATCGCAACAGTGAACAGTCGATTGCGCCGGGTGCGCTCGCGCGAAAGAATGGCTTACTCACCTAACTCTTTGTCATTGCGAGTCGCGTTCTTTGCGACGAAGCAATCTCTCAAAAGACTGTTGAAAAATTGCTTCGCTTCGCTCGCAATGACAACCGATGATAACCTTTTTATGAGACATCAATTGAAAATCGAACCACCGCAACCCAACGATCTCGACGCGGTTCTGCGCGTCGCGCAAAGCACCCGGGTCTTCTCCGCCGATGAGTTGGCCGTCGTGCAAGAAATGTTCGACGGCATCTTTCGTCCTAACACGTACAATGATCACACCTTTCTAGTTTATCGAAAAAACGATTCCAACGAAATTGCCGGATTTATCGTCTATGGTCCGGTTCCAATGGCAGATCGCATCTGGGATTTGTACTGGCTTGGTGTCGATCGCGCGGCGCAAGGCACAGGCATTGGGGGCGCGTTACTTGAACAGCTCGAAAAAGATATTACGCGGCGCGGCGCGCGCGCGTTATATCTCGAAACATCCGATAGCGCGTTGTATCAACCGGCACGCACCTTTTACGAACGGCATGGTTTTGAATGCGTTGCGCATCTGCCCGATTATTACGCACCGGGCGAAAGTATGCTCATCTATCGCAAACGATTGGCGTGACGCAAAGCATCGGACATTTTTCTCATTGTCTTGCGCGGTTTGAGGATGTAAGATCAAATTGACAAAGGAGGGAAAAATGACAACCACAAATTTAGACGCTGGGGTAACCCGACGACAATTCATCACCACTGCGGCAGTCGGCGGCGCGGCGTTGGTCGCCGGCGCGGTGGGCGGCGCAGCGGCAACGACGGCTTCACTGGCGGACAAGGAAGTGGAACTCTTGAAATTGCGCGCGCTCGTGGGGCTGTACGAAAATCTGGAAAAGATCGGCATCGATTCGATCATTGCTACCGGGATGAACATCGTGCGCGGCGCGCTCGATGCGGTGAAAACCGGCGTGCGCCTCGCGCGCGACGGCGTGACAGCCGTTGAAACCGCACTCAAGAACTTTCAAACCCTCATCGATAATTTGCGCGGCGCGGCGGATTTGGCAACCCGCGTCTTGACCGAGTTAGCGCAAAAAGTCAAAGACGCGGAAACGTTTGTCGGCGGCATCCTGGGTTCGGCGCGCCCGCTCGCAGAATCGATTGCGAATTTCTTCAACGAGTTGATCAAGAAAATTCCATTCGGCGTCGGTGCAGAAATCAGCCGCGCGATCAATGCCCTCGTCGATTTGATTCGCGTCATTCCCACCGTCATCGACGCCATCCTCAATCAACTCCTCAAACCGTTGCGCGATCTATTCTTCCCGGCAACCGGCAATGCGATGGTCAAAACCACTCTCTTCGATCCGATCATCAACAATTTGCTCACGCCGTTGAAAAAACTCTTGACCGATCTCGAAACATTCATCGACAAATGGGATAAGGATTTTACCAAGCCGGTACAAAACGCGCTCGACGAACGCGCCCAAATCCGCAAACAAATCGTTGCGATGCGCAATGATATTGGGTTGGTGTAAAAAATTGGGGCGACCACATCGGGGCGCCCCAACTTTATTAACGCAAACACGTTTGATGACGCCCGCCGTCAATCGGCAGCGAGACGCCGGTGATCCAGCCGGCTTTTGGCGAGGCGAGAAAGAAAATCAACTCTGCGACTTCTTCCGCAGTCCCGACGCGTCCCAACGGATGCGTCGTTTTGCTGTGTTCGAGAAATTTTGTGTACGCGTCGTCTGCCATTCCGCCGGTGCGATGCAACATTGTCACCGTTACACCGGGATCGACGGCATTCACGCGCACCCCTTTGCTCGCCACTTCGAGCGCGACGCAATGGGTCAGCTGATCGAGCGCGGCTTTGCTCGCGCAGTACGCGAGGACATTCGGAAATGCGCGAATGCCGGTTACACTCGACACATTGACGACGTTGCCTTTGCGCTCGATGAGGTACGGCATTGCCCGTTGCGTCAAGTAGAACGGTCCGCGCACATTCACGTTGAACATATAATCCCAGTCCGACAGTTTCGTATTCTCGATATTGCCGTTGGCGATGATACCTGCCGCGTTGACCACGATATCGATTCCGCCAAACGCCGCGACTGTCTCGTGGACGACACGCTCGATGTCAGTTTCTTGCGTCACGTCAGCGACAATCGATTTGCCGTCGCCGCCGCGCGCGCGAATTTCTTTTGCCACCTCATCCAACTTGTCGGCGCGCCGCGCGACGATGGCAACCCGCGCGCCTTCACTCGCAAACTTGATCGCCGTCGCGTGCCCGATGCCACTACTTGCGCCAGTAACGAGCGCGATTTTGTTTTGTAGTTCAGCCATGACCATTCCTTTCTATCGAGAAAATCAACAACACTATTCTACAACAGGTTGCGCGACTGTCAAAAACCTTTGGCATTCGATTTGCTTGCGCTCATCGACTGCGGTATGATAGAGTTGAGTCAAAGAGAATCTCAATGTCATTCAATTATCAACCGCCCCTTCCCAAAGAACTTTTCTTGCTCGATCCAAATGTGATCTTCTTGAATCACGGTTCATTCGGCGCAACGCCGCGCCCGGTGTTCGAGAACTATCAATGGTGGCAACGCGAATTGGAACGTCAGCCGGTCGAATTCCTGGGACGCCGCTTCGACAGTTTGATGCGTGACGCGCGCGCGGCACTCGCGACGTACGTTCACGCCGGGGTTGATGATCTTGTTTACGTGCCGAACGCGACGACGGGCCTGAACATCGTCGCGCGCAGTTTGCCGCTCAACCCCGGCGACGAAATCCTCACGACGGATCACGAGTACGGCGCGCTTGACCGCACCTGGCGATTCATCTGCCACAAGACAAAGGCGATCTACAAGCAGCAATCGATTCCTGTGCCGGTAACAACCGCCGATGATTTCATCGAACAATTCTGGTCAGGCGTAACTCCGCGCACGCGCATCATTTTTCTGAGCCACATCACTTCGCCGACGGCGTTGATTTTTCCGATTCAAGAAATTTGCCGCCGCGCGCGTGATGCTGGCATTCTTAGCATCATCGACGGCGCGCATGCCGTTGGACAGATTCCACTTGATCTGCAAGAAATCGATGCCGATTTTTACAGTTCGAATCTGCACAAGTGGCTGTGCTGTCCCAAAGGATCGGCGTTTTTGTACGCGCGACCGGACAAACAAAATCTAATCGAGCCATTAGTCGTCAGCTGGGGCTATGAATCGGAAAAGCCAAGTGCGTCGCGTTTCATCGATGAGCAAGAGTGGAATGGCACGCGCGACATCGCCGCGTTTCTCACCACGCCGCAAGCCATTCGATTTTTCGAGGAACATCACTGGGACACGGTGCGCGCCAAATGCCATTCGCTCGCGCAGTACGCGCGTGAACAAATCACCGCGCGCACCGGTTTGTTACCCTTGAGTCCCGACTCATCGGAATGGTATAAACAAATGGTTACGATGCCGTTGCCATCTTGCGATGCGGCGCAACTCAAAACGCGGCTGTACGACGAATTCCAAATCGAAGTTCCCATCGTAACGTGGCAACATCGGCAATTCATTCGCGTGTCGATTCAAGCGTACAATACGATGGAGGATATAGAAAAACTTGTTGACGCGCTAGAACGTTTGCTTGATTTATAACTGATGTTACGCGATTGATGTCATTTCGAGGGAGCGCAGCGACCGAGAAATGACGCTGCGTAAGGTGAATTATAACTTTGTTCAGGTAAAGTACGGAGGTAAGCATGGCAGGTGATCAATTTCGCCAAGCGGAAGAAAAATTTTTTCAACTCAAAGGACAACTCTCGACCGGTCGCATTACCCAGGAACAATTCGATGCCGCGCTAAAAGACTTGATGGTTCAAGACGAGCAGGGACGTTATTGGATGATCGGCGCGGATAGCGGCAAGTGGTACCTTCACGATGGTCAACGCTGGGTTGAGACACAACCGCCGACGGGAGCGTCACAGCAGATTCAAACAACGCCAGAGACATACTCACGATCACAAAAATCGAATTGGCGTTTATGGATTTTGGGCGGCTGTGCCATCACGCTGTTAGCGGTTATTGGCATCGGCGCATTTATCGCAGTGAGCGGCTTATTCCCCAGCCCAACGGCTATGCCAACGCAATTCACCTTTCCCACCATTACACCAATGTCGCCCGTCGTGGTGGTTCAACCGACCCAGGTTCCGGTTATTCCAACATCAATTTTACCGACGGTGATTCCCAGTTCTTTACCGACCATCGTGTTGCCGTCGCCGGCAACTCCCGTACAGCCATCGGCAATTCCGGCAACAGCAACGCCGCCAATTCCCCCGGGATTGTACGTCACCAAGATGCGTCCCGAACCCTCCAGTCCACCACCGGCAACGGACACCAGTTTCTGGGTTACGTTTCTCAACACAACCAACAACCCGATGCGTTACAAATGGAAGGTGTATATCTACAAGCCGGACAATTTGAGAAATTCATTTGGGGAAACTTCGGCAGTAACAATCGATATTCCCGCCGGGTCGTCGGAACAAACTGTTGGAATGTGGCGGATCACCGCCGGCGCGTGCGGCGATTATCTCGCGCGCGTCGGGTGGATTGACGACAACAATCGCATTACGTTTTTCACGCGCCCCGATGGGCAGATGTACGAATTAGCTTTTGCCACGTGTCGCTGAGTTTATAACCAATAATCGTCAACGCGATTGGGAGAACATCAACCAAATCGCGTTAAACTTTTGTTAGACCTCTGCGCTTTTCGTCGATTATCGGTCAAAAAATCGCAAACTCCCTTGACACTCACTTTAACTCTGTGCTATTATCCTCGCGCTGAATGTTTCGTGATGATTGTGAAACAACTACATCTCATGAATGGGAGAATTCAAAATGGCACATGAATTACCGCCTCTACCGTACGCGTTCGACGCGCTTGAACCGCACATCGATGCCAAGACGATGGAGATTCACCACGGCAAGCATCACGCCGCGTACGTCACCAACCTCAACGCTGCGCTCGAAAAATTTCCGGCGCTGCAAAACAAAAGCATCGAAGCGTTGTTGAAAGAAATCAACAGCGTGCCGGAAGAAATTCGCACGGCGGTCCGCAACAATGGCGGCGGACATATGAACCACACGATGTTTTGGGAAATTATGGGACCCCAAGCCGGCGGTGAACCCACCGGCGCGCTCGCCGATGCGATTAACAAAGCATTCGGCAGTTTTGCGGCGTTCAAAGAACAATTCGCCAAAGCCGGGCTGGGACGCTTTGGCAGCGGCTGGGCGTGGCTCATCAAACAGGATGGCAAACTACTCATCGAAAGCACCGCGAATCAGGATCAGCCGATTATGGAAGGCAAGGTCGCCATTCTCGGCGTCGATGTGTGGGAGCACGCATACTATCTCAAATATCAGAATCGCCGCGCCGATTACATTGCGGCGTGGTGGAACGTGGTCAACTGGAACGAAGTAGCCAAACGATTTGGCAAATGAATTTTGCGAGGGAGAAACGGAAGAACAATTCCTTTCTCCCTTTTCTCTTTGCAGTTATAGCCACAGAGAAAATCTCTGAGTTGCTTTGTGGCTGGAAATCTTGGGGAGCAGGTCAATGGCGCCGACAAAAACGAAAACCGAAACCAAACATCAAGCGTTCGGCTTGACCGATGAGCAAGCACTTGAAATGTACTGGTCGATGTTACTCGCGCGGCGATTAGATGAGCGGATGTGGATTTTGCATCGACAGCACGAAGTTGCATTCCACATTTCCGGCATCGGACACGAAGCGGCGCAGGTGGGCGCGGCATTCGCGCTGAAAAAAGGGTACGACTGGGTTCATCCGTACTATCGCGATCACGCGTTGGTGTTGGCGCTGGGAATGACGCCGCGCGATTTGATGCTCGCGCTGTTTGGCAAAGAAGGCGAGCCATCGTCCGGTGCGCGCCAGATGCCCTCGCATTTTGGTTATCGTCCGCTGAAAATCGTCAGCGGGTCCAGCCCGGTCGCAACGCAAATTCCGCAAGCGTCCGGCATCGCGTTTGCAATTCGTTACAAAGGCACGGACGAAGTGGTACTCACGTGCTTTGGCGAAGGCTCAACCGCAGAAGGCGATTTTCACGAGGGATTGAACTGGGCAGGCATTTACAAACTACCGGTGATTTTTCTCTGTCAAAATAATCAGTACGCGATTTCAGTCCCGACCGATAAACAAATGGCGGTCAAAAATGTTGCCGACCGCGCTGTGGCGTACGGAATGCCGGGGGTCATCGTCGATGGCAACGATGTCCTCGAATCGTACCGCGTGATCAACGAAGCCGTTGCGCGCGCACGGCGCGGCGACGGTCCAACACTGGTGGAAGCAAAAACGTATCGACCGGTTCCGCATTCTTCCGACGACGATGATCGCACGTACCGTCCGCGCGAAGAAGTTGAAGAGTGGAAACGGAAAGACCCAATTCTGCGAATGCAACAGTACTTGTTGAGCATCGATTTGTTGGACGACGCAAAAATTCAAGCGTACGAAGTGCGTGCCAAACAAATCGTGGACGACGCGACCGAGTTTGCAAAGAATGCGCCGTTCCCTAAACCGGAATTTGCGTTGGCGAATGTGTGGGGACAAGTGCCCAAACCCTAAAATGTGAAACGCAATTATTTTTTACACTTTGCGTTTTTAGCTACTGGAGATTGGAAATGCCCGTACTGACTAATATCGAAGCAGTAACGCGCACGTTGCAGGAAGAAATGCGCCGTGACCCCAATATCTTTATCACCGGCGAAGACGTGGGCGTGCGCGGCGGCGTCTTTCGCGCAACAAAAGGTCTCATCGAAGAATTTGGCGACAAGCGCGTGGTCGATTCGCCGCTCTCCGAATTATCGATTATCGCAATTGGCATCGGCGCGGCGTTGTACGGTTTGCGCCCGGTCTCTGAAATCCAGTTTGCCGATTTCATCGCGCCGGCGTTCAATCAAATCATTAACGAAGCCGCGCGCTTTCGTTATCGTTCGAACGGCGCGTACCCGTGTCCGCTCGTGATTCGCACACCGTACGGCGGCGGCATCGGTGGCGGACTCTACCACTCACAATCGATTGAAGCAACGTACGCGCACATCCCAGGTTTGTACGTCGTTGCGCCCTCGACGCCGTACGATGTTGTGGGAATGTTGCGGTACGCGTTTCGCGTCGATGACCCGGTCTTGTTTCTCGAACACAAAAAAGCGTATCGGCTGATCAAAGGCGAGGTGCCGGAAAATTATTACACGATTCCATTTGGCAAAGCAGATGTCAAACGCGTCGGCACCGACATCACCGTGATTGCGTTTGGCTTGATGTTGCACGAATCGTTGAATGCGGCGGAACAAGTTGCGGCGGAAGGTATCAGCGTTGAAGTTGTCGATCCGCGCACGCTGAATCCCATCGACAAGGAAACGATTCTCGCGTCAGTGAAAAAGACGAGCAAAGCGTTGATCGTGTACGAAGACAACTTGACGCTGGGCTGGGGCGCGGAAGTCGCGGCGATCATCGCGGGCGAAGCATTTGAATATCTCGATGCGCCGGTGATGCGCGTGGCGGGACCGGATGTCCCGGCGGTTCCGTTCTCGCGCACGATGCAAGATTTCTTTATGCCGAACGCGGACAAGATCGCGGCGGCGATTCGCAAGTTGGCAAAATACTAGGGGTCAGTGGATCGTGGATGGTGGTTAGAAAAAATCTGCCCACCGTCCACTGCACATTCTTCACTGAGGTTTAAGATGGCAACCAATGTTGTAATGCCGCAACTCGGCGAGAGCGTTGTCGAAGGCACGGTCGGCAAATGGTACAAAAGCGTCGGTGACAAGATCGAACAATACGAAGCGATTATGGAAGTGGTTACCGACAAAGTAACGACTGAAATCCCATCGCCGGCGGCAGGCACACTTTTGCAGATTCTCGTTCCCGAAGGCACGACCGTTAAAGCCGGCACCGTACTTGCCGTGATTGGCGCGGCGGGCGAACAAGTTTCCACGCCGACACTAACGACACCCACGCAAGTTGCAACGCCTTCGCAGACCACCAGCCAAGCATCCAGTCGTCCGGCTCCCCAACGATCTAACCTACGTTTGACGCCGATCGTCGCGCGAATGATCGCAGAAAACAACGTTACCGATACCGAACTTGCGACCATCGCCGGCACGGGCGAAGGCGGACGCGTCAGCAAAAAAGATGTCGAAAACTTTTTGAAATCCCGGAGCGCACAACCAGCCGAACTTGCGCCGTGGGAACAACCCGGCACCGGCGAACTGTTCCGACCAACGGAAGAAGTGTTTGGGAAACCCCCATCTCTGACCCTTCCCCCGTCAAAAACAGGGGAGGGGAGTAAGGATGAGATCATTCCGCTCTCGCCGATTCGTAAAGCAATTGCTGAACATATGGTACGTTCTAAACAAATCGCACCGCATGTAACAACCGTGCACGAAGTGGATATGAGCCGCGTGATGGCGTACCAAAAAACTCACGAAACCGAATTCGCCAAGCAAGGCGTCAAACTTACGTTCACCGCATTCTTTGTGCAAGCCGCCATCGCCGCGCTCAAAGCATTTCCAATTGTCAACGCCTCATTCACCGAGCAAGGCATCGTGCTGAAACGCGATTTGAATATCGGTATCGCGGTGGCGATTGACGACGGCTTGATCGTGCCGGTCATCAAACACGCCGACGAAAAAAGTTTGCTCGGCATTGCACGCGCGGTCAATGATCTCGCTACGCGTGCGCGCGAAAAACGTTTGCAACCAGACGAAGTTGCCGGCGGCACGTTCACGATCACAAATTACGGTGTGTTTGGTTCGCTCTTTGGCACGCCGGTCATCAATCAACCACAATCGGCGATCCTGGGTGTCGGCACAATTCAAAAACGCGCCGTCGTGATTAACGATGCTATTGCCATTCGCCCGATGATGTATCTCGCGCTCACATTCGATCATCGTTTGCTCGACGGCGCGATTGGCGATCAGTTCACGCAAAAACTCAAACGGTTTTTGGAAGAATATCCCGGGTAAGCAAGTTTGACTTACCTCCTTATTTGCAGTATGATAATTCCGCAACCCGGTGATGCTTGCCATCAGAACTCGGAAAGGATGATCTGATGTCTCGCGTGCCCTTTCAAGTGATCGCCGTTCTCGCTTTTGCGCTGACACTTTTTTTCGTTTGGGATTTGAGCCAGCGCATCGTGACCAATGTCCAGCTAACGCAAACTGAACAACAGTTGGAACGTGCAGTCGCGAGCGCAAAAGCGACGCGCGACGCGCTCGCCGTGCGCAAAGCGTACGTCGCCAGTCCCGATTTTGCGGAAGAGGAAGCACGCAAAAAATGGAATTGGATTCGCGACGGCGAAACACTTGTCATCACACAAATTACGCCGGCGCCAACACCGCCACCCAGCGCGCCGGTTGCGCCAACACCGAAACCGGAAATTCCGTGGTGGCAAAGTTGGATCGATTTGATTTTTGGTCCATAATGGAATGAATCTACGTTCCGTCACCGGTTTTCTCAACCTCACCGACCCGATCCACGATTCCGATTTTCGCGCACTGCGTGATTTTATTCGCGCGGCGCGCGAAAATTTTCCCGCCGCCGGTTTTCCCATTCAAACCGCGCGCGTCTCCACCCAATCACTCGAAAAAATTGCGCCGCGCGATTTGCAACATTTCGCGCGCGATTTCAGCGCGGCGGCGCGCGCCAACGAAATCGATTATGCCGCGCTCGGCGCGATGCCCGGCGATCATCCACTTCTCGATGCGTTGCCCGGCGCGCTGATCGCCACCGAAAATGTCTTTGGTTCTGCGCACATCGCGACGCACCACAGCATCAACGTGTTGGCGATTACAAACTCTGCGAAGGTGATGCGCGCGCTCGCCGATTCCACCGCCGATGGTTTTGGCAATTTGCGTTTCGCCGCGCTCGCGAATTGTCCGCCACATTCGCCGTTCTTCCCAGCATCGTATCACGACGGCGGCGCGCCGGCATTTGCGATTGCAACCGAAGCCGCGTCGCTCGCGGTCGATGCGTTCAGCGCGGCGAACAATCTCGATCAAGCACGCGCGAATTTAATCGATGCAATCGAACGCGCGGCGGAAACGATTTCCAAAATTGCGGACGACCTTGCCGCGCGATTCAACCATCGATTCGCCGGCATCGATTTTTCGTTTGCGCCGCATCCGGATCAAACGCGAGGTATTGGCGCGGCAATCGAAAAATTGATCGGCGCAGAATTTGGTAAGCACGGTACACTTTTTGCCATCGCTTTTCTCACCGATTGTTTGAATCGTGCCAAGTTTCGCCGCACCGGTTTTTCCGGCGTGATGTTGCCGGTGCTCGAAGATTCGACGCTCGCGGCGCGCTCAAAAGATTTCACACTCGATTCGCTCTTGCTTTACTCCGCCGTTTGCGGTACCGGCTTGGACACAATTCCGTTGCCCGGCGACACGACCGTCGATGCACTCGCCGCGATTCTGCTCGACTTGGCAACGCTCGCGGTGAAATTAAACAAGCCACTCACCGCGCGCTTGATGCCAATTCCCGGCTTGCGTGCCGGCGATTCGACGCAATTCACGTTTGAATATTTTGCAAATGCAAAGGTGATGTCTGCCGGCGCGAGCGCGCTCAAGTTGTTTGAATCAAATCAGCGAGTAGAATTTTTGACGAGGTGATGAACAATGAAAATCGATGTTGGAATTCTTGCGCCGAATTTGTTGGACATTCCGCGCGTCGCGCGCGCGGCGGAGGATTTGGGTTTCGCCGGTTTGTGGACGAGCGAAACGCAACACGATCCGTTTCTGCCACTTGCGTTAGCGGCGGAACACACCTCGCGCATCGAACTCGGCACTGCGATTGCGGTCGCGTTCCCGCGCAGTCCAACTGTTCTCGCGCACATCGCCTGGGATTTGGCAAACGCATCGCGCGGGCGATTCATCCTGGGACTCGGCACGCAAGTCAAAGCGCACATCGAACGGCGATTTGGAATGACCTGGGAATCGCCCGCGCCGAAATTGCGCGAAATGATTTTGGCGATGCGCGCGTTGTGGCAAGCGTGGCAAGGCGATGGCAAGATCAATTTTCGCGGCGAGTTTTACAAAATCACCTTGATGACGCCTTTCTTCAATCCCGGCGAAATCGATCATCCCGACATTCCAATTTACATCGCCGGGGTCAACGAGCATCTCTGCCGCGTCGCCGGCGAACTGTGTCAGGGTTTTCACGTCCATCCATTTCACACGCCCGAGTACATCCGCCAAATCGTTCTGCCGAACATCAAACTTGGTGCAGAAAAAACGAACCGCACGCGCGCTGATGTGCAATTAGCATCGTCGATTTTCGTTGCGACGAACGACGACGAACGCGAGTTGGTGCGGCAACAGATTTCGTTCTACGCCTCCACCCCGACGTACAAATCGGTGCTCGCTGTGCATGGCTGGGGCGAGGTGAATGAAAAACTCGGCGCGCTGGCGGCGCGCGGCAAGTGGACTGAGATGCCGTCGCTCGTCTCCGATGATATTTTGAACGAAGTGGCAATTGTCGCGCCACCAGACGAAATTCCAGCGCGCATCAAACAAAAGTACGCCGGCTTACTCGACCGCGTGGCGTTGTACTTGCCTTTTGCGCCGGAAGATGCAATGTGGAAAGAGTTTGCGAGGGTGTTTTAAGTTTTGCCCTCTTGCATGTTTACAATCAAGTTTTGAAAGTATGCAAATTATAATGCACTTTGCGCATGTAAACTGAACCTTGTTTGTACAGAGAATAGTCCCTAGATTTCGCACCCTTGGAGATGAAATTATGGACTGGGATGTTTTTATTTGCCATGCTAGTGAGGATAAAGAATCCTTCGTTCGTCCTCTGGCTAAGGCACTTGAGGCACATGGACTGAAAGTATGGTTTGATGAGATCACAATAACAGTCGGTGATAGTCTGCGAGGTTCCATTGATCGCGGACTAGCCAACTCAAGATTTGGGATTGTTGTTCTAAGCCCAAAGTTCTTTGAAAAAGAATGGCCACAGAAAGAACTAGATGGACTTGCATCTAGGGAAGCCTTAGGGCTCAAGGTAATTCTTCCAGTTTGGCATAACATCACAGCGGAACAAGTTGCAAAATACTCACCTATGCTAGCAGGTCGACTAGCAGTAAACTCTAATCGTGGACTTGAATATGTTGTCGCAGAATTACTTCGTGTTATTCGCCCCTCAGTAACTGAAGGTTATCACCCCGATAAGAAGGGTGTGAATTCTTTCCCTCTAATTTTGCGATCGATCCGTAAAAACATTGTCATCTTAGTTGGATTGGTAATTGCAGGAATGTCTTGTCTTGCAGGATGGCTTGCCCTACCTCAAATACAAAATTTTCTTTTTACTACCCCTAACCCAACCCGGACAATTACAGCAACATTAACCAGTACTGTTGCAGGATTAATATCGCCGACCATCACACAACCCATAATAACCAGCACCCCTCGAACACCTACCTTCACCCCACTTCCACCAACCCTTACCCCAACTCGGACGCCCACGATTGGTCCTGCTTCCAAAAATAGAATCGCATTCCATTCAACAAAATCTGGACCGAAAGAAATTTATTCTGTCGGCATAGATGGCCAAGGAATGATCAAGTTGACATCTGGTACCACCTCTCAACACGGAGCAGAGCCATCATGGTCAATCGCTAATGGGCAAATTGCATTTAGATCCGACCGTAGCGGAACTGGTTATGAAATATATGTCATGAATCCTGATGGAACTAATCAAAGAAGAATTACCAACACGCCTAATAAGAGTAATCACGCCCCTTCTTGGTCGCGTGATGGAAAACTGCTTGCCTTCATTTCAGATCGTGATGGCAATAGCGAAGTTTACAAAATGCAGGCAGACGGAACAGATCCTATCCGACTTACGAATACAAAAGATAGAGAAGACCGCCCTGTGTGGTCACCTGACGGGAAACAAATTGCGTTTCAATCGCTTCGAAACGGCAACTGGGACATTTGGGTGATGAACGCGGATGGTTCAGATCAAAGCAATTTAACGAATCATTCTGCAAGCGACGAAAGTCCAGCTTGGTCACCTGATGGACAATGGATTGCGTTTTCCTCTACACGTGACAGTAGCGGCGATCACAATATTTATATCATGCGGATAGATGGTAGCCAAATTCGCCGATTAACAACATCAGGAGGCGACGATAATCTACCGGCCTGGTCACCAGATCAACGCTATATCGCATTTGAATCAGACCGAGATGGACCGTGGCAAATCTATATTATGAACGCAGACGGAACAGCACAGCGCAATCTTGCGCCAAACTCATTTGATATGAATCGCCCAACTTGGTCTCCTCAATGACATTGTCTTGTGCCACAACCAGCCAGAAAATATAGGCGAATTGTGGTCTGCGTTTCACGTGCAACATTGACATAATTTTTGACGTGTTTCTGTGGCTAATTCTAACCAACCTCCCATTTGCTCTTACGAAAACTCGCCGTGGCGCACCGAATTTTGGCGCGGACGCGATTACGAAGATCGCGCCGAACGCATCGCCATCGCCAAGATGCTCCCGCCGCGCGGCAATCGATTGTGCGAAATCGGCGCAGGGTTTGGTCGCCTCGCTGATTTTTATCTGGGCTATGATCGCATCATCCTCATCGATTACGCCGTCTCAATGTTGAAAGAAGCGCGCGAACGCATTCTAAACGATTCACGTCTCACGCATCACGCTTCACGTTTCACATTTGCCGCCGCCGACCTCTACAACTTGCCGCTCGCCAACAATTCGCTCGACACGGCTGTAACCGTTCGCGTTCTGCATCACGTCGCCGACATTCCGCGCGCGTTTGCGGAAATCGCGCGCGCGGTGCGACCGCACGGCACGTACCTGACCGAGTTTGCGAACAAACGGCACATCAAAGCGCGATTGCGGTACGCGCTCACCCGGCGCGGCGAGAACCCGAATTCGCTCGCGCCGTACGAATTTGTCAAACTCAATTTCGATTTTCACCCGCACTACATCGAACAGAATTTGCGCGCGGTCGACTTTGCCATCCGGGATCGCCGCGCGGCATCGATTTTTCGCGTCGCGTGGCTAAAACGGCTCGTGCCGGCGAACATTCTCGCCTCAATCGATGGAATGCTCCAAGCTCGAATCTCGAATCTCGATTTATCCCCGTCCATCTTTCTGCGCTTGCAATCGACGAAAACCGGCGCGCCGACGATTAGTCAGTCGCTCTGGAAATGTCCCGCGTGCAGTTCAATCGATTTGGCGGAATCGCTCAAAGCGATCACTTGTCACAATTGCGCGCGCAACTATCCCATCATCGACGGCATCATTGATTTCAAATCTCAATTGTAGTATACTGTCCTCGCACAATTTACTGTCTTACTGTTTCGATTCCTACTTTTCACTGTTCACCGGGGGTACGATGAGAGTCTCCTGCTTGCAAGAAAATCTCGCCAAAGGTTTATCGATTGTCAGCCGCGCGGTTGCGTCGCGTTCGACGTTGCCGGTGCTGGGAAATGTTTTGCTCGCGACTGATCAGGGTCGATTGAAAATCGCCGCGACGAATTTGGAACTCGCGGTTACGTGTTGGATCGGCGCCAAAGTCGATGAAGATGGAGCGACGACCGTCCCCGCGCGTGTCCTCGCCGATTTTGTCAGCTCACTCCCGCCCGAGCGGATCGAGATGGTGTTGAACGACAAGACGCAAACGCTTCACCTCAAATGCGCGCGGTACGACGCGAACATCAAAGGCATCGATGCGCAAGAATTTCCAATCATCCCGACGATCGGCGATGGCAAAAAGATTTCGCTCGAGCCGGCGACATTGCGCGAAATGATCGAGCAAGTGACGTTCGCCGCCGCAACCGATGAATCGCGTCCGGTGCTGACCGGCGTTGCCGCGAAATTTGAGAAAGACAAAGTGACGTTTGCCGCCGCAGATGGTTTTCGCTTGTCGGTGCGCCACGCCACACTGACCGCGCCGGTCGAGCAAGCGTTTAGCGTTATCATCCCGGCAAAAGCGTTGCAAGAAGTGGCGCGCGTGAGCGGCGATCAAGAAGAACCCATCGAAATGGCGGTAACCGAAAATCGTTCCCAGGTTTTGTTCAAACTGACCAACATCGAAATCGTTTCGCAATTGATCGACGGGACATTTCCGGATTTCACGCGCATCATTCCGGAATCGCACACGACGCGCACAACGGTCAAGACATCGGAATTACAAAACGCGGTCAAAGCATCGTCCGTTTTTGCGCGTGAATCGATGAACACCGTTCGAATGCAAATTGCGCCCGCCAACGATATGGGCGGCGGCAAGATCACGATTACCGCAACGAGCGCCGAGTCGGGCGACAACGTCAGCGACATCGATGCGACCGTCGATGGTGGGTCGGTGGAAATTGCATTCAACGCGCGCTATCTCACCGACGTGTTGAATGTACTGCGCGCCGCGCAAGTGGCGATTGAAACGACGAGCGCGTCCAGCCCCGGCGTGTTCAAGATTGTCGGGCGCGAGGATTTCATCCACGTGATTATGCCGATGCACGTCAAGTGATTTCAGATTAGGCAAAAAGCGCAGGGGAAAATTCCCCTGCGCTTTTTGCAACTTGAAACTTGGAACTATTTTCTTTTCCCGTGCAACACCGCCAGCATTTCGTCTCCGTACTCGTGTGCCTTCCAAGGACCCAAGCCGCTCACTTCGATTAAAGTTTCTATAGTGCGCGGATTTTTGCGCGCGATCGCAAACAACACATCGTTGGATACAATCACATCCGTTTCGACTTTGCGTTTCGCCGCGCGTGCTTTGCGCCACTCTTTCAGTTTGCCAAACCGATTGCGTGCCGCATCGTCTAACAGCGAGTCATTCCGCGCGTGCGGGCGCGGCGCAGTTATCTGCGGCAATTGTTGACCGCGTGTAACAGCAGCGAGGATCGACGCGCCGTAACGTCGCACGATGAAATTCGAGATACCGCGCAATTGCGCCAGCGCGCGCGGCGAACCGGGATGCGCGAGCGCAATACTCATCAACGCTGTGTCGGACAGAATCTTGAACGGCGGCTTGTCTTCCTGCCGCGCTTGCATATCGCGGAAGCGATACAGTTCGCGCAAAACGCCTAACCCGGCGGGATTCAGTTTCCGCGCGCCGTCGATATGCCAATAGGCATCCGGATCAAATGTGCGCAACGTTGGTTCAACCAGTGCCAAGCGCGCAAATTCCTCGCGTGCTTCCTCCATCCGCCCGGCTTTTTTCAACTCGTCGATCTGCAAATCGCGGAGCGCAAGCAAATGGCAGGTATCTTCGCGCGCATACGAAATTTGTTCATCCGTTAATGGACGCGCGCCCCAATCCGCGCGTTGCATTTTTTTGTTGAGCGCGACGCCGAATTTTTCTTGGAGGATGTTGCCCAGCCCTACATTCTTCCACCCCAGGATGCGCGCGGCGATCATCGTGTCGAAAAGATTTGCAAATTGAAAATGAAAATCACGCTTCAGGCAAAAAATGTCGTACTCTGCCGCGTGAAAAACTTTTTCGATGCCGGGATCAGCAAACACCGGCGCCAGCAGAGACATCGTCCCCGTCTTGTTCTCCAACGCAAGTGGATCGACTAGATAATCGATCCCGCGCGTGGAGATTTGCACCAGGCAAACTTTTTCATAGTACGAAAAAAGACTGTCGGCTTCGGTGTCCACCGCAATCAACGATTGCGTCGTCAACGTACGCGCCAATTTTTCCACCGCCGCGTGGCTATCCGCCAATATCGGCTTGCCAATTTCTTTTTGATAAATGTCTACTTGATTTGGCATCATAAACTTATCCCAACTTTTCCCTCGCGCTGAACAAGCGACCAGAACATCAGTGCTAATCCTATCAATACACCATCGCACCACTGATCGATCCGTAAACCCCCAACGACCATCGCTTCGTCGCCGCGTTGAAAACCAAGCAGAAAATTGGCGGACGACGCGATCAGCAAATACAGCACCAAGAGCGTTCCCGAGCGCGGACGACGTGTGGCGACAATCGACAAAATGATGAACAAACCGGCAAACAAAATGATTTCAGCGTGCTGCAGTGGAAAACGCGGCGCGTACAATCCATAAATATCCGGTAGGTCGATTGCAATTTGGCTATCGTTCGTGATACCGTAATTTGCGCCGTGCGCCAATGCGCCCGCCCACCCTATCGCTTGTCCGATAGACAAGCCCATTGCCGCCGCATCCGCGAGCCGGGTGAAACGCCCGCCGCGCACGCGAACGTAGAGCGCGAGCACGATTGCGCCAACGACCAACGCGCCACGCATTGCCAAACCCCCGCGTCCCATTTGCGCAATTTCGTCGGGGCGCATCCCGTAATAGTCCCAATGCGTTGCCACATGATACGCACGCGCGCCGAGCCAGCCGGCGATCAACGTCACACATGCGCCGGTGAGAAAATATGGCAACAGTGCGGCGCGCCGCGAATGAATACGCAGAAACAGAAAAGTTGTCAGCAAGCCCGTGAAAATTCCGCTCAGCACCACCGCAGTGTACGTGGGCAATTCAAAAAACTTGAAATCAACCATCGATAAAAATCCACAATAAAAGACACGACGCATCCTGCATCAACAGGATGCGCCGCTCATTCTAATCAAAATCGCTTAGGCGCGCAAACCTTCGATCACCCGCGCATATCGCTCAACCAATTGCGTCGCGTTCTCTGGCGAGGTTCCTTCGGCATAAATCGAAAACATTGGCGCATCGGCTTCAGGCACAAACAACACCCACTCGCGCTCATCCAAACGAATCTTGAGTCCATCGACCTGATCGCTGATGCGATCTTTGTACTGTTCATTCAATACGCGCATCATCGTGCCTTTTTGTTCCCACGGACACGGCACGCGTTTGGTAGCAACGTGGAACGGCGGCAAGATTGCAATCACATCATCCAGTGTCGTCTTTTGCGTGGCAAGCAACTCGATCAATTTTGCAATCGGGAACATGGCGTCGATCAAACCATGAAACGCCGGCACAATAAACTCTCCCGCGCCACTCACAGCCAAGATAACACTTGGATCCATTGCGGCTTCCATCAACCCTTGCGGATCGATTCGCGTGCGACGAACTTGCGCACCATGCCGCGCGGCAACTTCGTCGAAGATTTGCGATTGATGGATCATCACCGCCAGCGTGCGCGGTTGAGAATGATCGGACGCACGCAACATCAACTCTGCGAGTGCGGCGGCGATGACTGTGCCGGACACGCGATTGCCCAATCGATCAACGAACCACACGCGTTCCCCGGCAACATCCAGCCGTAACCCAAAATCGGCTTTGACCGCGGTGGTGATGTTGGCAAGTTGATCGATACCGCGCTGAAATTCATCCGGCACAACGGACATTTTGTTTTCGTCCATGCGTTCGTTCAACGCCGTAACACGGCACCCCAAATCATTTAGCAACGCCGGCAAGACTAACCCGGTCGAAGCGTTCGCATAATCGACGACCAGATTGAATTGCGCCGCGCCGATGGCTTCCCGATTTAACGTCCTAAGAAAGCCGGCTCGATACAATCGTTCCGGTTGTCCTGACACTTCTTCAATCCGGCCCAACTGATCGAACGCGACGCGACGAAAATCTTCGCGGAAAAAGATATTTTCGATACTGCGTTCTTTCTCCTTGCTCAGGTTTTGGCCATCCTTGCCAAAAAAGCGAATGTCCACGACTCGTTGATCGTACGGTGACTGACGCACGTGCACGCCACCCGCCGCGTCGCTGATGGCTGTGTAATAACGCGCCACTGGAATCGGCACGGTTTCCAAATCTTCCACCGATACGCCGGCAGAAGGCAATCCGCTGACCATCGCGCGTTTGATCATCCGCGAACCGCGATTCAAGTCGCGATTGATCGTGACGAACGAGCCGCGCGGCAGGGTTGCGCCAAACGCGGCGGACAAACGCGCGGCAAATTCCGGGGTGAGATCGATGTTCACCAAGCCGGTGATTCCATAGCGGCTAAACAAATTCCGCCGGGCTTGCGTGCCCCACACCAGCGAAGATTTTACAATCGCGCCTGCATCCACTTTTTTATTGGGCCATATTTTGACATTGGGATGTACGACCGCATCTTCGCCGATGGTACACTCATCGCCAAGCACCACCCCTTCAAACAACACCGAGCGCGATTTGAGACTGCATTGTCGCCCAACAATGGCGCCGCGCAATTCCGCACCTTCGCCAATGTACGTGTTCCGCCAAATGATGCAACGATCAATGTGCGAACGATTATCGACAACGGTGAAATCGCGAATCACGGTGGGCCCATGAATAACGACCCCGCCTTTCAGGCGCACGCCTTGCCCCAAATAAATTGGACCGTACAGTTGGGCATCCGGCGCAATCTCCACATCATCTTCGACGTAAATCTCGCCGCCAATGTGCCGTCCGATTTCCCCCAGGTTTACTTTACCATGCAACAAATCGCTGGTAGCGCGCATATATTCTTGAATATTTCCCACATCGCACCAATACCCATCGGCAATGTAACCGTACAGTGGCATCCCTTTTGCCATCAAAATCGGAAATAGATTTTTGCTGAAATCGAAAGGTTTGTCCGGGTCGATGTACTCCAACACTTCGGGTGACAAAACGTAGACGCCGGTGTTGACGGTATCCGAAATCACTTCACCCCACGATGGCTTTTCGAGAAAGCGTTGAATCCGGCCTTGCTCATTGACGATGATCACGCCGTACTCCAGCGGATTGGGCACGCGATACAACGTGATCGTTACCGCCGCGCCGGCGCGCTTGTGAAAATTCATAATCTCGGTGAGATTGAAATCGGTGAGCGCGTCGCCGCTGATGATGAGGAAGGGTTCGTCACGCGATAAATATTTTTCGGCAAGCTTGACCGACCCGGCAGTGCCCATCGGTTGCGGCTCGGTCGAATAATTCATCGAGACGCCAAAGTTAGCCCCGTCGCGGAAATAATTCTGAATGTCGTCGGAACGATAATGGAGCGTGGCCACAATCTCATCAAAATTGTGGCGCTTGAGGAGTTCGACAATATGCCCCATCACGTAGCGATTGGCGAGGGGCACCATCGGTTTGGGGCGATTGAGCGTTAGCGGACGCAAGCGGGATCCTTCACCGCCTGCCATAACCACGGCTTTCATAATTCCCCCTGTTGCGGGTTTCGTTGTAGAGAGGATGAAACCCCAGCGCTCAGTTTGCTACATCATCTTTCCCGGCTTCGACAGCGGCGGTTGCAATTGCCCACGCGATCAACCCCCAACTGCCGCCGGCAAGCACGACCACGAGCAAAAGCGAACGCAGATTGACCGGCGTGCCTTCGGGATTGCGCACCATCCCAAACACCGACAAGCCAATCGCCACCAATGCGGCGATCACACCGATCAACACGGGACCGCGCAACCACGTCCGCACGCGTTGCCACAAGGTCATGGATTGCTTTTTCTCTTCCATCAGTGATTCCCCTTTTGCAATAATCGACCCGTTTGATTTGATTATACATCACGCACTAGGGAGCGTCAAACCAAAAACGATTACCCAATTTTTGCAAAACCTGATATAATCGACGCACGTTGAGGCATCGATGAAAATTATCATCACCGGCATTCTGGGACAATTGGGACGGCAGTTGGAACTGGCGTTGAAACCAACTCACGAAATCATCGGCGTCGATTTGCCGGATTGGGATTTAACTCAGCCGCGTGAAATCAATCGTCTTGCCGATTATCGTCCCGACCTTGTGCTTCACGCCGCCGCGATGACCGACGTCGATGGCTGTGCGCGTAACCCGCTGTCCGCGTACCGGGCGAATGCGCTCGGCACGCAAAACGTCGCGCTCGCGTGTCAGCGCGCCAACGCGGCGATGCTGTACATCAGCACGAACGAAGTGTTCGACGGCACGAAAGGATCGCCGTATTTTGAATGGGACGAACGGCGCGCGATCAATCCGTACGGTCAATCCAAACTTGCCGGCGAAAAATTCGTGGAACAATTGCTCAAGCGATTTTACATCGTGCGAACCGCGTGGCTGTATTCCGCCGGGCGGAACAATTTTATTTCCAAAGTCCTCGCCGTCGCCAGAGAAAAAGAATCACTGGCTTACGTCGATGACGAAATTGGCAATCCCACGTACGCGCCCGACCTAGCGCAAGCCATCGCGCAATTGATCGAGACGAAGCACTATGGCATTTATCATCTCGTCGGCGAGGGCATTGCCTCGCGGTACGATTGGGCAGAACGCATTCTGCAACTTGCCAATTTAAAAATGCCCATCGCGCGCGCCAAGCTCGCCGATTTCAAACGCGCATCGACGCCGCCCGCGTACGGCGCACTTGCCAATTTTTGCGCCGCGACTTCGCTGGGAATCAAATTGCGGTCATGGCAAGATGCGCTTGAGGAATATTTTGCGTCAGTCAACCCATAAACCGCCAAGACAACACGGTTACGAAGAAAGAAAAAATAAAAATCCTTTGCGCTCGGCGCGCCTTTGCGGTTAGACTTTTTGTATGTTCTCCGTCATCATCCCCAACTGGAACGGTCTGCGTTTTCTTCCCACGTGCTTGAATGCGCTCCGCCAGCAAACTTTTTCTAATTTTGAAATCATCGTGGTGGATAACGGTTCAACCGACGGCTCGCGCGAATTCATCGCCCGCGAATTTCCGGCGGCGCGCGTCATTGCATTGGCATCGAACCGCGGCTTTGCGCCAGCGGTGAACCAAGGCATTCGCGCCGCGCGGGGCGACGTGATCGTCTTGCTCAACAACGATACCGAAGCGGATCCACACTGGCTTGCGGAAATCGCGCGCGCGGTGGAGACCAATCCGCACGCGGGGATGATTGTGTGCAAACTGCGATTGTTTGACCAACGCGATCACCTTCACAGCGCCGGCGATTTTTATCGCATCGATGGCATTCCGGGAAATCGGGGGGTGTGGGAGCATGATCACGGGCAGTACGACGATGCGCGCGGAATTTTTGGCGGTTGTGGTGGCGCGGTCGCGTATCGTAAAGCGATGCTCGACGAAATTGGCGCGTTCGATGAAGTGTTAGAGTCTTATTGCGAGGACGTCGATTTGAATTGGCGCGCGCGCCTTGCCGGTTATCCGGTGGTGTACGCGCCCAACGCGATTGTTTATCACATGGTCAGCGCGACCGGCGGCGGAGCAATGGCTAGTTTTTTCGTCGGGCGCAATTTCATCTGGGTCATTGCCAAAAATTATCCGGGCGGGTTGTGGAAAAAATACTGGCGCAAGATTCTTGCCGCTCAATTACGCATCACCATCGATGCGGTGAAAAGCTGGCGCGGGGCGGCGGCGCGCGCGCGCTTGCGCGGACAACTTGCCGGCGTGCTTGGATTACCCCGCTGGCTCAAACGGCGCGGTGAAATGATTCGTCGCGCGCGTGATGATGAAATCGAAGCCGTGTTGATGAAATAAAAATTGCTCTGGCAAAAGTGTGGAATGAAGTTATCGGTTATCGAAAACCAACAGGACAAGCATCGGCTCAAGCGCGATCTCGCCGCGCAAATCATTGCGGCGTACTCTGGTCTCATTCGGCTGTATGCGTTTGTCCGATTCAAGATCATTCATCTGCGCTTTCTCGAAGAGATCGAACAATATCTTCCTGACGACGGCGAAATTCTCGATCTGGGTTGTGGGTTTGGTTTGTTCGCATTGTATATGGCATCGTGCAAACCCAATGCCAATGTCATCGGCTTGGATATCAACGACAAGCGTTTACAAATTGCGCGCGCCGCTGCGGCGAAACTTGGCATTCGTAATGTTTCCTTTCAACATCAAGACCTGCGCGATTGGCATCCCGCTCAAATAATCGCCGGCGCGTACTCGCTGGATGTGTTTCATCATATGCCGGTTGAAAGCGGCAATCGTTTGCTCGCCGATTTATCGGCGCATATCAAACCGGGCGGACGCTTTTTGCTTAAAGACATCGACACACATCCCCGCGCGATGCTGTGGTTCACGTACCTGCTCGATGTGATAATGTCGCCACGCGATCATTTTTTCTATCGTTCGTCGAATGAGTGGGAGCGTCAACTTGCCGCGAGCGGTTTCGCGCCAATTTATTTGCATTATCTTTGGGACATTTTGCCGTACCCGCACATCCTTTTAATTTGCGACAAGCCGGAACGACACAAATGAATGGGCTGCGTTCTCCTCTGCTTCCCCGCTCCTCCGCTCCCTTGTCATTAATTCTGCCGGGGATCATTCTCTTCGCCTTTGCGCTTCGGATGTTCAACGTCGGCAATTTGCTGATGTGGGGCGACGAAGGTTTTTCCGTTTTTTCTTCCAGCCGGGATTTGCTGACGATTACGCTCGATACGACCACCATTGATCCCCATCCGCCGCTGTATTATTTTTCCTTACATTTCTATTTTCAAATCTTTGGCAGAACCGAACTCGCCATTCGATTCTTTTCCGTCTTTTTCGGCACGGCGACGATTGCCATTGTTTGGTTGCTGGGCAAGCAAATGTTCGGCGCGCGCGCGGGTGTGCTTGCCACATTCATCGCCGCGATTTCTCCATTCGCTGTACATTACTCGCA
Organism: Anaerolineae bacterium; assembly: GCA_034435055.1. Classification (GTDB taxonomy): domain Bacteria; phylum Chloroflexota; class Anaerolineae; order UBA4142; family UBA4142; genus DAOTXS01. The sequence continues at coordinate 67,389 of DAOTXS010000031.1, read as the reverse complement.
AGAAATCCGGATGTACGCGCTCGCAATGTTTCTAGTCGCGCTGGGTTTATATTTTTTTGTGAGAGTATATAAGCAATGTGTCATTGCGAGCCAAGCAAAGCAACACTTGCACCGCACGCAAGCGCAGGCGTCCCTCAATAACGTGGAGATGACTTCGGCCAAAAATCGTCCTCGCAATGACACAAGAAACTGGCTCGGCTACACCGCCGCGATGTTACTCGCGCTTTTCACGCTTTATCACACCGCGCTGATCTTCCTCGCGATCGGGCTCGTCTTGCTAACACAATTCAAAACGCGCCGCGCATTCGTCGTCCGGTGGTTTGCGATTTCATTTGGGATCGTTGCCACATTTCTGCCGTGGCTCGCATTTCGTTACGTCAGTGCATTCACCGGTATCAAAGACGTTGCCGGCGAAACGCAACCGCTCGACCTTGTCACGTACACCGCGCGCAGTATCGCCGCTATTTCCGTTGGCACGACCATTCCTTTATCGATTGCGTTTCAACTTGCCGGGATGTTTGTGTTGCTGATCGTGATCGCGCTCGTCGTCGCGATTGCCGCGCGCGCCGGAAAATTTTACGATGGGCTGTTAGTTTTGCTCGCGACGATTCCAATTCTCGCGTACTATCCTCTCTATCTCATGCTTCCGCTTTATCGCGGGCGATTGTTTGCGCTCGCGTGCATTCCGTTCGTGTTGCTAATTGCGCGGAGTGCGACAATTCTCGTTCGACGCGCGCGCTTGATGGCGATTCCAATTATCGTGTTCATCGTTGGCGTATCCGCGTACTCCATCAACAATTATTATTTCCATTACAATCGGTACAGTCCGATCGTCGAAGATTATATTCCGTTGATTCGCACCATCGAACAGCGCGCGCAACCGGGCGATGTCGTGCTGATTCACGCGTACTGGCATCAAGGATATTTTCTCAGTCATTACACCGGCGCGCCGCTTGAATATCTCGCCCTCGATTCGCAACGCGATTTGGAACAAGCGGCATCGCAACCGCGGAACGTGTGGGCAATCGTACAAGCGTTGCCGCGTCACGGCGCGGAAGATTGGCTCGCGCAAAATGCATTTTCTTTTGGTGAAGAAAAATACGGGCAGATGCGTTTGCTGTCGTATCGCGCCGGCACCCCGGCGCGCGGCGCGAGTTTCACAGAACCAATTTCGTTCGACAATGGAATGCAACTGTTGGGCTATCACATCAACGACACGCCGATTGAATCCGGGCGCGGCATCTTCACCCTGCAATTGGATTGGCAAGCCGCGCAAAAAATTGCTGCCGATTATTGGGTAAGCGTGCGTTTGAATGACCCACGCGGCGAAATCGTTTGGGCGCAGGCAGATGCTGAACCGTCGAACGGAACACAGCCCACATCAACGTGGCAACCGGGACAAAGCGTCCGCGATCATCGTGCGATGTCGATTCCCGCCGGGACACCCCCGGGCGATTACCAAATTCAAGTCGTCGTGTACAATGCCGCGACGAATCACGCGGCGAACATCGTTGCATCGGAAAATCGGCGCGGACAAGCGATCTCGCTCGGCAATGTTTCGATTCGGCGGAACGAAGCGCCGATCGCGCTAATCGTTCCCAATCCATTCGCCGCGCGCTGGAACGAAATACTGCTTGCGGGATTTGCGACGTTGCCGGATGAAATTGGGGCGGGCGACACGTTGCCGCTGACGCTGTACTGGCGCGCGCAACAAAAACCGGCGCAAGACTATCGCGCGTGGATTCGCGTTGTGGATGCCGCCGGCGTGGAACGTTCATCGATTACACATCGACCGGCGAACGACATTTTTCCCACGCGGGCGTGGAATGCCGGTGAAACCTGGCTCGATAAAATCTTATTGACGTTGCCAGCGGACACCGCGCCCGGCGAAGCCAAAATTCTTGTCGGGTTGATCGATGAGCAAAGCAACGCCGTTGCGCCGAGTGTGGAGTTGGCGCGTGTGAGAATCAATGCGCGCGAGCATCGCTTTGATCTGCCAACGCCGGCGTTCAACACGCAAGCAACCTTCGGTGGCAAAATCAAATTACTGGGATATGATTTTGCCAAACCGCTCGCACTCACGTTGTACTGGCAAGCCACTGACAGCGTGCGCGAACGTTACAAAGTTTTCGTTCACGTCCTCGACGAAAGCGGCAACATCGTCGCGCAACGCGACGCCGAACCACAAAGCGGCGCCGCGCCAACGACCAGTTGGCTGCCGGGCGAAGTGATCACAGACCGGCATCCAGTCAATTTGCAGAAGGAACTTGCGAGCGAATATTGGCTTGTTATCGGACTGTATCAAACCGCGACCGGCAAGCGTTTGATCGTGGATGGAACGACCAGCACGAAGCTTGGGCTGGTCAAGATAAGCGTCGCACCGTAGCGTTTTGTGTTTTTCGTTTTTTCGGATAGAATAGGCGCGTCTCATGCCAGCACAAAATTCCAAGCCGTTTCTTTCGGTCGTCGTCCCGGCGTACAACGAAGAACGCCGCCTCCCTCAAACCCTTGAAACGATTGTCGATTATTTGAATCAGCAAGCGTACGCCAGTGAATTGATCGTCGTCGACGACGGTAGTTCGGATCGCACCGCGCAAGTCGTCGAGACGTTTGTGGCTTCGCATCCGCGCGTCAAATTGATTCGCAACGATCATCGCGGCAAAGGATACGCCGTTCGCACCGGCGTGCTCGCCGCGCGTGGCCACATCGTTTTATTTTCCGACGCCGATTTGTCGACACCCATCGAAGAAATCAGCGAGATGTTGCCGTGGTTCGAGCGCGGGTACGGCATCGTGATCGGCTCGCGCGAAGGCAAAGGGGCGCGGCGCATCCAAGAACCGTTCTATCGCCATATTATGGGGCGCGTGTTCAATATGATCGTGCGCTTGCTCACCGTGCGCGGGATTGACGATACGCAATGCGGATTCAAAGCGTTCCGCGACGACGTAGCGAAAGATGTATTCACGCGAATGAAGTTGTATGGCGAGAACGCCAAAAAGATCACCGATGCGATGGTGACCGGCTTTGATGTCGAAGTTTTGTTCATCGCGCAAAAAGCCGGCGTCAAGATCAAAGAAGTCCCGGTCGAATGGCAGTACGGCACGGAAACCAAAGTGAATCCGCTCAAAGATTCGTGGCGCAATTTCCGGGATGTGGTGATGGTGCGCTGGAATGATCTGCGTGGCAGGTATGATTGATTCGCCGCTTAAAATCCAACCGCCGCTCAAATGACACGAGGAAGCAAATGAACACTTTCAAACGCAATGCCCTCGTTGCCGCCGGTGGTTTGTTTGTTTTTGCGCTGTTGCTCGTTCTGGCAATCGCGTTACAGATTCTGTTGCATGATAGCCGCGCCGACCCGGTTTCGCTGGCTGAAGGCGAAACGCAAACGGTTCAAGCGCGTATAGTGCAAGTGATCGCCACGACTGCCACAAACGAACAGCGCCTTGAAATCGAACTCCAAAGCGGACCTGAAAAAGGAACGCGCCACATCATCAACCACGATGCCAGCAATGGTCAAACGTACGCCACCGGCGATCAAGTCTTGGTAGTCATCGTGGCACCAGCTGAGGCAGATTCATTGATGTTCATCGCCGATGTGGTACGAACGGGATCGTTGCTTGGACTTGCTTCGCTCTTTGTCATCGCGCTGATTCTGGTCAGTGGATGGAAAGGCGTACGCGCTTTGATCGGTCTGGCAATCAGTTTCGTCGTGTTGATCGGGGTCATCGTGCCATTGATTGCTGCCGGGTTCGATCCGGTGATCGTGAGTGTGAGCGGCTCGTTCGTTTTGCTCTCTGCAACGCTGTATCTCACGCAAGGATGGACGCTTAAAACACACGCCGCACTCCTGGGAGTATTTTTCAGTCTAGTGTTGACCGGCATCCTCGCCGCGTTGTCGCTTCAAATCACACGCTTGACCGGTTTTGGCACGGAGGAAACATCGTTCCTGCAAGTTGCCCACGCCTCGCTCAACGCGCGCGGCTTGTTGCTCGCCGGCATCATCGTGGGCACGCTCGGCGTACTGGACGATGTCATCGTCAGTCAGGCATCCGCCGTGATCGAATTAGCAGCGGCAAATCCAAGGCTCACTTGGCGTGAATTGTACACGCGCGCGATGAACATCGGGCACGATCACATTGCGGCGACGGTCAATACGTTGGTGTTAGCGTACGCTGGCGCATCGTTGCCTTTGTTGTTGTTTCAAGTTTATCCGGAACCGTGGAGTCAAACGCTGAACCGTGAATTGATCGCCGAGGAAATTGTGCGAACGCTCGTTGGCTCGCTTGGTTTAATGGCGGCCGTGCCGATCACCACCCTGATTGCAGTTTGTGGCGCGTGCGGCAACCCTCGCTAGTCGCGCCTGAAACGCTGACATGACCACTTGGCAACCCGGTCAATTTATGCTAGAATAGCACCAATTGGAGTTCACGATGTTCACGTTCCGAATTTTCACGAACGCGATGGTCATGGCGAGCGGCGCACCGTAACGGTGGGCACGCGTTTTGCGCGTTCTCGGTGCGCCACGCCGCTTGATGTACAGTCAGGGCGGCGTTTTTGTTTCCTAAAAAACGACGGATGACCGATGCGAAGCGTTTCCGTCCTCGGTCAATCTTGAGGGAGATTCCCATGAACAAGAAAATCGGAGTTTTCGTTGCTTGGCCCTACGCCAACGGACCTCTGCATTTAGGACATATCGCCGGCGCGTACCTCACCGCCGATATTTTCGCGCGCTATCATCGCTTGATCGGAAACGATGTGTTGATGGTCTCCGGTTCCGATTCACACGGGACGCCGGTGACCGTCACTGCCGACGAAGAAGGCACGACTGCGCGCGTGGTGTTCGAACGTTCGCACGCGCTCTTTCTCGAAGCGTGGCAGAAACTGGGTATCTCGTTCGATCTCTTTACGCACACCGACACCGAAAATCATTGGGCGATTGCGCAGGATTTCTTTTTGCGTAATTTACAAAAAGACAACATTTACAAAGCGACCGAAAAACAAATCTACTGCGAAACCGACGCGCGTTTTTTGCCCGACCGGTACATCAACGGCGAATGCCCGCACTGTCACTTTCCGCGCGCGCGCGGCGATCAATGTGACAACTGCGGACGCGTCCTCGATGCGACGGAACTGATCGATCCGAAATGCAAATTGGCAAAGCCGGGCGAAACACACCAACTCGTCGTGCGCGAGAGCGAACACTTTTATCTCGACTTGGCAAAGTTCGAGAAAAGATTGCTCGATTATCTTGCGGATAAAGATACGTACTGGAAATCAAACGTCGTCGCGTTCGTACGGAACTGGTTGCAAGCCGGCTTGCACGGTCGCGCCATCACGCGCGATATGGACTGGGGCATCACGCTACCGATTCCCGGTTACGAATCGAAACGCATTTACGTGTGGTTCGAAGCCGTCATCGGTTACTACTCCGCGTCGGTCGAGTGGGCGCGAAATCGCGGGACGCCGGACAAGTGGAAAGAATGGTGGACAAAATCGGATGACGTGCGCGGGTACTATTTCGTCGGCAAGGACAATATTCCGTTCCACACGATTATATGGCCCGCAATGTTACTGGGATACGATGAAAACTTGCCGCTCCCGTACGATGTGCCGGCAAATGAATTTCTCAATCTCGAAGGGCGCAAGTTCAGCAAGAGTGAACATTGGGCAGTCTGGATCAACGATTACTTGCAAGCGTACGATCCCGACCCATTGCGTTATTTGCTCTCGGCGAATATGCCGGAATTTGCCGACACCGATTTTACATGGAAGGAATTTGTCCGCCGCAACAACGATGAACTCATTGCGAACTGGGGCAATCTGGCGAATCGCGTGCTCACATTCACGTACAAGAATTTCGATCAGCGCGTGCCAACGCCGGGTGAGTTGAACGACGCCGACCGCGCACTCATCGCAAAATCAGAGACGGCGTTTGCCACGGTGGGCGATGCGTTGGGGCGCGTGCGCTTTAAAGAAGCGCTCAACCTCGCGGTCGATGTCGCGCGCGCGGCGAACGTCTATTTACAAATCACCGAACCGTGGAAGACGATCAAAATCGATCGCGCGCGCACGGCAACATCGCTCTTTGTCGCCTTGCGCGTCATCGACAATTTGAAAACATTGTTCTATCCGTTCCTCCCCTTTTCGTCGAACGAACTGCACAAGCAACTGGGTTACGACGGCGACTTGCTGGGCGAAATCAAAATCGAAACATTCCACGAAACGATGCGGAGCCACGCGGCGGCGGTGTACCATCCCGGGAAACATTCGCAAAAGTGGGAACCTTCGCAATTGAAACCGGGGCAAGCGTTGCGCGAACCGAAAGCGTTGTTCAAAAAGTTGGATGAGAAGATTGCGGAAGAGGAAAAGGCGAAATTGGGAAGAGTGTAAAACATTCTGTCATTGCGGGGAGCAAAGCGACGAAGCAATCTTTCAAAGTGATTTGAGAGATTGCCACGCCGCAAAAAACGTGGCTCGCAATGACGTGGAGGAGCAAACATGAGTACACCAGAACCACAACCGTTCGACCTTGCGCAAGAGTTGCGCGAATTGGGTGAGCAGATCAAACGCGCGTTCGTCGTTGCGCGCGAGCACCCGAAAACCAAAGAGATGGAGCAAGACATCGTTCAAGCGATTGGCAATCTGGAGGCGGAAATCCAGCGCGCGCTGAAATCGGCGCAGGCGAACGAGTCGCTGAAAAAAGCCGGCGAGCAAGTCAAACAAACCGCGCAAGCAATCAAAGAGAGTGACGCGCCGGACGACATCGCGCGCGGCATTGCGAAAGGCGTGCGCGCTTTGAACGAGCAAATCCGCAAAGCGATTGAAGAGGCGGAGAAAAAGTCGTAAATCGATTTCAAGAATGGTGATGAAAAAAGTGGAGCCATCAACCTGGCTCCACTTTTCGTTATGGTCCCGTTACCGTTGGATGTCCCGCCGCTTTCCATTGACTCAAGCCGCCGGCAAGACTCGTTACTTGAGGAAATCCCGCTTTCAACAAAATGTCGCGCCCGGTCGCACTCCGATTGCCGGAACGACACACGACGACGATCTGTTTATCGCGTGGCAATTCTTTCACCCGCGCGTCCAACTCGCCGAGCGGTATCAGCGTTGAACCGGGGACGTGATATTCGTTCCACTCGTCCGGCTGGCGTACATCGAGAATGAACGCGCCGGCGTTGCGCAAGTTCATGGCTTCTGTCATCGATACTTCTTTGGGCATTAGGTTGGCGACGGGCGCACTATTTTGACACGCGACGACGCTGGACGTTATCAAAATGATCGTTAGCGCAAAGATGAGTTTCAGATTTTTCATTCCACCTTTTTCCTCAAGAAGATTATTCTATTCGATGCAGTGAACGGCAAAAGGTTTCAAATGGCTTTTGCATTTCCGCACACTTGTGGTAGAATCGCGCTAGAACAAACTTTCGCTCGCTAGATTGGAATTCATGCCCCGCATTTACGTTGCGCTCGACACCGAAACGACCGGCTTGCAAGCCGACCGCGACGCGATCATCGAAATCGGCGCGGTCAAATTTCGCGGCGACGAGATCATTGGCGAGTGGTCATCGCTCGTCAACCCAGGTCGCGCGCTCCCGCACAAAATCGAACGACTCACCGGCATCACGCAACGCGAGGTGGAAAACGCGCCGTCGCTGTTTCAAGTTGTGCCGCAACTCTCGCGCTTCATCGGCGAAAATCCGATTGTCGGTCACAACATTCAATTCGATTTGTCTTTTCTTCAACGCGGCGGGCTTTCCTTCTCCGCCCCCGCGCTCGACACGTTCGAACTAGCGTGCATCTTGATGCCGTACGCGTCGCGCTATTCACTAGGCAAATTGATGGATGAACTCGGCATCGAATTTCCAACCCGGCATCGCGCGTTGGACGATGCGCGCGCGGTAGCGGCGTTATTCAACGCGTTGAGCGAACGCGCGCGCAAACTCGATCCCAAAGTCATCGAAGAAATTACCAAAGTCGGCGATAAATCGAACTGGTCGTTGAAATATGCGTTCCAAGATATTTTGCGCGACCGCGTGCGCACCGCATTTGCGCCGGGGACGATTGGCGCGCAACTGGCGGCAAAAGGCGCGACGACGAGCGAAGAAACCCTGGGTTTGCTTTTCTCGCGCGACCGTGACGAACGACCGCTCAAACCCAAAGCGCACAACGATCCGCTCGACGTGGACGCGCTCGCGCATTTGTTGGGGGCCGAGGGACTGTTCGCCAAGACCTTCGACGGGTACGAATTTCGTCCGCAACAAATCGAAATGTTGCGTGCAGTTGCCGGCGCGTTCAACGACGGCGCGACGAGGTTGGTCGAAGCCGGGACCGGCACCGGTAAATCGCTTGCGTATTTGATTCCGGCAATTTATTGGGCGGCGCAAAACAATCAACGCGTCGTGATTTCGACGAACACGATTAACCTCCAAGATCAACTTTATCTCAAAGACATTCCCGATTTACGCAAGGTCTTGCCGTTTGAATTCAAAGCCGCGTTGTTGAAAGGTCGTTCGAATTATTTATGCCGCACGCGTTTGGATGCGTTACGCAAAAATGATAAACTGACAAACGAAGAAACGCGCGTCATCGCCAAAGCGCTCGCGTGGTTGCCATCGACGACGACCGGCGACAGCGCGGAATTGATCTTGATGGGTCCCGCCGAAAATGCTGTGTGGTCGCGCATTGCCAGCGACGCGGATCATTGTTCGGCGGAGCGTTGCGAATTGCAACAGCAAGGCAACTGCTTTTTCTATCGCGCGCGCGAAAAAGCGGAAAGCGCGCACGTCATCATCGTCAATCACGCGCTCTTGCTCGCCGATGTGGCAACGGAAAATCACGTTCTGCCAGAATACAAATATCTCGTCGTCGATGAAGCGCATCACTTGGAAGCGCGCGCGACCGATGCGTTGTCGTTCGAAGCGTCGAGTTCGTCGCTGGAACAACTTTTGCGCGGGCTGGCAAACGAACGCGGCGGGTTGATCGGTTTGCTTGCCGGCGCGTTGCGTCATTCCGATGTGCCACCGCGTCTCAAAAATGAAACGCAAAATATTTTTAACGATGTAGCGGACGATATCGACCGCGCGATTCGTGGCGTGTACGATTTCTTCGTCGCGCTGGAAAAATTCATCGATGCGCAAGAACAACTGTCGGGGGAATCGGAAAACGCGTATGATCGCCAATTGCGTTTGACGCCGACGCGCCGCGCGCAACCGGCGTGGAGCGAGATCGAAATTGCGTGGGACGATTTTGGCGCGCGCTTGCGCCAAGTGCGCGAGGGCGTCGAAAAAATTTACACCGCGTGGAACGAACTCGACGATTACGAAGTGCCGAGCCATTACGATTTACTGCAAGAACTTGCCGGCGCGATGCGGCGGATGAGTGAGACGCGCGCGCAACTGGAAGCGCTGATCACCAAGCCGACGGCGAACGGAATTTATTGGGCTGAGGTCAACAAGAACAATCACAACATTTCCTTGCACGCCGCGCCGCTATACGTGGGTGAGTTACTGCAAAAGAAATTATTCGCGGACAAGAGCGCGACGATTCTCACATCGGCGACGTTGTGTGTGGACAAGAGTTTTGCGCACATCAAATCACGTTTGGGCATTGGCGATTGGGCGGACGAACTCGCGGTCGGCTCGCCGTTCGATTACGCAAACGCGGCGATGGTGTACGTGCCAACCGACATTCCCGAGCCCGGGCAACCCGGTTACCAAAAAGCCGTCGAAGCATCGCTGATCGATTTGTTGCGCGCGACGCAAGGACGCGCGCTTGTGTTGTTCACTTCACTCTCGCAACTCAACGCGACGTACCGCGCGATCACGCGTCCGCTGGAGGAAGACGGCATCGTCGTCATCGCGCAAAATCTGGATGGCTCGCGCCGCCAAGTGCTGGAAACATTTAAGACGCAGGAGAAAACCGTACTGCTGGGAACAAAATCATTTTGGGAAGGCGTCGATGTCGTCGGCGAGGCATTATCGTGTTTGGTCATCGCACGCTTGCCTTTTTCGGTACCGAGCGATCCAATCTTTGCTGCACGCAGTGAAACATTCGAGGATTCATTCAGCAAGTACGCGGTGCCGGAAGCAGTGCTCCGTTTTCGGCAAGGATTCGGACGTTTGATTCGAAGCAAAAATGATCGCGGCGTCGTCGTGGTGCTCGACAAGCGCGTGCTGTCGAAATCGTACGGGCGGATGTTCATCGAGTCGTTGCCGCCGGTGTCGAAATATCAAGGGACGCTCAAAGCAATGCCCCAGTTTGCGGTCAAGTGGATCGACGGGGGACAATGAGCCAATGAACCGAACATTAATCAGAGTTCATTGGCTCATTGGTTTACACCACGCACTCACACAGTTACTTAGATCGAGGAAATCGCGCAAAGTAGGTAATGAAATCGTGTTTCATTGCCTCTAACGTGCGAAGTGTATCGGTTCTATTGAACCGCAGGATAATAGTCAGCAAAATGAGCAAAGGAAAATTGAAAACTGCCGCCCACACATAAACAGTCTGCCCTTGAGCAATGAGCACGCGATGCATGATTACGTCATAGATAAAGTAGATACCGTACCCAAGCCACAAAGAAATAAGACTTGCTCCAAGAGAATGGTAGATGTCCACAAGCACAGTAGTACGATCATCAAGCCACTTGGCATCGTTCAACACAAGTGTCTGATGCCAGGCAAAATCCGCAAGTAGCCAATTATGCTGATAGCGATGGAGAAGGTCACGTGTTTTGATGGCAAAACGAAAAGGACCTAATTGGATGCTTTTTCCAGGATTTAAATGAGCATCTGGGTCAATATCGTACCCGACTAACTTCTTCCATTCTAAAGAACAATCCTTGAGGATAGTATATCCGCGGTCGTCAGGATTCTTAACTGGCAGTGGAAGATTCCAGTAAATCCAAAAGTAAATCTGGTAGATCAAAAAGCCAATGGGGATGCCAAGCCCGGCAAGAATTGTTAGAAAGGACAATAACTCGCCAAAGTTACGGGACGCAAAATCTGTAAGCGTTAGGATGTATCCGCTCAGAACAAAACGGACAGCGATAAATAGCAGTATAAACAACCACAAGTGCCAGCCGGGAATTGCCCAGCGCAGAATCTGACGAGCGGTGTCCATTCTTCCTCCTCATTGATTTGAATTAACGAGGCTATGCGGTGTATGCAAGCGGTAGGAACGAAACCCACCAACAATCTGTTCGACGATAGCCATCGAATCCAGCACTACCAGTGATTGTTCCATCCAGCGGTAGGATTTTCCCAATCCCTTCACCAATAAACAGGGACCGCCAACTGAGTTCGGTTGGTACCCAAAGGCGTGTTTTACCCTCGCCAGTAGGTTCCCAAGTCCATTGGTTTATATCGCCGCGAATCCAAGTCCGCGTAGGATACACACAGAAGAATTCAGGCAGTTGTTCAGGTATTATCAAGGCGTTAAATAAGATGGTTTGTCGATGACGATGAAGAGTGAAGAAAATATCCACCTGTTCTGCGCGCAGAACAAGTCGCCCTTGAGCACGAGATTCTTTGCACCAGCGCCCAAGATGCTCCATAGATGTTGCGCTCATCGCATGCTCCTTTACCTCAACTTTGAGGATAAGGATAGATAAAAGTTCCAAGCCTTCGCGGTCGTAGGAGACCGCGAAGGCCCGACATCTAGAGATTGGAGTGACTGATTTCTTGCAACACGTCTGTTTGCTCGTGGCCATTGTTTGAGAACGTAGGACGGTGCAACGGCTTTGGTAATGAACGCATAATCACTGATCGATCATCAGGAACGGCTAGCGGTAACGGAGAAACAAATTTACGCCACCCTGCCATTAAGATGTAACTCGCAGAGGCAATACCGATTAGCGTCAATGTAAAAATCAACCCTATGCCGATACACAGGGCTATTAACCGCTCGTTGCTTCGTCGCGCTTGGGCATCCAGTTCTGCTTGATGTTGGCGAAACTCTCGCTCTTTGCGTTCCATTTCTCGCCAATGTTGCTCCGCCTCACGTTCTTGTATGGCTTGAAAAAGTGCGCGAATCAGCTTGATGCTATTTTCAATCATCTGACCATACGCTTTTGCTTGGCGCTCCATCGCATCCGCTTGTTCAGCAGCGCTTTTGGCTGTAATTTGCTTAATGCGCACTGAATTGAGTTGTTGGAGACGAGCTTGGACATCAGGATTGAGGGACAATACGCCCATACTCGCAAACACGATCGAACCCAGAATTGCCAGTCTGTTTGCAAACATTTTTCCACCTCCATTGGAATGAATGTTTATAACAACTAGCCGTTTGGGATCACCGACGGGTTCAGCGTGGCAAGTCTTTCAAAATCAAAAAGATCATGCCCCCGACTAGAGCAACAACAAGCAGGGCGGTAACTAGACTGGCTGTAAAATCTGTAGGCTGTGGTGGAAGCACGACCGTGGATTGAGCAAACACTTTTTTGTACGTGTTTGACTCATTCCACAGACTGAAGAAAACGAAAAACAAGCACAGCCCCGCCGCCGTGAAGAGGAAGAATGCAATGAGCCAGGGGTCCAAAAGACCAGTTTCAATCTCCAACCAGATCAAGCGCAAGAAATCCATGCCCACCTTCGAGTTATAGTATTAGATATACTCAATATATCTGCACCATTTATACCATATTTCCGGAGATTTGTCAAGGGGCAACAAAAGACCGCTGGCATCCAACCCAGCGGTCTTGTCCTTCATCACGCCCCAAGTTATTTCTTTTTTTCCAGCACATGCTCGACGCGTTCCTTTAACTCTGACGGGCGCACAGGTTTATGAATAATATCAGCCACACCCAAGTCTCTTAATTGACGCGTCACTGCATCTCGTTCGACCACAGATAACACAATGACCGGCGTGTCTATCTTTTCTGCACGCCACTCTTGGAGCAATTCTAAACCAGGATACTGCCCAAACCTGCGCTCGTTCTTACCTGGGCGCACAATCATATCCAGCAAAATCAAATCCGCGCGTTCAATCTCTTTCCTATGCTGCATTGCTTCGGCAATTGTATTGTAGCGTGTAATTTTGTACCCTGCATCCTCCAGCAGTTCTACGACCGGATCAATAATGTCTGTATCGTCTTCAATCCAAGCAATCGTCTTCATGCGGAGAACCCTCCTTTGGTTGTTCGTATGGCAGATAAACGGTGAATTGGTTGAGATGGGGTTGGCCTTCGGGATGTGTTTCTTCGCTCATTTTCCGGCTGGTGACTTTGATCTTGCCATGATGGCGATCAATTACCTGCTTGGTAAAGAACAGTCCTTTACCTGCCCCAGTACGATACTCGCCTTGCGTGAGTTTCCCTTGTACCCCATCTTGAAAAATCGCATCCCTTTCCTCAGGTAAGATACCTACACCATAGTTCTCAATGGTCACTGCATAATAACGCCCAATAGGCATACCATTAATGCGTATGAACCGCTTCTCTCCCGACGATGGACGAAACGAATACTTGATCGCGTTGTGCACCAAGTTGTTAAAAGCCAGTTGTAAGTGATGTTTAGAAAACTCAAGTTGGGGACCGTTCCCATCGGGTTCAAAATGGATTTGAATTTGGATGCCGCGTCGCTCCGCTTCGGCCCGATACAGCCGCTTTGCCTCATACATGATTGATGCCAATGTTTGTTTGACGAATTTATATTCCTCAACGAATTCCCCTAAATTATTAACAACCGTTTGCAGTGCCAGTGCGCTATTAAGGATATCATCCGCGCGTCGCTTGACTTCATCTGCCTTTAAAGTTGACACCTTGAGCGTGAGAAGTTCGGCTCCAGCGATTACGCTTTGCAAGCGCGTGCTCAATTCGTGAGTTACTTTTTCAACCTGCTCCCTCAACTGATCTTCTCGCTCAAAGACGCTGTATAGAAAATAAGCAATTTGGGGCAACTGGTTTCTAACTGCCTCTAGTTGTTCCGGCGTGTAACGTTTACTCGCTAATAATAAGTTTTTCAAATCTGCGGCTTGGCGTTCCGTCAATTTAAGTATATTTGTTGCTTGTTCGTGCCGCTCTAGAGATTGTTGTGTGTATTCGTCCCCTACGATCTGCATCTCGCCGAACAAGATTACTGCACGAACATCATTACCTACCCTAATTGGCACCATCTCATTGTACAACCCTGCATGACAACACCTCAAGCCCTCTTCACCCGCTTTAATCGCTCGCAGGGCACGATTGCATTGATCTGTTTCACACGCCGTTTTGCCACCCGGAAACTGTTGAATTAACTGGCAATGCGGTTCAAAACGGGCAAGCGATCCTTTTGAAATAATATCATCGAGTCGTCCATCGCGCTCTTCGTATATGCCAATTGGTAAGCCAGTCAATCCAGCAAACAGGTCAAGCAGCGCTTCCAATGCTTTTTGACGCTTGGCAAGGATATCTGTCATCTTCTTACCTTTTTCTTTTGAACGATTGTTTCTGTAGACAGTCCCGGTTCGGTGCTTGTGACTTGCTCGTAGATAACCTTGATGATCTCGCGAAAAACATCATTTCTTGGCGAATAGTCTTCTAGCGCGATTTGTAGCAGCTGCTTGATTGTTTCGTCACTTAGTTCCCGCTCACCCAGATTATGAAGTGTAGCCAACTCTCTTTGAGAAATAAATTTTCGTAGCGTTGCCTTTTCCTCAACCTCACCTAGACGAGCCACATCCTCGGCTGATGTGGCGCTACGATATTTTTTCTTATTCAAGTACTTTCTAATGGCTTCAATATGATCGGAAGTATATTGTCGTTCGTCATTAATGTCTCGCCTCACAGGCGGCAACCACCCAACCTTCTCTCTTTCCCAGCGAAACAACGTGCTTTTGGAAATTTCAAACATTTCACACACTTTAGCCGTCGAGTAGGTGCGTTCCATATTTGTTCCTCAAGAATCGTAGGGTAGCACCACAATCAATCGTGGAGACATAAAATCATCTGTGACAGCACCCGATTCTTGCGAGAATTCGCCTCAGAATCAGGCGGAAAACGCCCCGAAATCGTAGCTCCACGATTTAGTGGGGTGCTACCAATCGTAGATATACTAGATATAGTAGTTACATTGCATATTATTACATAGCTTGCGCCAGATGTCAAGTGGTAAAAATTTTGCCTATTTCACACTACTCTTTCACCCGGCAACGGCGGTCCACCGGCGTACACCTCTTGGACGCGAATCCTGCCGGTGTCGCCGCGCAAATTCCATTTACCTTTTGCTTGATACGAAATCGCTTCGAATGTTAGAATGTTCGTTGCGACTTGCGCGTCTGCCGGCGGTCGCGGCAATTTTGCCGACGTGTGACAAATCAAATGCTCGGCGCCTGCCGGTTGCATCGAAAGCGTTGGCACAACGATGGGATAGCCGTCGTCGCCAATCCACGCCAGCACTTTGACCGCGATCATTTTGGCGAATTCGTTTTGCGCTGGGCGCGGCAGATTCACGCCATCGTCCGTGTGTCCTGGCTTGACGATACCTGCGAATCGCGCCCGCAAAAAATCGGTCATCACTTGCAGTTTGGAAATCGCAAAGGTATTTTCGACGGAGCGGACGCGGATGATGCCGGCATCGCGGACACCAGTGTACGCATTGTAGCGTAAGAGCGAACCGCTCATCACTTTATCGACGTACGCGCCGGTGCGCTGAAACTCGACGAAATCGCCTTTGAGAATCCAGCCGCGCAGTTCCGGCGTGATCACCAGAATCCCCACGCGCGCATCCTCTTTCAGATTGCGAATACTTTTGCGCAACAAAAAGTTGCCGAAGAAAACAATGTCGGGTTGATCGTCGGCTGGCTGTAGCGAAATGCACGGGACGACGTTCGGTACGCCGGCGGCATTTCGCGTCGCCAAAAATTTCGGCGTCATCTCGCCGCGCAAAGCATCGAGCAAACCGGGATGTTGTTCAAGTATTGTCATGGCCACCTCTTGTACCAGAGTTCACAGGGAACACAGAGAATTTCTTACTGCGTGTCCTCTGTTATGATTAAACTTATCTTGTCGCACCCGACCAACGTGCGACCGGCACAATCTCGTGCGCCACGCACCACACCGATTCTATTTCCTCGCGCGTCAACAGCGGCACATTTTCCAACGCGTACGGCATATCAAGCCGATGATATTTCGGCTTGCCCAGATTTGTGTACGCGAGCAAATCCCAACGCTCGACGGTCGGCAATTCGTCGCGGATAAAGCGCGCAATGGATTCAATGTTGGCACGATCATCGGTGTAGCCGGGAATGATGGGGGTGCGAATCCACATCGGCACGCCACGCATCGAGAGCAAGCGCGCATTGTTGAGGATGAGTTCATTGCCAACGCCGGTCGCGGCGCGATGGCGTTCGCAATCCATAATTTTCAAATCGAACAGCGCAAGGTCAATCCATTCGATCACACGTTGATACCGTTCCGGCGAAACCGCGCCGCACGTATCGAGCGCGATGTGCAAGCCGGCATTTTTGCAGCGCGGCAAAATCTCGCACAGAAAATCCGTTTGCATCATCGGCTCGCCGCCGCTGAACGTGATGCCGCCGCCGGACGTTTCGTAAAAGACTTGATCTTTGAGCAACTCGGTCATCAGTTCATCCGCCGTCCACTCTTTGCCAATGATTTCGAGCGCAGACGCCGGGCATTGCTCCGCGCATTTGCCACACACGGTACATCGTTTTCGATCAATTATCATTCCCGCTGGCGTGAGCGTCAGCGCATTTTCCGGACAGACGCGCAGACATTCACGCGCGGCGACGCAACGCGCATCGTACCACACCAAATCGAGATGCGGCGACGCGCCTTCCGGGTTATGACACCACACGCAACGGAGCGGACATCCTTTCATAAACACGGTTGTGCGGATGCCGGGTCCGTCTTCGGTGCTAAATTGTTGAAGGTTAAAAGTTATCGCGGACATTCAGAATCGGATTTTTTCCATTTCATTTTCCCGGTAGTGTAGGTTCATACCCCAGTCTTGCAAGCATCTCGGACGTCAACTGGTCCGCCAAATTGCTGGGGTGGATGCCGTCGCCTCCGATGTATCCATTCTCCGCCGGATCTTGATCGTGTTTTGGACCGTTGAATGCGTCATAGCGGCTGACAAGAGGGATGTGATACGCTTCGGCTGCCTGACGAACCGAATCACATACACCTTGCCAACATACGGTACAAGCATCAAAAATCTGAGTGCGTTTCCAATTTCTGACGAAAGGGCTGGCGACATCAATCGCCCGAAGAATGGTCGGTTGACCCGCGCGTAATTCAATCACTTGAGCCCAAATCCCTTTCAGATGCGCCGTATACCCCTCGAAATTCTTTGAATCACAGCGCGTCGGCACTAGTCCCGAAAAACAACTCTCGATATTGTTGGCGGTCGCGGCGTCGAGTGATAGCATCGGGCTAGCGAACATCACGACGACATCAGCGCGTTTCAATGCCGCCGGTAATTCCTCAAGCCGGGGGCTAAACCCCTTTCCGGTTTGGAGTACTTGGAGCACCTCGCCGGCGCTGAGGTTGCCAATTGCGAAACTATCGACCACGACCTTGACGCCTACATCTTTTTCGATCTGCTTGGCGAAGGCGGTTCCCAATCCCCAACCGGTGGATTCGCTGATGATCACCAAGCGCCACTCCACGCCTGGTCCCTTGGGCATTTGGACGCGTGTAGGTGAGGGCTTGACCGTAGGTTGCGCTGTAGCCGTAGCGGTTGGAATAATGGGAGCAACAGTGGGAGGTAGAGAGGTGGGCGTTGCCGGGCTTGCGCATCCAAACATCAGCAAGAGAAATAGACCAGCACCAATCATCTGAAGAAACAACTGCCGACGTTTCATCGTAAATCTCCTTGTTAGACCTGCAAGGTACTTACGCGAAAACCTTCCAGGTCTTTGCTAATCGCTCAACATCGGACGAATACTTTCCGCCCACGCGCGAACCGCGTTCCAATTGTGCGCCGCTCTCCGCGAGCGTTGTGCCGATGGCTTGCGCGATCTCGGCGGTGGAGCCGGTGCGGCTGGCGTAAGCGATCAAAATACGATTGTTCAAATTTTCTTCTCCATTACGTTGTACAGATTTTTGTAATTCAGACCTGACAGGTTTTCAGACACCTGTCAGGTCTTACGCTCACACCCTATGACTCTCCCTTGCAATGATCTCGTCCTGAATCTCCTTACCCAGCCCCACAAAGTACGCATTGTAACCCGTTACGCGCACGAGCAGATTGCGGTATTCGTCGGGATGCTTTTGCGCCTCGCGCAACGTGTTCGCGTCAATCACGTTGATTTGCAACGCCGTGCCGCCCACCTTGCCGTACGCGCGCAACAACGCCATCAACTTTTGCTGATTCTCCGGCTCGCGCAACATCGCCGGACTATAACTCATCGTGTGGCTCGCGCCGTTCGGCGCGGTCTGCAAATCGAGATGTCCCACGCTCTTGATCACTGCGGTCGGACCTTTGCGGTCTGCGCCATTCACCGGGCATACCGCGTTCGATAAATATTGTCCGCGCTTGCGACCGTCCGGCGTCGCGGCAGTCGTCGGTGCGTAGGCAATCCAATAATTCCACGACAAGTACCCGCCGCGATATTTCTTACCGGTCGGCGAGGTGTGCTTGAATGCTTCCTCTGTCCACACGCGGCTGATCTCGCGCGCGATGTCGTCGGCGTACGGATCATCGTTGCCGTACTTGGGCGCTTTGGTGATCAACATCTGTCGTAGATTTTCTTTCCCCTCAAAATTCGCTTTGAGCGCGTCGAGCAAATCATTCATTTCGATTTGTTTCGTTTCGTACACCAACTTTTTCACCGCCGCAACGCTGTCCGCCGCCGTCGCCAGCGCAACCCCTTCGACCGTTAGATAATTGTGATGCGCGCCGCCTGCCGCCGAATCCTTGCCCGATTCCAGACAGCCGCCGACGAGTGCGCTCAAGTACGGGCACGGTTCCCACCGCGCGCGCCCGGCATCGGCGAGATTGTTGACGCGAATCATCCAATCGACCAAGTGGCGCAACTGGGTTTTGCACGCATCGAAGAATTGCTCGAACGATGCGAACGCGCGCGGGTCACCGGTACGCGGTCCGATTTGTTTCCCAGTTTGCATATCGCGTCCGTCGTTCAGCGCAAGCTCGATGGCTTTCGCAATGTTCAAATTCAAATCGACGGTGCCGGAGCGATCATCGCCCGCGAGCGTATTTTCCAAGCAACCGACCGGCGCGTAATCCCAGAGTCGTTCTGCCGGCAATCCTTGCCAGCGCAAACCGGCGATGGCATTCTCGTCAAAGTTGATGAGGAACGGCGATCCTTGCGCGCGCGACAAACTTTCGACGATACGCTGTAGCAATCGGTCAGGCGTTTTTGCGTGAAGGCGAATGTTCGGTTTCGGTTCGAGCAAATTGATTTCGTCAATTACATCGAGCATCAAGTACGTGAGTTCGTTCGACGCATCGTTTCCGTTCGCATCCATTCCGCCAAGCGTGATGAGTTGCCCGAACGATGAATTGATGCCCTGGTTCGTACCGACCCAGCCCTGATAATCGTACGCGTAATTGTGTTTGATCCACCAACACTCGAGCCATTCTTTCGCTTGCTCGCGCGTCAATCGTCCGGCGTCCAAATCGGCTTTGAAATACGGATACAAGTATTGATCCACGCGCCCGGGCGAAACGCCGGGACCCGGATAACTTTCCGCCGCCATCGCGAGCATATGCGTCGTCCACAACGCTTGCAACGCTTCCGGAAAAGTTTCCGGCGGATGCCACGGCACTTTGGTAACGATGCGCGCAATCTCGTGCAATTCATTCTTGCGCGCCGGATCATTTTCCAAATTCGCCAACCGATTCGCTTCGGCGGCGTAACGCGCGGTGAACTCGCGCACCGCATCGGCGCAAATCACGATTGCGCGCGCTAAATCGGAAGAGTACGCACGCGCCTCGTCTTGAATTCCCTTCCAGCCGATGCGCAGAACCTTGGGATAATCGGGGACCAGATGACCCGGCACCGCGCCGCAATTGCCCACGCCCACATCGTTGAGCGCGTGCCATTCTTTGAGAAAATTTTTCTCTTCGTTGTCGCGCGCGCGTTGCTCGTCTTTTTTCAAGCACCGTGAAAGCGCGGTGTTGAATTGTCCGCCGACGATCAATTCGCCATCCAGAATTTCAACGGGTAAATATTTGCGGACGACTTGACGGAAGAATAGGGCTTGGCGCACGACCAGCGGCTCGTTCCAAAAGCCCGCGGGTAACTCGACCTTGGTTGCCGCTGCGCCCAGATAACTGCGGTATCCTTGCTGGAACAATGCAACCTCCGGGACATTCGTCCACGACCAAATCGAGTACACACAATCCCAGGGTGTGCCGGTGGTGTACGCACGCACCTGATTCGTAAACTTGCGTTCGTAGAAATTCCAGTACTCGTCGCGGAGTTTTTTGATGCGTGGGGAGAGCGTGGGCGCGGCAGACCAAAGTTGCGTGGGTGCAACACACGTGTCGCGGTTGGCAGACATTGGAACCTCCTGAAATTGTTCAGAGCAAGCACAAAGGGCATAGAGGAAAAATTATTCCTCTGTGTTCCCTGTGTCCTCTGTGGTAAAAAATTAAACGCCCCACGCACGCGCGAACAAATTGCGTCGAGACGTAGGGCGCATCGTGACCGTTGGTCTGACGATACGAAAGCGATGTGGCATCATCGCCAGCAGCATCATCATTGTACAGCGAATTTCCGGCAGTGTCAAAACAATGCAATCTGAAACTTGTAACTTGAAACTTTTTAGAGTATAATCGCGCACCGAACTCATCAAGAAGGAGATTGTTCTATGATCGGCGTTCAAGATTTACGCAAAGGCACCACGTTCATCGACGATGACGGCAACCTCTACAAAGTGTTGGACTTTCAACACGTCAAACAAGGACGCGGCAACGCGACGATCAAAACGAAATTGCGCAACATCAAAACCGGCGCAACCATTGATAAGAACTTTCAATCCGGCGGGCGCGTGCAAGACGTGCGGCTCGATCATCACACCGTCCAGTATCTTTACAACGATGGCGAGAATTATCACTTTATGGATGTGCAAACGTACGATCAACCGATTCTATCGAAAGAATTGCTTGGTGAGGGAGTTGGCTTTCTCAAAGAAAATATTCAAGTCGAGTTGCTGACGTACGAAGGACAACCCATCGAAGTTGAATTGCCGACCACCGTCGATTTAAAAGTCGCCGATACCGCACCGGGGTACAAAGGCGACACGGCGAGCGGCGGCGGCAAACCGGCAACACTCGAAACCGGCGTCGTCGTGACCGTACCGTTCTTTGTGAATGTCGGTGACACGGTCCGCGTGGACACGCGCGATGGATCGTATGTGACGAGAGTTTAAAATCTTGACGGAGGACGAATGACAGAATCAAACATCGTTCGTCCTTCGTCTTTCGCCTTCGGTCGATTCAATGCAACACTCGCTTTTCGAGCTTGCGCCTACACTTACCGTCGCGCAACTCGTCCGCCAAATCAAAGACCTCGTCGAAGCAGATAAGGTGTTGCGCGATGTCTGGGTGCGCGGCGAAGTCTCCAACTGGACGCAATCGTCCGCCGGTCACGTGTACTTTACACTCAAAGACCGTGACGCGTCGATGCGTTGCGTGATGTGGCGCACCGATGCCGCGCGCGTTTTTCGATTGCCGGGGAACGGCGATGCCATCGAAGTTCACGGTCGCGTGTCGCTGTACGAACCGCGCGGCGATGTGCAGCTGTACGTCGATGAAATCAAACTCGCCGGAGCGGGTGCGTTGTGGCAAGCGTTTGAACGCTTGCGCGCGCGCCTCGAGGCGGAAGGGTTGTTTGCGTCGGAACACAAACGCGCACTGCCACAATTTCCCCAAACCATCGGCGTCGTTACCTCGCGCGAAGGCGCAGTCTTCCACGATATTTGTAACATCCTGCGGCGACGATTTCCAATCACAAAAGTTTTACTCGCACCGACGCTGGTGCAAGGCGCAAACGCCGCGGCGATGATTGCCAGTGCGATCAAGACCATCAACGATTTCGACATCGATGTCCTCATCGTCGCACGCGGCGGCGGCTCGATTGAGGATTTGTGGGCATTCAACGAGGAGATTGTTGCACGCGCGATTTACGATTCACGCGTGCCGGTCATCAGCGCGATCGGGCACGAAACCGATTTCACGATTGCCGATTTCGTGGCAGACGTGCGCGCGCCGACGCCGAGCGCCGCCGCCGAACTCGTCGTGCCGGACGCGCGCGAATTGCGCGCGAGTGTTCGCGCCGGCGCGCGCCAGCTTGCGCAATTGATCCGCGACCAAATCGGCAACGCGCGCGTGAATTTATCGCGGCAGGTGTACGCGCTCGAACGCAACTCGCCGCAAGCGCGGATTACAAATGATCGCCAGCGTGTCGATGAACTCGCCCGGCGAATTTTCACGCGTGCGCGCCAGCTCGTCGCCTTGAACCGCGAGTCGCTGAACGGATCGATGCGGCATCTTGCCGCGCTGAATCCAGAAGCCACGCTTGCGCGCGGATACGCGATTGTGCAAGAGAAAAAGACCGGGCGCGTGGTGAAGAAAAAATCCCAGGTTGCCGGGCGCAAAGAAATTCGCGTGCGTGTAACCGACGGCGAATTTGAGGCAACAACAAATTCGTAGGGGCGACCCCATCCTGAGCGTAATCGAAGGAGGTCGCCCCTACCATCTCACCGGTTTCCCGTTTTGATCCACCCACAACGCGGTGATGTGATCGCGCACCAGCAATTCATCGCCGCGTTGGATTTCCAAATTCCACGCGCTCGCCGTCTTCCCCACGCCGATTAATCGCACATCGATCATCACCACATCACCCGGCACCGCCGACCGCGCGTACTCGATATCGTGCCGATAAACGCACAATCGCCGCGCGTCATTCCATCGTGTTGCAATCACATCCACCAACGCTTCTTCCAACCAATCGATGTACATCGCATTGTTGACGTGTTGAACTTCGTCCGCTTCGTAATGGTACACGCGCCGCGTCGCACGAAATTCAGGAAAATCGAATGATGGCGCGGGATAAAGGCGTGGTGTGACGCGAACAAGCGCGCTCGTGCCATTCGGTTGAAATGTGTCGAACAATTCTTGCGGGATGCGCAACGGACGCAACGATTTCGCGTGCAGATGTACCCAATATGCGCGACCGCGCGCAACGATTTCATTTGTCTGCGCGTTGCGCGCGCGGTACTCGCGATGCGTCCGCACTTTTTGCGCGTCGGACAGCCACGTGTCGATTGCCAATTCATCCGGATAGCGAACCGGGCGCAAATGTTCAAGCGTCATTTGATGCACGACCCAAATGCTTGAGCGTTCTTCGTGGTAACGCACATCATAACCCGCATCGCGCGTGGCGAGCGTGGCGGTTTCTTGAAACAAGCGTTGAAGCGTACTGTTTGGCAGTTCGCCGTGCGAATTGAGTTCGTACTGGCGAATGTGAAAATGGGCGGTGAAGAGATGTGTCATCGCATCGATTGTATTCTGAAATGCGTTTGCGTCAACGTCGTTCTGTGATAAAATCGTAATCGATGAAAACCACGCGCGCGCGCAAAAATCTGGGCGATGCCGGCGAACGCCTCGCCGCGCTGTTTCTGGCACAACGCGGTTACAAAATCATCGCGCGCAATTTTAGAACACGCGCCGGCGAAATCGATTTGATCGGCGAAGACATCGACGGACTTGCCTTCATCGAAGTCCGCACGCGCCGCGGCAACGCAATGGGCGCGCCGGAAGAATCATTGACGCCGCGCAAACGCAAACGCTTGATTCAGGTCGCGCAAGAATTCCTTGCCGCGCACGCCGAGTACGAAAATCATGCGTGGCGCATCGATCTCGTTGCGGTCGAACTCGACCGCGCGGGCAAAGTGGCGCGGATGGAAGTGATCAAAAGTGCCGTCGAGGAATAGGATGCCGACAAACGCCGATGACCACAGAAAAATTTTGTCGGCGTTAATCTGCGCTCGTCCGCGTCCAACAATTTTTTGAGCAATGCAACATCAACCACTCATCGCCATTCTCGGACCCACCGCCGTCGGCAAATCGGCATTGGCAATTCAACTGGCGCAAGAATTCTCCGGCGAAATCGTGAGTGCGGATTCGCGCACGATCTATCGCGGGATGGACATTGGCACCGCCAAACCCACGCGCGACGAACAACGGAGCGTGCCGCATCATCTCATCGATGTCGTCGAGCCGGATGAAACATTCACGCTCGCCGATTATCAGCAACGCGCGTACGCAACCATCGACGCGATTCACGCGCGCGGAAAAATTCCGTTGCTCGTTGGCGGCACCGGGCTGTACGTGCGCGCGGTGTTGGAAGGATTATCGATTCCGCGCGTAGAACCCAATCCCGCGCGCCGCGCCGAACTCGAACGGGAAGATGCGGCGATGTTGTACGCACGCTTGCAACAACTCGATCCATGCGCCGCGAACAGAATCGATCCGCGCAACAAACGCCGGGTCATTCGCGCGCTCGAAGTGTGTGAAGGCGCCGGCAAACCGATCAGCGAATTGCAAACGCGCGCCGCGCCAAACTATCGTACTTTGCGCATCGGCTTGACGATGCCGCGCGGGCAACTGTACGACCGCATCAACGCGCGCGTCGATGCGATGATCGCGAATGGTCTCATCGACGAAGTGCGCGGGCTGATCGCGCGCGGCTATTCCGTCGATCTGCCATCGATGAGCGGTTTGGGTTATCGCCAAATCGTCGCGTACTTGAACGGCACCACATCGATGGACGAAGCAGTACGCGTACTCAAGCGCGACACGCGGCGATTCGTGCATCATCAGTACACGTGGTTTCGTTTGGACGATCCGCGCATTCGCTGGTTCGATGTTTCGACCGACGCATCGGAGCAAATCCGCGCGACGGTCCGCGAGTTCCTTGACAAAGTCTAAATCTGTGGTAAAATAGGATTAGAACGGTAGTTCTAAAACATTCGGGCGCTAACCTAAAAAGGAGGTTTGAGATGACACGCGAAGAAATTCTAGCGCTCTGCCGGAAAGCACGCGACGTTGGTTCGGTCAAGCACGAGGATTTTGTCGATTACATTGTCGTTCTTGAACAACGACGCAAAATCGGCGAGGAGTGGCAAACATCCGAGCACGCGTATATGGCAGTCGATGGCAAACTTGCGATGGCGAACGAGGATCATCGTAAGCAAAACAAACGGCTCGATTTTGGTGAGCCAAAAATTTTGCTCGATAATCCGGACCAACTCACGTTGCAAGTAACGATCACGAGCGAAATCTACGGCGCTCGGCACGGCATTGCGACAAGTCGCAAGAAAGGCGGCACGCCGGCGGAACGCGAATTCCCGTGGGAAGTGGCGGAGACGTCGGCAATCGGGCGCGCGCTGGCGGCGATGGGGTACGGTTTGCTCCCCGGCGCGGGCTTGGCGAGCGCGGAAGATATGTTGCGCGCCGGCGCAACCCGTGAATCGCGGCGCGAGACAACTGCCCGCCGCGTGCCGTTGATGTCGGCGAACCAGCGCAACAAGTTGATCGAAATGTACCGCGAACGCCACAACGCCACCGAAGCCGATGCCTTGCTCGGTTTGGACGCGCTCTTCCAATCGACGTTCAAACATCCGATGGCAGAAGCATCGGTGGAAGAAGCATCCAAAATCATCGGGCAATTCATCGCGCAGAAAGGCGAGCGCGTAAAGAAAACGTGATGCGTAAGTGACACGGCGCGCGGAGCAATCCGCGCGCCTTTTTCTTTTCCGGCCCCGCCCCAAAAGCGTTTTTCCGTCTTGTGTATCTTGGGTTGCATAAGATATTGACAAACCGCCCGCCCGGGTGTAAAATGGCGCAAGATGTAGCAAGATAAAGCGAGGTAAAGTTTGACGGCGAAACGCGAGTTTTTGACGACCAACGAGGTTGCACAGATTATCGGCATCAGCCCGTTCACGGTGCGCCGCTACATCCAGACGCGCAAGCTCAAAGCCGTAAAACTGGAAGGCAGCTACCGCGTGCGACAATCGCATCTGGAGGATTTCATTCACGCGCGCGAAATCGACACGGAAGAGGAACTTGCCGCGTTGGAAAATTCCGAAACCGCCGCGCCGCGCAAAATCGTAACGCCGATCCAAAAGAAGCACGCATCGCCGCCCGCCCGCTTATCGAAACGCAAAGCCAAACCGCGCGCCGCAACTCGCCGCAAGGAGGAAAGATAAAATGCGCAAGTCTTTTCGATTGATTCTAGTTGCCGTTTTTCTATTTGGACTGATTCTTGGCGTCGTTGGATCCAGCGGCACCGCGTCGGCAAATTCGCCTTTGGTGCACGTCGTGCGCTGGGGCGACACACTCTTTTCGATTGCAAACCGCTACGGCACGACGATGAACGCAATCATGGCGGCAAACGGAATGCGGAACGCGAATTTCATTTACATTGGTCAGCGCTTGGTGATTCCCACCGGTTCTGCGCCACTCCCGCCGACTACCGGCACGTACGTGGTGCAAGCGGGCGACACACTTTTTTCGATTGCGAATCGGCACGGCACGACGGTTGCCGCGTTGATGCAAGCGAACGGGCTGTACAATTATTGGATTTACGTCGGACAGACCTTGCGCATCCCGGGTCACTATGTTCCGCAACCGGTGCCGCAACCCATCCCAGTTCCACCGCAAGGCGTTTATCACATCGTCCGCCCCGGCGAGTGGCTGTCACTGATCGCCGCGCGGTACGGTTCGTCAGTGTACGCGATTCAGATCGCCAACAACCTGGCGAATCCATCGCTCTTGTGGGTCGGTCAACGTTTGTTCATCCCGGGCGGTGTCGCCCCAATCAATCCGCCGGTTTATCAACCACTGCCGCCGGTCTATGTGCCGCCGGTTAAACCGCCCGTCGTTGTCTTGCCGCCGCCGGCTTCATCGTCCGCGTCTTCCGTGCCGGTCGTGGTATTGCCGCCGCCCGCATCGTCATCGGCATCTTCGGTGCCGGTCGTGGTGATTCCATCGTCGAGCGCGTCTTCCGTGTCCGTGCCGGGCCCATTATCCGGAACCTGGGAAGCGGTTTTGCTCGTGAACACAACCGGGACTGGACCGTGTTCGCTTGGCACGTTCGTTCAGAATCGAACGGATTGGCCCGTCGTGGTGGCGACGACCGACGGTAGTTGGATCAGCGAACCGAAATTGACCGGCGCGAAACCGGAACGCGGACCATACTATGTTGAATTTGCGCACGCGTGCACCGGCGTGTGGCGCGTGATTCCGTTGGGGTTGAACATTTACGCCGATGTCGAACTCAAAGGCGGCCACGCCGAAATCGAATTTCGCCAGCGTCCGTAGGGATCGGACGCGCTCTCAGCAGAACAATGCGCCCGGAAATTTCCGGGCGCATTGTTCTTATTTCACCAATTTCAAAAATTCGCGCACCGCTTGATTGAACATCTCCGGCTGTTCCACATTCGATAAATGCGCCGCGCCGGGCATCACCACCAACCGCGCGCCGGGCACGCGGAGCGCGTCGCGCATCAACTCTGATTCTTTCGGCGGAATCAAATTATCCTCCGCGCCGGTGATGATTAACGTCGGCACCGAAATTTGCGCGAGCGTCGGCGTAGAATCGGGGCGATCACGCATCGCCATCAACGCGCTGACCACACCATCGACCGGTTGCCGGGACATCATCGTGCGCACGGTGTTCGCCACATCGATTTTTTCCGCGATAGTTTTCGGCGTGAGCATCTTCGGCAACATGCGTTCCGCAATTTCGGCGACGCCTTTTTCGCGCACCAGTGTGGCATTGTCGTCGCGCGCCTTTTTGCCTTCCGGCGAATCCGCGCCGGCTTTGGTGTTCGCCAGAATCAAGGCACGCGCGCGCGCCGCGTGCTTGCGATAAAAGGCAAACGCAATGTACCCGCCCATCGATAATCCGGCAATCGCCGCGCTTTTGATACCAAGCGCGTCGAGCAACGCGCGCAAATCGTCGGCGTACGTGTCCATCGTTACCGCGTCGCCCGGCACGCTTGGCGTGGATTCGCCAAAGCCGCGCAAGTCCGGCGCGATGACGCGCGCAACATCGGCGAGATGTTTGATTTGCGCTGACCACAATGTGTGATCGAGTGGAAAACCGTGAATGAGCAATAACGGAATTCCAGCGCCGCCGGTATCTTCGTACGCCATTTCAAATCCACGCACCTTGATGTTCACTACTTCCTCCTTTACAAGATCATCGCACTCGCTTCGATCGCGCGTAAATTTTCCTGCGCGATTTCTTCGCGTTGCCCCATCATAATCGCTTCGCGGAACGCGTCAAGAGGGTACAAATTTGAATGACGCACGATTGCCGCCGCCGTCATCACCGCCAACGATTTTTTGCCGGGCGGGGCGCGAAAGTTGAAAACGATTTTGCGCGCGCGCGTTTGAATTTGCTCGGCGAGTTCCGGTACGACGTACACCGTTTGCGTTTCATTCATCGCGCGCAGTTGGCGCGGCACTTGCGATAATCCTTCCGATGACAGCACCGCCAGAATGTCCGGCTGATCGATGCCAGTGTAGAAAATTTCCTCGCGGCTCAAAATAATTTCCGACACCGAATAACCGCTCATCACCGTCGTCGGATAATCGTCGCGTTGCGCCACCCACAAGCCGCTCAACATTCCGCCAATTGCCAACGCGCTCGCCGTCGATTTTACTTTGCCGCCCGCCGCGCCGGCAAGAATGAGGCGCGTCGGTTGCGTCAGCACGCTGTCGTACTTTTGTTCAAGTGCTTGCGGCGGCAAAACCGGTTTGCTTTGTTCTTGCGTGGCGAGTTTACGGTACGCCCGCGCGAGTTCCGGGTAAGCGCGTTTTTGAAGAACGCCCGCCGAAAAATTCGATTCCTGCATCGTTTGCATTAGCGCGTTTTTGGAAAAATCATTGTTCGGCACATAGTACGCGGTACACAATTCCCAAATGTCGAGCAACGCAAAGCCGGGCGTTTGGATCGCGTCGATAATTTTTTCCGATAAATCTTTATCAAACGCGGTGCCGCGAAAGACAAACGATGCGCCGTTCACCGCAACCGTCGCGCAAATATCGAGCGGGCGCTCAAGATTGCCAAAGCGAGTCGACGACGTGTTTGCGCCGTGCGGCGTCGTAACGGAATGCTCACCGCCGGTCATTCCAAAATTCAAATTGTTCATCACCAAAACAGTAATGCCGATATTGCGCCGCGCGGCGTTGAGCAAGTGCGCGCCGCCGATGCCCGCACCGCCGTCACCCATCAACACGATGACCTTCAAATCCGGATTTGCCAACTTGATGCCGGTCGCGTACGTAATCGCGCGACCGTGCAAACCGTGAAATGCGTTCACCTCGAAATATTGATCACTCATCCCCACGCAACCAATATCGGTTACGATGACGACTTGGTGCGGATCGAGTTGCAGTTTGACGAGCGCGGCGTTCAGTTGATCGAGCACGAGGGAATGCGAACAACCCGGGCAGAATGGATATTTGCGTTCAAGGTTGCGATACGTTTGAATAAATTGACCGATCACAGTACTGTTCTCCTGTTGCATCCAAAGGCAACGTGTGCTATATTGGGTTCACGATGAACTGCGCAAGTTTCCCGCGCAGTTTTCTTTCTGTCACGATGAGTCGAGTCATTGTAACTATTCACGGCACCGGGCGCACCGCCAATACTTTTGGCATCGCCCAGATGCAAACCATCGCCAAGCATTTGGGATCAACGCCGCTTCATCACCCGGTCTGGTGGGGCGATATGATCGATGCCGGCGCGCGCGTTACCCGCATCGGCGCGTGGACAATTGCGCGTTTACATTCCCTCGCCGAATTTTTGCTTGGGCGTCCGTCGCGGCACGCGGTTCATATCGTCGCACACATTGCCGATACACTTCATCGCACCGTCAACGGCGTCGATGGCGTCATTGCGTATTTGATTCCCTCGCGCCGCCGCGAAGCCATTCGTGATCGTTTGCGTCAAACCCTCGCTGAACTCACACGACACGGCTACGAAATCGTTTTGATCAGCGAGAGTCTCGGGTGTCTCGTCGCGTTCGATGTCTTGCGCGAAGAAGCATATCGTTACAACATCGCCGCGTGGATTACCCTCGGTTGTCCACTGAACACGTTGGTCAAAACCGGTCAACGCAATGCCAATCTCGGCGCGATCAATCCGCAAACGGTACGCCGGTGGTTGAATCTGTACGCGCCGCGTGATCTCGTTGCCGCGCCAATTGCCTCAGTGTTTCCAACGTACCCGGTGCGCGATGAACGCATCGACGGCGCGCGCAGTCGATTAGAATCACATCGTTATTGGAACAATCCGCGCGTCGGCGCGTTGGTCGCGCAAGTTCTGCGCGATTAATCGATACGTCCGCGCGCCTGCCATATTTGATCGGAGGCAATATCGCGATCCAGCCAGAGCCGTCGCCAAAGCACGGCTCTTTTGTCTTTGGCGTCGCGCGGCAATGGCAATCGATTGGCTTCCAATCGTTTAATGAAAATAATCAGCGCGAGTAACCCGCATCCCCACGCAATTTCCGGCGCATCGCCAATCAGCGATGAAACTGGCGCGAGCAGAATCAAACCGAGGGCAGAACTCGGCGCGCCTTGTTTGATGATCAACCCAACCGCTAGCGCGAACAACAAGACCATCGCGAGCCACATGTCCCACGCCAACAACATGCCAACCGTTGTTCCAATGCCGCGTCCACCTTTGAACCCGAGGTACGCTGACCAATTATGGCCGATGACCGTTGCCAGACTCACCGCAATTGCAACGCCGGGACCAAAGCCCCAGTCACGCGCCAGCGCCGGTGGCAACAACCCTTTCAACACATCCAGCGCGCCAACAGCAAACATCCAGGCGATGCCAATTTGTTTTCCGACATTCGAACCGCCAACAGTGCCGGTGCCGTACTGCCGCAGGTCGATGCCTTTCCCAAGTCGCGCGACGAGATACGCAGGCGAAATCGAACCCCACAAATAACTTGCCACAATCAAAACGAACGAATCAATCGTCAGCATAAAAAGCAATTCCGACTACATCCGGACCCGTGTGCGCGCCCATCACCGGTGAAAACTCGGTGATGTAAAATTCCGCACACGCCACGCGTGAGCAAAACTGTTCTCCCAACCACGTGGCATCCACCGACGCATCGGCGTGGAACACCGAGGCGCGGATTTTTGTTTTACCTTTCAAGCGATCAGCGGACAAATCGATTATTTCTTCGAGCGCGTGTTTCCACGAACGCGTCATACCAACGACACTCACGCGTCCGTTTTTCAAATTCAATATCGGCGCAATCTTCAACTGACTGCCGAGCAAGGTTGCCGCTTCACCCAAGCGTCCGCCGCGGTGAATGTGCTCCAACGTTTTCAGCGTCGCAAAAAAATCGACCCGGTCAATCACGCGTTGCGCCGCATCAACGACTTGATCGAAAGTTCCGCCGGTGTTCGCCGCGCGCGCCGCCGCGAGCACCACAAATCCTTCGGCAATCGTTGCGGTACGTGAATCCAAAACGCGAATCGGCACCGCATCGACTTGGGCTGCCGCCAGTTGCGCCGTTCGCACCGTGCCGGTCATTTCGCCAGCCACGTGAATCGAAACGATACCGTCGGTTTGTTTGCTCAGTTGCGTGTACAGCGAAACGAACGCGCCGAGTGGCGGTTGCGATGTGGTGGGATGCGTGTGAACCTGCGCACGGAAACGACGATAAAATTCTGCCGGCAAAAGATCGACGCCGTCACGATACACCACGCCATCCCACACAAGTTCAAACGGAATCTCAAAGATGCCGAGCGATTGTTTGAGCGCAATTGGAACGCACGCCGCGCTGTCCGTGACTACCGCGATTTTTGCCATTGCCTTCTCCGTTAGATGATCTGCTCCTCGATTTCCGCTGGCTCGATCAACTCACCATCGACGCGATTCACGCCAATCACCTGCGGGCGCGAATCGACGGTTGCCGCGATGCGTTCAACTTCCAAACGATACTGACCCAGGTTTAGTTCTGGCACAATCACGCGCGTTATATCGCGCAACGCATTGCGCAATGATTGCTCTGGCACCGGGAAGAGTGATTGAATCGTCAGCATCGCAACGCGCTTGCCCGCCACGCGCGCATTGCGGACCGCTTGAATCATCGAACGCGCGGAGGTGCCGTAACTCACGACAAGTGTGCGCGCACTTTCATCAAGATCGAATCGTGTGAATTCCAATTCACCCCGGTGCGCGTCGATTTTTTGGTACAGATGCCGGCTCGTCTTGTTCACGTTCGATGGTTTCTTGGTCAACATTCCGCGCTCGTCGTGCATCGACGTGGTAAAGCGGGTGAGGTGTTCGCCGCCAATCGGCGAAAATGCCGGCACGTCGGCAAGTTTTTTGATTTGATACGGAATGAACTCGCTGTTCGCCGGCGCGTACGTGCGATTGACGATTGCGATTTTCTGAAACGTAGCTGTGTCCACGCTTTGTTGCGTAGCAACCATTTCTTTATCGGTGGCGATAAACACTGGCGCGCGAAAGCGTTCCGCTAGATTGAACGCGCGCATCGTCAACGTAAAACATTCCGCCAGATTGCTGGGACATAACGCAATCACCGGAAAACCGCCGCTCGTGCACCAGCGCAGAAATTGTACATCGCCTTGCGCCGCCGTCGTTGCGCCGCCGGTCGCAGGACCCTGCCGCATCACATCGACGATGACGAGCGGGACTTCGCCCATCATCGCCATCCCGATATTTTCGGAATACAAACTGATGCCGGGTCCGCTCGTTGCGGTCAGTGCTTTCATTCCGGTCATCGCCGCGCCAATGCACATTCCGATGCTGGCGATTTCGTCTTCGCCTTGAATGCCGATGCCGCCGATTTTTGGTAGTTCACGCAACATTCGCAGGAGAATCGGCGTGGCGGGCGTGATGGGATAACCGGCGAAAAAATTACAGCCCGCCGCCAACGCGCCGCGCACGATTGCTTCTGCACCATCAATAAATTCTTTCATTTTCAACTTCCCATTGTAGATCGATCTGCTTTAATTGTACCGCGTTGTAGCGATTTATCCAAATTGTTGGTACATCCAAAACATGCTATACTGCCCCGCAATCGAAAATTCGGAGGTCGCTATGTTTCGCGGAGAAAAAGTGCAGCTCGCCGCCGTGCAACGCGAGTACTTGCCCAAGTATGTGGAATGGCTGAACGATTGGGAAATTTCGCAGTTTATGAATCCCGGTATTTCCGCGCCGTTCAATTTGGAAGATGAAACCGATTGGTTCGAAAATCGGCGCAAGTCAAAAGACAGTTTTGTGTTTGCGATTCTGACGCTCGACGACAACACGTTGATCGGCAATTGCGGTTTGCACAACATCGATTTCAAGAATCGCAAAGCAGTGTTTGGTATTTTCATCGGCGATAAGAATTATTGGAGCAAAGGGTACGGCACCGACGCGACGAAAACGCTATTGCGGTTTGCGTTTGAAGAACTTGGGTTGAATCTGATCGAGTTGGAGGTGTACGATTTCAATCCGCGCGCAATGCGTTGTTACGAAAAAGCCGGCTTTCGCCGCGTCGGTGCGCATCGGCAAGGGTTGTATCGCCACGGCAAATTTCATGACGAATATTTGATGAGTATTTTGCGGGAAGAATGGGACGCGGGAAAACAGTAAGTAGTAGAACAATAGGCAGTAGGCAGAAGGCAGTAGGCAGAAAACCATTTGCCACTCGACTGCTTTCGTGGTACGCGAAACACAAACGCGATCTGCCGTGGCGACGCGACGCGCACGATCCGTACCGCGTGTGGATTTCGGAAATCATGCTGCAACAGACACAAGTTGCAACGGTGATTCCGTACTACGAACGCTTCCTCGCGCGATTTCCAAATGTGCAAGCGCTCGCCAACGCAAAACTCGACGCGGTGTTAAAGGCGTGGGAAGGCGCGGGTTATTACGCCCGCGCGCGCAATTTACATCGCGCCGCGCAAGAAATCGTCGCGCGATTTGGCGGACAACTTCCCAGCACCGTCGCTGAATTACTCACGCTTCCCGGCATCGGGCGTTACACCGCCGGCGCGATTGCGAGTATCGCGTTCAAACGCGATGCGCCCGTTGTCGATGGAAATGTCGTGCGCGTGTTGTGTCGATATTTCAACATCAAACGTGATCCGAAAAACAGCGGAACACAAAAAGAATTGTGGATGCTTGCGGAAAATCTTTTGCCACGCGGACGCGCCAGCGATTTCAATCAAGGTTTGATGGAACTTGGCGCGACGATTTGCACGCCGCGCAATCCACAATGTGGCACGTGTCCGTTACATCGAACGTGTCAGGCGCGGCGATTGGGCTTGCAAAACAAATTACCTGTGAAATCACAGAGAGGAAAATTGCCGCACCACGAAATTGCGGTGGGCGTGATTTGGAAGCGCGGCAAGATTTTGATTACCAAACGCTTTGACAAGGATTTGCTCGGCGGATTGTGGGAATTTCCGGGCGGGCATTGTGACAAGGACGAATCACTTGAAGCGTGCGTGCGGCGCGAAGTAAAAGAAGAACTCGGAATTCAAGTGAACGTGGAAAAAGAATTTGCCGTCATCGATCATGCGTATTCACATTTCAGTATCACGCTGCACGCGTTTCATTGTCGCTGGGTGAGCGGGCGTCCGCGCGCGATTGGTTGCGCCGCGTGGAAGTGGATTGCGCCGGGTGATCTGGAGCATTATGCCTTTCCAAAAGCGAACTGGAAAATCATCGCGCAGTTGATCAGCACCAAGAAGTAAATTCTTTGGAACCGCGAAGACGCAAAGGACGCCAAGTTTAAAAATGTTTTCTTTGCGCTCTTCGCGTCTTGGCAGTGCGATTTTTATTTGGAATCAAAAACCTTAGGATCGTAAATGCCCTGCCCATTCCAAAACATCCAGCCGAGACTGCCCGCTTCAGTCGCGGCTTTTTTCTGAACGCGATATTGCTCCACTCCAAAATTGCCGCGCCCCGCGTACGCTTGCAACCATAATCGCACTTTGGTCGTCGTTTTTTCTGCCGCGCGTTTGAAACTGTGGTAAATCACCTCGTACGGGCAAAGATTCGCTTCTGCACAATTCTTGATCTGCAAACCGCGTGTCAACAAATCGCGCGCTTCCACCCACGTGTCGGGATAAACCATCGGCGAAACGTAATCGAGATACGGACCCAGGTCGCGCAGACGCTGCCCGGTGTGTTGATCGTCGTCGGTTGCCGTCGTCAAACCAAACACATCGGCGGACACGAAAACGCCGGTCGGACGTAATTCTTTTTGCGCGCGCGCTAGAAAACCGGTGATCGCCGCGATGCGCGTCTCTTCGTTATAATCAGCGCCCCACGCAATCGTGTTGACAATGCCGGGGAAACGGACGTAATCAAATTGAATTTCGTCGAATCCCATTGCCGCAATTTCTTTAGCGAGCGCGATCACATAATTCCAATTGTCTTGCAAAAATGGATTGAGCCACTGCTGTCCGCCGGTTTCGGTGAACACCGCACCGTTGGCAAGACGCGCGGCAAGCGTTGGACGCGACGAGGCAAGCAAATTATCTTGAAAGACCGGCAGGCGCGCGATGCAATAAATATCGCGCGTCTTACAATCTTCGATCACGCGTTTGAGATCGACGCCTTGCAAATACGCCGCGCCAATTTGCTTGGCGAGCGGAACCTGGCTGTCCCACATCAAACGACCCCGCTCGGCTTTAACATCGATTACGACGGCGTTCAATTCCGTTTTGGAAATCAGATCGACAACTTCGCGCCAGCGTTCTTCGGTGATGCCAAACGGCAAATGAATGCCTTTGACAAGAAACGGTGTGAGTTTGAGCTCGCGTTGTGTCGTGCCGCTGATATCGATTTGCATTTTGCGATAGCCGGGAACTTTGAATGTGAGCGATGCTTTTGCCGGCACATTGTCAAGATGGAATTCGCCTTTGGCGTTCGTCGTCACAATGTTGTTGCCAAAATAAACGAGTGTGCCGCTGATCGGTTGATTCGTTGATGCGTCGATGACTGTGCCGTCGAATGTGGTAGGCCGCAGTACAAAGTGAATATCTTTTCCATCGAACGGCGTGGTCGCGTTTTCAAATCCGTTGGCGGTTGCGGTAATCGTCGCGCCGGACTTGATGCGACGGAATGTTGCACGTCCCTGGGTGTCGCTTGTGAGTGTTTGATTGCTCGCTTGGATTTTTGCGTTCGCAATCGGTCTAGTCGTGTACTGATTGGTCACGACAACATTCACGGCGTTTGGCGCAAGCGGCAAATCGAAATTGCCTTTGCCGTCGTACACAACAGCGGTGGGCAGATAACCGGGCATGTGTGCCGCAATCGATGTCCCGGTTTTGACGCCGCGCACTTCCAAAATGCCTTTTGCATTCGTCGCGAGCGATTTAGCCTCGACGACGACTTGAGCGTTGGAGATTGGTTGTTGCGTTTCCGAATCGCGCACGGTGATGACCAGCCGGCTGGGTTGCAAAACAAAATCAACGGCGAACGCGCGCGTGAACAAATCGTCGCCGTTCAATTCGGTGTACGTGATATCATAGCCGTCGCTTTCCGCAACCAGCGTGTACGTGCCGCGCGGAATTCGAATTGCGTATTGACCCAGCGCGTCTGTCGTCGTAGAAAAACCGGCGATGGCGATTTTAGCGTTTTCAATCGGCGCATTCGTCATCGCATCATGCACAAAACCTTTGAGCTCGCGCGTTTCAGTTGCCAGATAGTACAACACCCCGCTCAACAGGAGCAGCACGACGGCAGATACTAGTAGAATTGTTTTTCGCATTGCGGCGGATTATAGCACACATCTTTTCCACAACCAATCCCCAAGATTTAATCGTTGTGTCCACAAGGATTGTGTTTGATTTTGAAATGCTCTACTATATCTCGTATACACACGTCCGAAAATTTTTATCGCTCAAACTCATTCACGCTTTTTCCACAACACGCAAGATTGAATCAATCCAAGCTTCAATCTTAAAAACCCAACGCATACATTCTTTTTTAAGGTAGATGTATTGATTGTCGTATCAAATTGGATTAGAATGTCTGCGCCCCTCAAGTTCAGTTCCCAATTTTAATTTTTCATTTTTAATTGTCATCATGAATGCACAAGATATTTGGCACGCGACACTGGGCGAATTGCAACTGCAAATGACCAAAGCCACGTTCGACACGTGGGTTAGACCTACGCACGCAATTGAGTATAATAATGGTGCGATGACGGTCGGCGTACACAGCGCGTACGCTAAAGAGTGGCTGGAAAATCGTTTACAGGCAACCATTCAACGCACCGTAACCGGCATCGTCGGCGAATCGGTTTCAATCCAGTACGTCGTCAAGGATAAGAACGCGCCACGTAATGGCAACGGTTCAAGCGGAGCGGATGTGGCATCGTCTCTGTTGCAAGAACCGCGATCGGAAAAAATCGCGATGGATGAACAACCTGTTTCTAAATCACCAGCCACAGATTTGATGGGGCGCGCGCGTCCCTTGAATCCCAAATACACGTTCGAAACGTTCATCGTCGGCAACTCGAATCGTTTGGCGCATGCCGCCGCGCTCGCCGTTGCTGAACATCCCGGTGAATCGTACAACCCGTTGTTCATCTACGGCGGGACTGGGCTAGGCAAGACGCATTTGCTCCACGCGCTGGGACAACATCCCACGGTCAAAGGGCGACGCGTTTTGTATGTCTCGTCCGAAACGTTCACGAACGATCTCATTAACGCGATCCGCAATCAAGCGACGAATGAATTCCGCCGCATCTATCGCGAGATCGATGTGTTACTCATCGATGACATTCAATTCATCGCCGGTAAAGAATCGACCCAGGAAGAATTCTTTCACACCTTCAATCATTTGCACGCCGCGAACAAGCAAATCGTGATCTCCAGCGATCGACATCCGCGCGCGATTCCCACACTCGAAGAGCGCGTGCGCTCGCGCTTTGAAGGCGGAATGATCACGGATATTCAGCCGCCGGATCTGGAAATGCGGATTGCCATCTTGCGTACTAAAGCAGACGCGCTTGGCGCGGTGGTTCCGATGGACGTCATCGACTTTATTGCGCACAAAGTTCAGAGCAATATCCGGGAGCTTGAGGGCGCGCTAACGCGGGTGTTGGGGTACGCGCAACTCATGAAATCGACGATGACGGTTGATTTGGCAAACACCGTGCTTCAAGATATCTTGCGCCATAAACCGGTAACCGTCGAACAGGTGCTTGAAGCGGTTGCCAGTTTTTACAACGTTGCCATCGACGATTTGACCGGGCGCAGTCGCAATAAAGAAGTTGTCCTGCCGCGCCAAGTTGCAATGTTCCTGTTGCGCGAAGAAACTGATGCATCGCTCCCGCAAATCGGCGATGTGCTGGGCGGACGCGATCATACCACTGTAATGTACGCTCACGATAAAATTACCGAACAAATCGAGACGGACGACAATCGAAGACGCGAGGTTCTGGCAATTAAGGAACGTTTATATCAGGTGAAAGGATGAAAAACGGAGGCAAATCGCCTCCGTTTATGTTTACTACAATCGGTTTTCCACAAGTGGAAAAAACTGTGGATGTGTGGATAAGTAGGTCATATTTGGGGATAATCAGACCTTTATGGGGATAACTTGACATTCGTGCTTAAGGTTTGCCCTACAAATCGTGCTTTTCCCTTGTATAGACCACTATAGATTGTGCTGAATATCTTGTACTTGAAACCGATTTTACTCACACAAGTGATGCACATCAGTCAAATTATGCGTTTCATATATCTAGGGGATAAATTTTTCTTCCATCCGCTCTTTTGTGTACTTTGGTACAGCCGTTCTCCATCTGCACATTTCCACACCCCCTACTAGTACTACACTTATCTATTAATCAAACGGAGAAGGAGATTAAGCAAAAGAGTAAGCACAATGCTGAGTATGATCGAGGTTGCTAAAGGAATCATGCAGGAAAAATTCTCGGTTTGAAAGATGAGATCGCCGGGTAAGCGTCCAAATCCCGGTATCCTTCCGCCGATTGCTAAAAAAGCCCCCAGAATAGTAACACTCAATCCGAAAATCAACAGCATTTTTCCGATGTCTTCCACCTTATTTCCTCCGTCGATACAACGTTAGAAATTTGAGCAACTCTGGATCATCTGTCCATTCGATTGGTGCACGTTCGTACTCTTTGACATTATCCAGAAGGTTTCCGTAAATCACAACATATTCTGGCTGCCGCGCTATTACGTAAGTTAAATCGAATTTCTCATGACCGGGCGTTCCTTGTCCAAGTGTCGGGACAGGCAAGCGCCCAATATGGAGATCGTTAATGCCAAACATATCGATTGTTGGTAATTCGGAAAAGTACGGGACCTGTCCTGCCGCATCGACGGCGATGAGCGTGCCGCGCGGCGCATTTGCTTTGAGCCATTTTCCCATTGTAACCCGCGCTTCGGTGGCGCGTCCAGCATCGAAACTGCGAATGTAAATCCCGTATTCGCCTCCCCACGATGACCACAAGAAAATTGCTGAAACTAGCAACATAACGCCAATTTTGCCCAAGTGTACAAGACGTTCTCCCCAACTTGCCACGCGTGATTCCACAAACCATTTCCACATATCCACAAGACCTGTGGAAAACAGCAGGTAGAACATCGGCAGGAACGGTACGAAAAATCGCCCAACCGACCAATCGCCGCCGACATAGACGATGTACGCCGAGTATGGAATGATAATCATCGTAAAATAGCTGATCCAAAACGACCGCCGATTTTTGACCGCAGACCGTACAATCGACGATAATGCCACAATTGGCGGGATTGTAATCACCCAGCCCAAATGCACGCCGACAAACTGTGCCAAATGATTCCACCCGCGTTGAATTTGCGCCGCCGGTCCTGACGCCGACACTTTGGCGTGGAATGAATTGGGCAAAAACGATTTGTAATAATACCAACGCCCGAGCCAGTACGGCGCAAAAATCGCCGCGAACGCAACGCCGCGCAAAATGTCGCGCAACGTGAACAAGCGACGTTCGGTGAGCAATCGCCACGCGGCTTGATGTGCGACGGTGATCGCGAAGACGAATAATCCTTCCGGGCGTGTCATCGCGGCGAGCGCGAAAAAGATTCCGCTAAATGGAAAATTCGATGGAAGAGGGAGAACGGAAGATGGATTTCGGTCATCGGTCATCGGTCTTCTGCCGTCTTGTTCGCGCACGTACAGCAATCCGCCAGCAAAAATCAGAAACGCGAACATTACTGTTTCCAGTCCGCTGATCGACCACAAGACGAACGAGCCATCGACGGCGAGAAGCGCCGCCGCCAAAATGCCGGTGCCGCGCGGCGCAGCGACAATTTTGGCAAAGCGTACGACGAGCCACATTAGCGCAAGCGCGAGCAACGCGCCCAGCAACATACTCGTGCGGCCAACATCGACGCCCGCGCCTTCGAGCGGAATCATCAGCGCCGTCCACAAAAAGTTGGTGAATCCTTCGACGCGCTCGCCGGCGTTGAACACTAAACCGTAACCGCGAATTGCGTTTTGCGCGTACCGAAATGAAATGTACGCGTCGTCCACCGCGTCGGTGCCGAGCGCCCAAAAGTAAAAGAGCGAGTGAGCGAGGAAAATGCCGGAAAGCAGAAGGCAGTAAGCAGTAGGCAGTTTCGAGGAGTTCATTCGTCGACGAGACCAGAGATGTACAAAATTTCCACCGACCATTCGCGCACTTGTTCGATCAGTTGTTGACGTTGAACCGAATTTGCTTGAACTTGATCCCAGTTCGATTTCCAACGTGTCAGACCGCGCTGAACATCGACTAAATACGCGGCGTCTTCAACGCGATCGGGTCGCAAGTCCGGCGCACTCCATTCAATCGATTGCCGGCATTCGTCGATTAACTCGGTGATGGAATCGGAATCTTGCTTTTCTAAAAATAAAGCGATGCGTTGAAGATTTGCGGCAAGGCGCGCCAAGCGAGTTGAAAATGGATCTTGCAAATATTGTCGCCGCGCTTCGTCCAAATTTTTCACAGCAACCGTTCCTGCGGCGATTCCGGGAATTTCAATCCCAGGTGTTCGTACGCGCGTTTGGTTGCCACGCGCCCGCGCGGCGTCCGATCCAAGAAACCCAGTTGCAAAAGGTACGGTTCGTACACATCCATAATCGTGTCCGCTTCTTCGCTGATCGACGCGGCAATCGTTTCCAAGCCGACCGGACCGCCGGAAAATTTTTCGATGATCGCGCGCAGAACTTTGCGATCCACGTCGTCCAAACCCAGCGCATCGACTTCGAGCATCGCGAGCGCTTGACCGGCGACGCTCGCCGTGATCGAGCCATCGGCGCGGACTTGCGCGAAATCGCGGACGCGTTTCAACAAACGATTCGCAACGCGCGGCGTACCGCGTGCGCGTTGTGCAATTTTCCGGACGCCGTCCGGATCGATGGCGACACCCAGGATGCCGGCGGATCGATGCACAATCGTTTCCATCGCGCTTTGATCGTAAAAATCCAAACGATACACCGCGCCAAATCGGTCGCGCAACGGCGCGGACATCATCGCAAACCGGGTCGTCGCGCCGATGATTGTAAAGCGCGGCAAGTTCAAACGAATGCTCCGCGCGCTCGGTCCTTTGCCAATGATGATGTCGAGTTGAAAATCTTCCATCGCCGGGTACAGCACTTCTTCGACCGGGCGCGCGAGCCGGTGAATTTCATCGACGAACAACACATCGCCTTTGTGCAAGTTAGTCAGAATCGCGGCAAGATCGCCGGGACGTTCGATGGCGGGACCCGAAGTTGTTTTGATCGACACGCGCATTTCGTTTGCGATGATGTTGGCGAGCGTCGTCTTGCCCAGCCCGGGCGGACCGTACAGCAAAACGTGATCGATGGCTTCTTCACGCGCCTTTGCCGCCTCAATCAGGATTTTCAAGTTTTGTTTGACCTTGTCCTGACCGATGTACTCCTCGATACGTTTGGGACGCAGCGAGAGTTCGAACTTGCCTTCGTCTTCAGTTGGTTTGGGTGACACAACGCGATCCGGCATTAAAGACCTCGGTGAACGGTGGGCAGTTGTATTGCCATTATACCAAAAATGACCCGAGATGGAAAACTGCCCTTTTGACACCGTGCTTGATTGAGGGTACAATTTTGCCGCTCCAATAATCTAATCACCTAATCACCCAATCACCTAACTCAAGGAGGAGTCTTATGCCAAAGAAAAAAGTTGCCGACAAAGCATCGCCCAAGTTCAAAGCGACGCCCGCCAAACCCGCGCCGGTTCCGCGCATCACGTACGCAACGCTGGCGGTTACGCCGGACGACGACAAGCAGTACGAAACTGCGGTTGCCAAAGTCCGCAAACAATTAGGCAAACATTTTTCCAACTATGTGAACAACGCCGCGCGCGTTTCATCCGCCGGCGAATTTGCACATCCCAGCCCGGTCGATACGAAAATGATTGTCAGTCATTTTCCCAAAGGCACGCGCGAAGATACGCGCTATGCCATTCAAGCCGCGCGCGTCGCATTCGAAAAATGGAGCGCGATGGATTACCGCGACCGCATCACGATCCTGCGTCGTGCCGCCGATTTGATCGTCGCGCGGCGGTTTGAACTTTCGGCGTGGATGGCGTTCGAGGTGGGCAAGAATCGCGCCGAGGCGCTTGCCGAAGTGAACGAGACGGCGGAACTGATTCGTTATTATTGCGCGGTGATGGAAAAGCACAAAGGGTACGTGATGAAGTTGGAATCGCCGGGACCCGGGCAAAAGACGACGAGTGTTCTGCGACCGTACGGCGTGTGGGGTGTCATCGCACCGTGGAATTTTCCGTTCGCGTTGGCGACCGGGATGAGCGCGGGCGCGCTCGTTGCCGGCAACACGGTCGTGTTCAAACCATCGTCCGAATCACCGGTTGCCGGGTACGAAATCTATCATGCCTTCGCCGATGCCGGTTTGCCGAACGGCGTTTTCAATTTGATGGTTGGTCCCGGTTCATCGGTGGGCGCAGAATTGCAGGAGAATCCCGGCGTCGATGCGATGATCTTTACCGGCTCGTACGACATCGGCATGAAGTTGTATAAAAATTTTGCGACGAAATTTCCCAAGCCGGTCATCGCCGAAATGGGCGGCAAGAATCCGGCAATCGTGTGCGAAAGCGCGGACATCGACGAAGCGGCGGAAGGCGTGATGCGCGCGGCGTTCGGCTTTGATGGACAAAAATGTTCGGCGTGTTCGCGCGTTTACGTGCATAACAAAGTCAAGGATCAATTCTTGAAACTGCTCGTTGAGTACACGCAGAATCGCGTCAAGGTGGGTGACCCGACGAAGAAAGAAACGTTCATGGGTCCGGTCATCAATCAGGATGCGGTCGATCTGTATTTGAAATCGGCGGAGGATGCGCGCAAAGCCGGCGGCAAATTCCTCTTTGGTGGTAAGCAAATCAAAGAAGGTGACCTCGCGCGCGGATTCTTTGTTGAGCCAGCCATCGTAGAATTGCCCAAGACGCACAAATTGTTCCAGGAAGAATTGTTCCTGCCATTCCTCGTTGTGACCGGCGTCGATTTGTTTGAAGAGGCAATGACCGAAGCGAACAACTCGGCGTACGGTTTATGCGCCGGCATTTACAGTCACGACAAGAAAGAAATTGCGTATTTCTTCGATCACATCCAAGCCGGTGTAACGTACTCCAACCGCCGCGCGGGCGCGACGACCGGCGCGTGGCCCGGCATCAACTCGTTTGGCGGCTGGAAGGGCAGCGGCAGTACGGGCAAGAGTGCGTTGGGACCGTACTATGTCCAGCAATTTATGCGCGAACAGAGTCGTTGGGTGGTAGAATACTAGTGGCATATCAGACGTATATCACATAGATGGTAGCGGGGCGAGAGGCGATTTTAGGCGTTTCTCGCCCCTTTGAATCCCCATTGGCGATTTTCCGCCCTTGTGTTACAATGCCTCCGAAATAATCTCATCCCTCTGCGGCGGTCGGCTGTCATCGGTCGGCGGTCGCACTCAGGAGGATCACGATGGTCGCTC
Organism: Anaerolineae bacterium; assembly: GCA_034435055.1. GTDB lineage: Bacteria > Chloroflexota > Anaerolineae > UBA4142 > UBA4142 > DAOTXS01. Next base: position 23,406 of record DAOTXS010000031.1, on the reverse strand, counting down.
CGATGACTCCCGCTGATGAACGTGGTTTGCGCGGCGTCTCGCTCGACAGCCGCATCCGCCAAGTCTTTTTCGGTATGTCGCCGGAAAAACTCTCCGCGCTCGCGCAACAGGTGCGCGAACAAGCCACGCGCCGCGAACTCTCCTATTATCGCGACGGTGTCCAAGAAACGATCAACGTGATGCTGCGCCCCGCCGGCATCTTCTCCGAGCAGATGAATTATTTTCATTACGTCTCGCTCACGCTCGTCGGCGCGCTCAAGCGAATGCCGGAACTCTACCTCAAAGATTTCAACATTCGCGAAGTCGTCCCGCTCGAAGAACTCGAAGCGAAATGGCTGTGGGATACGTGGGGCGCAAGTCACAATCAGTTTCACACCGTCTTCGGCCGCTTGGATTGCATCGTCGATTTGACGAGCCCATTTTGGAAAGACACACTTTCATTCATCGAACCAAACCTCGTTGGCGTTGGTGGCATCCACTTGATCCCGACGGCAGAAGGTGTCGTACGCGATGTCGTTGTCCCGGCGTTGCAACAAATCGCGCCCGATCTCGATCTGGAACCATCGCAAGATTTGCGCGACCTCTTCATTCTTGAACTCAACGATCACGCCGAAGCCATCGGGCGCAAGGGGCGGACGATTTGCCTCGTCGATCCCAAATATTCCGGCGATGGACCGAACGAACTCGAAACGCTGACGCATCATTATCGCGACCGAGGTTACAATGTGTATCACGCCGACCCGGCGGAACTCGTCTTGCGCGGCGGCGAAGTGTACTACGAAGGACATATGATCGACGTGGCGTACCGCGATTACGACACGCGCGACCTCGCCAATCAGGAAAAAGACGGCGAGAATATGCGCCCGATCAAACACCTCTTCAAGCAAAATCTCATCGTCTCGTCGATGGCGGGCGATTTCGATCACAAATCGTGCTTTGAAGTTTTTACCGATTCCCGGTTCGCGCAGTACTTTAGCGTCGATGAACGCAACATCTTTCGCCGGCACGTTCTGTGGACGCGCTTGCTTAGCGAACGCCGCACGACCGATCCGCACAATGAAATCATCGATTTGGTCGAGTACGTCCGCAAGAATAAAGATATTCTCGTCATCAAACCGAATCGATCGTACGGCGGCGACCGCATTTTGATCGGACCGTCGGTTACGGACGGCGAATGGGCGGACGCCATCGAACTGGCATTGCACGAGCCAGGCGCTTGGGTTGTGCAACGTTTGGCAAAAATCAGCGTGTACGAATTTCCGGTCATCGGCGATGATGGTTCCGTCCAAGCCGCACCATTCTACGTCGTCGTCGGTCTAGCATCGACCAAGTACGGCGTCGCGGTGCTGGGACGCGCGTCGCAAAAACAAGTGGTGAATGTTTCGCAACGCGGCGGATTACTTGCGGTATTGGTCGGCAAGCATACGCCGCGCGTTCTGCCGCCGTAACATTAGACAAGCATTCGTGGAACATCGAACGCGCGCGATAACCGGTCGCGCGCGTTTTTTTGTCGGCTTTTTTCAATCGTGATATAATGGGAATGTTCGTTTCATTCTCAAAAAATTAGAGTTGTGCCACTTATGAATATAGCCATGCTCAGCGTTCATACCTGTCCGCTCGCCGCGCTCGGCGGCAAAGAGACCGGCGGGATGAATGTCTACGTCCGCGAACTTGCGCGCGAACTTTCCGCGCGCGGTCATTGCGTCGATATCTTTACCCGCTCGCAAGATGCGCGCGTGCCGCACGAAGTTCCCGGGTTGGAAATCGGTGCGCGCGTCTTTCACGTGCCGGCGGGACCGGAAGAACCGTACAACAAACATCGCTTGTTCGATTATTTGCCACAATTCGCCGCTGGCGTCCGCACGATTATGGAACACGACGATGCGCGGTACGATGTGTATCATTCGCACTATTGGCTTTCTGGCTGGGTCGCGCGCGAACTGCAAAAATTCCAACCCGCGCCGATTGTGCAAATGTTTCATACACTCGGCGCGCTGAAAAACGCGGTCGCCCGGCGAAGCGATGACCGCGAAACCGAACGCCGCCTCGCGGTCGAGCGCGAGATCATGCAGTTTGCCGACCGGATCGTCGCCGCAACGCCGCGCGACTGTCATCAGATGATCGAACTCTACGACGCGCCCGGCGACCGCATCGTCACGATTCCACCCGGTGTGGACATCGATCTCTTCAAGCCACGCTCCCCAAGTTTGGAAAAAATCTTTGGACTCAAGGACAATCGAACCGTTCTCTTCGTCGGACGGATCGACCCGGTTAAAGGGATCGATACGTGGTTCAAAGCGATGGCGCTCGTCGTCGAGGAAGATCCGGCGTTGCGCGAAAAAATTTGTGTGTGCTTGATCGGCGGCGATATTGATGAAGAGGAACCGGACGACGAGTTGGCGCGCCTGCAAGTACTCAAAAATGAATTGGGTATCGGTGACCTTGTGACGTTTATGGGCAAGCGGGCGCAAGAGACGTTGCCGGATTATTACGCCTCTGCCGATGTGGTTGTGATGCCCTCGCGCTACGAATCGTTTGGGATGGCGGCGTTGGAAGCGATGGCGTGTGGTACGCCGGTTGTCGCGTCCGACGTGGGCGGCTTGTCGTTCATCGTGCGCGATGGCGAGACCGGCTTTCTGGTGCCGGAAGGTGATCCGCGCGCGATGGCGGATTGTCTGGGTCGCTTGTTGCGTGAGCCGGACTTGCGCGCGCGGTTGGGCAAACGCGGCGCGGAGGTTGCGCGCGAGTACGCGTGGTCGCGGGTTGCAGATCGGATGGAAGAGCTGTACGCGTCGGTGATCCGAAGATAGAAATTAATATCCACCGGATTTATAAAAAGCAGGGTTCCAGTGTCATGCTGAGCGAAGCGAAGCATCTCGCTAGGAACACTTGAATTCAAAAAGCAATTTGCAAGACGCAAAGCGTTCGGTCGCTTCGCTTCCTCAGAATGAAAGTAGTAACTTGCGTTACTTGTACGGAATCGCTACATCGCCGATGAACTCGCGGGCGATAATAATCCGCATAATGTTCGCGCCGCCTTCTGCGCCAACGACGTAACTCATCACGCCGCGCATCAACATTTCGAGTGGCATTTCCTTGCTGTACCCCAGCGCGCCGTGATGCATCATCGCATGTTTGGCGATATCGATGCAGAGAAGTGGCGCGGTCAATTTGCAAATTGCAACGTTGAAATTGATCTCGGAGCGCGTGACCGATTTTGGATTCTGATAAAACTGATCGATGAGCCACGCCGTCTTGAGTAATTGATTTTTGAGCATTTCTAATTTGGCATAATCGTCTGCAATCTCGAACGACACTCCCTCGAATTTGGCGAGCGGTTGCCCAAACAGAACGCGTTGTTGCGTGTAATCGCGGCTCATTTCCAGCGCGCGTTCTGCGCCACCGGCGCACGCCGCGCAGACGAGCACGCGCGCCGCGTTGAATCCTTCCATCAAAACGTAGAATCCGCGATTCTCTTCACCCAGCACATTTTGCGCCGGCACGGCAACATCCTCAAACGCGATGCCGCCGGTCGAAAAGCCGGCGCGCCCCATAAATTCAAATTTCGTCGTCGTAATCCCGGGCGAATCGATCGGCACGTACGCAAAGGTCATTCCGCGCGTGCCAAGATCGGGCGCGGTCTTGAACAACGTCAAGTGTCCGCCGCCGCGTTTTTTCGCTTCGACGACGCCGCTGATGTACACTTTATCACCGTTGATCAAATAGCGGTTGTCTTTTTTCTTTGCCGATGTCCGAATATTGGCGAGGTCGGAGCCGCCGCTGGGTTCGGTCGTGCAAATGCCCAAGAACCATTCGCCGCTCGCGATTTTGGAAAGTAGTGTGCGTTTCAATTCCTCTGTGCCGTACCGCGCGACCAAATTGCCCCAACCCAAACACAGGAGCATGTACACCGGAATCGCCATCGACATATCCGCGCGCGCGAGTTCGTGAATCGCGATCATCCCGTACACGATTTCCTCGCCGCGATTGGCGGAACCCCCGTACTCTTCCGGAATCGTCACGCCGAATAATCCCAACTCCGCCATCCCGCGTAAAATGTCTTCGGGAATGCCATCGCCTTTTTGATCGATGTCGCGTGCGCGCGGCGCGATGTTCTTCTCCGCAAACTTGCGCACCGATTGTTTGAACATTTCTTGTTCGGGTGTCAATCGAAAATCCACGCGTCCTCCTTTGCAAGCCGATGTCGTTTGCATTATACGCGCACATCGACGAGCGTCAAAGTTTTGCAACCCCTCTTGACCGGCGATGCGACGCAGAATAGAATAGCCGCATCGTTTGCGTGGCGCACGCGCGAAAAATTTCTCTGAGGAGGGGAGATGGACGTTGTAATGGTTGTTCTGCGCTTGATCCATATTTTCGGCGGCATCTTTTGGGTCGGTGCAGGTTTGTTGATAATTGGAGTCGTTCTGCCGTTTGCGCAAACGACGGGGCCCGACGGAATGAAATTCGTTCAAGGTTTTGTCGGTCGCAGTCGGTACGCTATGCTGATGAGTTTGGCAAGCGTCCTGGTAACACTCACCGGTTTGTTAATGTACATTCGTGTGTCCGGTGGATTTCAACCGGTGTGGATCATGACCGGTCCCGGCGCGGGCTTTACGATTGGAAGCATCGCTGGAATTTTGGCGTGGTTGGAAGGATTGTTCATTCATCGTCCGATTGCGGAGCGACTCAAAGTGCTGGGTCAGACAATTGCTTCCGCCGGCGGACCGCCCAACGCGGCGCAAGCCGACGAACTGAAATCTTTGCAAGTTCGAATGGGACACGCGAATCAACTATCTGCAATTTTACTTATCACCGCCGCTGTGTTCATGGCGATCGCGCGCTATCTGTAAAAACAAACTTGCGAAGGTATGTTGCCTTCGCAAGTTTGTTTTTACGCGCCAACGATTTTCTTCACCTGTTCCCAAAATTTCTCCTCGAGCTTTGCCACGCGATGAATCGATATGCCGGCTTGTTCCAAGCCGCGCCGATCTTTTTCGTCCGACGTGCGTTTGAGAATCGACGCGAGATGCGTCCACGCCTCGGCAATTGTTTCCATTTCGTCGGCGAGGCGCGCCAATTGCAACGCCGGCACAATGGCTTCCGCTTCACGCAGATACGTTGCGTACATTTTGCGAAACGCGCCGCCGCCTGTCCCGCGCCGCTCGATGATTTGATACGCAAAGCGCGCGCACCATTCCCAGTCCGGCGCATCGCCCCAACGCACAAAATCAGCGGCGAGCGTTTGCATTCCCACGATACCGCGCTGCGGTTCGTGATCGACAAGCATTTCGTTGACGTTCTCGCGCAACGCCGCCGGAATGGCATCGGTGAGTGGCGTGTGATGCTTGACCGATTTCACGACGAGCCAATCGTTGCAAAGCGGAAAGAGCGATGATGGAATTGGCGCGACGCGCGCAGTCCGCAACGCCGCGTAAGCAACCTCTTGCAAATTGGTGAACGCATTATCGGCGATGAAGGTAACGCGGCGCGCGTCGTCGTACCCGGCAAGCACGACGCGGTGGCCAGGAAACGGCGTGCGCGTGTTGTAGTACGGCAACTGACTCAACTCGACGTTGAGCATCATCGGCACGTCGGCGTCCAGAAATTCGCGGGCGACGCGCCAAGCTTCATCTGAATCGTCGTGTTTGCCTTCCACAAAATCGAGCGTAAGATGCTGACACAATTTTCGTTCGAGGGTTGCCGGGCGGCCGTGGAAAAAATGCGTGATGCCCATCTCCGGCACATTGCGAAAATAGAAAAAGCCCAAGCCGCTTCCCAACCCAAAGCACATCGCCTCGCTCAAATCCAAACCGGCGTGGCTGAGCAAATCGCGCATTGAGGTCGAGCCGCAATGATTGCCGGGGGTGTGGCGAAAACCGGAAACAAGTTTCACTTCGACAGTCCTCGCGGTCCGCGCCCCGCTTGCACGTGACAGTACTCGCACTTGGGCAGAATCACATCGCGAAATTGGAACATGCGCGCCTCGTCACCTTGACGATGGGACGGGTGGCAATCGGTGCAACGGATGAACGGCGCGGCGAGTGTGTGATCGAATTGCTTGTTGTGCATGTGATTTTCAAAACCCGGTTTGGTTACGCGCTCGATGTGGCATTTGAGGCACGCTTCGTTTTGGATTGGAAAGACGATCACCGCTGGTTGTTGCGCAATGCCGGCAAAATGCTTGAACGCATCCCACGCCGCGAGCGAGACGACGGTCGCGCGTCCCAGGATGCCTTCCCCCACGTGACAATCGATGCACTTGATTTGTTCTTTGCGATGATGATATGATGCGAGGTCGGGTGCGTTTTGATTTTGCGCCGCGCGCTCGTTGCGTTCGAAATATTCAACTTCTGGTTGTGTGTGACACTCGATGCAAAAGCGATCATCCTGTTCGCGGTACGATAAATATCCTACGCTGACGATCATCACTAACACGGCGATGATTGCACCGACGCCCAAATAGCGAAGAGGAGAACGCAAGGTTATCCTCTGAAATCCAAAACAATCGAATGCATTTGATCGGTGCCGTTGGGAAACGTGCCGCCGATGATCGTAACTTTTTCGCCGCGCGTTTGAGCTTTGCCGCGATTGTCGGTTGCGCGCGCGTACAACGTGTGCCGTCCAGTCGATGGCGCGGAACCGGTCCATTTCCACGCCGTCCATGTCAGCGGCGACGGGCCGCGCCTCAGTTCCGCCGTTTGCCAGATGTTCGTTGCATCCCAGTTGATTTCCAGTTTCGCCAAGCCGCTTTCGTCCGTGAACGCGATGCCAGAAATGGTTGCGGTCAAACCATCGAAAATTGCCATATCGTACGGCGAGTCGATGCGCGAGAATGGCAGAATGAATGCGTCGCTCGACCAGCCCTGCTTTTCCCAAAAGCCGGCGTACTCATTTTCGACAAGCGTGATCGTTTGCAACCATTTGGGTTGTTTCATACCAAAACGTCCGGGAAAAAGACAGCGAAGTGGCGCGCCGTGATCTTGCGACAAGGGTTCGCCGTTCATCTCATAGACGAGCAAAGCGTGTTCATCCATTCCCAGTTCGAGCGGAATGCCGGTGCTCCACTGATCGAACGATTCGAGCTTGAGAAATCTGGCGTTCGATTTGACGCCGACGCGCGCGAGCACATCTTGGAGTCGAATGCCTTTCCACATCGCGTTGCCGATCAATTCGCCGCCCACCGGATTTGAAATGCACGAGAGCGTGCGCATTTCCGTGACGGGCGGCATCGCTTTGATTTCGTCGAGTGTGAACGTCAACGATTTATCGACTAGACCGGTAACGGTGAGTTTCCAATTGGGCGGCACGTCCGGCGACGCGAACGCCGAGGTTACGTAGAAATCGTAATTCGCCGTAAGCGGCACATTATCGATTGTTGCCGGCAACGCGACCTTGGTTGGCGCGACGGTTGGCGTACTCGCTTTGGTGACTTGTTCGACCGCGCGCGCACACGCGCCAAGTAACGTGCTTGCCGCAGAAAAAAGGGCGAGACGAATCATCTCGCGACGCGAAAATTTTATTGGTTGATTCATTTGGGTAGCGTAAAATAAAATCGACTGCCGGCGCCGGGCTGGCTTGTCACGCCGATCTCACCGCCGTGCCGATGCACGATGCCCCGCCCGATGGCAAGTCCCAGCCCCGGGCCGCCGCCGTTGCGCGCACGCGATTTTTCGCCACGATAGAATGGTTCGAAGAGGTGCGGCAAATCACTCGCCGCGATGCCTTCGCCGGTATCAATGATTTCCACTTGTATGCGATGATCGATCTGCCGTGCGTTGACGGAAATCGATCCGCCCGCCGGCGTGTGATGCAGCGCGTTCTGCAAAAGGTTCGACAAGACGCGTTGAATCTTCAACGAATTCATTTTCACCGGATCGATGGTCGGTTCGACTGTGCCGGCAATCTGAACATTTTTCGCTTGCGCTTGCACGCGCATCGATTCGAGCGAGTCCGAAATCAAATCGCGCAACGAGCCGGGTTCTTTGTCCCATGTTTGCGCGCCGACATCGAGTTGCGTCAGTTCGAATAAATCATCAACGAGATGTGAAAGGTTTTGGATTTCCAATTGCGCCAGCGCGAGATAGCGCCGCACTGATGCCTCGTCGCTCACGACGCCGTCGTTGATCGCTTCGATCATCGCGCGCAGAGACGTAAGTGGCGTGCGTAAATCGTGCGACACCGCGGCGACGAGCGAGCGACGCGCGTGTTCTAATTCTTTTTCGCGCGCTTGTGCTTCGTCAAGTCGTTGCACCATTCGATTGAATGCATCCGCGACCATTTCCACTTCGTCGCCGGAATTGACTTGCGCACGCGTGCGCCAATCCCCCGCCGAAATTTTTTCCGCCGTGCGCGCCAGGTGCTCCAAATTGCCAGTGATCGAGCGCGACATCAATTGTCCAAAACCGAGCGCGACGAGCGTGGCGAAGAAAAGCAAGACGATCAATAAGCCACTATCGTGCGGCGAAAGAAACATCGCAAACGAGCCGAACAGTACGTTGATGAGTGTAACGACCAAGCCCAACGCAAACGTCAGTGCGATTTTGACTTGCACATTTGCCAAGCGCAAACGCGCGCTCAAGCGGTACGCCGCCCATCCCAACACAAGTGAAACGATTTCCGAGACGACGAAAATTTGCGCGAGGAATTGCAAATCGGCGAGCGGCGCACGCAACCAGAGCGCGGCAAGTGCCAGCGCGCTTAACGGCGCAAGAATCCAAAGAATGATGAAAAACATAAACCCATTTCATCCGCGAATCTGCGCGAATTCTCGCTAATCTTGTTTTATTCGCGTAAATTCGCGAAGATTCGCGGATCATTTCTCAAACTTGTAACCCACGCCCCACACGGTTGCCAGATAACGCGGCTCCGCCGGATTCGTTTCAATCTTTTCGCGCAAGCGGCGGATATGCACCGTTACTGTACTTGCATCGCCGAAGAATTCATAGCCCCACACTTTGTCGAGGAGTTGCGCGCGCGTGAAAACCTGGCGCGGATGTCGCGCGAGAAAATGCAACAGGTCGAATTCTTTGCTTGTCAGTTCGATTGGCTTGCCGTGCACGTGTACGGTGCGCATGCGCGGATCGATTTGCAAATCGTCGTACGTGATCGGTTTGTTCACGCCATCGTCCGCCGGCGACGCGGCGCGACGCAACACATTTTTCACGCGCGCCACCACTTCGCGCGGGCTGAACGGTTTGACGATGTAATCGTCCGCGCCGAGTTCCAAACCCAGCACGCGATCCACCTCATCGCCGCGCGCGGTCAGCATAATGATCGGCACCGCGCGTTTCGCGCGCAAACGTTTGAACACTTCCAAGCCATCGAGTTTGGGCAACATCAGATCGAGGACAACCAAATCGGGCGTGTGCGCATCAAACGCGGCGAGCGCGGCGTTACCATCATTTGCCGTGTGCACACGGAAGCCGTCGCGTGTGAGGTACAATTTCAAGACTTCGAGAATCTGGGGTTCATCGTCCACAACGAGAATGTGTTGACCGATCATCATGCTAATTATACAATCGAATTCTTGCGGCGGCGTAACGGATTTCTTAATAAACTGTTAAGAAATGAGTAACCGAAACGTAAGGACGCGCCGCAATAATTGCAAATAGAATTTTATAGCCGGAGGATGATATGAAACGATTTTTGATCGCGTTGGGATTGTTGATCAGTTTGCTTGCGGCGTGCGCCGCGCCAACGCCGGATACGATGATGAAAAAAGAAACGCCAACGGTGGATGCAATGATGGCGAAACCTTCGCCAACTGCCCACGCGACGATGAAATCGGGCGAAATGATGATGGGCAAAGTGCCCGATCAAATGTTTGCGGCACACTTTGTCGATTCCGCGCCGATGCACGGACAAGCATTTGCGCTTGTGCCGGAAAGGGTGATCATCAATTTCAACTTTACGCTCGACGAAACCTCGACGATTGCGGTGACCAAAGACGAAAAACCGATCACGCTCGGTAAAGTAATGTTGGGCGAACGCAAATTGTCGCTGTCGGCGACTCTGCCGAAAGACGTGGGCGATGGTTTGTTCGTCGTCAAGTACAAGGCGTGCTGGCCCGACAAATCGTGTCACGATGGTTTGTTCGCGTTCACGGTCGATTCCAAAACGAAAGGTTCGTACGTGGAGATGACCGGCAAAAGTCAGGTGACCATTCGCTTGAAGGATTTCCGGCTCACGCCGGCGACGTTGGTGGTCAGCCACGGCACGCAAGTAACCTGGGTCAACGACGACTCGAGTACGCATTTCATTAATTCGGATCCACATCCCAGTCATAATAATTTGCCGGCGTTAAATTCCTTAGAAATCAAAAAGGGCGAGAGTTACAGTTTCACCTTCACTCAACCCGGCGAGTGGGCATATCATTGCAGTGCGCATCCGCATGATATGGTCGGGCGCGTGATCGTGATGGATGATCAAAAGTTGACCGCGCTGCCGACGATGCAAGCAATGATGGAAAAACCAACGCCGACGGCGGTGGCGAGCGCGATGAAAAAGAAAGAAGCGTTGGACAAGTTGCCGCCGAATTTGATCGCCGCGCATTTTGTCTTGTCTACTCCTGATCACGCCGATATTCTTTCCAAGACGCCGGAAAAAATCCGCATCGAATTCAATTTCAATCTGCACGCCGCCTCGAACATCGAAGTGTCGAAAGATGGCAAGGCGGTTGCGATTAAACCAGCGGTCGGTCAGTTTTCGATTGACGCGGTGCTTCCCGCCGATGTCGGCGACGGTTTGTACGTCGTCAAGTACAAAGCGTGTTGGCCCGATCGTTCCTGTCACGAAGGTCAATTCGCGTTCAAGGTCGATTCCAAAATGGGGATGTGAAAATGAAAACCGTCGGCATCATTTTGCTCGTCTTACTCCTCGCGCTCGGGGCAATGTCCGTTTGGCAACGCGGATTGATTCAGGAAAGCGGAATGACCGTCGAATCCAATCAATCGACCAGTTCTGCCGCGCGTACGGAAAACCAATCGTCGCCGCGTGGACCGGTCGCGCCAGACATCGTCAGCGATACCTGGTTCAACTCGCCGGAACTTGCGCCGGCTGACCTGCGCGGCAAAGTTGTCGTCGTCGAGTTTTGGACATTTGGCTGATATAACTGTCGTAACAAAATCTCTAGTTTGAGGGACTGGCATAACAAATATCACGCACAAGGTTTGATCGTGATTGGCGTGCATTCGCCGGAATTTGCGTACGAAAAAAGCGCGGAGAATGTGCAGAACGCGATTAAAGAATTGAACGTGCCGTACGTGGTTGCCATCGATAATGATTTCAAAATTTGGAATGCGTACCGCGTTTGGGCGTGGCCCTCGATGTTCATTCTCGACAAGCGCGGCGCGATTCGTTTTTCACACGTCGGCGAAGGCGCGTATGAAGAATCCGAGCGCGTGATTCAGCAGTTGCTCAAAGAACCATTTTGACGATAATAGCGTAAATCAGAATAGCCAGAGGGCACAGGGAAAAAATTCTGTGACCTCTGTGGCAGAGACTCTATGACATTGGCAAAGCGGGAGAACTAATGAATAATAAAATTCACCCTTCCGAGATCACCCCGGAACATTTATATCTTTCGCGCCGGCAATTTATCGCCGCGGCGGGCGCGGTTGCCGCGGGTGCGGTGTTGAGCGCGTGTGGTGTTCAGACGCCGGCTTCTGCGCCAGCGGCATCATCTTCATCGAAGAGCGTCGCCGGTTTGAAGGTGAGTCGGGACGCAGATGAGTTGGGCGACAAATTAACGTCGTACGAAAATATCACCAACTATAATAATTTCTACGAGTTCTCAACCGACAAAGAAGATGTGGCTCGGCTCTCGCAGAATTTCAAAACCTCGCCGTGGGCGGTGCAAGTTGGTGGGTTGGTCAACAAACCGCGTACGTTCAGTCTCGACGATTTGCTCAAGTTCGAGCAGGAGGAACGCATCTATCGTCTGCGTTGCGTCGAAGCGTGGTCGATGGTGATTCCGTGGATCGGCTTTCCACTCGCCAAACTTTTGGCGCAAGTCGAGCCGCAATCGAATGCCAAGTACGTGCGCTTTGAAACATTGCTCGATCCGCAACAAATGCCGGGGCAACGCACTCCATACTTTAAATGGCCCTACGCCGAAGGATTACGCCTGGATGAAGCGATGCACGATTTGACGATTCTCGCGACCGGGTTGTACGGCAAACCCCTCCCGCCGCAAGACGGCGCGCCGATTCGTCTAGTCGTGCCGTGGAAGTACGGCTTTAAGAGTTGCAAATCGATTGTCAAAATCGATCTCGTTGCGGAGATGCCGGTATCCTTTTGGATGGCGTCCGCACCCAACGAGTACGGTTTCTACTCCAACGTCAATCCGAATGTTTCGCATCCCCGCTGGTCGCAAGAAACCGAGCGACGCATTGGCGAGTTTGCGCGGCGCAAGACGCTGATGTTCAACGGCTATGGTGAACAGGTCGCGCATTTGTACGCCGGGATGGATTTGAAAAAGAATTATTGATGATGGAAAAATTCAAAAAAAATTGGTTGCGCGTCAGCGTACACCTCGGGGCGTGGATTCCGCTTGCGGTAATCACCTTCGATGCGTTCACCAACCAACTGGGACCTGAACCGATTCGCGCAATTATTTTGAGCACAGGCAAAGCCGCGTTGACGTTATTGATTCTCTCGCTCGCGTGCACGCCGGCAAACACGTTGTTGGGATTTCGCCAAGCGTTGACGGTGCGCCGCGCGCTGGGTTTGTACGCGTTTATGTACGCATCGTTTCACCTGACGATGTTCGTCGGCGTCGATTACGCATTCGATCTGCGGTTGCTCTACGGCGCAATCTTTGAACGACCGTACGCGTTAGTGGGGTTCGCCGCGTTTCTAATGCTGTTGCCGATTGCCATCACATCGACGAAAGGTTGGATGAAGCGGTTGGGTCGGCGGTGGGCGCAATTGCATCGCGGCGTGTACATCGCAGCGATGCTCGTCATCGTCCATTTTGTCTGGCTCGTCAAACTTGATGTACGCGAGCCGTTGACGTACGGCGCGATTGTCGCCGCGTTGTTGATGTTGCGTCTCCCGCCGATTCGCCAAATCATCAGCCGTTTGCGCAGTCGTTCCAAAATGACAACCGCACCATTCTGAGAAATCATCGAGGCAGGAAATCACTCCTGCCTCGATTCATTTCTGCTTTGCCAACTCTGTCTCAACGCGCGCGCGTGCCGCGGCAAGCGATTGATCGCACTGAATCGCGGCGGCAAATTCCGCGTCTGCCTTTGCTTTCTCGCCGCGCACGAGATACGCGTATCCCAACAAGAATCTTGGGAATGGTGCTTGCGGTGTGATGGTTGCATATTTTTGCGCTTGCGCGATGGCTTGATCGAAGGCGGCATTTGCCTCGTCGCGTTTGTTTTGGCGCGCGAGTACGAACCCACGTCCGATGGGCAAGCCAACGTTCAACCCCGCAACACTGTCCGGGTTTAGTTGAGCGTACGCCGGTAACAACGTTGCTGTTTTGTCGTACGCGATCAGCGCGCCGGCAAGATCGCCTTTACGCAACGCTAAAGCGCCCAAGCGTTCCTGTGCCAAAGCATTCGTTGGGAGAGCGGCGAGCGCGAGGTTATACTCGTTTTCCGCCAGAATGAGTTTGTCTTGCTCAAAGTAGATTTGTCCCAAGTCGTAATGCGCAACGGACGCAAAGACCGGCGCGAGGTTCGACGTTTCGAGTACGATTTGAAATTCGCGGATCGCTTCGTTCATTTTGCCAGTGCGATAAAAATACTCGCCGACAAACAAGTGCGCGAATGAATCGCTCGCCGGCGCGTTGCGCAAATCGGCATAAATTTTCGCGGCGTCGTCGGTTCGACCCTGTGCTTCGTACATCGTCCCCAGAACCGCGCGCGCACGCGATTGCGGCGGCGGAATCGATACCGCGCTGTTTGCCGCTTGCGTCGCCGCGCTCACGTTGCACCGCTTGTATTCGACGTCGGCAATCGCCAGATGGACATCGGCGTTGTCGGGTTTGATCGCCAGTGCGGCGCGATATTCTTTGACCGCGTCATCGAGTTTGCCAAGCGTGCTGTACAAATTGGCGAGCAAGATGCGCGCGGTCGTCTCTTTGGGGTCGCGCGCGGCGGCTTTTTGATACTCGGCAATCGCATTGTCCGTTTTGCCCTGCGCAATGTACGCGCCCGCCAGTTGCAATCGCGTCGATAGATCGTCTTGGCGCGCCAGCGCGTTTTGATACGCCGTTATTGCCTCGTTCCATTTGCCTTGCCCGGCGTACGCATCGCCGAGTGCGCTGTGCGCTAGATTATCTGACGGATTCAACGCAATCGATTTTTGCAATTCGGCAATCGCCGCATCGTACTTTTGCTGTCGCGTGAACACCATTCCCAAAAACATTCGTGTCTGCGCATTGTCTTGAAGCGCGATCGCTTTTTGATATTCGGCAATCGCATCATCCAAGCGTCCCAATCGTTCGTACGCGTACGCCAGCGATTCGTGATAGTACGGTTCATTCGGCGCTAACTTGACGATGAGTTCACGTTCCGTCGCCGCTTTTTGAAACGCGCCTTGCAAATAGTACACCGACCCAAGCGCGAAATGTGCTTGAACGTAATCCGGTCGCAAAGCCACGGCTGACTCCAACGCTTTGGCGGCAGGATCGAGTTGGCGTTCGAGATATTGCAAGACGCCGACCATATAAAACGCGTCGGCATTTTGCGGATCGATTTTCGTTGCGGCTTGATAAGCTGCCAGTGCTTTGGCGGTGTCGTTTTGCGCGTAATACAAACCGCCCAATGTTACATACGCATCTGTCGAGCAGGTTGAAAGCGTTGTCGCTTTTTGCAACTGTTCGATGCCGGACGGCGTGCGACTGGTTTGGACGTACGCCAAGCCAAGTAAAATTCGTGCGTTCGCATCGTTGGGCGCGAGTTTGACCCATTGCTCGTACTCGCTCACCGATAAAGCGAGATCGCCGGCGTAATAATAAGCGTTGCCTAGTCCGCGACGGACGCGCGGATCGTTGGGTGCAAGTTTGAGCGCGGCTTGATATTCTGCCACCGCGTTTTGGTAATTGCCCGCGCTCATCAGCGCGTCGCCGCGCGCGAGTAATGCGTCCAACGAGTCGGTTGGTAAGTTTGCCAACATTTTTTGCCACAACGCTGCGGCAGTCTGTTTCGATTTTTGCGCGGCGTCGGTTTGCCCGCGCGCGAGTTGCGCGTTGGCAAGCAGTTCGTACGTCTGCGCGTCGTTCGGATCGATTTTCAATGCGGCTTGAAATTCATCGATGGCTTGCGCGGGCTTGCCGGCTTGGCGATACAAATCGCCCAGTAAACGATGCGCCGCGGCGTTATTCGATTGAGCTTGCACCGCTTTTTCCGCTTCGCCGATGGCGCGATCCAATTGACGCGCCGGGTTGCACCATTCACCGTACACGATCGCAAGATTGTACCGCGTTTCGAACGTGTCTTTGAGCGCGAGCGCCTGTTGCAAATCGTTCACGGCGTCGGCGAGTTGTCCCAAACTGTACGACACCGTGGCGCGTTGAAAGTACAACTTGTCCAATCCAACAATGTCGCCTTTGCTGGGTTCCAAGCGCTTCAAGCCCCGGTCGAGCAATTCTTTCGCGCGCCCCGGATCACCGTTCGCATAAAATGCTATGCCGAGCAACGCCGTCGAAAGGTCGGCGGCTTGCTCTTCGGTTTTCGTGTCGAATGTAACCTGGGTCAAGGTTGCTGGGACGCGCGAATACTGCGCCACATCGCCGACGTTAGGCGCGACTGGCGCGCCAAGTCCATTCGCCGCCGATTGCAAAACAAACGGCACGCTGATCGATTCGCGTGTGAGAGTGGGAATTTTCAAAACTTCGACCGAGGGGTAAACACGCCGGTCATCGTACACACCCCAAATCACCATCGTCGCTTGGCGTTCTGCGCCGTGCGCGCGCGCCATCGCCGAATCTTTGATCACCTCGTTCGTGCGTTCGATGGTAACCGCATTGCCCATATCCCTGATATTCTGCGCGAGGTTGCGCGAAATGGCAAACGCGATGTCTGCTTGTTGTCCGCCGCGCTTTTCAAAATCGGCGATGAGGACGACGAAACTGCTGACCGGCTTGACGCGATGGTAAATGGTCCACGCGCCCCACGCGATTCCGGCAATCGCGATGAATGCCAGCACGCCGATGGCGCGTCTTCGGTTCGCCGTCGTGGGTGAGCGCGCGATCACGTAAATCGACAACGTCGCACCGCCGATGAACATCGCCGCGATGATGTACGGCAGACCGGCAATCAATGGCGCAATTGGGCGTTGAAGCAAATCGAAGAACGAAGTCAAAAGTTGTAACGCCGCAAGCAAAATTCCGATGATCCCCAAAAGCGTGGCGATCAAACTGCGGCGGTCGCGCGTCTGAATTTCGGGCGCGTCGCGACCGACGAGCGGCGCAAAAATTTCCGCGAGGATTCCCAAATGTCCAAGTATTTGCCGGCGGCGCGAGGTCAATTCGATGGGCTGGGAAGGCAGCGGAGCAACGGAAAGTTGTTCCGGCGGCTCGGCACTTGTTTCGACGAGAGTTTGCGCGCCGGTTGAAATGGCGGCGGGTGTCGGCGCTTCGCCGCGCAATGCCGCGCTGAAGGCGTGCGCCAATTCGCCGGCGCTGGCAAAGCGTTCCGCCGGATTTTTGGCAAGTGCTTGGAGGATGACACCTTGCACCACGTCTGGAACGTTCGTGTTGAATTGGCGCGGCGCGGGCGGCGGATTGGTAAGATGTTGCATCAACACCGCCGTCGGCGAATCACCGTGGAACGGCACGCGCCCGGTGATCATTTCGTACAACACAACGCCGAGCGAGTACAAATCACTTGTCGCATCGACCGGTTTGCTGGCGGCTTGTTCCGGCGACATATACGCCGGCGTGCCGATAATCGTCCCAGCGGCGCTCGCTTGCGCCGCATCGCCCAAAATTTTGGCGATGCCGAAATCAGTCAGCACCGGTTCGTTTGCCGATGTGAAAATGATATTCGCCGGTTTCACATCGCGATGCACCGCGCCGCGCGCGTGCGCGTAATCGAGCGCGCGGGCAATCGCATCCAACACGCGCGCGCTTTCGGCGAGCGGCATCGTTTTGCCGGTCGCGCGCAATGCATCGAGCCGGGTTTTCAACGAACCGCCGTCGAGAAACTCCATCACCATATATGGCTGATTATTTTGAATGTCGAAATCGTACAACTGGACGATGTGATTGTGGCGCAACGACGCGACGAGTTTGGCTTCGCGCAGAAAGCGCTCGCCGAAATCCGGGTCGGTGGCGAGGTGCGGATAGATCACTTTGATCGCGACGTTGCGGTCGAGGAGCGGATCGCGCGCGAGATACACCTCCGCCATTCCGCCGCGTCCCAATGGCATGACGACAATATATTTGCCAAACGATTGTGTGCTCATAATCGACACTCGAACTATAATAAACGTTATCTGAAATAAATATTTTCCACGAAGGTCACGAAGAACCACGAATTATTTCTTCTGATTTTAGTGTCCTTCGTGTTCTTCGTGGATGATTTTCCTTGTTCCGGATAACGTCTAATGACTGACTCACCGGGTCAGTTCAAGTTTCAAGCGCATCTTGACGTCGTTATCGACGTAGAGCGAACCGTGATGTTGTTCTACCGGGTGAATCTCGGAATTTTCCACCACGGTGCTAGCATCCGGAATCGTGTCGTCACCGCCTTCGGCGGTAATGAATTCGGCGTTGACCCATTTGGCATCATCGTCGCGTTGAACGTTGATGCGTGTAACCGTGCGCAAGCCGTACCCAAAAACGGAAACGGTCGGCACGCTGGAACGCGTACCGAGTTCGTGGCGAAACTCGCGCGCGGCGCGCAACAACGGACGTTGCGTTTCAGTGACCCAGGTTTCGTCGGTGAGAACGTCAACCGGTTGATCGTTTTGATCGAACACGACCGGATAGGTGGGGAGGATTTGATACGCGGAGGGAAAGGTAACGAGCGCGGTTCGAATGCGGTCACCCATCAAACCAAATGGCAGCAGTCCTTTGCCGTACAATAGCCCGGTCAAAATTTGCGGCACGCCATAGTGCGGTCCGCCGACGAGTATCAAGCGATTGACCTTGTCTTTGCCGCCCACGCGTTCAACAAAATATCGGCTGACGAGACAGCCCAAACTATGCGCGATGATGGTGAGCGGCGGTGGCACATTCCATTTTTCGATCATCGCGGCAAGTTGGCGCGCCGATTGACGAACGTCTTGCCGCCAATCGTACGCAAACTCGAATAGATTTTTGCCGCGCTCGTAACCCAGCCCTTCTTCCAGATAATCGCCGAGCCGGCCGTACTGTTCTAGTTTGATCAAATTGGGAACGATGACCACTTCGTGCACCAAGCCGCGCGGCTCGAATTGATTCTCTGGCGAAAAAATCAAGAGTTCCGGGTTGGTGAAAAGATAACGCGCGTTGGGCCAGAAACATTCGCTGCCGCGCCACAACTCCGATCCCATCATCCCCGGCACGATGATGACTGGATTGCGCGCGCGTTTTGCTTTCGCTGACCGCGTGCGCGTCGGGACGTCGACGAGCGTGAGGTCTTGCGTTTCAAAGCCGCGCTTGAAAACGATTTGCGTACCGCCCACGCGAATTGTGGCGCCATCTTGCAATTTCTGCTCGGTGATGCGTTGCGCGCCCACCCAGGTCCCGTTCCGGCTTTTCAGATCGCGGACGATGAACGTATCGCCGCGCCGTTCGATGCGCGCGTGTTGGCGCGATGCTTTGGGATCATCAAGCACGATATCATTTTTCGCGTCGCGTCCAAGCGTGAGTCCGTCGTGCAATGGGACTTGCCAGGTTCGTTTAGCGGTGTGAATTGCAAGACGCGGCGTGTTCGTGTTGTTCAAGGTCATCGAAAGACTGGCGTGTGCCAGCGTCGCTTCGAGGTCGGCGGTCGAATGAATGGGGACGAGGGGAGATTCATCGGCGATGGGCGCGCCGGTTTCAAAGCGCAGAGTGCTGTCGCCCAGCGCAATCACATCCCCCGGTTTTAAGATTGCGCGTTTGACGCGGCGATGGTTGACGCGGATGCCATTGGCGGAATCGAGATCGATGAGTGTGCATTCCGTTTCGGTGCATTGGAGCTTGGCGTGGGCACGCGAGATTTTAGCGTCGGGTAAAGCAATATCATTCGTCGTGGCGCGTCCTATCGTCACGCTTTCTTTGGCGAGCGCGAATTCTTGCACTTGCCCGGTGGGCAGGGTAAGCACAAGTTTGCCGTGGGTTTGCATCGTTCCCTCCTAATTGGCAAACCAATGAGCCAATCACTTGTCGAACGTTGTTCCAATTATACCGCAGAAAAGGGTGAAATTGAAAGACCGGGTAGATTGAGGCGCGGCAGAGAAATGCCGGGAAGCAAAAAACTGTCAGGTCTCAGACCTGACAGTTTTAATTTTTCTAACTGACGTTACGCAATTTCACCGCTGAGAACGCAAAGTTCGCAGAGAAAAATCCTGAAAAATCTCAGCGGTCTCCGTGGGCTTTGCGGTAAAACAATTCGGTTTGCGTAAGGTGAGTTTCTAATAGCGTCTGCGCGGGCCGCCGCCACCACCGCCACGACCGCCGCCGCGATGGGTGCCGTAGCCGGTGCGGAAACCGCCACCCCCACCGCCGCCGCGCTCTTCGCGTGGGCGCGCGAGATTGACGATGATGTTGCGCCCGCCGAGTTCATAGTTATTGAACATCTCGATGGCTTTTTGCGCTTCCGCGTCGGAAGACATTTCGACAAAGCCGAAACCTTTCGATTGGCGCGTCATGCGATCCATAATCAAGGCGACTTCTTTGATTTCCCCGGCTTGCGCAAACAACTGTTGCAAGTCGCCTTCGGTGATGTTGTTGGACAGATTGCCAACATACAATTTCGATGCCATAGTGAACCACTCCTTGTGGGTTCTGGAAAGTTGAACTTTCCGAAACGATTGGGCAACCGGCGTTAGACCGCGCGGCTTGCCAGATTTTTTTGCCGGGACTGTCGATGCGCTTCCACATAGCGGCGAATCGCCTCTGCGTCCGGCTGAACGAGCGCCGGCGCGCGATAGTCGATGCCATCGAGGCGGCGGCGCTGAATTTTCTTTTGCAAAGTCATTTCGATGCGGCGCACGACGGTTTCGTCCGTCGGCGTTACGAGGGTGTAGGCGTGCCCGGCGGCTTGCCTGCGCCCGGTGCGACCAATGCGATGCACGTAATCTTCCGGTTGCATCGGCATATCGTAATTGACGACGTGCGAAATGCCTTCCACGTCGATGCCGCGTGCGGCGATGTCGGTTGCCACGAGCACGCGCGATTTCCCGCGCCGGAAATCTTCCAACGCGGCGATGCGTTGCCCTTGCGAGCGATCGCCGTGAATGACGCCAGCGCGAATATTCTCCCGTTGCAATTGCCGCGCCACCCGGTC
Organism: Anaerolineae bacterium; assembly: GCA_034435055.1. Classification (GTDB taxonomy): domain Bacteria; phylum Chloroflexota; class Anaerolineae; order UBA4142; family UBA4142; genus DAOTXS01. The sequence goes on along the minus strand of DAOTXS010000031.1, from coordinate 2,971 downwards.
GGCGCGATGCTTGGTGCGCGCAAAGATCAAGACGCTTTCCATTTCCTCCTCGCGCAGTAACTGTTGTAGCACCTGCGCTTTCAAATGTTCCGGCACGGGGAACAGCGTTTGCGTAATGGCGTCGGGCGTGGTGGTGGTTTCAACTTGAATGCGCGCGGCATTCCGCGTGATTTGCGCCGCGAGCTGAACAATCGCCGGCACGAGCGTGGCGGAAAACAGCATCGTTTGGCGTTCGCGCGGCAACAGCGCAATGATGCGCCGAATGTCCGGTAAAAAACCAATATCGAGCATCCGGTCGGCTTCGTCGAGGATGAGAATTTGGAGAGAAGCGAACGCGATATTCTTGCGTGCGATATGATCGAGCAATCGTCCCGGCGTCGCGATGACAATATCAATGCCGCGCCGCAACAGATTGGTTTGATGGATCATTGCCACGCCGCCAAAGATCGCGGCGACGCGCAGATTGGTTTGCACGCTCAATTGCTCGGCTTGTTCGGCGACTTGCAGTGCCAGTTCGCGCGTGGGTACTAGAATCAAAGCGCGCGGCGCGTGACCGTGTGCAGTAACGGTTAGCAATCGATGCAACAATGGCAGAAGGTACGCGGCAGTCTTGCCGGTGCCGGTCTCCGCCGAGCCCAAAATATCTTGACCGGTCAACGCGGCGGGAATCGTCGCGGACTGAATCGGCGTGGGTTGGGCAAACCCCATCGACCGCGCGTTGTCCTGCAAACGCGGATCGATTTGAAACGAACTGAAACTCATTAAACTCCTAATGCGGTGAAAATATGCCGAGGTGAACAACCGCTGGGGACACGTCGGTCGCCAAGCAAGCACGGATATTTTCGACACGCACATGAACTACTTGGCAAGCGTTAGGGGAAAGCGGGGGTATAAAAAAAGCCGCTCCGAGCTACAAGCTCAGGCGGCATCCATTAACCGAATCTACTTGTCTCTAACTGCTCTAAATATAGCATAGATTGTCCGGTTCGTCAAATCGGTTTTTGACGGGGGTGCAGTTCTGGTTGAGATAAATTCTGCGAAGCCGACCACCGTCGGCTGGAAATAGTCAGCGCAGGCCGACTTGGCGCAAATTGATTTGCTTAGCTCTCCAGTCACCCCCCTAATCCGCACTGCCTTTTTGACGATGCCGCGTCGCGCGACTATAATGCGTTCGTATGATTATCGACGCCCACACGCACATTTTCTCGTCCGACGTGATCCAGCATCGCGAACGTTTTGCCGAACGCGATGCCTTTTTCGATGTGCTGTACCGCGGACGCGCCGCGCGAATGGTTGGCGCGCAGGAATTGATTGCGGCGATGGACGCGGCAGAAATCGATCAAGCGGTGGTGACCGGTTGGTGTTGGCAGAATCACGCCGATTGCGTGGAGCAAAATTCGTGGACAATGAATGTTGTCCAGCAATATCCGGCTCGATTGCTCGCGCTCGCGGCGATTCAACCGAACGCCGGCGCGGACGCGCTCCGCGAATTGGAACGTTGTGTTGCCGGCGGAATGGTTGGCGTGGGCGAGTTGAACGCGGACGGGCAATGCTTTCGCTTGGACGACGAAAATTTTCGCGCGCTCGCTCACCGTACCGCCGAGTTGAATGCGGTGATGTTATTGCACACCAACGAGCCGGTCGGGCACGCGTATCCGGGCAAAGGGCAACTGCCGCTTGCCGACATTTACGATTTCGTCAAAGCGGTGCCGCATCTCAAATTGATTCTGGGACATTGGGGCGGCGGGTATCCGTTTTACGAATTGATGCGCGAAGTCCGCCAAGTATCGACGAAGGTGTATTACGATTCTGCCGCATCGCCGCTGTTGTACTCGTCCAAAATTTTCCGCACCGTCATCGACATCGTGGGCAGTGAAAAGGTTTTATTCGGCAGTGACTTTCCGTTGATTCTGTACCCCAAGCGTCAGACCGAACCGTCGTTCAATGTATTCCTGGAGGAAATTCGCGGGCTGGGGTTATCGGCAGAGGAATTGGCAAACGTGATGGGGCGGAATGCAGAAAGAATTTTCAGAGTGAAATAAGGTTCTCAGCAACGATCGGATTGATGCGAAATCAAAATGATGCACATTTTAGCTAATTGAAGAAATTCACCAATGAACCTTTGATTCTGCAGTCCTTTCAGTGTATAATAAAATCGTAAAATTCGTCTAGCATATCATTTTCCACGGAACACCAATGAAGAAACCGGTCGAAGGAGAGCATTGGTACTTTGTTGATGAAACCGGTGATCCGGTTTTCTACGATCACCGGGGTAATCTCTTGATTGGTCAAGAAGGGTGTTCCCCCATTCTCGCATTAGGATTCATCGAAACAAACGATCCTACACCCATTCGCCGCGCTCTTGCTGATCTTCATCAGCAGATTGCCGCCGACAAATATTTGCAATCTATCTCCTCGATCCAAAAAACCAATCGTGCGTTCCATGCCAAAGATGATGCGCCTGAAGTTCGCTATCTAGTGTACCAGACTCTTGCACGCTTGGATTTCAAAGCGCAGTTTGTAGTTGCGCGAAAAATCGAACGCGTCTTTCGCAACTCGTTCCACTCGAACGAGAGTGAGTTCTACAATTCCCTAATCAGTGTCTTGTTCGAGAATGTCTTGCATCGCTATACTCACAATCGGCTATATTTTTCCCAACGCGGCTCCCGGACGCGGCAAGCTCAATTGGAACAAGCCCTTTGGAGCGGCGTGGCAAAATTCGAAGCCCACTGGAATACTAACTAATGGTGCTAGTTTGCAGGTGGATGGCTGTGAGATTCAAGTAGCGCGTCGCAAAATCAAAGCACAAAATATGCTCAAGAATCGCACTAGCACCATTATACTGAACACGGGCACTAATTGCGGTTTTCGTTTGACACTTGCGTGCAATCCATTATGATCGGTTTATGACCACACAAATCGAATTCACTCCGGAAATCATTGACGTCTTGAACTACGAACGCTACCAGCA
>DAOTXS010000030.1:0-2968 GCA_034435055.1 Anaerolineae bacterium | reverse complement strand
TGGCTCTTTGTGCAAGGAAGAGATTTTCATCATAACAGGTTTTGCTCTTCCATATTGCGAATAACAGACGCAAATGCAGATTCGCTAAGCAGCGTAGAGCGTGGCTGTGGGTTTTGCCCAGCGCCCGGTGCTTGTGATAAAATGCTTTCGCCCACGCTGTAACCCGCAGCGAACTGAAAGCCAGCCGTTGCATCACGTCGCGGTAGAATTTATTGCAGGCGCGACGAAAGTAGATGAGGCGGAAATCATCGCCACTTTTTTCCGTCACCGGACAAGTTCCGGTTCGCCCCTGCAACTCGCTGACATCGGCATACAGCTCGCGGTTGTCGCCGAAGAGCGCCACTAAGCGCGCCGCGGTCACATGCGAAACGCCTGGATAGCTCAAAAAAATCTGGCCGTCGGGATGTTGTTCAACCAGCTCTTGGAGACGCTGGGTGTACGCGTCGATATTCGCCGCCAGGAGCAAAAGTCTCTTGACACACGCAAGCGCCTTGTGCTTTTTGGTATCGACCAGCACCGCCGGCACCTTCAAGGGTTGGCGATGCAAAATCTCATAGATGTTGTCGAGTTGTTGGCCCCGGCAGCAATGGTGTTCTTTGAAAAAATCCGTCAACTGTTGGCGCGTGAGCTGACGGGCGGCGTCAAAATCCGGATAGGCTTGGAGAAACGCCAAAGAACTGAGGCACGCGACATCGGTGAAAAACCGGATATACTCCGGATAATATTCTTTGAGCGTGGAACGCAAGCTATTGTTTAGCCGCACCTGTTCGGCGACCAAATCATGATGATCGCGCGCCAACACCCGGAGCTGGCGCGCCAGCTCGGAACCAAAATCGACCGCACGCCAGACGGCAGCCGCTTGCGGCGAAGCTTGCGCGGTGCGCAACGCGTCGGCGATGACAAACGCATCGAATTGATCATCACGCGCGCCACTGGTGCGGTAGCGTTTGCGCAAACTCTTCATCGCGCCGGGGAAGAGCGCAAAGACCGCATAGCTCAAGTCCACCAGAAAATCCACGATCAAATTGTTCGGCGTTTCGATGCCGATTTTAACATGCTGCGGATCGTCGGCCAACTGCCGGAGGCGATCCAACAACTGCTCGAAACCGGCGGGGTTTTTCTTGATGGTCAAATTTCCTACCAGGATCGCGCCGTTGTGATCGACAATCGTCACATCATATTTTTGATCGGCCCAATCAATTCCGACGTAATACATGATAACCTCCTCGCGTTGGACGTGTCTGAATGAAGGCGGAGAAACCGACTTGATCCTATATTGGCCCTCGAAGGGCAGCTCACTATGGAAGTTTATGGTTTCTTTTTCAGAAAGCTGGGGCACTCCGTTGGCGGTGGTCGAGCCACAGGATAGAATGGCCCTCAGCTTTCCGCTCCTTCAGACGATGATCAGTGGTTGACCTTTTGCAGAATATCGCGCAGTTGTTGAAAATCGGCGCTTGACCTCCGCGCCGGCGATGGTGGTGCGGTCGACTTTACCGCTCGCTCTTCTGGCAGCGGCAAGACTTGAAAAACGCCATGTTGATAAGCGATCAGCGACCGTTGACATAAACGATCCCGCGCGCGTAGATAATCGTCGAGCTCCAATTTGAGCAATTGACAAATGCGCTCGTAATCATAAAAACTCACGCCGTGGCGGTCGGCGACGGTGATGAGAAAATAATACAGCAACAACTCGTCTTGCGAGAGGCGGCCCAGATAACCGCGATGCAAGAAGTTATGATCGACCCAGCCAAAGGTGCAGTGGCGGATGTTGCGGAGGCGATCAGGAAAAAGGGGTTTCGCGTTGCACATCGCTTTGGCTCCGTTCTTTGACAGCACGGCAGAAGTGGAGACACCGAACTGAGTTCACATCAGCGCACCAAGCGTGACGTGGGAGTGGCGTGCCCTTTACCGAGCTTTGTAAGGCAGAATGGAACTGATACCATCCTGGCGAACAGGCTACGCTCATCGGCCTACACCGAAGGGATCACCGCGTGCGATGTTGTTGAATCAGTTTTTTCATCCGCTCGACAAATGCTTTTCGAGGGCGAGGGCGGACTCGATCCAACGCGTCGATGAGGGCCAAAAGTTCAGCAAGTTCTTGGCGATCACCGTCGTAATTTGCGATGAGTTCTTCGCGATCAATGGCTTTCCCAGCCAACAGCGCTTCGGAGTAGTCGGCGAGAAGGTCTTCCAGCTTTTGTGGCTTCGGCGTCATAGCACGGATCGTGGGTGAAATGTCTTCGCAATTTCGACAATGCACGACAAAGTAGTTGCCGAATCGCGGCCGGCGTTCGTTCACAACCATGGGCGATTTCTTGGCACGACCATCCCCCCACGTAGTAGAGGTGCACCAGATCGGCTTCGGCATCAGTAAGTAACATGGGCAGAGCGGCAAGAATCTGCGTGTGATCAATCTGGTCATTCCAGAGGGTTTCAACGTTCGGTGTCTTCAGCACCGCTACCTCTTCTTCCAAGGTCACATGTGGGAAGTGCCAGCGGCGATGTAAAAGTTTGCGCGCCTGGTTGTAAACAATCTGACTAAGCCAGGTGGTCAACACACAATGTCGCTTAAAGGCCTCTTCACCGCGCAGGGCGTTCAACAAGCTTTGCTGGACAACGTCCTCAGCGTCTTCGCGGTTACGAACGATCCGAAACGCCATGCGATAAAGCCTTGCCAGGACGTTTTCGAGAGCTTGATGGTCGTCCATCAGATGCTGCAGGGTCTCAGGAAGATTGCAATTCATAGTTGCTCCTCTTCAAAAAGTCTGAGACCGCCTCTTGCCCTCTATCTAATTAGACCCTTGAGTTGAAGAGGTGTGACAAATGTTACAAAAAAATCATTTTTTCGAGTTGTCAAAGAACAAGAAGAAACACTTAGCTTACTTCTTTTCTGTGAACAAAAAGAATAAAAGACAAGTTGTAAAAATCTCTCTGAATAACCTTGATCAATATAACATATAGGATAGAT
>DAOTXS010000029.1:0-17713 GCA_034435055.1 Anaerolineae bacterium | reverse complement strand
GCCGGGCTATCGTCCATCGATAGCCCGGCACCATTCTGCTCTGGAGGTACGCTATGCAATCTGTCAGACCGCCAACGTCCAAACAAGCCAGGTTCTCTGGCGATATTTTGTTTCAGCCCTTCTTTTGGTTGATGGCGTTGCTCGATTATGTTTTAGCACCGCTCCAAAAATTGATTGGGTACAAACGGATGGCTTATTTCTTTGTTCTGCCCAATCTGCTTATCTTCGGCATTTTTATTTTGATCCCGATGGTTTTGAATTTCTATTACGGCTTTACTGGCGGTGATTCGATTCTTTTAGAAAATCGACCGGTGGTTGGAACCGCCAATTTTGAAAAGATTTTCAGTTGCAAAGATTTCTTCAGTCCCAACACCTGCGCCGAAGATTTGTTTTGGCGCGGTGCGTGGAATACAGGAACCTTTGTGGTCTTTCAAGTGGCATTCATTATTTTATTTTCACTGCTCACCGCTTTGGCGTTGAATCGCGAAGTCAAAGGACGCGGGTTTTTCCGCGCGATGTTCTTCTACCCGGTCTTGTTGTCGCCGGTCGTTGTGGCTTTGATCTGGAAATGGATCCTGCAATTCGATAACGGTTTGCTCAACGCCTTTCTCGTTTCACTGGGAATGAACAAGGTTCCCTGGCTCCTCGAGGCGAACTGGACACAGTTTTGGGTGATTGCCGTCAGCATCTGGGCGCAGATGGGATTTTTTACACTGATCCTGCTTGCGGGTTTGCAAGCCATCCCCAAAGAAATGTACGAAGCGGCGTCGATGGACGGCGCGAACAAGTGGCGCACGTTTTGGAATGTGACGTTACCCTTACTGATGCCGACGATGACAGTCGTGCTTGTGCTTGCGCTCATTCGCGCTGTGCAAGTATTCGATCAAGTCTACGTTCTGACGCACGGTGGACCTGGGACGGCAACGCTTTACATCGTCCAATACATTTATCGTACGGCATTCGAGTTTCGCAATTACGGCATGGCGGCAGCGGCATCGCTCGTGTTGGCAATCGTGTTGCTCGTGCTCACCATCGGGCAATTGATTTTCCAGCGTCATCAGGAAGCCGCCTAATAATCAGAGTCAACGATCTGCGGTTGTTTAGGAGACGCTATGCAATCTCTCATCAGTTTTTTGACGCGCCGCCGGGGCGGCAAACGCTTTGATCTTACCGACATCATTACATACACTTACTTGCTCGCGGGCGTACTCGTCATGTTTGGTCCGGTAGTGTGGCTCTTGATGTCATCCTTCAAGCCGCTCTCCGGGCTGTACGAATTTCCGCCAACCTTTCTCCCGTACAAACAAGAAACGGTGAAGGTCGCAGGGTACGATAAACCGCTGGATGTGTACGATGTGAAAATGGCGGATGGCTCGGTTCGCCGACTTGCCCAAATTTCCCAAATCGGTATCGGCGCGCGTATGATCGATCCGGCTGCGCCCAACGACAAACCCATCGATATTCGAGCCGATCAGCGGACCCCTGTGCGTTCAGTTTATTTTGAATGGGATAATTATATCGGCGCGGTTGAAAAATTTCCGTTCCTCACGTACCTGCAAAACTCGGTCATCGTCACCGTTGCCGCGACACTGGTTACTTTGCTCATCAACAGTATGGCGGCATACGCATTGAGCAAGTATACTTTTCGCGGACGCGATGCGATTTTTCTCATCATCATCAGCACGTTGATGGTGCCCGTTTCAGTGATTATGATTCCGGCATTTCTCGTCATTGCCAAAGTGGGCTGGACGAATAATTTGTGGGGGCTGATCATTCCCGGCGCCGCAACGCCGACGGGTGTGTTTTTATTGCGTCAATATATGCTCACCATCCCGGATGATTTGATCCAATCTGCTCGCATCGATGGTGCGGGCGAATGGCGAATCTATTCGCAGATCATTTTGCCGTTGACAGGTCCCGCCCTTGCCGTGCTCGCCATTTTCTCCGTGATGTGGCGCTGGAACGATTTCCTTTGGCCCCTGATCGTCGTCAGCAAATCAGAATTGTTCACACTGCAAGTGGGACTGAACGCATTTCAAGGCGAACTCAATCAGCAATGGAATTATATTTTGGCAATGACGGTCCTCACACTCTTGCCGATCACGGTTGTGTTTGCGTTCTTGGAAAAGTACATCACCTCGGGGATCGCTACCACTGGAATGAAATAAGTTGCGCCTCATCACCCTAACGCGAGTTTCACCGGTCGACACCACGACGCATCCCCTTGTCTTTATGGGCGCGCGCGGCGAACGCTTGCAAGTGAGTGTTCTTGCCGATGATTTGATTCGCATCGAACATTTTCCCAACGGCAAACCCAGATTGAATCGAACGTGGATGGTCGTCGGCAAAGATGGCGATGTCCCGCGCGAAGGTCGTCGCCGCGATGACCTTTCACCATTTCGACTGCCGCCGTTTCAAGTTGAATCAATCGATCACACCTTGCGCGTGCGCACTCGGCAATTGCAATTCGATATTGCGCTGGATCGATGTGCGATCAGTTGGTCGGATGCCAGCGGTCAACCGTTCGCCTCCGATTTGCTAGATCGCGCCTATGTCTATGACCGGGCGGGCAAATCGATTTATCATTACATGGAACATCGTCCCGACGAACATTATTACGGCTTTGGCGAACGGTCAGGCACAATCGATAAAGCGGGCAGACGTATGCGAATGTTGAATCTCGATTCCCTGGGATACAGTGCGCGCACGACCGATCCACTCTACAAACATTTTCCCTTCTACCTCACCTTCGTTCCTGAATTGCAAATCGCGTACGGTTTTTTTTACGATAACCTAGCTACGACCACGTTTGAAATGGGCGGCGAGATCGACAATTATTATGGGCGCTATCGCTACTATCAAGCCGACGATGGCGATCTCGATTACTATATGATTTGCGGACCCAGCATCGAACAAGTTGTCGAGAAATTGTCTGCGCTCACGGGACGCATGCTTTTGCCGCCGCGCTGGTCGCTGGGGTATCTCGGCTCGACGATGAGTTACACCGATGCGTCCGACGCCCAAGAACAACTCAAGCAATTCGTCGCCCTGTGTGACGCACATCGTATTCCGTGCGACTTGTTTCATCTTTCGTCGGGTTATACCCTCGATGAAAATGGACAACGCAATGTATTCACGTGGAATCGGAATCACATTCCCGATCCGCAAGCGATGGTTGAGAATTTTTCGCGCGCAGGCATTCAGCTTGCGCCCAACATCAAGCCCGCCTTGTTGACGACGCATCCGCGTTATAACCAAGTGGCTCAGTTTGGCGGATTTGTGAAATCGGCGGAGAGTAACGAACCGGAAATTTCTACGTTCTGGGGCGGCGACGCGTCGTACCTTGATTTTTCCAATCCTCAAACCTTCGATTGGTGGAAGCGGAACGTGCGCGAGCAATTACTCGAGTACGGCATCAGGTCAACGTGGAATGACAACAACGAGTTTGAAATCTGGGATGACGAGGCGCGATGTGATGGCTTTGGCGAATCTTTGCGCATCAGTCTGGCGCGTCCGCTGCAAACGATGTTGATGGTGCGCGCGTCGTACGAAGCACAACGCGAATTTCGTCCAAATGAGCGCCCCTTTCTGCTGACGCGTTCGGCGTGTCCGGGGATGCAACGGTACGCGCAAACGTGGTCGGGCGATAATGCGACATCCTGGGAAACGCTCCGCTATAATATTCCGATGGGGTTGGGTTTGTCACTTTCGGGAATGCCAAACACGGGACACGATGTTGGTGGCTTTACAGGATTTGCACCGTCGCCCGAACTTTTTGTGCGCTGGGTACAGAATGGAATTTTCCATCCACGGTTTACCATTCACTCGTGGCATCTTGACGGGACAGTGAATGAGCCGTGGATGTATCCCGAGGTTTTGCCGATCATTCGTGAATGGATCGAGTTTCGGTATCGATTGATGCCCTACCTCTACTCACTTTTCTTTGAAGCGTCGCAAACGGGACATCCGATCATTCGTCCGATGGTGTACGAATTTCCACACGATGCACGTTGTCGTACCGAATCGTTCGATTTTATGCTGGGCCCGAATTTGCTTGTGGCGTCCGTGCTTGAAGAAGGTGCGCGCACACGGCGTGTCTATTTACCCGAAGCCGATGATTGGCGCGATTTCTACACGGGGGTCAGTTATCGTGGCGGAACAGAGATCGAGGTTGATGCACCGTTGGAACGCATTCCACTTTTGGTGCGCGCGGGTGGAATGATTCCGATGGGCAAGGTGATGAAACACGTGGGCGCGGAACCTGACGATGTGCGTCAGGTGTTTGTCTTCCCGCATTCATCCGAAGGTCGCGGCGCATTCACGCTGATTGAAGATGACGGCGTGACACTGAATTATCAGCGCGGCGAGTTTACCCAAGTAACCTGTCAAGTGATCGCGGATGCCCGCATGCTTGAATTGCACGCGCGAGCGGTTGGCAGTTTTGCGTTGCCGTACTCGCGCCTCGAATTTATTTTGCCGCGCGGCGAAATGCGCCCGGTGAAATCGCGCGGCGCGGAGTGGACAGACGAACAAGGTCGGCGGCACATCGTTGCAACGGTTGAATAAAATCTAACGTTTCATAACCAATGTTTCAAGAATGCCAGCGACTCGGCGCGCATCGTTGCCGTTTCGAAATGACCAATTGCGTAGCGTTTTAACTGCCATGCATCTGCCGCACCCAGTTCTGCGTACACGCGGCGCAACTCGGCATCGATTCGATCCAATCCCGTCGGCGGCGTGAGCGGATCATAATCGCCGGCAAGACTCAGATGGGCGCGCGGCGCGATGAGCGCATTAATCTCTGCCGTCGTGAAATGTTTCAAGAGCGCTGGCACATAATAGTAGATGCCATGTCCGTCCAATCCGCGCGATGCGATGAGCGAATCAAAATCAGTGAGGCAACACAAATCGACACAGACGCGGATGCGTGGATCAAGCGCGGCAAGCCACCATGCCATCGTGCTCCCCATCGATAATCCCAATGTCCCGATGCGGGTCGCGTCTACATCATCGCGCGAGCATAAATAATCGACGGCGCGCAAACTATCATAGACCATCATTCCCCAAAGGACTTTGCCCTTCCACAACATTTCCTTGAACAAGGCACTTTCGGTTCGTCCGCGGCGTTCGCCAAAACCCCAAGCATCGATGCACAGCGCGGCAAACCCAGCCGCTGTAAGTGCATCGGCATAGGGTGGTGTTTGCAATGCTTTACGACCTGCGAGTAATTCATGCTTGCCGATTTCATAGTCGCCGCCGTGCGCGTGATTGTACAAAATCGTCGGTAGGCGTCCGTGTGCATTCGTGGGAGCAACCCAGTATGCCGGCACTGCTTCGATGCCATTCAAATCGAGGGCAAGTGTTTCGAGGATATAGTCCGCGCGTTTTTCGCGTGCGACAAGCGTCGCATTGATGGGGCGGTCGCGCGCTGGCAAATCGCCAAGGAGCGTGTAAAGTTCGCGCCGGCGTATTTCGCTATCTTGCATAGTCAGTCTACCCCCCAGTCCGTCGATTCAACACCAGACAGTCGTTATTCGGCACGAAATATACTCCAAATTCACCAACCTTTCAATCACTAATCCCGAGACGGGCATTTTTATTCCTTCATTCCGGAATTATGCCGCAAATTGGCATAAACCTATTGTACGATAATGACAGTGAAAGGTCATCACGATGTCGAACACAGCAACTCGCCTCATCACGCTGCTGATGCTCTTGCAACGTCAGCCGAATCAAAAAGCATCTGACCTCGCCAAAAAACTGGGGATCTCAGTACGCTCACTCCATCGCTACATTGGAATGCTCGACGAAATGGGAATCCCCATTTATTCCGAGCGCGGACCGTACGGTGGATTTTCACTCGTGCGCGGATACAAAATGCCGCCGCTCGTCTTCACACCCGAAGAAGCCGTGGCAATTTATTTGGGGACGAGTCTTGTGCGCGAGATGTGGGGTAAGTTGTATCAAGACGCGGCGCAAGGTGCACTTGCCAAACTCGATAACGTCTTGCCCGAAGAACAACAGCACGAAATCGCGTGGGCGCGCCGCACACTCGTGACCACCGGGATGCATCGCGCCTCGCTCGATACATTGACACCGCTTCTCGAAAAAATTCGCCGCGCGATTCGTGAACAACGGCGCGTCTCGATGGTGCATCGCAAGCAGACCGAGCAAGCACCGCAAACACGCGAGGTGGAACCGTACGCGGTCGTGCATCGGAATGGTTGGTGGTACGTCGTCGGTCATTGCCAATTACGCCACGCGATTCGCTCGTTTCGGTTGGATCGCATCATCGAACTCACATTGCTCGATCAGACCTTTCAGATTCCTCCCGATTTCAACATTCGAGAACATTTGACGATGGCGTTCGAATCCGAATCCAAAGTGTTGATGCGAATGCGATTCGTGTCCGCGGCGGCGCACGTCGCGCACGATTTGAGAGAAACCTGGGAGACTATCGAAAGGCAAGCCGATGGTTCGGTCATCGTCTCGCTGACGATGCCCGATATAAATTGGGCAACATCGATGGCGCTTGGTTTTGGTCCGATCGTAACGGTACTCGAACCCGTCGAACTACAGCAATCGGTGCGCGAGTGGGCGACCGCGATTGCAAATCAATATCGTTGAATGATTGGAGGTCGTATGAAAAAAGCGATTCTGATTTTGGTGATTGTTTTGCTCGTCGGCGCAATCGGCGGAGGCATCTGGTTTTGGAACGCGATGCAACAACCGTTGTACGAACCTGGGATGGTGCGAAAAAACTCGCAAGCATTACTCGTTCCGCCCGCGCAATCCGCTGACCAGGATTACTGGCTTGTCGAGAAAGACATTCGCCTGTTTCATTTTGCCGATGGGAATGGTACGAACGTGTTGTTCGTTCACGGTGGACCTGGGTTTCCGACCGCAGAGCCGTTGGCGGGCTTGAAATCGTTGACGAACAACTATCGCATTCACTACTACGACCAGCGCGGTTGTGGCAAATCGTCGCGCCCGATTGAGCGATTCACATCGTCGAACTATTACGAGAATATGCAAACGCTCGACCGAACCCTGGGATTGGGCGCGCAAATCGCCGATATCGAACACATTCGCCAAATTCTCGGCGAAGAAAAAATCATTCTCATCGGGCATTCGTTTGGCGGATTCATCGCGTCGTTATACGCAACCGAATTTCCGGAACACGTCAAGGCGTTGATTCTCGTTGCGCCGGCGGAGATGCTGGTGATGCCACCCGAAAGCGGAGGATTGTACGAGCAGGTCAAGCCGCTCTTGCCAGAAAATCTGAAACCGAAGTACGATGATTATCTCAAGCGCTATTTCGATTTCGGCAATCTGTTTTCCAAGAGTGACGCCGAGCTTGCCGCGTTGAATCGTGAGTTTGTGCCGTACTATGAAGCGGCGATGAAGGCGAAAGGACTTGTCATTCCTCTGTCGAATATGCCGACGGAAAACGGCGGCTGGATGGTGCAAGCGATGTTTTTCAGTATGGGAGCCCAGCACGATTATCGCGCCGCGCTCAAATCGGTCAGCGCGCCGGTGCTGGTCATTCACGGTGACAAAGATTTGCAACCCGAAAAAGCCAGTCGGATGTATGCTGAACTGTTTCCGAATGCCGAGTTCCGCGTCATTGCAAACGCAGGTCACTTTGTGTTCAGCAATCACCCCGAAGCATTCGCGCAAGTGGTGCGCGAGTTCTTGCAAGTTCAGGTGAGATAAAGAGTGCTTCGTCCTAGTAACTAATGGTGCTAGTGCGATTCTTGAGCATATTTTGTGCTTTGATTTTGCGACGCGCTACTTGAATCTCACAGCCATCCACCTGCAAACTAGTACCATTAGTTAGTAGCGCATCAACATGCAAGCGCATAGTTCATATTTGAATTGAATCGGTAGGTGCTTGCCATTCCCAGCAGGGCTGGTATGCAACTTTTTCATGTTGCTGCGCTAGAACGAGAATGGCGCAATTCGTTTGCTTTTCTTCTTACCGGCGGAAAGATTCAAGCACGAGGGATAGTCCGAGAATGAATATCATGCTAATGACGAGAATACGAAAACGCTCGCGGTCCACGCGGCGATCGATCCAGGAACCAACTCGCACGCCGATCAATAATGCCGGCACAGTGTAGAGATACCAAATCGAGATATGGGGCGTCAAGTGATTCGCAAGCCAATGGGATATGACCGTCAAAGTGCCGGTCAGAAGAAAGAGCACTTGCAAGATCGCGCGGAATTCTTCTTTTTGCCACCTTCGCAAAGCACCGTAAAAAATAAACATAGGACCCGGCGTATTATAGGCACCCGCCAAACATCCACCAAGAAAACCAAAGGGTAACGCCCAACGCGTAGATGGCAGATGTAACCCGGCGGGCTCTGCCAAAGAATATATCGCGTACATGGCTAGAACCAATCCCAAAATAGATTTGATGATCGATGCGTCAATACTTCCAAGCGCCCAGACACCAATCGGCACTCCCAACGCCGCGGCGATACCCAGCCGTAGAGATTCGCGGAGATTGACCTGGCGATAATAGCGAATGAGATTCACTACATACAAAGTCACGCCTTGCAGAGCAACTAAAGGAGCGGCAGTTTGCAGACCAACCAAGATAGTGAGCAACGGCATCACGATCAACGAAAATCCAAAACCAGTTACCGTTTGTTGCGAAGCGGAAAAGAAAACGATTACGATGAGGAGAATTTCAGTCATCGGGTACGATAAATGGCTATTAGGCATTATGCGGGATAAGCATTCTGTCCACAAAGATCGCCAAGTTCACGAAAACAGTCCGACAAACCGGCGATTCCTCGTGTCCTTGGCGGAAAGAAAATTTATTTCGCATAAAATCTATTGCCGCTGCCTTGCATTAGATGTGGAATTACTCTGACTAGCGTCTTGAAGCATTCCGCGCTGTCATCGCAGATAATCGATGTACCCCTTCTTTCCACGCCGCTTGCCATTCCAATTTGCGTGCGCGCCACGTGCCGATGATACCGTACGGCACGAACAGTACTAATGCCACGTACACGAGTCCCAGCAAGAAACTTGACACTTCACCGAACCAGCGATCAAGAAAGAATTGCATCAACCGATACATTGCCGCGCCGACGAGCGCGCCGGTCAATGTGCCAACGCCGCCAATGAGAATCATCAACAAGGCGGCAACGGTGTAACCTAATCCACCAATCGTCGGACTGACGATAGGTTGATACAACGCGTGCAACGCGCCGCCCAACGCCGCCGTGATGCCCGACACGATGAGCGCGGCAAGTTTGAAATAGAACGTGTTGTATCCTAGCATCTTGGCGCGGTTTTCGTTTTCACGGATTGCTACGCACACGCGCCCGGTCGGTGAATCCACAAACCGTTTGTAAAAAAAGAATGCGATAATCGTGCACACCAACGCGACAAAATAAAACGTCAACCGTTGATCGGCCGGGCTAAGATAATTGGGTTTCGGAATATTTTGCAAACCGACATCGCCGCCGGCAAGTGGATTCAGCTCATGCGATTGAATCACAATGTCGAACACGGCGGCAAAGCCAAGTGTGACGAGCGCGAACGTAATGCCTTTGACACGCGGCAGGACAATGCTAAATAACAAGGCTTGCGCGATGCCGGCGATCACGACCAACACAAGCGTTTGTGGCAGCGGTAAACTGAAACTCTTGAGCGCGATGCCGGTTACGTACGCGCCGACCGCAAAAAACATCGCGTGACCAAACGAGAGCAAGCCAGTAACGCCGAGCAACAAATCGTAACTCAGCGCATAGATTCCCAGGATGAACACTTCGATCAGCAAACCCTGATAAAATTTCGAATTACCGGATTGACTTGCCAAAACCCCGGCAATCGATTGTCCGTCCAAGATCGCAACGACGAACGGGAACAGAATCAGAAAGGCAATCACGACGAGCGTCGCCGCGTTTGCTTTGAGCATATGTGCAAAAGGATTTGAGGATTGCGTCGTCATCGATTACTCCTTCCGCCCAAAGAGACCTTGCGGCATCACGAGCAAAATAATCACCATCAACAACACCGTCGATGCCGGGACCAGCGGTGGCGTCGGTTTGAATGGTTGATCCAGAAACGGTAAACTAATTCCAACTTGGCCGTACTTGACGATGAATTGTTGAAGCAAGCCCACCAACAACGAACCCGCCGCCGCGCCGGGAAAACTGGTCAAGCCGCCGATGGCGAGCGCGATCAACGCGGAGAGCAATAAACTTTCACCCATGCCGTCCGATACGCCGGTAAAGGGTCCCGCTAACGCGCCGCCGAGCGCGGCAAGTCCCACGCCGAGCGCAAAGACAAACGTGAACACGCGCCGCACGTTCGTCCCCAATGCCTCGACCATTTCGCGATCTTGTACGCCCGCGCGAATCACCATCCCAATCCGCGAACGTTGCAAAATAATCCACACGACAATCAACACGATGACGCCGACGAGAATCACAAAAATTTCGTTGTACGTGCGGATGCGACTGCCCATAAACGTGATCGTCGAGCAACCGTTCGCCAGCCAATCGCCGATGCTTTGCGCGGGACACCCTTTGCCGGTCGCCGCAAACAGATCCGGTTTGGACATCGTAATTTGCGTCCGTCCCCAAATCGCAATCACCACTTCGCGCCCGATCACGCCGAGACCCAGCGTCAACATCAATTGATAAATCGGGCGCGCGTACAGTGGACGAATCAGCGTCGTTTCCATCAACGCGCCTAGCCCGGCTCCCGCAAAGGTCGCAACAATGATCGCGATAAAAAATCGCCACGTCGTTCCGATGTCCATCAGCCATTGCGTCAGCGAATCGTTGATCGCGTACACGCCAAGTCCAACAATAATCAGCGCGATGAATGTTGCAATCGATGTCATCGGCAATCGCGCGCGCACTGAACTGATACGTTGTCGTTGCGCGAACGCCGCGAGTCCCAATGCCAACAACACGCCGCCCGCCAGTACGCCGATGATGCCGGTCGTCAGTGTGCCGTTATCGACTTGGACCGGCGCAGGTAATTTCAATTGCCCCACGTCAAGTTGTGCAGAATAAATCACCGGGCTATTCTCGTACACTTGCGCGTTCCACATTGTGATGGGAAAGCGCGGAATCGAAATGAAAATAAGAAATAAAGCCAACATCAGCGCGAGCCACGGCAAAACGCGCAATAGCGTGGGCGATAAAGTGTTTCGCGCGAGGAGAATTTGGAATACCGGAGCCAGCACAATTCCTGCCGTGAGTAAAGCCAGCGGCGTGGCAATATCGATCACCGTGTCAGGGCGAATGTAAACCGACCAGCCGATGTACGCGCCGATCATAAAGAGCGTGCCGTGCGCAAGGTTGAGCACGTCCATCAAACCGAAGATCAGCGAAAAGCCGGACGCAACGAGAAACGTAACAGCGGCGACGGCAAGCCCGCGCAACACGGTAATCACCCAGTCTTGCGTTTCCATGCCTTGCATCGCGATCAGAAAAAATACCACGAGCGAAGCAAGCGTGATGATTTGTGTACGATTGCGTTTTAGTGTCTCAAGCATTGATAACCTCACCCAAGTATGAAAGGTAAAGATTCCTCCTTCATACTTTTGCCTTCATCCTTTCTTTACGCCGCTCCAAGGTATCGCTGAACCATCGCCTTGTCTTTGAGCAAATCCGCTATCCAGCCGCTCTGCACCGAACGACCCTCTTCGATGATCACGTACGATTTTGCCAAGTGACTGGCGACGGTAAAATTTTGCTCCACCAAAACCACCGTCGTCTCTTGCGATAATTTTTCGATGGCGTGCATCATTTGCTCGACGACGACGGGCGCAAGCCCTTCGGTGGGCTCGTCGATGAGCAAGAGTTTGTTGTCTGCGACGAGTGCGCGCGCAATCGCGAGCATTTGTTGTTGCCCGCCGGAAAGTTGTTGTCCGCTCAATTTGATCAAGCGTTTCAAATCGGGAAAAAGTCCAAAGATAAAATCGGCTTTGCGATCCAGATCACCCTTTTTGCGTTCTGCGATTCGCAAATTCTCTTCGACCGAAAGGTCGCGGAAGATCGCGCGATAGTCCGGCACAAAGCCGATGCCCATCGAGGCGATTTCGTACGTGCGGCGTCCTTGAATTTCCTCGCCATCGAAAATCACTTGCCCTTGACGCGGCGGCGTAAGACCCAGGATCGATTTGAGCGTCGTTGTTTTGCCCGCGCCGTTTCGTCCTAGCAATGTTGTGATCGAACCGCGCGGCACATTGACGGTGACGCCTTGCAGAATGTGAAACTGACCGATGAAGGTGTGAATGTCGCGTACTTGCAGAAGATCGTCGCCTACCATTGCATTCCTCCCAGGTACGCGCTTTGCACCGCTTTGTTCGCCGCGATTTCCGCCGGCGTGCCTTCTGCCAGCATCGCGCCTTGATGCATCACGGTGATTTTTTCGGATGCGTTCATCACGACGCTCATATTGTGTTCGACCAGAACGATGGTCTTGTTGCCTTCGCGTTGCACGCGTTTGATGAGTGCGATAAACTCCGGCACTTGTTCGCCCGCCATTCCCGCCGTCGGCTCATCCAGCAACAGCACTTGTGGATCTTCGGCGAGAATCATTCCCAGTTCGAGTTTGCGCTGATCGCCGTGCGGCAGGTTGCGCGCGATCATCATCGCGCGTTCGCTCAAACCAACTTGTTGAATGACTTGCCAGGTTTTTTCTTGGTACGCTTTGAAATCGCCCGCCCGGTTCAGGATTTTGAAATTATCGCGCCCGACGGCTTGGCACGCGAGCCGGATATTTTCAAACGCGGTGAGGTTCGGAAAAATGTTGGTGATTTGAAATGAGCGACCGATGCCAAGATGCGCGATGCGTTGCACCGGAACGTGCGTGATGTCGTGCCCCTTGAAAATCACGTGTCCGCTCGTCGGGTCGAGAGTGCGGCTGAGCAGATTGAACAGCGTCGTTTTGCCCGCGCCATTCGGACCGATGATCGAATGAAAGGTGCCGGCACGGATTTTGAGATCGACATCATCGACCGCCACAAGCCCGCCAAATTGTTTGCGCAGTTTGCGCGCTTCGAGAATCACATCATTCATTGCGATTGTTCCTGGACAGTGCAAAAGTGCGTTAGTTCGTTAGTGCGATAGTTGGCTGAATCATCAACCAACTATCGCACTATTGCACTATTGAACTATCGAACTATTTTCCCGACAACGTACCGTACGGCAATTTGCCGCAACGCGCTTTCAACGCTTCGGGGAGCAAGCACGGCGGTTCGGGGCGCGTGGTCGACGTGAGTTCAAAGAACTTGAAATCTTTGTCGGTTACGTTCAGGATTTTGACGATGTACATATCCTGAATCGCCACGTGATCTTCGGGGCGGATGTAAATCTTGCCCTTGGGTCCGTTGAATTCCAATCCTTCGAATGCTTTGATCAAAGAATCGGAATCGTACTTGCCGCCGGTTTTCTTCAACCCTTCGACGAACATGATTGCCGCGTTCATTCCGTCGCCATCGAACAAATCGGGCGGTGTCTTGTACCGCGCAATCGTTTCTTTCACGAGCCAGTCGTTGATCGGATTCTTGGGTAAGGTGTAGTGATACAGGATGCCGGAGTTTGTGCCCAGCGCATCGACGTAGAGCGGCACGGTTGCATTATCGGCAACGGATGCGGCGAGCGCGACTTTGTCAAAGACGCCCATGTCGCGTGCGGTCTTGAACATCGGCACAAAGCCGGCGCCCGCCCAGGTTACGATGAATGCTTCTGCGCCGGATTTGGCAACCTGATCGAGGTATGGTGTAAACTCTTTCGTGTCGAGCGGCGCGAAAATATCATCGCGCGTGAATGTGCCGCCGAACTTGGTGCAGGCATCGCGCGCGGATGCCGCACCGCCACGACCAAATGCATAATCGGGCGCGATCTGGACGAATTTCTTGTACTTGGTCGTGAGATACTGGCACAGGTTGATCATATCCTGATAGTTGTTGCGGCTGGTGCGGAACGTGTATTCGTTGAAATCCTTGCCGGTGATGTCGTTCGCCGCGGCGGGGTTGACGATGAGCACTTTTTTGTTGTCGCGCGCGAGACCTTGCAGAGTTGCGGTGCCGCCGGACGAGACGGTGCCGACGAGAATATCGACTTTGTCAACTTCGATCAGTTGACGCGCGACCGTCGCCGTCGTGTTGACATCGCCCTTGTCATCCTTGTCGATGACTTGGATCGAGCAATCGCCCACTTTGAACACGCCGTCTTTTGCCGGCGCGCCAGCCATATACTCCAGTCCAAGCAAGAACGAACGCTTTTGCATCGTGCCGTACACGGCAAGTGCGCCGGAATAGTCGCCGATCAAACCGACTTTCAACGTCTTGTCGCATTTCAATGCGGCAGGCGCGGCGGTTGGAGCAACCGTGGGTGGAACAGCCGTCGGTGGCGGGGCTTTGGTCGGTTCTGGCGTTGGCGTCGCGCACGCCACAATGATGAATGCCAGCGCGATGAGCGCGAGCAATGCAAACTTTTTCATTTCTTCTCCTCCATTCTTAATTTGAGATTTGAGACTTGGAATTTGAGATTTTGGATTTGCGTTTTTTCCATCACCCCTTTCGATTTCTTTGGATGTTCAATCTGCCGGTTTAA
The DNA here is from genome assembly GCA_034435055.1 of Anaerolineae bacterium. GTDB lineage: Bacteria > Chloroflexota > Anaerolineae > UBA4142 > UBA4142 > DAOTXS01. The sequence goes on along the minus strand of DAOTXS010000029.1, from coordinate 3,118 downwards.
ACACCAGAAACGTTTTCTTCGCCTCACCTTCGCCGCGTTCGATGAATTTGGCTTGAAGCGGCATCCCGATTTGGATTTGCTCGGGATGCAAAACATCGACGCCGAGAATTTGTGCACTGATTTTTGCGCCTTCCGCTAAATCGATTACACCGACGCAATACGGATTCTTGCGATCGTAGCCGGCGGCGATCATCGCCGCCGTGCCGATATAGATAATCGTAAACGCGGCGAGTGTCCCGCGCCCAGACAATTCGACAAGTTCCATCTCATCGCTAAAATCGGTGGGTGAGATTGGGCGCGGTGGCACGAACAATTCGCCGGTGGCACGTGAACGCGACCCGACCAATTTGTGTTCTTTCAGTGCCTGAACAAAGTTCGCGGTGTTCATTCGTTCATCTCCGCTCAAAAATATGCACGACGCACGTTTGCCCCGTGCCGCCCACATTGTGCGCAAGTCCCAAATGCAGATCGCCCGGCAATTGGCGCGCGCCGGCGCGCCCGCGCAACTGTTTCCAAATTTCGATGACTTGGGCGGCGCCGGTTGCGCCGACCGGATGTCCTTTGGCTTTCAATCCGCCGGACGTGTTGATGGGACGGGGACCGCCACGCGACGTGAGTCCTTCTTCGACAGCGATGTGACCCTGCCCCGGCTCAAAAAATCCCAGGTCTTCGGTCGCGATGATTTCCGCGATGGTAAAGCAATCGTGGACTTCGGCAACCTGAATATCGCGCGGTGTGACGTTCGCCATCGCGTACGCTTGCTGGCTGGCAAGGCGCGCCGCCGGCAACGAGGTGAGCGTCGTGCGTTCGTGCATTCCGCCGTCGCTGGCTTGCCCGGTGCCAATCACGTGAATCGGATCATCCGTAAACGATCTGGCAATCTCTTCGCTCACGAGGAGCAACGCCGATGCGCCATCCGAAATGGGCGAGCAATCGAAGAGGCGGAGGGGCCAAGCGATGATGGGATTCGCGCGGTCGTCGTGTAAAAATTCCATTTCGTCTTTCCACGTGGGAATGGGTTGACCTTTCTTTGCCGCGCTGGCTTGGCGCGCTTTGATGATGTCCGCGAGGCGTTGACCGAATTGCGCTTTATCGTTCAACGCGCCGTTCTCGTGATTCTTGATTCCCACGCACATCAACGATTCTGGCGTCGCGCCGTACTGATGCAGATACGCCGTCGCCATCGTGGCGTAAAAGCCGGGAAAGGTAAAGCCGGCGGGAATTTCGAACAAAGCATCGCCGGCGGTTGCCAGTGCATCGGTAACTTTTTCGGTGGGGAGCGCGCTCATCTTTTCTATGCCGCCAACAAGCACAATGTCGTACAGTCCAGACGCAATCGCCAGGATGCCTTGCCGCAGCGCCACGCCGCTACTTGCGCACGCATCTTCGACGCGCGTCGCCGGGCGCGGCGCGAGCCCAACCCAGGATGTCATCAGCGGCGCGGTGTGGCTCTGCCCTTCGAACAAATCGCTGGAACAATTGCCGATGTACGTCGCTTCGATGTCGCGCGGATCGAGTCCCTTGTCCACCGACGCGCGCAGATCGTTGAACGCTTGCGCAAAGAGATCGCGCGTCGCCAATCCCGGGAACGTTCCGAATTTGCACATTCCCGCGCCGACAATCGCCACACCGCGTCCCAGTTTTCGTTGTGTCATCCGTGACTCCTTACGCTTGGTGTAAGTGATTGACCAGTAGCGCCATAAATTCGTCTGGCTTTTCGATGTAAGGTGTGTGGCCGGTGTCCGCCATCACCTTCTCCCAATACTTGCCACCGTTCACCGCGTACAGATCGAGCGCCTTGCGCGTTTGCGAGACCATCGGTTGCGGCGGACACACCGCATCGCCAGGCCAACCGGGAACGAAACCCAGTTTGCCGAGCGTGCCAAGATCGAAGAAGGAATTATCGGAAACGATTTGATCATCCGAGCCACGCACCCACAGGATGGGCGGCTTCCATTGCGCCGCAATGAATTGCTTGACGCTATCGCCAACGTACTTGGGCGATGCCGCATTGATCGGTCCAAATTTTCCCGGCGCGACGTTGGGCCAATTTGGCGATGGCACGAAATCACCGGGATATTTATCGGGACCGATTTTTTCGGTGAGCAAGGACGAGAGCAAATCTTCTTCGCGCGCGGGTTTGAACGGCGGTTTCCAGTAGAATAAATTCATCACGACGCGCGGCGACGCTTGCGGATTGTTCGTGCTGCGATCCTGCGCTGCAATGAGTTTGGGAAATTCCGGGTTCACCACGCCGCCCCCCGAGCCGGCAAAGTCGTCGGCACACGGCGTGCCGTCCACATCCTTTGTGCCGCCAAAGCCGTACGGCGACCCCGGATTAACGAGCGTCACGGACAACACCGCCTCGCCCGCCATCGGTACAAGCGTGAACATCAACATTCCGCCAAGCGAGTGACCGACGAGGTGGTATTTTTTCAAGCCAAGCACTTGTGCCAGCGCGAGAATATCCTCTGCCCAATCTTTCAACCCGCGCGTTGCATCAATCACCTTGTCTTCGGTGTCGCCATAGCCGCGCAGGTCGGGCGCAATGCCGCGAAATTGCGCCGGCAGTTTGAGCATAATCTCTTCCCAGAAGGTTGACGATGAGGCGTTGCCGTGAATGAAAATGACCGGTATCGCGCTTTCGCTGCCGCTGAACAATGCGTGAATCTTCAATCGCGGCGTGTCAATCATTTTTGACATGATACCCGGTAAAGTTGGAACGGTTGACATTTTTCTCCTCCTAATTTTAGTGGCTAGTGGTTAGTGGTCAGTTTTTCACTATCCACTGTCCACTATCCACTAAACCGATCGCGCAATTCGCGTTTCAAAATCTTGCCCATGCCGGACATTGGCAGCGCATCGAGGAAGGCAACACTCTTTGGCACTTTGTAGCGCGCCAGGTGTTGTTGCATAAACGCAATGAGTTCTTCTTCGGTCGCCGTCATTCCCGGTTTCAACACCACACACGCCTTGCCGACTTCGCCCCATTTTTCGTCGGGGACGCCAATCACCGCGCACATATGCACCGCCGGATGTTTGTACAGCACACTTTCGATTTCGACGGGGTACACATTCTCGCCGCCGGAGATGAACATATCCTTCTTGCGATCCACGA
>DAOTXS010000028.1:0-29090 GCA_034435055.1 Anaerolineae bacterium | reverse complement strand
TGGCAGAAGTCATCGACATGACAGAACAAATCGAGTAAACTCATGGGGCGGGATTCCTTTCTGGTGTTTCTTTTTGGTGTTGCAACCTCAAGAATACCACAGATTGGAGTCCCGCTTATCCCGAACTCACGTTTTGTTAGCAAGGACGATGGGTGTTTTCTGCTATCAACTTGGAACAATCGTGGGGTGATTCGGAGGTACGCGATGTCGAATCGAAATGCACTTCAATCGTCAGCGCAAAAGCCAGCACTGAATCAAGCCGGTATTAATCGGCTGATCCAAGTGTTGGCGTCCACCGCGTTGGTGGGCTTGCTCCTATTTGTGTGCGCGGGGCGGTTGAACTGGATGGCGGCTTGGATCTTTCTTGGATTGTCGATGCTCATTTTTCTCACGGTGGGGTTGTACGTTGTGCGCAAAAACCCGGACGTTGTAAATGAGCGCGGCAAAGGCGCGCAAGGCGCAAAAACCTGGGATCGCATTTTGACAGCGGTCTATGCGATCTTCCTGTTTGCCATGTACATCGTCGCGGGAATAGACGCGGGTCGCTTTCAATGGTCGGTGATGCCGGTTACTGTTCAGATTTTGGGTGGCATTGGGTTCGTGCTTGGATCGATATGGATATACTGGGCGATGCTGGCTAACGCCTTTCTGTCCCAGGTTGTGCGCGTCCAAACGGAACGCGGACACACAACGGTAACTTCGGGTCCGTACCGGTTTGTGCGTCACCCGATGTATGCCGGGATTCTGGTGTCGTACGGTTCGACGCCGCTGTTGCTGGGGTCGTGGTACGCGTTGCTTCCTTTTGGGATGATGGGTGCGTTGCTCGTGCTACGAACCGCGCTCGAAGATAAAACTTTGCACGCTGAACTTCCGGGCTATGTTGAGTATGCGCAACGCGTGCGGTATCGATTGTTGCCGGGCGTGTGGCGAATCTTTTGGAGGTAATGATGAGCACGCGAAATTTGATTATTGGAATTGTGGTGCTGGTAGTTTTGATCGGCGCATTTCTCACGATGGGCGGCGGCAATGTGCTGAGTCCCAAACCCACGCCCACGCCGATTGCCGCGCTCGTCGATTACGAAAATTTGGTGACGGCATCTGGCACGCTCGTGCCGGTGAAACGCGCGACTTTGGCGTTCAAAGTTCCCGGGCAAATTACCAAGATTTCGGTCCAAGTGGGCGATGTCGTCAAAGCCGGCGATGCGTTAATTCGTTTGGACGATGCCGAAGCCCAAGCCGCTGTGAAAATGGCGCAAGCCGCGCTCGCGCAACTGCGAGCCGGCGCAACGAAAGAAGAGATTGCGATTGCGCAAGCGAATCTTGATGCGGCAAAAGCGCAATTGGCAAAGGTGCGCGCCGGCGCGACGATGGAAGAGGTTGTCATTGCCAAAGCCAGTTTGGATCGCGCGGCGGCAAACTTGAAAAACGCGCAAGCCGAGTACGATAAAGTGAAAGACGATCCAGCCATCGGAATGTTCCCGCAAAGCGCGGCGTTGCAAGCGGCGGTCGAACAATATCGCATCGCCGAGGCGCAGTATCAGCGGATTGCAAAGGGCGCGACGCCGGAAGAAATTCGCATTGCGGAATCGGCGGTCGCGGTCGCGCAAGCAAATTTGAATCGCGTGCAAGCCGGCGCGCGCGCGGAAGAAATCGCGGTGGCGCAAGCGCGATTGGAGCAAGCGCAAGCGGCGGTGAATGCGCTGATATTGACCGCGCCGTTTGCCGGTCTTGTCGCCGCGCTCAATGTTCACGAAGGCGAAATCATTTCGCCGGGGGTGCCGGTAATTTCGTTGGGCGATGTGAGCCAGTTGCGTTTGGAAACCGATGACTTGAGTGAGACGAACATCGCACGCGTGAAACTGGGACAGATCGCAGAAGTGAAATTCGAGGCGTTGCCGGGAAAAACATTCAAAGGCAAAGTAATGCACATCGCGCCGATTGCTTCGGCAAAAGCCGGCGGCACGAATTACACCATCTATGTCGAACTGGATCAACTTGACCCGGCGTTGCGTTGGGGGATGACCGGACACATCGAGATCAATGCCAAGCAATGACGAAGGACGGAAGACCGAGTATGGTTTTGTCATTGCGAGCCGCGGAGCGGCGAAGCAATCTCTCAAACTGCTCCCCTGAAAATCCGTTTGTCCACGAAGGTCACGAAGGCACACCAAGAAAAAACCTTCGTGAATCTTCGTGTTCTTCGTGGATATCTTCATCCTTTGGTTAAAGGTGTAAACAATGACAGATAAAATCGTGGTGGAAACAATTGAGCTGACCAAAATCTATGGCGATGGCGTGGGCGTCCGCGCGCTCGATGGCGTGAGTCTGACAATTTACGCCGGCGAATTCGTCGCGGTGATGGGACCCTCGGGTTCCGGCAAATCGACGTTGCTCAATCTTCTCGGCGCGCTCGATCGCCCGACGAGCGGTGTGTGCAAGGTCAACGGGCAGGACTTGGCAAAGGTGAAAGACATCGACCGCTTTCGGAGTAAGATGGTGGGTTTTGTGTTTCAATTGCATAATTTGATTCCCACGCTCACGTCGGTCGAGAATGTTCAAGTGCCGTTGGAAGAGGAAAATCTGAGCGATGCCGCGCGCCGCGCCCGCGCTGAAGCGTTGTTGAATCTGGTGGGCTTGGGCGACCGGCTGCACTTTGTGCCGGCGCAACTTTCCGGCGGTCAGCGTCAGCGCGTCGCGATTGCGCGCGCGCTCGCGAACAACCCGGCGATTATTCTAGCGGACGAGCCGACCGGGAATCTGGACAGCAAAAGCACGGACGAGATTATGGACTTGATGCGGCGTCTCAATCGTGAACAAGGGACGACGTTCATCGTCGTTACGCACAACCCGGCAGTCGCGCGCGCGGCGGATCGGATTGTAACTGTACGCGACGGCAAAATCAAACGCGACGAGAAAATCGATAATGTGTACTTGGAAGATTTGCGCGAGTTCAAAGAGTCCGCGCTGGGTCACGCGATTTTGGAGGACGCGGTACCGGCGGAGCTCAACGGCTTGGGGATCGACCAGATTGCGAGGCAGGTAAGAGAGTTGTTGAAAAAAGTTTGACGATTGGTAGTTTGACGAGTTTGCGCTCTTTGCGTTATCTTGGATAATCCAATTGTTATTGAGTTTCGCATAAAGAATGCAACAACTTGGTGTACCCTTGGGACATGCGTCCACAAGGAACACCCCAACAATTGCGAAAACGTCGTGAACTTGCTATTCAGTTGCTCCAAGCAGACAAGATTCCAGCTGCCGTAGCACGCGCGTTGAGTGCAGCGCGCAGTTCAGTAACTCGATGGCAACAATCTTTCAAACAAAAAGGTCGGGCGGGACTAGAACCCAAGCCTATCCCAGGTCGTCCGCCACGTTTATCCGCTAAACAAAGACGTCAGTTGGAACAGTACTTGCTCGAAGGTCCACTCGCGGCAGGGTACAAGACTGATCTATGGACCTTGCGCCGCATTGCACGTCTAATCAAAAAATACTTTCACATCAAATATCACCCTGGTCATGTCTGGAAAATCTTGCGTGCACAGGGTTGGAGTTGCCAGAAACCTGAACGCCGTGCTACGCAACGCGATGAAGCCGCAATTGCACATTGGAAACGGTATGTCTGGCCACAAATTCGCCGCTGCGCAGATCAGATTGGCGCACACCTTGTTTTTCTGGATGAAAGTGGCTTTTTACTGATTCCGAATGTCAAACGTGTCAAACGGACTTGGGCTCCAAGAGGACAGACGCCCACCATCCGCTACTGTTTCAGGCACACGAAAATTTCAGCCATCAGTGCGCTCGCCGTTTCACCAAAACGGAAACACATTGCACTGTATCTGCAATTCCGCCGGCGTAGTTTTAAAGGACCCGATGTCAAACGGTTTCTCCAAGAATTACTCAAGCATGTTCGCGGACCGATAATTTTGCTCTGGGATGGTGGACGCATTCATCGCCATCACGATGTGAAAACTTGGTGCAGAGGACATCCGCGTCTCCAGGTGAAGGATTTCCCTGGGTATGCACCAGAACTCAATCCAGCAGAATATGTCTGGTGTCAGTCGGATTCTGCCTTGGCAAACAGCATGCCCGAAGACCTGAATGAATTGAAAACGATGTTGGTTGCAAGCAAGCGCCGTCTTGTGCGCTCGCAGGATTTACTCTGGTCGTGTATCTATGCCTCAGAGTTGCCCTGGAAATAACCGTGTTGCATTACTTATGCGAAATTCAATAGAATTTCACTCGCACCGAAACATTCCGGCGCGAGTTTTTTGTTGGGCATCTCTTACACAATTCCTATAGTATTTAACCCACTTGGTTTGATATCACTGTATAATGTCGCCAATCAATCGTAACGCGCGAAAATTCAAGCAAAAGGATTAAAATGTTCAAACAACTTTCCCTGTTCGTTTTGATAATCATTCCACTCGTTTTATTCGCCGCATGTACACCTGCAGCTACGCCCACTCCTGTTGCCACAGCGACTCGTGCGGCTACATCAACAACACTTGCCACAGTGACGCCTATTCCTACATCGACATCTACACCCACTGCTGCGCCCACTGCAACCGCAACGCAGATTCTCCTTGCCCAGCCGACAATTATTTCTGGACTTGCCATTCCGAACGCGAAAATTATCTATTACGATATCGTGGGCTCAACAGAGAGCGAACTGCGCGCACAAATGGAGGCACTTGGTCCTATAGATCCAACTGACAATAAAAAAGCTGCCTCGTCCAAACTTTGGTCTATTCGTTGGAATTGGACTGGATACGGAACCAACACCTGTGACTTGAACACCGCGCAGGTATCGTACGAAGTGACCGTGACACTGCCACGCTGGAAACTATCTGCCGATGCTTCCCGCGATCTGATAACCAAATGGAATCGGTATGTTTCTGCGTTGGTGTTCCACGAGAAGGGGCACGTGGATAACATCGTGAACAATTATCAGACGGTTCTGACAGCAATCAAAGGCGCGACTTGTCAGACCGCGGAAAGTGCAGCACAGGCGGCGCTCCAAGCACTACGCAAATTTGACTTGGATTATGATTACCGAACAGACAAGGGTGCCCTTCAGGGAGCAATATTCCGTTAAGGGTTTCGGTGAATCAAGCTAGGACAAGATCGGTGGGCAATAGTTAGCTCGCCGTTTTTGTTTGAGCCACATCACTTTCCATGCTATAATGCCGCGCAGTGGCTCCCCAAATTTTTCGCCGATTCCGTTTTGCCCCGCGCGCCTATCTCGCTGCAATTCTCTGCGAGACGCACGCCTCGCTTGCGCGGGTGGCGCAGGATCGTGCCGCGCTCATCACGATTATCGTTTTGATTCTGCCGTGGTGGTCGCTGATCTTTCTGCGCGACAATGTTGAATGGCTTTGGTCGTTCGGCGAAATCGTGGTGATCGGTTTTGCGTTTTGGTGGATGTCGCGGTCGGGCGCGCTGCCGTTGTCAGGGGTCAAATATCCGCGCGCGGAAACTTTATTTGCGATGCTCGTCATCGCGGCGTGGATGATGTGGCGCGCGGGTATTTGCGGCAAACTGTTTCCGTTCTTGCCGGCAGAATTTGTTTGCTACAAAAATATCGCCTTTGAAATCGTCCCCAAAGTAATCGCGATGGTCGTCCTGCCGATTATCGTGTTGTTCTGGCTCGGCTATCGCTGGCGCGCGCTTGGCATCGATTGGAATTGGCGCGCGTGGTGGATCGCGTTGCCGATTCTGTTGGTGATGGCGGCGTACGGCGCGTGGACGCATCGCAATGATTGGGCTGGTTTTGCGCAACGCGTCGTCGAATTTTTCTTTGCCGCCGGCTTGCCAGAAGAAGTGATCTTTCGCGCGATTCTGTTGACGCGGCTCGAAGCATGGTGGCGCAATTCCGCGTGGGCATTGTTCGGTGCGTCGGTGATTTTTGGCTTGTCGCATTTACCCATCAACTATCTCGTCTTTACTTCGCGTGATTGGAACGAGGCGTGGCTCACGCTCCTGACGTTTCAAACCGGCTTTGGTGCAGCGTTTGCGTTTGCATACCAACGCACGCGAAACGTACTGCCGCTGGCGGTGTTGCATGGGTTGGTAAACTCACTCTGACCGATGACCAAACCATCTGTCGTCGGTCTCCCGTCTTCCGTTTGGTTTTCAATGACAGACAAACTCAACTCGATGCGTTTGCTGGAGCAACGCAAGATTCCGTACACAGCAACGGTCTATGATCCCGCCGGCGAATTTCACACCGCCGAACAAGCGGCGCAACTCATCGGCGCGCCGGTGGAGAGCGTGTACAAAACGCTCGTCGTTCTGCGCGAGCCGGCAACAAGCGGCAAACCGTTGCTCGTGTTGATCGCTTCACACCGCGAACTCGATTTGAAATTGCTCGCGCAATCGCTGGGGCAACCGAAACAGAAATTGCGGATGGCAACACAAAAAGAAGCCGAGGCGCTGACCGGTTTGCAAGTGGGTGGCATTAGCGCGCTCGCTTTGCTCAATCGCGGCTTTGAAATTTGTCTGGACGAACCCGCGCTCAAACTGGAGCAGATTCATATCAGCGCGGGCAAGCGCGGCGTGGATTTACGTTTGGCGGTCAAGGATTTCATTGCCCTCACGCACGCCAAGATGGTCAGGGCAACATCGGAACCTTTCGGCAAGTAAAAATTGAACCACATTCGGATGAAAATATCCACGAAGGACACGAAGATTCACGAAGGTTTTTCTTCGTGCGTGAACAAATGTATTTTCAGGAGAGGTTTATGAAAGCGTTAGTCATCCAACAACACGGCGGAATTGAAAATCTGGAAATCGTTGATTTACCCAAGCCATCGCCGGCGCCAGACCAAGTCTTGCTCAACGTCAAAGCGGTCTCGCTCAACCAACTTGATTTATTCGTGCGGCGTGGCTCGCCGGCATTAAGGTTGACCCTGCCACACATCCCTTGCTCCGATGCAGCAGGCGTGATTGCCGAGGTGGGCAGCGCGGTCACCGATCTCAAGCCGGGGCAACGGGTGGTCGTCAATCCCGGTTTATCCTGCGGGCGGTGCGAGTTTTGCATCGCCGGCGAAGATTCGCTCTGTCCCGATTTCAAGATTCTGGGTGAACACGTGCCGGGTGGTGCGGCGGAATTTGCGTGTGTGCCGGCGCGCAACGTTCTGCCGATTCCCGATTCACTTTCGTTTGAGCAAGCCGCCGCGTCGTCGCTTGTGTTCTTGACGGCGTGGCGTGCGTTGATTTCACGCGCGCGCGTCCGCGCCGGCGATGATGTCTTGATCCTGGGTGCCGGCGCGGGCACCGCCACTGCCGCAATTCAAATCGCCAAAAAAGCCGGCGCGCGCGTGTTGGTTACTTCATCGAGCGATGAAAAGCTACAACGCGCCAAAGAATTGGGAGCGGATGTCCTCATCAATTACAAAACGGATCCAAACTGGGATCGCGCGGTCTTTGCGGCGACGAACAAACGCGGCGTGGATGTGGTCTTTGAATCGGTGGGTGCGGAGACGTGGCTCAAATCGATTCGCGCGTTGCGCCGGGGCGGACGAATGGTCGTGATCGGCGCGACGACCGGCGCGCGTCCCCAGGAAGAGATCGGTTACATCTTTTGGAAACAAATCGAAATCATTGGCTCGACGATGGCGAGTCAGCGCGAATTCCGCGAGGTGATGAAGTTGATCTTTCGCGGTGAACTCAAGCCGATCATTGATTCGACGTTTCCGTTGGAGCGCGCCCGAGAGGCACACGCGCGTTTGGAAAAGGGCGAACAGTTTGGTAAAATTGTCCTGACGATTTGACGTATGCAGATTGACGATAGATTTGAAAACGGCGCGCTCCCGTACTGGGTGCGCTTTTGCGTTGGGCACGCGCACATCGAAAATGAGCTGGGGATCATTCGCTTTGTCGTGGACGGTGCAGAAGACGGCAAATTATCGGATGCGGAGTTGGACGATCATCGCACCGCGCCGCGCCACAAGTTACGCTGGCAACCGCCGTTGCGAATGACTGTGCGCGCGCGGATGAGTCATCGCGCCGGCGAGATGCTAGGGACGGCCGGTTTTGGCTTTTGGAACGATCCCTTTGATTGGGTGGGCAATGTGCAAGTGCCGCCGAGCGCGGTGTGGTTTTTCTACGGCTCGCCGCAGAACGATATGTCGTTTGTGCGCGGCGTGCGAGGTAATGGCTGGAAAGCGGCGATGCTCAACGGCGGTCGTTCGAACAAGTTGGAGATGACACTGGGCAATTTTATTTTTCGATTGCCGGGAATGAGCAAACTTGTTTTTGCGCTCGCGGAGAAACGCATTCGCGCGCAAGAAACGCTTTTGGGCGATGTCGCGTTGACCGAATGGCACGATTATCGGATTGATTGGCTGGAACACGAGGTCATCTTTTTTGTAGACGAGGTACAAACGTTGCGCGCGCCGCATCCGCCCACAATGCCGCTTGGCTTTGTGGCGTGGGTGGATAACAACGCAGCATCCATCGGACCCGGGCGCGAATTTGGGTTTGAGCGGATTGCGGTTCCGCAACGGCAATGGATGGAACTCGCGCGTGTTACCATCGAAACATTAACACCCTGAGCGATTGACTCAGGGTGTTGTTATTGGCGAGGCATACACTTGGTCAAACTGAGGAATAATCGCGCGCCAATTATATTTCGATTCCACGAGCGCGCGGGCGTGGCGTCCCAACTCGCGGCGTCGTTGAGGATCGCGCAACAACTCAACGACGGCGCGCGCAAAAGCGGCGGACGTGTCGGCAATGACGACATCGTGGTTCGGCGTGCAGGCGATTCCTTCCACGCCGCGCGTCGTTGAGATGATGGCTTTGCCCATCGCCATCGCTTCCAAAACTTTCAAACGGGTGCCGCTCCCCATCCGCAACGGCACGACGTATACCGCCGCATCGGCAACAAAGGGACGTGTGTCCGGAACCCAGCCTGTGATCGCAACGCCGGGATTTTGCGCGAGGGCTTGAAGGCGTGGGGCCGGTTTCTGTCCCACGATGACAATGTGCGCGAGCGGAATTTCGGTACGGATGCGCGGCAGAATGTCGGCGACGAACCACGTCATCGCGTCGATGTTGGGACGAAAATCCATTTTGCCAACAAAGGTCATCGAGAGTTCGGCGAGCGGTTTCGCGCACACTTCAAGGGACGGAACGAAATGCGCTGTATCGACGCCGTTGGGGATGACGGAAATTTTCGACTGACGATTTTCGATTTGCGATTTCTGACGAAAGAGTGTGGCGATGCTGGCGGCGTCGGCATCGGAACACGCGACGACATGATTTGCGCGTAGGCAAACACTATACTCGTACCGCTCCAACTTTTTCCACTGGATCAATGAATACAGTGCGGCGTGTAGTCGCGTGATTTTTTTTATATCAGATTCGTATGCCGTTTTTTGCAAAACATATTCCGCGTTGTGATCGTCAAAAACAATTTTGAGATTTGAGTTTTGCGATTTGAGATTCATTGCATAGCGTGCCATCTCGATGCCCTCGATTTGCACAACATCGAATGGTTCTTCGTGCAACACGCGCTCAACCGTCGCGTGCATTACAGCCGACTTTAATCTCAATGCCATATCCGGCAACGGTGAGGTGAGAGTCGTCCACGCGCGTTGCATCATCGAGCGCGTGGGGTAGGGCGCGATTTCGATCCGTTGACACAACGCGCGGAGGGGTTCGGCGTTGGCAAGTTCTTCTGCCGTGCCGAAGGAAACAAGTGTGATGGCGTGGCGTGGCGCAAGGTGTTTGATGATGTTGAAATTGCGAATAGTCGTGCCTTGGTGCGGGGGATAGGGGAGTTGCGGGGTCAGCAGGACAAGTTTCATCTCAACTCTCAACGACTCGGCGATAGACGGCGAGCGTTTCTTGCGCGGCACGTTTCCACGAAAACGTTGCGGCACGCTTCAAACCCTTGTCGCGCATTTCGCGTTGCAAATTTTCATCGCTGAGTACGCGCCACATTGCGACCGTTAACGCTTCGACATCATTGGGATCGACCAGAATCCCGGCATCGCCGACAACTTCGGGTAGCGAGGAGACGTTGGACGCAATGACCGGCGTGCCGCACGCCATCGCTTCGAGCGGAGGCAAGCCAAAACCTTCGTAGAAAGAAGGAAAGACGAAAAGTTTTGCCGCGTTGTAGAGATACACCAATTCCTCATTCGGCACCCCGCCGAGAAATCGGATCTCCTCGCCAAGTTTCAATTCTGCGATCACTTGATCGACTTCTTGAAAAAGCCAGCCGCGATTGCCGACGATCACCAAGCCGGCGTCTGACTTGTAATTATCGCGCAGGCGACGAAACGCGCGCAACAACGTCGGCAAATTTTTGCGCGGCTCGATGGTGCTAACAAAGAGGATAAAATTTTTCGGCAAGTGATAACGTTCCTGCAAATGTGTTTGCGCATCCGAATTTGGCATCGGCGCAAAGAGCGGATGCGCGGCTTCGTAAATAACCGTGATCTTGTTTTCCGGCACTCCCAGCAATTGCACTGTGTCGCGTTTGGTGCTTTGCGAAACCGCGATGATGTGGTCGGCTTGGCGCGCGGCGACATCGACCTGACCGTAATAGCGTGCACTGTCGCGAGTAAGGAGTCGCGGGTATTTCAAAAAGGCGAGGTCGTGCATTGTAATGACTGAAGGACAGCGCGGGTGCGCGGGCGGAATAAAATCGGGGCTGTGCAAAACATCAAGCGCGAACGGCAAGAGTTCGGCAGAAATCGCAAGACGTTCAAATCGATGATGGCTGGGGGTCCACAAGCGTTCGATCTTGAAATTCGATTGCTCGACAACGCGCGTCTTGTCCTTGCGACTTTTAAAAACGATGAATTGATCCTCGCGGTTGATTTGCGCGAGTGCTTGCGTGAGACGCAGAATATATTGCCCAATGCCGGCTTGATGATAAAAGACCAAGCGCGCGTCGATGCCAAAGCGCATACAATTTCTCCCAAAAATAAATGCACGCAAATTTTTGTACATCTGCGTACATCGACGGGATTGATTATAATCGGGATGCGGAAAATGTCCAACTTGAGTTGCTACAAACCAAGCCAGCGGACTCGATTGATTTGATGCGAGAAGCATGCTATAGTGTATTCGCGTAGGCAATTGAGTACTCAAAAAACCAATTGGAAATTTTTTAGAGGGAACAAAACGCTATGCGAATTTTGCGACTTGCATTTTTGGGCTTGCTCTTTTTGTCTGCATGTTCATTTCCAAATCCAACTCCAGCCCCCACGCTGACGCCGGTGCCACGCATCTTCGATGGTGAACACGCGTACCAAGAATACTTGCTGGGACAACTCAAGTTTGGTGTGCGACCGCCGGGCAGTGCGGCGTTGCGCGCGACCGGCGATTATATTCTCGCCCAGCTCAAAACAGCGCAATGGAAAACGGAAACCCAGGAATTCACGTACCGCGGCGTGCCGCTCCGCAACATCATCGCCAAAACCGGTGAGGGCAGGGGATCGCTCGTTATCATCGGCGCGCATTATGACACGCGAGTACGCGCGGATATGGATAAGGTAAATCCGAATCAACCCATTCTCGGCGCGAACGATGGCGCAAGCGGCGTTGCGGTGTTACTTGAACTCGCGCGCACATTGGATACGATGAAACTCAAGGAACAAGTGTGGCTCGCGTTCTTTGATGCGGAGGATAACGGCGATCTAACAAGTTGTCATTTGATGCCATCGACAGCGTGCGATAAGACACCGTGGAATTGGTCGGTGGGCGCGGAATACGTTGCGGCAAATTTGCAAACGAAACCTGCCGCCGTCATCATCGTCGATATGATCGGTGACGCGGATCAAAATATTTACTACGAACATAATTCCGACGCCGAACTGCAAAAGGAATTGTGGAACATCGCCGCACGTTTAGGTTACACAAGACAATTTATTCCCGAGTTCAAGTGGTCGATCACCGACGATCACACGCCATTCTTGCAACGCGGCATCCGCGCGGTCGACCTCATCGATTTCGATTATCCGCACTGGCACACAACACAAGATACAGCGGACAAGGTTTCGCCGGCGAGTTTAGAGCGCGTGGGGCGGGTAGTGAAAGAGTGGCTGGAAAAGTAAAACTGGATTATCAGCCGCAGAACCACGCAGAAATTTTTCTGTGGAATTCCGCGTGTTTCTGCGGCAAGTTTGCTTTTGGGAATTTTGGCGGATTGATTATTTGAAACCACCGTGTTACAATACTCACAGTTGAACAGGAGGCGGCGATGAATAATCCATTCTCCTTTACCCGGCGTCAGTTTCTCAAACGTTTAGCAATGATTTTCGGCGGCACAAGTATTCCACTCTTCTTGCCCACCATCCTGCGCGCCGATTCGCCCGCGCTCGAAATTCTCAGCGTCGTTTTTTCTCCCACCACCGTTCGCGTGGGCGATTTGCTCACCGTTACTTTTTCGATTCGCAACAATTCCGGCGAAACACTCAAGACGCAAGACCCCGCTCCCGGCTTTGTCTACGAACAAGGCGAATCGTTTCGCAGTTATCATTTCAACGAACGCACCGATTGCGTGCGCGTCGCCGTCGATTATCAAGATTGGGACGGCGTGAGTTATCCGTACCGTTGGGGACTCGGTTCGCCGCTGGCGCCCGGCGAGACGCGCACAATTCAAGGGCTGATCCATTTGCGCGGACCGCATCGCTGGAAATATTGGGCAGGCGCGGTGCGCGAGTGGATTCAGTGGTATCAAGGATTTCTCAGTCAGACGGTTATCGAATCGACGTACGCGATCACGAATCCACCCACTTCCACACCCTCACCATCGCCGACAGCCGTACCAAGCGGCACGCCCAAAATTCTCGGCGTGGTCTTTTCACCAACGACGCTCAAAGTGGGCGAGTTGCTTTCGGTTCGCTTCACCGTTCGCAACGATTCAAATCAAACGTTGCTTACGCAAGACCCCTCGCCCGATTTTGTGTACGACGAAAGCGATTCGTTCCGCAATCGATTCCCGGCAATCGACGGGGCGCATCGGGTCGGCGTCGATTCGGATCGCAACGGCGGTTTTCCATATCGCTGGGGATTGGGCGCGCCGCTTGCGCCGGGACAAACCACGACGATTACCGGCGCGATTCGGCTCAAGCAACCGCAAACGACAAAATTCTGGGGCGGTTTGACACGCGAAGGTGCCGGCTGGTTACAAGATCGTGAAGGTTTGCAAACGATTCAGGTCAATTCGTCGGACGCGATCAGCAAACGCGCGCGCGTGGTGTACGTGCACAGCGAAAACGCAACCTTCTGGCGCGGGCAATCGAATTACTGGGATTACATCGATCAGAACACGGTCAATTATATGGTCGAGCGCGGAATGATGGCGTTGACCGGCGCGTCATCGCTCGTGAGCGCGTGGCGCACGATTCTGCCGTACTATCGCGCGGGGCAAGGCATCGCGGTCAAACTGAATTTCAACAACTCGGGCGACGGCAACATCGACGCAAACGTTCAAATCGTCAACGCGGTGCTGCGCGGGATGGTCGAAAGCGGAGTGCGCGAATCGGATATTTGGCTGTTCGATGCGATTCGGATTTTCCCGGAACGCTTTATGAATCGATTGTATTATCGCGCGTCGGTGTTCGACGACGGCACGCACGCGAACGCCGGATTCGACAGCGTCGATTCGACAGCGGTCGTCAGTTTTGCGCCGCCCGCCGGTGTGCCAATGCCCTCGCGCATCAAAGTAACCGATGTGTTGGTGCGCGCAGTCTACGTCATCAACCTTCCGCTCCTCAAAGCGCACCTGGGAAGCGCGGGCGTTACGCTCGGTTTCAAGAATCACTTTGGGTCGATCAATCGTCCGATGGATTTGCACGATTATATATTCCCCGGCGCAAAATATTTTCGCCGCGATTACAATCCGCTCGTCGATCTGTACCGCAATCCGAACATCGGTAAAAAGACGGTGCTGACGATTGGCGATGGTTTGTTCTCCGGCGACACGTGGGGTTCGCCGGCGAAACGCTGGCGCACGTTCGAGAATCGGACGCCGAACAGTCTCTTTTTCTCTACCGACCCGGTCGCCATCGATTCGGTGATGTGCGATTATTTGGCGGCGGAATGGCAAATCCCGGCGGACGCGGACAATTATCTGCGGCTCGCGGCGGAACAAGGGTTGGGCGTCTATGAACGCGGCGACCCGGTGTTCAACAGTTATCGGAACATCGAGTACGTCAAAGTGCAGATGTAAGTTGATTGGCTGAACAGTCTGACGATTGGATTGTTCGCTTCAAGGGTGTTGATGCCTGCCCAACGAAAATTGCGTTGAGCAGGCATTTGCTTTTTGGGAGAATCGATGAAGCGGCAAGTTTCTTTCACGCGGCGACAATTTTTTCGAGCCGCCGCCGTCGTTTTGAGTGGCACGATGCTTGCGTCGCTTGAGCGTTTGTTGGGCGAGCCAGCCGCGATCGCGCAATCGCCATCGCCGACGCACGCGTACTACTTGCCCGTGATCGGTCGCGTACCCACGCCAACGCCGGCGCCAGCGCCGAGCGTCGTTCATCTGCACAGTCTCAACGCGACGACGTGGAACGGTCAAGCGGATTATTGGAACTATGTCGATCAAAATATCGTGAACGCGATGGTCGATGCGGGGTTGCAGAACTTGACCGGCACATCGACGATTCAGGACGCGTGGCGCACGATTTTACCAAGTTATCGAGCCGGGCAAGGCATCGCGATCAAGGTGAATTTCAATAACAACGGCAACGGCAGAATCGATTCTTTGATTCAAACAGTCAACGCGCTTGTGCGCGGAATGAAATTGATCGGCGTGCGTGAAACCGACATCTGGCTCTACGATGCGATCAAACGGATACCTGATCGTTTTGTCAACGGATGTCTTTATCCCGGCGTCCTCTTCTTCGACGATGGCACGCACCGCCGCGCCGGATTCGACAGCACGAATCCGAGCGCCGCGATCACGTTCACGACGCCGCCCGATTTGCCGCCACATCCCAGCAGTAAAGTAACCGATGTGTTGGTGAATGCGACGTACGTGATCAACCTGCCGATTTTCAAAGCGCACGCGGACCTTGCCGGGGTAACGCTCGGCTTCAAGAATCATTTTGGTTCTGTGCCAAATCCGGCAGCGTACCATCCGTACATCTTTCCCGGCGATGCCTATTTTCGCAGTTACTACAACTCGCTCGTCGATCTGTATAAAAATGCGAATGTCCGCAACAAAACCGTGCTGACCATCGGCGATGGTTTGTTCACCGGCAATACGTGGGATTCGCCGGCGCGGACGATGGCAACGTTCGGCAACCAGACGCCGAACAGTTTATTCTTTGCAACCGACCCGGTGGCAATCGATTGCGTGATGTACGATTTTCTTGATGCCGAGTGGCAGATCAAATCCGGCGGGGACAATTATTTGCGTCTTGCCAATCAGCAGGGTCTAGGTGTGTTCGAGCGCGGCGATCCGTGGGGGAGCGGGTACACGCGCATCGATTATCGGCGGATCGAGATGTGAGTTGGTCAACTGGTCGATTCGTCAATTGGCAAGTGGTCAGCGGACACAGACAAGCGCAAGTTTGTCTGTGTTTGTTTTTGGCGTTTCGTGGTAAAATGAGGAAGACCGAAGACGGAGGACGGACGACGAAAGACCAACAACCGTTTGTCATTGCGAGCGGAGCGAAGCAATCTCTCAAACATCTTTACGTCATTGACCCACAATGTTGTGTCTCGCCTTTTGAATTCTTTGAGACGCTTCGCGGCTTCGTCGCGCAAAACACTCCTCGCAATGACAATGAGGTAATCTATGGCGAAAATCTATGTGTCATCCACGTAGAGGAGTAGAGACCGATGCTAGATTTTCTCAAATTTGATTTTATCAAAGATGGCTTGAACGAGTTATTTCGTCGGCAACAATTTAAACGGGGTGCGCTGACCAAAAGCGCAGAACGCGTACCAAGCGCGCACGGTGCAGGGATCTCGGCGCGGCGTCCGCACAAACTTGAAAATCTTATCGTGCGCGGACGTGAACGTGAACTCGCGCGCCTGCAAAATGATTTTGCAACCCAAACTATTATTGTCATCGATGGATTGGCGGGCATTGGCAAAACGACGCTCGCAGAGGCGTTTGCGGAAACGCTCGCTGCGAAATGGCGTGCGGTGTGGGTGGATTGTCGCGCCGGCATGTCGCTCGAATCGCTCACGGGCGCGCTGGCGATTTTCCTTGGACCGGATGATTCAGAATTTGCCAAGATTCTAAAGGCACGCGCGGTTTCCAATCCCGAACGCGCGGTGGACGCATTTATCGCCGCGCTCGACCGCGACGCCGAAAAACCGATTGCGTTATTCCTCGACGATTTTCACGAAGCCAGCGACGATCAGGTTATTGCGTGCGATTTGTTAGTAGAATCGCGCAAGCAATTGCACAATGCGCGACTTGTGATTTTGACCCGTGACGCCGACGCCGTCCACAATGCGCTCCGCGATCCTGACCCGCGCGTAAAACCGCGCGTGGCGGAAGACACACTGGGCGGGCTGGACGAAACGCCCGCGCTCGAAATGTTGCGCGATTTGGGGGTTACGCAGGACGATGAAATCCTCAAACGCTTGAATTTCAAAGTGCGTGGACATCCGATTGCGCTAAAACTTGGCGCTGGTCTGCTGAACAGCAAACTGACCATTGCTGAAATCGAGCAAATGCCCTTGTTCCAGCGAAGCGGCGAAGAAACCCAATCGCTCAAACGCATCCTGCGCGAAACAGACCAACGCCTTTCGCGTGATGCGCGCACGCTAATCCAACGGCTGACCGTTTTTGACGAACCGTTCGATCAAGCGGAAGCGGTGCTCGTCGGCGGAGATAAAATCGACGCGCTGGCAGAATTGCAGACGCGTTTTGTTGTAACCGCAAGCGCGACGCTACTCGAAGTCCATCCACTTGTGCGCGAGTATTTCTATTTTGACACCGGGTGGTACCACTCGCGCGAGCAAGGCGAATGTCATAAACGCGCCGGGCAGGTCTACACGGCACGCGCGCAAAAACAGGAAAACGAGCGGACACGGATCGCGCCGCTTGTTCAAGCGTACAAACATTTCCAGACCGGTCATTCCCCGCGCGAAATGCTTGGCGCGTTTGGCGCGGTTTTTGAGACGTTGCTGCAAGTGGGGCAGTGGGACGAGGCGTACCGAATGGCAGAAGAATCACTTGCCGCGAGCCGTAACTTGCGCGATGCCCAAGCACAACTCAAGCCGTTATACGCCTGGGGCGCGATCAATTACCGACGTGGCAAGTGGGATGTGGCGCGTAGGACGTGGGAAGAACACTTGCAGATTGCCGAGCGATTGAAAGATGAACCCGCGGTGGCGCAGACGTACAACAACCTCGGCTCGGTGTATGCAGATAAAGGCGAGTGGGACAAAGCGATTGAGTTTTATCAGAAAGACCTTGCCATCAGTGAAAAAGTGGGCGACATTCACGGCATGGCGCAGACGTACAACAACCTCGGCTTGGTGTATGCCAAGCGTGGCGAGTGGGACAAAGCGATTGAGTTTTATCAGAATGCCATTGGCACGATGGAAAAAGTGGGCGACATTCACGGCATGGCGCAGACGTACAACAACCTCGGCTTGGTGTATGCAGATAAAGGCGAGTGGGACAAAGCGATTGAGTTTTATCAGAAAGACCTTGCCATCAGTGAAAAAGTTGGCGACATTCACGGCATGGCGATTACCTATGCCAATTTGAGTGAGTATTACAAAGCAAAAGATGATTTGGACACAGCGCTGAGGTATGCAGAAAAAGCGTTAGGCATTTTTCAACGTCTCGGCGCATACAAGAAATCGCAGGCGGAAAAACTAGTTGCAGAATTGAAAAAGGCAAAACAAGAACCAGGAGATTCCCCATCCCAAAACCAATAACTTTTCCATCCCAACCCCCCATCGAACGCGCGTTTCTCGTCGGCGTGGAATTGAAACGCGGCACAGGCAGGAGCGGGGTAACCCCACCCCTACAAATGCGCGTGGACGATTCGCTCGATGAACTCGAACGGCTGGCAGAAACCGCGGGGCTTGTTGTCGTCGGACGCGCGGTGCAACGCATCGAACGTATCCACCCGGCGACGTTCATCGGCAAAGGCAAATTGCAAGAGATCATCGCCGCGCGCGCCGACACGCCGTACGATGTGCTGATCTTCGACGACGAACTCGCGCCAAATCAACAGCGCGAAATCGAAACCGCGTTTGAATCGGATATCAAAGTGCTCGACCGCACCGCGCTCATCCTCGATATTTTCGCGCAGCACGCGCGCACGCGCGAAGGCGCGCTCCAAGTCGAACTCGCGCAGTACGAGTATCGCCTGCCGCGTCTCACGCGGATGTGGACGCATCTCGCGCGGCAAGCCGGCGGCGCGGCAGGACGCGGCGGCACCGGCGGCGTCGGCTTGCGCGGTCCCGGCGAACACCAACTGGAACTCGACCGCCGCGAGATTCGCACGCGCATCGCGCATCTCAAAAAACAAACCGAAGAGGTGCGAATGCAACGCCGCGAGCATCGCCGCAAACGCCAACGCGAAGGAATGCCGGTCGTCGCGCTCGTCGGTTACACGAACGCGGGCAAATCGACGCTCCTCAACGCGCTCACCAACGCCGGCGTTCTCGTCGCCGACCAGCTCTTTGCCACGCTCGATCCGACGACGCGGCGCGTCAAATTGCCGGGCGGCTCGGACGCGCTCTTCACCGATACGGTCGGCTTTATCCAGAAATTGCCGACGCAACTCGTCGCCGCGTTTCGCGCGACGCTGGAAGAAATCACCGAAGCCGATTTGCTGTTGCACGTCATCGATGCAACACACGCGAACAGAATCGATCAGGCGCGCGCGGTCGATGAGACGCTAGCGGAAATTGGGGCGGGGGACAAACCGATGGTGATTGCGTTGAACAAAATTGATCAAGTGACGCGGATTGAATCGCCTCGCGACACGCGTCACACCGGCGACGATGTGTTGGCGCGCGGCGTTCGCATCTCGGCGCTGAAAGGGCAGGGGCTGGATGAATTGCTCGCGCGCGTCGAGCAAGCGCTGTCCGATGAAATGGTCGAACTGCGCGTGCGGATTCCGTTCCGCGCGAACGAACTTGCCGCGCTTTTTCATCAACGCGGCATCGTCGAGCGCGAAGAGTTTTCCGAAACCGGCACGCTGATCGAGGGTAAGATCGCGGCGCGGTTGGTGGAACGATTTGAGAAATACGAAATCTGACGGAAGACCGACCGTCGTCTGTTTTCGGTCAAGGGTTTAGGATGATCACCGAAGCTGAACTCACGATTATTTTCAGAGCGTTCATTGCGGCATTGCTCGGTTTCATCATCGGCTGGCAACGCGAGAGTATGGGCGCGGCGGCGGGCGACCGAACGTTTGCGTTGATGTCGCTGGGCGTGGCGTCGCTTACCGCGTACGTCAGCGTATTGTTTCCCGCGGAAACTGCGCGCGTGATCGCCGGGCTTTTAACCGGCATCGGTTTCTTGGGCGGCGGAATGATTATGCGGATGCAGACCGGGCGCATTCGCGGGCTGACGACCGCGGCAAGTCTGTGGGCATCGACGAGCATCGGCGTGTTGGTTGGCACCGGGCATTATTTGATCGGCATCGCGCTGACAATTCTTGTGTTGTTCATTCTGGCGTGGGAACGCTTGCCGATGTTATCGCGCTTTCGCAGTCCACGCGCTCGTACCACCCACTCACACGTCGAACCGGCGGCAACCTCCAGCGAAGATTCCGCACACGGATAATTCGAACAGAACGATTGTTTTAAATCTGCGGTCCAATCGACGGGATGCCGATTTATCGAATTCGCGACGCGGTCATTTTAGCGCGCGAATTTTGATGGGCTGTTGAAAAAACAGGATGCAAACGAAGCAAAGAGCAGAGGGATGAACGTGTCGATTCAAGTGCCGCTGAGGTGCAAGGCAAAAAATGTCAACATTTGTCGGTGTTTCCACATCGGCTTTGGATGCAACTTTTTGATGTTGCTGCACTAGTTGCCAGAGCGTTTCTGAGCGATGAAATCGGTTGCGCGAGGGATAAGACTTGGGTAGAGATGAAAAAGGTCAAATCCATTTATGTTCACATTCTCATTTGGTCTAACGACAATCGACAGCAGAAAGAAATTCAATCGACAGAGGAGAATCAAATCATCGTGCGATAATTGACAATCGTAGAGTAGCCAGACCTCTTGACGAATTTTGATTTCGGTCGGTTTCGCCGCAATCGGCGATCCTGATTTACGTCAAGCAAATTTGACAGGATAACCCACATTAATTATACTTACCTTAATGTTGATTTAGACTAGTGTAAATTTAGGCAGTTTGACGACTATTCGAACCCACTCCCCCACCGAGGTTTGACAGAAAGTATGCCCACCATCGAAGAGGCAATCGATAATTTTCTGAGTGACAGCATCGTTGGACGCTCAAAGCAAACAACCGAAACCTATTCGCAAGGACTGCGGCGTTTCACAGAATACCTCACGTCGATTTCCCACTCCCCGACCCGCGCGGTATCCACCCTAACCGTCGATCACGCGCTGGATTGTGCCAAGTGGCTAAACGACGAGCGCAACATTCGCAAAGCGACGCTCAAAACGTACCTTGCCAGCATTTCACGTTTCTATGCCTACCTCTTGCGCGAACAACTTGTTGATATTCCGGCGGCGCAGATCGAACGAATGCGTGAAGCATATCATCTGTACCGCAAAGGTGGCAATCGGCCCCTCCCCAAACTTCCACCCGACGACGCCATCGTTGCACTCGTTGCCGCGGCGCGCCAAGTGAAACCGCAACCGAAAAAGCCGCGTCTTGAACTTGCGCGCTTGCGCAACCTCGCCATGCTCGAAGCGTTACGCGCGTCCGGGATGCGCGTGGGCGAATTGGTAGGATTGAAACGCGACGATCTCGATCATCGCCATCACACGGCGCGCGTTACTGGCAAAGGCGACAAACAACGCATCGTGTATTTCGACGACCAAGCGTGGAGCGCGATTCACGAGTACTTGAAAGCGCGCAACGACGGCGAACGCGGGCACGCGCTTTATCAATTGCCGGT
Source organism: Anaerolineae bacterium (assembly GCA_034435055.1). Taxonomy (GTDB): domain Bacteria; phylum Chloroflexota; class Anaerolineae; order UBA4142; family UBA4142; genus DAOTXS01. Next base: position 8,046 of record DAOTXS010000028.1, on the reverse strand, counting down.
CTTTGCGCGCCACGACCGTCGCGCCAGCGGCAAAACCTTGTCGCTTACCACCGACACGGTGCGCCAAGTGTTTGCCGCGCTCGCACGCGATGCACAAATCGACATCGCAATGACGCCACATTCGTTGCGGCACGCCTTTGCCACGCGTGTTCTTGAAAGCACCGGCGACCTTGCGGTCGTGCAAGATATGCTGGGACACTCGTCGCCGGCGACGACGCGTATCTACGCCAAGGTATCGAACAAGAAAATGCGCGAGGCGCACCGCGCGGCATTTGGGTACACAAGCCAAGAAGATAAAGAGGACGACGCGCGTGGTTAGTTTTCCAACTCGTCCCTTGCTCGTGCTCGTCGCGCTTGGCATCGCAACGCTCGCACTCCTCGCCTCGTTACGCGCGCCAACCATCGAACCGATTTCTCCAACCACGACGACGATTCAAAAAGCGCGCGCCGAATCATCGCCGACACCAATCAGCACATCGACGCCGGGACAAACGCCGACGACGCGTCAAACCACCACGCCAACCAATCGAATCAGCATCGACCCGCCGGGCGAACAGCCGCGCCCGCCAATCTCATCGACTTTGACCCTCTTCGATTTTTTGCGCGACTATATGACAAACCGCTCCTATCCATCGATCACGGAAGGCATACCGTGGACCAACAACACGGTGAATGTTGTGCAATTGCAGGAACACTTGGGCGGCGTAACGTACTGGGATTTCTTCAGCGAGCCGGAAAATTGGGATTCGCCATTTTATATGTGGCAGGACGACAATGGCAACTGGCGTCCGTACGCCAAACAAACAATCCGCGATGCGGCGGGACGCGAGGTCGTTGCGTACGAGTTGCTCGACCGCGCGGGACCGGGAGCGATGGATCGTTTGTGGTTCACGCAAGACGCGGTGTGGATGCTCACCACCGAACAATCGCGCAAGGATGTGGGACCGATCAAGCATCCGGAAGACTTGAGCGAATGGGGCAATTTAATCGCGCTGGGCAATCTGCGAATCGAAGTTGATGAACGCGTGGCGTACGATGGCTCAGTGGTCGATTGGATTGCCGGCAAAGCGCTGGGACTCACACCGGAATTGGCGCGCGCGCTCACGTGGCGCCACCGCGAGTTTGGATCCAGTGGAAATATCATTCCGATTTTATATCAAAAACATTTGCGCGTCTTGACTTATGACGGAACGAAAAAACCCAAATGGTTTCTCGCCACCGGCGTGCGCTTTTCTGACACCACTCAGGTCAAAGCATTCACCGGCGCGGCAGATTTTCCGGTCGCGCCAATGACATCGCTTGCACGCAACGTGCTTGCGCCGGAAAACTACATCGACACGTTAAATAACGTTCAAACGTTCAACGCGATCATTCAGCCCGGCAACCCGGCGATAATCGAACTGAAACGCTCTGGCACAATCGCTGCGTTGCAATTTCGCATCGCCAAGCGCAATGATCCAAAACAGCTTGCGTTGCGTATCCAGTACAACAATATCACTGCCATCGATCTACCCTTGATCGCATTCTTCGGCGATCAAAAATTTCTGACACCGCATCGCTCTACACCGCTCGGCATCATCGAAACAAATGATGCGTATCTGTTTTACTGCAACTATCCCCTGCCCTACCGCAACGGGATGACGATCGAACTTGCCACCGCCAACCAATCGATTCCAGTGTCGGCGCGCTTGGCAATTGCCGGCGAGCTTGCCAACGCGCAGCTGTTTGTCGATTATCGTCCGCCGGAAAAACTGGCGATGCACTCCCCTGACTATCAGGTTCAGTTGAGCGGGGACGGAAAATTAGTGGGGATTGTTCTGCAAACCGAAGATCAAAAATTGGATGCGATTCCAAAAGTCCTTGTCCTAGGCAAACCGGGCGTCGAAGATCCGGTCAAGCGCGCGTGGTCGATGGGTTATCTCGAAGGCAACCTTGCGCTAATCGATGGACTGGGACGCACGCGCATTTTTGGCGGACACGAAGATTGGGCAGATGGCGGATTTTATTTCAATCGTGGTTACACCGAACCCGCCGGCGGAGCCAATCGACCGTTTGGCGGAATCTTGCGTTACAAAGATGGCAAAGACGGGTACGCAACGATTTATCGATACTTTAACGATCTCTCTGCGTTTCGATTTAAGAATGGCTTGACGTTAGCGTTTGGTCACGGTACCTGGCAAAATAATTTTCCGGTCAGTTACGGCACGACGGTGTATTATTATCGCGATATTGCGCCTTAGGTAACCAATGCGCTTCTCATCAAACTTTAATCTACGCTTCACCGGCGATTGACCAATTTATTGCTAGTATGCTACAATGCCAAGTGTTGAAAAAGTTCGCGCATAAGAAAGGATAACGCGATGCGTACTGTTTTGCGTTTGCTGGTCGCGCTGTTGCTGACGTTGCTCGTTCTATTTGCCGCATTCGGCGCCGGCTTTATGCTCAATCTCTATCAAGTTCGCACTCAGAGTTATAGTGTCGATGTGCCGCGCAGTTTTGATATCTTCTGGGAAGCGTGGAAAATTTTGCAATCCGATTTCTACGGGAACATTCCCGATCGCCAGACGCTCACGCGCGGCGCGATTCGCGGAATGCTGCGCGGCTTGAATGATCCGCACACCGTTTACATCGAGCCGGCGCCGGCGCAACAAGAACAATCTGCACTCAAAGGCGAAACCGGCGACGTTGGCTTGAATCTCGACGTGCGCAATCACGCGATTGTCGTCGTCTCGCCCGTCCCCGATTCACCGGCGGACAAAGCCGGGATTCGCCCCGGCGATATTCTTCTCAAGATTGGTGAAAAAGAAATCGAATTCGACGCGACAGTTCAAGAGATCGAGGGAATGTTGCGCGGCGCAATCGGTAGTAAAATCAAACTGACGTACCGCCGCATCGGTGAACCCGAACCGGTGGAAGTTGAATTAACACGCCAAAAATACACCCTGCCCACCGTCGTATCAAAAATGTTGCCGAACACGACATTCGGTTATATCAAAGTGACAATGGAATCCGGCGAAACGTCGAGCGAGTTTGCCAAAGCGCTCGACAATTTAAAAGCCCAAAAGATCACCGGGTTGGTTGTCGATTTGCGCAACAATCCGGGCGGACTCTTTCCGGATCCGGTACTGGACATCGCCGGCCAATTTCTGAAGAACAGCGATGTGGTTGTGTACGAAAAAGCGCGCGACGGCTCCGAAAAGGAATTTCGCGCTGGCGGGCGGCGCGGCGCAACCGATTTACCGGTCGCCGTGTTGATCAACGGCGGCACCGCGAGCGCGGCAGAAATTTTAGCCGGCGCACTGCAAGATTACAAACGCGCGCCGCTCATCGGCGAGCCAACGTACGGCAAGGGCTCGGTGCAAACCGTGCGCCAATTGTCGGATGGCAGTGCGTTGCACATTACCACCGCCACGTGGTTCACGCCCAAACGAAATCAGATCGAAGGCGCGGGGTTGCAACCGGACATTGCAATTCCACTGACCGACGATTCGATTAGAAAAGGGCTCGATCCGCAATTGGATCGCGCCATCGAGTATTTGAAAAAGGGATCGTAATTTTTCGATCGAACGAATCGAGGTAAATATGTTACGCGGAATTTTGCGCGTGGTCGCAATGACCATCGTTTCCATTCTCCTGGTCAGCACGGCGTTCGTGGGCGGGTTTGCCGTCAGCAATCTACTTTTCCCACCTACCCCGCGCCCGGACGGCGGCGCGCCCGCCGATTGGAAACCATACTTTCCGGTTTTCTGGGAAGCGTGGAACTGGGTTCAGCAAGATTTTTACAAGACGCCGATCGATACTGACAATCTGGTCAACGGTTCGGTTGCCGGTATGGTTCAGGCGCTGGGCGATCCGCACACCGCCTTTGTCGATTCCAAGCGCGCGGTCATCAGCCGCAGCGAATTGGAAGGATCGTTCGAAGGCATCGGCGCGACGATTGAAATGCGCGAGGGTCGGCTCACGATTGTTTCGCCCATCAAAGGTACGCCGGCAGATCGCGCAGGTCTTTTGCCCGGCGACATTATCCTGCGGGTGGGTGACACCGTGATCCAAAATATGGACGTGAACGAAGCCGTGCGAATGATTCGCGGACCCAAAGGCACTAAAGTTAAATTGTTGATTCAACGCGCCAAGCAAGCGCCGTTTGAAATCGAATTGACGCGCGACACGATTCGCACGCCGTTCGTCGAATCGCGGATGATCGAAAATACCACTATCGCGTACATTCGCCTCAACGATTTTGGCGCGACCGCGCCGGACGAAATGCGCGCCGCATTGCGCGAACTGATGGCGCAAAAACCAACCGGCTTGGTGTTCGATTTGCGCCGCGACCCGGGCGGCTATCTGAGCGTCTCGATTGATGTGGCGAGCCAGTTCCTCAAAGGCGGTCAGGTTGTTTTGGTTGAAAAGGATAAGAACGGACGCCCACAGGAATTCAAAGCCAAAAGCGGCGGACTTGCCACCGATATCCCTATGGTGTTGTTAATCGACGCGGGGTCAGCCAGCGCCTCGGAAATCGTTGCCGCCGCGCTGAAAGATCACAAACGTGCAACTCTCATCGGCGTCAAGACGTTTGGCAAGGGCTCGGTGCAAAACGTTCACACGCTTTCCGACAAATCGGAATTGCGCGTGACGATTGCGCATTTCTTTAGTCCCAAAGGTAACGAGATTCACGAGGTCGGTGTATCGCCGGACATCGAAGTCAAAATCACGGATGACGATCTCGCTAATCGCCGCGATCCACAACTCGACCGCGCGGTGCAGTTCTTGCAAACCGGCAAATAACTCAAAACCTGACAGGTTGAACAATCTGTCAGGTTTCTGATTGAAGATGGCAGAAAACATCAAGGTGCTAGCAAGTAATCGGAAAGCGTATCACGATTATCACATCGACGAAACGTACGAGACCGGCATCGCGCTGACCGGCACCGAAATCAAATCGGTACGCGCCGGGAGCGTGAACTTGCGCGATGCGTACGCGCAGGTTCGGAACGGTGAACTGTGGATGATGAATGTTCACATCGCGCCGTACGAACCCGCCAGCCGGCAAAACGTCGATCCGTACCGCGACCGGAAATTGCTGATGCATCGCAAAGAGATTTTGCGCTTGTTCGGCAAGGTGCAGGAAAAGGGATACACGCTCGTCCCGCTCAAGGTCTATCTCAAAAAGAATCGCGCCAAAGTAGAAATCGGTTTGGCGCGCGGCAAGAAACAGTACGACAAACGCGAAGCGATTTCCAAGCGCGACGCCGCGCGCGAGATGGAACGCGCGGTGAAAGAACGCAGACGCGTGTGAATGAAAATTGCCTCGGCATCAAGCGGATGCCGAGGCAATTGCTTTTTGTCGATAGGCAATTTATTCCGCTGACTGCAAGAGTGTATCTGTAACGATTTCTAGAGACTGGTGTGGTGTGGTTTGAGGGGATGTCCCGGTTTGCCCAAGCTGTCGCTCGATATGCTGCAACAAATGGCAAATACGTTCTTTTGTTTCATGCGTTGCGGCAGGGTGATTCGCGATCACTCTCAACTCTCCAGACATCCACAGCGGATCAAGACAGATTTCTAAGGAAGCAAGCGCAGTCACGGCATCCAATACAAGTGGAGTAGAGTGAATGTCGCGCGCAAGACGCAGAGCATCCAGCAAAACCGATTTGGCTTTGGAATGTTCATTAGATCGAAGGTAGCTTTCGCCGAGGTAGATGAGCGTTCGGGCAATATCCCAGCCCTTGAAGTATTCACCGAAGATCTCAAGACTTGTTTCAAAATGACTTTGCGCTTCGGCGTATTGACCCGCCGCCATCGTCGCCAGACCGAGATAACGATACGCGGTTCCCATCCCCCAGCGATTCTTCGTCCGCTCGCACAAGGCGATGCTCTCGCGCATGGAAGCGATGGCTTCTTCGGGATGACCCAGCGCGATTTGCGTTTCGACGAGAAAGTTCAAGCCGAGCGAAATGGAGTGAGGGTCGCCGAGTTCGCGCCAGAGTTTGAGACCCGCCTGCATTTGCTCGTACCCGTTTTGATAATCGCCCAGAATGCTGTCCACATGACCGAGATTGTAAACGCCGTAGGCGGCAAACCAGGGATCGTTTGATTCGCGCGCGTAGACGAGACCTTCTTCGATCATGCGTTTCGATTCGAGATACGCGCCGCTCAGGTGTTGGATGGTGCCGCCGAAGATCAACGCGTCGGCAAGGATGGCGCGTTCGTCTACTGCGCGCAACAGAGCGGTGGCTTCCTTGTAGAGTTCCTGCGCGCGCGTGAATTGACCGCTGCGAAAATACAACAATCCCTGTTGCACGAGGCACGTGCCCAGCGTCTTGTCCATTTGCTTGTCGTGGCTTTGTTTGTTCAAAACGCGCACGAGCAGTTCGAGTTGTTCGATGCCATCATGAATCATGCCTGACACTTCATAGAACCAGCCAAAGGCGCGGGCGGTTTTGCCGAGCGAATCGAATTTCTTCTGTTGAATTCCCCACGCCCACGCGGCACGCAGGTTGTCCAATTCAACGGTCATCTCTTGCATGGCTGTCTGCTGCAAGCCACTCTTCAATTTTCTTTCGTACTCCGAGGCAAAGTGGAGATAGTATTCGCAGTGACGGTCGCAGGTTTCGACATAACAGGATTTATCTTCGCCGAGCCGCGCCAACGCATATTGGCGGATGATTTCATGCAGGTCGTAACGTCCGCCCGCTGTGCGCCTCACTAGCGACTTGGAAACGAGCGATGACAAAATTGGCAGATTCGCCTCTGCAACCTTTTCCGCTGCCGCGCGGTCGAAGCCGCCGTGAAAAACGGAGAGACGGCAGAGCGCGCCGCGTTCCGCATCGGATAGTAATTTCCACGAGTGGTCGAAGGTCGCCTTGAGCGAACGATGCCGTTCAGGGATGCCGCGCATGGAAGTCATGAGAAAATCAATGTTGGTCTCGATTTCCTGCGCGATTTCGGCGCACGAGAGCATACCGACCCAGGCGGTGGCGAGTTCAAGCGCGAGCGGAATCCCTTCCAACATACGGCAGATGCGCGCCAGCGCGGGTTTTTCAGCTTCGGTCAATTCAAATTCGGCGTTGATTTGCCGCGCCCGCTGCAGGAATAACTCTGCCGCGCTGTAGTCTTCCAATCTGTCAATAAATTCAGAAGGCGGTGCGGCGAGACCGTGCAATTCGTACGTCCATTCGCCGTGCAGGTTCAGGCGTTCGCGGGAGGTGCAGAGCAGTTTGATATTGGCAAACCGCTGGAGAATCTCCGCGACCAATTCCGCCGCGAGGGAGGATTGCGCCAGCAGGTGTTCGAGATTGTCGAGAACCAACAGGACGGGTCGTTTGACTCCGTGCGCCAGATAATCGAACAATTGCTCCTGCGGGTCCACGGGACCCGAAAACGAAAACTCGAGCGCTTCCGCAATGGCAGGGACGATCAATTCTGCCGAGTTGACCGAAGCCAGCGGGACGTAATGAACGCCGTCGGGGAATCTGCCGCATTGACGCGAGGCGAATTCAATCGCCAGCCGCGTCTTGCCGATGCCGCCCATGCCCGTCAGGGTGAGCAGACGGCATTGCGGGTCGCCGAAGATTTTGTCCATTGCCGCGAGTTCGGAGTCGCGTCCCAAAAGCGGGGCGGGCGATAAAGGCAGATGGTGAGGGGCAGGCTGGGGGCGTTGCCCTGAGCGTGTCGAAGGGTAGGAAGAAGCGGGTGTTGAGTCGAGCTGGGAAGCGCGCAGCCGTTCGAGAGTCAATTCTCCGCGCGCCACGCGGATAAAGGTCGGTTTATCGTCCTCTGAAATTTGGAGCGCGGCGGCGAGCAACCCCGCGAGTTGTTTGGAGGGACGGCGTTCCCCCGTTTCGATTTTTCGCAGGGCAAAGACGGAACAACCTGCGCGCTGCGCGAGTTCCTCTTGAGTCAAATCAAGCGCTTTGCGGCGTTCCTTGATCCATTCTCCGAACGAAACGGGGGGTTCGGTTCTCATGCTCCTCATTTCACGGCGACCACGCGTAGTTGGCGTTCTCATACGCCAACGGGCGCGTGAGAGAACGCGCCTTACGCTGA
>DAOTXS010000027.1:0-5377 GCA_034435055.1 Anaerolineae bacterium | reverse complement strand
AAGTTCGCCATGCCTTTGAGCGACATCACTTTGGTGATCGCCGCGGTCAGCGTCGTCTTGCCGTGATCGACGTGTCCAATCGTCCCCACGTTCACGTGCGGTTTCGTCCGTTCAAATTTCTGCTTTGCCATTTTCTAAAAACTCCTTTGCAAGAGTTAAATTGCTTTTGCTTTCCCGCCAATAATCGTCTCTGCGATACTCGCGGGCAATTGATCGTAATGATCGAATTCCATCGTAAACGTGCCGCGCCCTTGCGTGTTCGAGCGCAGATCCGTTGCATAACCAAACATCGTCGCAAGCGGGACGAAGGCGCGAATTGCGGTTACGCCGCCGGCGCGCGACTCCATTCCTTCCACGTGCGCGCGCCGCGCCGATAAATCGCCAATGATGTCGCCCATAAAATTTTCCGGCACGACGACTTCGACCCTCATCACCGGCTCGAGCAAAACCGGGTTGCCTTTTTGTACGCCGGCTTTGAGCGCCATCGACCCGGCAATCTTGAATGCCATTTCCGACGAATCAACTTCGTGGAACGAGCCATCGACGAGACGCGCTTTGATATCGACGACCGGATACCCGGCGACGACGCCGCTATCGAGCGATTCGCGCACGCCTTTTTCGACGGCCGGGATGTACTCGCGCGGAATCGCACCGCCGCGAATTGCGTCTTCAAATTCAAACCCCTTGCCTTTTTCCAGCGGCTCGAGTTCGAGAATCGCGTGACCGTACTGACCGCGACCGCCGGTCTGCCGCACAAATCGACCTTCCCCTTTGGTTGGACGCGTGATGGTTTCACGATACGCCACTTGCGGCTTGCCGACATTCGCCCACACTTTGAATTCGCGCGTCATTCGGTCAACTAAAACGTCGAGGTGCAATTCGCCCATTCCGCTGATGAGTGTTTGCCCGGTTTCTTCGTCCGTGCGAACGCGAAAGGTTGGGTCTTCTTCCGACAATCGACGCAACGCTTCCGCCATTTTGTCTTGATCGGCTTTGGTGCGCGGTTCGATTGCAACCGAAATGACCGGCTCGGGGAATTTGATCGCTTCGAGCAAAATCGGTTTGTCGGCGTCGCACAACGTATCGCCGGTAAAAGTATTTTTGGGACCGATGATCGCGGCAATGTCGCCCGCCAACACTTGGTCAATTTCTTCGCGCGAGTTGGCGTGCATCCGCACGAGACGACCGATGCGTTCGCGTTGATTGCGGCGCGCCGTGTTGACCAATGCTTGCCCCGTCGATATTTTCCCGGAATAGACCCGAATGTATGCCAGCCGACCAACGTACGGATCGGTAACAATTTTGAAAGCGAGCGCGGCGGTTGGTTCGTTATCGTCCGCGCGGCGCGTTAGTTCTTGCTCGGGATTATCGGGGTTGGTTCCACGAACGGCGGGAATATCAATGGGCGAGGGAAGAAAATCAATCACCGCATCGAGAACGGCTTGAATGCCTTTGTTCTTAAGTGCCGCGCCGCACAACACCGGCACAAGTTTGCCGGAAATCGTCGCACGCCGCAGCGCAGGGCGCAACTCCGCTTCGGCGATTTCTTTGCCTTCAAGATATTTCTCGGTTAATGCTTCATCGGTTTCGGCAATCGCTTCAACCATCGCGTGATGGCGTTTCTGCGCCTCTTCTTTCAACGCTGCACGGATCGGGCGCATTTCCGGATCGACATCCGGATCATCGCTGTAAACAACCTCTTGCATTTGTAAAAGATCGATGAAACCTTCGAACGCGGATTCTGCACCAATCGGCATTTGAATGGCAACCGGGTGTGCGTTCAACCGGTCGATAATCATATCGATGGTGCGATAAAAATTCGCGCCGACGCGATCCATTTTGTTGACGAACGCCAACCGCGGCACGCCAAATCGATCCGCTTGACGCCAGACGGTTTCGGATTGTGGCTGCACGCCGGCGACTGCATCAAAGACGACGATGCCGCCGTCGAGCACGCGCAATGAACGCTGAACTTCGGCGGTGAAATCGATGTGACCGGGCGTATCGATGAGATTGATCTGATGATCGCGCCACGATGCGGTCGTTGCGGCGGAGGTGATGGTGATGCCGCGTTCGCGTTCTTGTTCCATCCAATCCATCACCGCCGTGCCATCGTGCACTTCGCCGATTTTGTACGTCTTGCCGGTGTAATACAAGATGCGCTCACTGACGGTTGTTTTGCCGGCGTCAATGTGCGCGATTACACCGATATTTCTAATTCTTTCGAGCGGAACTGATCTTGCCACTTTAAATCCTGACGGAAGACCAATGACGAAGGACGAAAGCGTATTCAAACATTCGTCTTTGGTCATTCGTCGTTCGTCGTAATTCTACCAACGATAATGTGCAAACGCGCGATTGGCTTCCGCCATCTTGTGCGTTTCTTCTTTTTTCTTGATCGTCGAACCTTGATTGGCGGCGCAATCCATCAACTCGCCCGCCAGTTTTTCGCTAAAGGTTTTGCCACTTCGCGCGCGCGCAAATTGAATGATCCAGCGCATCGCCAGCGCGTTGCGGCGCACCGTCGGCACTTCGACTGGGACTTGGAGCGTTGCACCACCCACGCGGCGCGGCCGCACTTCGATGCTGGGACCGGCGTTGCGGAGCGCGGTTTCGAAAACTTCGATGGGATTCTTTTTGGTTTTTTCGGCGATAATATCGAGCGCGCCATAGACTACGCGCGATGCCGTCGTTTTCTTACCGCGCGTCATCGAACGATTGATAAATGAGGCAAGCGTCAAACTATTGTATTTGCTATCCGGCGCAACTACATGATGCTCAACTTTTCCACGTCGGGGCATAAAACCTCCAAATACATCAAATCTGCCAAATCCGCCAAATCATCAATTTGGCTCGTTTGACTTAGGCGGCAGGTGCCGCGCCTTCCTTCGGGCGTTTGGCGCCGTACTTGCTGCGACCCTTGCGCCGTTTTTCGACGCCGGTCGTGTCCAACGCGCCACGCACGATATGATAACGGACGCCGGGCAAATCTTTCACGCGACCGCCGCGAATCAACACCACCGAGTGCTCTTGCAGTTGGTGACCTTCACCGGGAATGTACGCAGTTACTTCGATGCCGTTCGTCAAGCGCACGCGCGCAATTTTCCGCAACGCCGAGTTGGGTTTCTTGGGTGTCATCGTGCGGACGATGGTGCAAACGCCACGCTTGAGCGGCGACCCTTTGCCGCGCTCTTGTTTGTTGCGCAACGTATTGAGTGTAAAACGCAACGCCGGCGCTTTGGTCTTTTTCGATTGTGGTTTGCGACCCTTGCGAACCAATTGATTGATCGTTGGCACTCTTTTCCCTCCGTGCCGTTTAGTCAACTAGCCTTCTGATCGGTTTGCCTTTGACTACTTGACTAGATGAATGTTCGACTAGTGCAGCAACATGAAAAAGTTGCATGCCAACCCTGCTGGGAATGGCAAGCACCTACGGATTCAATTCAAATATGAACTACGCACTTTCATGTTGATGCACTACTAGAACTTTTTAGACAACAAAAAGCCCCTCCGCTCTTGGAGGTTCGCGTTTAGCACAACGTGTCTTGCCCAACGCGAAGGAAGGGGCATTCAACTTCCCAAGCGGACTTTAAGGTCACCAGCTTCCGCAAAGGTTTCGCTCGTTCTCAATCGCGTCTCCGCGTTTTCTCTCACGGACAACGATTGTTTGCGGAACCCTTTTTCGTCTCCCTAGTCAGAAAGAGACGGGTGATCCAAGTAAACGTGAGTTGCCGTTTAGAGACAGCCCGATTTGTCCAAACACGCAACACTTCGCCTGTCACAACTCACGGGTTGCTATTATACGCAATTGCTATTTCGTGTCAAATTTCATTCCCCAGCCCCGCCCATCCGGGCGAGGACTGGGAATCTGTTTACGCCGCCAATTCACTCGCTTCATCGGTGATGTCATCCACCGTTACCGTTGGCGCAGGACCAAGATCGATACCGAACAAGGCATCCTTGCGGAAACCACTGCCCACCGGAATCAACTTGCCCAGAATGACATTTTCCTTTAGCCCACGCAACTGATCGACGCGACCACGTACTGCGGCGTCCGTCAACACACGCGAAGTTTCCTGGAACGATGCCGCCGCCAAGAACGATTCTGTCGCCAACGCGGCGCGCGTCAAGCCAAGCAGAATCGGTTGGGAAGTGGCAGGATTGCCGCCCGCTTCGACGACTTTGGCGTTGCGTTCGTCCAACGCTTTGCGATCCAGAATCTCGCCCGGCAAAAGATCGGTATCGCCGGAGGAACGCACGCGCACCCGCCGCAACATTTGGCTAATGATAATTTCGATGTGTTTGTCGTGGATGTTGACGCCTTGCGAACGATACACGCGCTGAACTTCTTCGAGTAAGTACAGTTGGCACGCCTCTTTGCCGAGAATCCGCAAAACTTCGCGCGGATTTTTTGAGCCGTCGGTCAACTGATCGCCGGCTTGCACCTTCTGCCCTTCTTCGACGCGTAAACGCGCGGCGGCAGGCAGATCGAGTTCGGATTCATCGAGAATTTCGCGGCGCACAACGATGCGTCCTTTCTCGACAAACGCTTTGCCTTCGCCCTTTGCCAAAATTTCTTCGTCGCCGTGCTTGGCAAGCAGTTGATCTTTTTCGACTTCGTCGCCGTCTTCGATTTGCGCTTTCATTCCACGCGGCAACACGTACTCGTCTTCTTCAACACGCGTATTGACGATGCGGAGCCGGCGTTCATCGCCTTCGGTGTAGATTTGCACCACCCCGTCGATTTCCGCCATCAACGCTTCACCTTTGGGGTCGCGCGCCTCAAACAACTCTTCGACGCGCGGAAGGCCGCTGGTGATATCTTCGGCGCCCGCCACGCCGCCGGTGTGGAATGTACGCAGCGTCAACTGCGTCCCGGGTTCGCCAATCGATTGTGCGGCGATGATGCCAACGGCTTCTCCCATCCGAATCAATCCGCCGCGCGCTAGGTCTGCGCCGTAACATTTGGCGCACAAACCGTAACGCGCATCGCAGGTGAGCGGACTGCGCGCAAACACGCGCTCGACCTTGGCTTTTTCGACGCTCGACCAATTTTCTTCTGTGATCATATCGCCGGCGGCAATGATGATCTCGCCAGTCTTTGGATCGGCAATCGATTGCCCAACGACGCGTCCCATCACGCGCTCGGCATAACTTTCGCCGGTGCGATCTTTGGATTGAGCATCGATCCAAATACCGGCGCTCGTGCCGCAATCGTCTTCCGTGATGATAACTTCTTGCGCCACATCGACGAGGCGACGCGTCAAGTAACCGGCATCGGCGGTACGCAACGCGGTGTCCGCCAAACCTTTGCGCGCGCCGTGCGTCGAAATGAAATATTCGAGCGCGGTCAAACCTTCGCGGAAATTCGATTTGA
>DAOTXS010000026.1:0-18580 GCA_034435055.1 Anaerolineae bacterium | reverse complement strand
AAAAATGGGGGAAGATTTGCTTTTCCTCAAAATAGAATCAGCCAACATCCGCCACCGGTCGAAACTTGTACCCGTACACGACCAAGCCCTCTTCGCCGTACTCGCGCAGTTTGCGCGTGACCATTTCTACCCGCTGACCGATTTTCACGTCGTCGGGATTGATATCGGTGATTTGCGCTTCGACCATCGGTCCTTCGTCTAGCTTGACGATGCCGACGATGTACGGTATCTGGCTTTCGTGTCCCAGCGGGGCTTGGCGCACCGTCGTGAACGAATAAATCTCGCCGTGCCCGTCGAATTCGTGCAGCGTCAATTCGGTCGATTTGCAATCGGTGCAGACTTGGCGCGGCGGAAAAAATTTCGCGCCGCAATTCTTGCAAACTGTCCCTTCAAGTCGATAGCGTTGATCTTTGAGTCGCCAGTTTAATGCTAAATTCATAAGTTCCTCAAATGTGCCAAAGAAGCCAAATTAGCCAAACCTGCCAAATGATTTTTGGCACATTTGGTATTTTGGCTAATTTGTGAAAATGTGCGTTACCGCATTTGCCGCGACGCCGCCGAGCGATTGGGTCATCGCCACGCGCGCATCGATCACTTGATTCTTCCCGGCTTCGCCGCGCAATTGCGTGACGGCTTCGACGGCTTGGTACACGCCGGTTGCGCCGACCGGATGTCCGCGCGCTTTTAGTCCCCCCATCGTGCTAATCGGCAATTTACCTTTGGGCGAAATGTCGTTGTCGCGCGCGAAATAAACACCGCGTCCGCGTCCGGCAAACCCGGCGGCTTCGAGCGACATCACACTCATGATCGAAAAAGCGTCGTGCACTTCGAACAAATCGATATCGTGCGGCGTGATGCCGGCTTGGGCGTACGCTTTCTTCGCCGATAACTCGACCGCGCTGAGCCACAACGGATCGCGCCGCGCGTGCAACGACAATGAATCCGTGGCGACTGCGCTCGCGGCAATTTTGATTGCGCGCTCACGATTGCCGTTCAAACTGGCAGTCGGCATCAGAATCAATGCCGCCGCGCCATCGCCCACCGGCGACGAGTCCATCACGCTGATCGGATCGGCGACGTTGCGCGCGCGTGTGTACTGATCGAGCGTAATCGGCGATTGGAACATCGCAAACGGATTGTTCGCCGCGTTCGCGTGCGCGTTGATCGAGAACAGCGCAAAATCTTCCGGCACCAAATCGTACTCGTGCATATAACGCCGCATCAACATCGCGTTGAGCGCGACGAATGAAATGCCGTGAATGTTTTCGTAATCCGCATCCGCCGCCATCGCGAGCGATGCGGTGGTGTAACAGTTCGATGACTCGGTGAGTTTTTCGGCGCCCGCGACGATGACGACATCAAACGCGCCGGACGCTACCGCGAGATAACCGGCGCGAATCGCCGTGCCGCCGCTCCCGCACGCCGCTTCGATTTTCATCGCTTCGATGCCGCGCAAGCCGGCTTCGTCTGCAATCAACGCACCGAGATTTTCCTGACCGGCGAGTTCGCCGCTCAACATATTGCCGATGTAGAGCGCGTCCGCGTGATCGACGTGCGCATCTTTCAGCGCATTCAAAACGGCTTCGGTCGCCAACTCGCGCAACGACTTGTTCCAATGTTCCTTGACCTTTGTTTGTCCGATTCCAACAACGCTAACGTCTCGCATGATAATTCCTCCCAAATGAGTCCTGTGGTAGGGGCGAAGCATGCTTCGCCCCTACGTAAATATCAATTCATCACAAGTTTCCCGCGATACCTTGCGTAAATCGCATAATCGATTTCCTCGCGGCGTTGCACATACCACATCGTCTTGGTCGCTTTGAGGCGACGCTCCAAAATCTTTTCCGTAACGATAAACGAGAACGCATCGCTTCCCGCGCCACTGCCAAACGAACACATCAAAATCCGATCCCCCGGTTTGGCAATGTCCAGTACCGCGGTGGTGCCGATCATCGCCGCGCCGGAGTACGTGTTGCCGATTTTGTTCGTGAGCATCCCCGCGGCGATTTGTTCTTTGGTAAATCCCAGTTTCTTCGCAACCGTCTGCGGAAATTTCACGTTCGGTTGATGAAAAATCGCGTATGCAAAATCGGTTGGCAAGAGTCCCATTCCGTCGAGCAAACCTTGCGCGCCGTGAATCACGTGATCGAAATATGCCGGTTCGCCGGTGAAACGATTGCCGTGTTCCGGATAGTGCATGTGTTGCTTGCGGAAAAAGTCGGGCGTGTCGGTGACGTACGAGTACGACGCTTCCAAAATCGCCAACGCATTTTCCGCGGGACCGATGATGTACGCCGCGCCGCCCGCGCCGGCGGTGTATTCGAGCGCATCGCCGGGACGACCTTGCGCCGTGTCCATTCCAATCGCCAGCGCATAATCCGCCATCTCGGAACCGACAAGCGCGACCGCCGCTTGCAGCGCTTCTGTCCCGGCTTTGCACGCAAATTCCCAATCGCCGGCAAGTACCGACCCCGCCGCGCCGATTGCGTCCGCGACCATCGTCGACGACGGCTTGACGGCGTACGGATGCGATTCACTGCCGACCCAGACCGCGCGCAATTGTTTCGCATCGATGCCGGCGCGCGCGAGTGCGTTCCGCGCCGCTTCGATGCTCATGGTTACCGTGTCTTCGTCCAAACCTGGGACGGCTTTTTCTTCAATCGGCAAACCATCTTCCGCGCCGCCCCACACGCGCGCGATCTCTTCCGCGCGAATGCGAAAGCGCGGCACGTACGCGCCGTAACCGATAATTCCAACTTGTCGTTTAGGTTTCATGATTGACATTGTTTCAAAATCTCCAAATGATGCTGACGAAGGACGAACGACCAAAGACGAATACCATCTTTCGTCCTTCGTCTTTCGTCTTCGGTCAACTAAAGATACTTGTCTCGCGATTCGCCCGCGCCGCCGCCCATTCCACAAACACGCCAACGTACACGCCGATGAATGCCGGGATCAATGCGACCGCCGACGCAAGAATATCCGGGCGATAGGTCAGTTTCAAGCCGATTGCCAGCGCGGTGAATTCCGCGAGCGGAACCCAAATGCCAAGAAGCAATGCCCACACCCACGCGTTCTGCGGTTTGGCGTAGCCAGCGAAAAAGCCGAACACCAGCAGAAGCAACGCCGGCAACTGTGGCTCGGTGCTGTATAATTTCATCCAGCCGATCAACACACCGAGCAAGCTCGTGAGCAATGGCAACCACATATCCGGCTTGCGCCACAACAAGATTGCGGCAACCGGCAGGAATAGCACAAGTGAATTGAACACGATGATCGTGAATAATATATTTGCGGACATACAAACTCCTATGTCAGACGAAAGACAAAGGACCGACGACGAATGAGAACTTTTGTCATTCGTCTTTGGTCATTCGTCGATTACCTTTGAACACTTCTTCCCAATTCACCTTGGCCGTTACTTGCATCATCACCGCGAGCGTGATAATCGCGCCAATCGTGATGACCAAGCCGGTGTAGCCCTCGTAGAAAAACGCGTACGAGAACAACACGAGGAATAACAGTTGTGAGATGCCGACTTCGCGCAACGCAAATTTCCAATTCGCCATTCGACCGACGTACGTGATGACGAGCAACAGCGAAACGATTGCCGCAATCACGAACGTCATTTCGATTGTCACCAAATCAGCGAGGTAGGCAAACAAGAGATGGAACGCGAAGAACGCCGCACCCAAAAAGAAATAGTGCATCGGGTGCAAGTTGGTGCCGCGCACCGCGCCGATGATGACGAGCACGGTGAAAAAGAACAAGAGCGACACCGGCGCAAAGAAACTCATCTGGCTCGCAAGCGCGCCGGGTTGCAATTTCTTGGGCATTTCCACGCCAATGTTAAACCCGGCGACGGTCGAATCGAATTTCCACACAAGTTGCGCGCCCGTGTCGGTCGTTTTCCGTTCTGACGCCGAGACACTTTGTTGCGGAAAATCGTAATTGCGAAAATCGGTATTGACGGTGAGCCGAAAATTCTTGACGTTGGTGATGCCGGCACCAAAACGATATGTCCAGCGATCGATGCCGCGCGATTTGTACGTGATGTTCAGATTTGCCGTTTCCTTCGCGCCGAGCGTAATCGTGCCAGTCAATCCTTTCGACAAATCGCTGTCGGGTAAAATGCGCGCGCCGTTGACCTCGAATTTGAAATTGTCGTACAGCGTGTTCGATGCCGGGAAATTGTACTGCACCGTCATCGTGACCGGCTGATCGAGCGGGTTGATGAATTTGTATTTGCCGTCGAAATCGACTTCGTACGTCGAGTACCATTGCAAACCTTTTTGCCGATAATCGAGATGCAGATTGACGTTGAGATCACTCGATTCGATTTGCACCGCTTGCCCGCGCACCACGCGATCCGCCGATGTGACCAACGCGGTTGGCGCGACCTGGGTCAGTGCGGGCCCCCACAACTCTTGGACGCGCGGACTCAGTGTGCTCCCAGCATCTTGCGTGCGCACGGCGGTTACGCCGGCAAGCACGAACCACGCGACACTGACGCAACCAAAGATGAAGACGATGGCAATCAAACGTGCGATAGACATTGACTCAACTCCTTGACGAAAGACCAATGACGAATGACGAAAGCAATCTGTTCGTCCTCCGTCATTCGTCCTTCGTCAGTTCGCTCACCAATTCTTTTGCTCTGGTAATATTCACGTTTTTTTCTTCCGCCAAGCGATCCGCAATCTGATCGATCTGCTCGCCGGTGGCGCCGGCGGCAATTGCGATTTGGCGCGCGTGCAATGCCATATGCCCGCGATTGATGCCTTCCGCCGCGAG
The DNA here is from genome assembly GCA_034435055.1 of Anaerolineae bacterium. Taxonomy (GTDB): domain Bacteria; phylum Chloroflexota; class Anaerolineae; order UBA4142; family UBA4142; genus DAOTXS01. Next base: position 13,786 of record DAOTXS010000026.1, on the reverse strand, counting down.
CGCGCGCAACGCGCCGAGATTTTGTGCCAGCCCAACGCACGCGAGCACCCCGGCAAATTCCGGCGCGGTTTTGACATCGAGTACCTTCAACGCGATTTTTGCAAGCGGATGCGCGTTGACCGTCCCGCCCAAAATGCCGGACACAATCGGCAATTCGATTGCGCCGACCAAATCGCCGTTCGCGTCGCGATCCCAGGTTGTGAGCGCGCGATACTGACCGCTGCGCGCGGCGTACGCGTGCGCGCCGGCTTCGACCGCGCGCCAATCATTGCCGGTGGCGACCACCACCGAATCGATGCCGTTCATAATGCCTTTGTTGTGCGTCGTCGCGCGGTACGGATCGACTTCCGCCATCGTTTGCGCTTCGACAATGTTGCGCACCACATCTGCGCCAATATCTTCTTTCTTCACTTTGCACGATGCGCGCGCGAGTCGCTTGTCCGCAAGATTCGACAAGATGCGAAGCACGACGCGCCCGTCGGTCAATCGTTCCAAGAATGACGCAATTGTCTCGCACGAAGTATTGACTGAGTTCGCGCCCATCGCGTCGCGCACGTCGACGATGAGATGCACGACGACCATCGGACCGACGCGCGTTTGCGGAAATGTGCGAATCTCCAAATCGCGCACGCCGCCGCCAAACGGAACGAGCGTTGAATTTTTGTTGGCGAGTTCGATGATCGCCCCGCGCGCCGCCAAAATTTTTGCGCGCGCGGCATTCGCATCGGTGATGCCAACAATTTGCACTTGCCCAATCATCAACGGCGCGTCCGCGCTCGCGGAAAATCCGCCGGCGTTGCGAACGAGTTTTGCCGCGTGCGATGCTGCCGCGACGACCGACGGCTCTTCGATTGCCATCGGGATCAAATAATCGCGCCCGTTGATTTGAAAATTCGCGGCAATGCCCAGCGGAATTCCGTGAACGCCAACGACATTTTCGATTAGTCGATTGGCAAGATCGAGCGAGACGCCGCCGGTTGTGAGCGCGGCGATTTCACCATCAGATAAATTGCATCGATTTTTTATGTCTTGCTGTCGCTCGGCGATGCCAAGTTTGTAGAATCCTTCGAGGCGAGATGAGATCAATGTCAATACTCCTCCTGATTTCCGTATGAATTATACGCGATGTCAACTCTCAAAGACTATCAAAGAGGTAAATTTTGCTCTCATTTTCTCGAAACATAAACCCCTCACGTGTAAAGTGTGTTGTGCTTGATAAAAATTTCTGATGAACGATTAACAGCCGGTGCGAATTATGTTGTGCTTGGCGTCAGCCCTTTTTGTGCTATAATCCAGAAAACAGCGTGTGTCAAAGGAGGATATTATGCTGGTTCGTGAACGGATGACACCTAACCCGATAACTATCTCGCCCGACACATCGGTGCGGGACGCGTTGCATTTGATGCGCGAGAAAAAGATTAGGCGCTTGCCGGTTATCGATGAGCGCGGACAACTCGCCGGCATCGTCTCGGAAAAGGATTTGTTGTACGCCTCGCCGTCGCCGGTTACATCGTTGAATGTTTGGGAAGTCCACGATTTACTCTACAAGCTCACCGTTCAAAAAGTGATGACCACGCGCGTGATCACGGTGAGCGAAAATCAACCGGTGGAAGACGCCGCGCGAATTATGGAAGACGCCAAAGTGGGCGGTCTGCCGGTGATGCGCGGCAAAACGTTGGTCGGCATCATCACCGAAAGCGATTTGTTCAAAGCGTTCTTGCAATTTTTGGGCGGCCGTCGCCCCGGCGTACGTGTTACGGCGATGATTCCAAACGCCAAAGGCACGCTTGCCAAAATCACGAATGCAATTTCGAGCGCGGGCGGCGATATTGTCGGGCTGGCTTTTAGTGAGTCGCCGGACGCGGCGCAATGGGAGATTGCGGTCAAGGTGCAAGACGTGCCACAAAGTAAATTGGTGGACGCGCTCAAACCGGTCGTGAGCGATATTTTGGATGTGCGCGAAGTATAACGCGTGCCTGTGAAAATCGATTGCCTGAACAAGAAAGCCCCGCGAGAAATCGCGGGGCTTTGGTATCAGGTGTGTAAAAAAATTACCACAGACTAATTCTCTTTACTCTGTTCTTCCATCGTCGCCAAAGTTTTTGCTACTTCTTGAATAGCGATTTTCTGTTTGCGGTACAAATCGCTTTCGCTCATTGCGAGCTTCAGCGCAATCTCGCGCACCTTCATTCCTTGAATCACTTTGAATTCCAAAATGTTATAGAGCAACCATTCCGGCGCGGTGAACGAGCGCGCGCCGCTCGGCTTTAGCGATTCAATTGCCTGGACAATTTGTCCGCGCAACGCGCGCGCCGGATTACCCTCGTAAGCATCCAGCGATTCTTGCACGATGTTCAATTGCAAAAGCGGATTCTCGGTCAATTTGGGTCCGCCCCAGTAATGATCGATGGCGTCTTTCACGGCGCGATGAAAGTCCGGCGAGCGGATCAATTCCTCTTCGATCTGTTCCGCCGCCGTTGCGCCAACAAAACGCGGTTTGCCGCGCGCGCGTTGTAACAAGGCGATTTCGCTGGTCAACTGCTCGAACGCGGCAAAGACACCTTGCTGAAGTTGGCGATCTTCCAATGCGAGTTCGGCTTGCGCGGCGAACGCGCTCACCAATTTTTGTTCACGTTCCGACAAATCCGGTTCGGGCGCGCGCGCGATCACCCCCAACACGCCGATAACAGCGTCGCGCGACTTGGCGTGCAAGCGCCACAGCCAAAAGCCATCACTCGCAAAAAATCCGTGGCTGTGGGCTGAAGAATTTTCGACCGCCGATTTGAGATTGTTCGTGGCGATGAATTCACGTACGCGTTCGCGTTGCCCCACGAGTGATTCGATTTTCCAATTGCCGCCGCTAGGCGCAACGACGAAACCGGTTTGCACTTGAAGCAAATCGCACGTCGCCGATAAAATGTTTTCGAGCAGTTGGCGCAAATCGCTCGTCGTCAGCAACCGTTTGTCGATTTCCTGAATCCGCTCCAAATCGTCGCGGTCGGCCCAAAAAAGCAGTTTATCGATCCACGGTTTGGCAACGTTGATGACCAATTCCAAAATGACAATCGCGCCGATGACAGTGGCGAACAACATCGTTTCGCGCGTGAGACCCAGCCAACGTTCCACCGTCGGTACGGAAAGCATCAAGCCAACGACAACCGCCGCGACGAGTGGGCCGCGAAGCAAATAATGCACGAGATTGTGCTTGATGACGCGGTCGGGGGAAAGTGCGCCTTGATAAGCGACGGTGTACGCCATGACGATGATCATCAACCCCACGCCAATTTTGGCGAGCAGATTCACCAAGAGCAACAGCGGCGGCGAAAATTCCGCCGGAAAACTCGCGACGATCAGATAGGGAAATACTCCCAGCGCTGGGGCAAAAAATGCAATCGCCAGATACGTCATCCGGCGGCGCGTGGTAGAAGTGAGACACCGGTTGCGCGCTTTGCGAATGTTATACAAACCCCAGCCGGTCAGCGTAAAAAAGAAAATCGCAAAAAGCGGGAAGAGCGGGCCGGCTTCAAACTGCGCGGCGATGGGAAAAAAGAAACCATCGCGCACCATCAAATCGGTGAGCGCGACGAGAAGCAGAAACGCGCCGCTTGCCAGATACGCCAGCGCCACGGCGACGCGCCGCCGCCGCGAGTACGCATTCGTCGAACGGAGCAAGGCGTCGGAAAAATGCAGGTACGCCGCCGGGATAAACGCGATGCCGATCCATTTGAATTTCAACCAAATGACCGCATCGGTAAATGTCTCGATGCGTTGCAAAAACACATCGCCGGTGTAAATGATCGTCAGAAAGACGAGCAAGCCGGAAAAAGAGCGCGCGACCGAATTGCGAAAATTGTTGGCGAACAGATACAAGAAAAGCGAAAACGCGACGATGATGATCGCCGAAGAAAAGATGATATTGGCAAGCGCCAGAAAGGGAACGACAAAACTGAACATCGCAGACACAAGTGCGCCGGCTCAAACCGGCAAAAACCACACCAGATAATAATACGCGAATACGGCGGCGGAGAGCAAACTATCGATGCGATCCAACAAGCCGCCGTGTCCCGGAATAATGTTGCTCGAATCTTTGACGCCGGTTTGGCGCTTGATCAACGATTCTGCCAAATCGCCAAGAATTGCGGCAATACTCAAACCCGCACCGAACACAATGCTAAACGCAAAAGGAATTTGAAAGACAAGACTTGCCGCGATCATCGTCAAGACGGAAGCAACAAAACCACCCACGGCACCTTCCCAGGTTTTCTTGGGACTGATTTGCGTAAAGAATCCGTGTTTGCCCAAACGTGTCCCGGCAAGATACGCCGCCGAGTCATTTGCCCAAGAGGTCAATAACGCCAGACTTGTCCAGAGCAAACCGGTTTCGTTGGGCAAGTTGCGCACCAAAATAAAGTACGCGCCGATCAGCCCGACATATAACACGCCGGCAATCGTGTACGCCCAGCCGGTCAACCAACCCGGGGTGTGTTGAAAAATTCCGACGACTAGCGAGACGCACACCAGCACCAGAATAAATTCGCGCAGAAGGTTCCACTTGAATTGTGCGTCCAGTAAAATCAGCGCGATGAACGTCAAGCCGAACCACATCATCGGATGATGACCGGCGCGCCGCGCCATATCAAAAAACTCCCAGCCGGCAACCAACAGCGCGATGGCAACCAGCGCGAAAAAAGCGAGTCCGCCGACGTACACGGACCCGAGGATAAAAGGGATAAGAATGAGCGCGCTGATGATACGAGTTTTTAGCACGTCCAGTCCGTTAGACGTTTTCCAATTTGCCAAAACGCCGTTGCCGCTGGCTAAACGCGACGAGCGCTTGGTACAATTCTGCTTTGTCGAAATCGGGCCACAAAGTCGGTGTGCTATAGTATTCGGCGTACGCGGCTTGCCAGATCAAAAAGTTGGACAGGCGCATTTCGCCGGCGGTGCGGATGATCAAATCCGGATCCGGCAAGCCAGCGCTGTACAGATAACTTTCGAAAAGTTTTTCGTCTACCTGTTCCGGCTGAACGCCGTCTTGGAGCATCCGCTTGGCGACGTTCAGAATTTCTGCTCGTCCGCCATAATTGAACGCGACATTGAGGATGATGCGATCATTGTTTTGGGTCAATTCAATCGCTTGGCGAACGCCTTGTTTCATTGACTCGCTAATGCCTTCTAGGGAACCCAGATGACGGAGTCGGACGCCGTTCTTGTGCAATTCCGGTACTTCGCGCACCAACACGTCTTGCAAAATATCGAGCAAGCCGTGGACTTCGTCCTCCGGGCGTCCCCAGTTTTCGGTCGAGAAAGCGTAAATCGTCAGGACTTGAACACCGAATTCTACACAGCCGGTCAGCACGCGGCGGATATTCTCTGTCCCCGCGCGATGTCCTTCGTTGCGCGGCAATCCGCGTTTTTGTGCCCAGCGTCCGTTGCCGTCCATGATGATCGCAACGTGCACTGGGATTTTGGTCAATCCACTTTTGTCAAATGTTTCAGACATAGTCAACTGGTGAATAAGTCAACTGGTCAATCAGTGCTGGGTCAACTAGTTGACTAATTGACCAATAACTGATTGCCCCAGTACTAAACTTCCATAATCTCCGCTTCTTTGGTTTTGGCGATTTGATCCACTTGGGCGATGTACTGATCGGTGACTTTTTGCAAAAGGTCTTTGCCTTTGAAATGTTGATCCTCAGAGATCATCTTTTCTTTTTCCATCTCTTCGAGGTCTTTGAGTGCGTCGCGCCGAATGTTGCGGACGGCAACGTGCGCTTCTTCCGCGTGCTTGCGGACCAGCTTGGTCAAATCGCGGCGGCGCTCTTCGTTCAATGGCGGAATCGGCAGGCGAATCACTTTGCCGTCGTTCATCGGCGTGAGACCCAGGTCCGACTTCAAGATGGCTTTTTCGATTGCCGAGAGCGTCGATTGATCGAAGGGTTTGATCATCAAGAGGCGCGCTTCCGGCACGGAGACAGCGGCGAGTTGCTGAAGTGGCGTCGGCGTGCCGTAATAATCGATCTTGAGTGGCTCGACGAGTGCAGGCGAAGCGCGCCCGGTGCGAATCGATTGCAATTCCCGCTTGAATGCCTCGATCGATTTTTTCATTTTGCTTTCCGCGTCGGCTTTGACGTCATCAATCATAAAAACCTCACGGTCTATTTGGTGATAATCGTACCTACCGGCTCGCCCAACACCGCGCGCTCAATTGTGCGCGGGGTGGCAAGATCGAACACGATGATGGGCAGGTTGTTGTCCATACAAAGCGAAAGTGCCGTGTTGTCCATCACATTTACTTTTTCGGCGAGGATGGCTTCGTTGTAGGACATCTTGACGAATTTTTTAGCGTCAGAATATTTGAGTGGGTCTTTATCGTACACGCCATCGACTTTGGTGGCTTTCATCAACACATCCGCGTCGATTTCTTTGGCGCGCAACGCGCCGGCGGTATCGGTGGTGAAAAAGGGATTGCCGGTGCCTGCGCCAAAGATGACGATGCGCCCTTTTTCCAAATGCCGCAAGGCGCGGCGGCGAATGTACGGTTCGGCGATGGCGCGCATTTCGATCGCGCTTTGCACGCGGGTATACATTCCGCGTTTCTCTAGGGCATCCTGCAATGCCAGCGCATTCATCATCGTCGCGAGCATCCCCATATAATCCGCCGTCGCCCGGTCGATGCTTTGCGCGTACGGATCACCCCCGCGCCAAAAATTTCCGCCGCCGATCACAATCGCAATTTCAACGCCGTGTTGCTTGACGGCTTGAATTTCATCGGCGAGATAGTCCACGTCGCCGGCGTCGATGCCGGTCTTGCCTTTGCCGGAGAGCGCCTCTCCGCCGAGTTTAAGTAAGATTCGTTTGTACTTGAGTTGCGCCATGTCCCCCTCAACACGAGAGGGTCAGTTAGAGGAAAGAAGGGGAAATCAGAATCCTTCTTGTCCTCTAATTTCCCCTCCTGTTATTTGATTTATGCTCCGAGTTCGTACCGCACAAAGCGTCTGATGACAATGTTCTCACCAACTTTGGCGATGGTGGCTTGCACCAAATCCTGCACAGTCAACTTGTCGTCACGAATATACGCTTGGCGCAAGAGGCACACTTCTTTCAAGAAAGCATCCATCTTGCCGGTGACGATTTTCTCGACGATGTTGGCGGGCTTGCCTTCCGCGAGCGCGGCGTCGGTAAAAATTTTTTTCTTTTCTGCGATGACATCCGCCGGAATTTCTTCCGCCGAAACGTACAGCGGTTTGGTCGCCGCGATTTGCAAAGCGATGTTATGCGCCAGATCGCGGAACTCGCCGAGCGCCGCGACGAAATCGGTCTCGCAATTGACTTCGACCATCACTCCGATGACACCACCGCCGTGCACATACGTTTCGACCAGTCCTTGCTTGGCAATGCGTTCGGCTTTTTTCTCGGCGGCTTTCATCCCTTTTTCTTTCAAGACTGCTAGGGCTTTGTCAAAGTCGCCGTTGAATTCTTCGAGCGTGCGCTTGGCGTCGAGGACGCCGGCGCCGGTGAGTTCACGTAGTTTCTTGATTTGATCGGCGGGGATATTCATTGTGCAGGTGCCTCGTCTTCATTCAATTCTTCGGTCTCGGCGTCTTCAAAATCTTCTTCACTCACGTCGATGTCCGGCAAATCCATCGTCTCGTCCAGCGCGGTAACCGGTGCCGTGCCTTCTTCGACGGCTTCGGCAGTCAACACGCCGCGAATGTTTTTACCTTCGATCACCGCGTCGGCGATTTTGCCGCACAGCAGTTTGATCGCGCGAATCGCGTCGTCGTTCGATGGAATTGGGTACGCGATGGGTTCGGGATCAGAATTGGTATCGCACATTGCAATGATTGGGATTTGCAATGTCGTTGCTTCGGCAATCGCGAGTTCCTCGTGTTTGGTATCGACGATGAACAATGCCTTGGGCAAGCGGCGCATTTCTTTCAAGCCGCCCAGACGATGTTGCAGTTTTGCCATCTCGCGCGTGAGCAAGAGGACTTCCTTTTTTGGTAACTTGTCGAGGTCGCCGGTTGCTTGACGCTCTTCCAACTTGAGCATGTAATCGATGCGTGCGCGAATCGTGCGAAAGTTGGTGAGCGTGCCGCCGAGCCAGCGTTGGGTGACGTACGGCATCCCGCAGCGTAACGCTTCGGCTTGGACCGTTTCTTGCGCTTGGCGTTTTGTACCGACGAACAAAATTTGGCCGCCCTGCGCAACGGTGTCGCGCGCAAAGTTGTACGCTTCTTCCAGCTTGCCCATCGTTTGCTGGAGATCGATGATGTGAATGCCGTTGCGTTCGGTGAAGATGAACGGGCGCATGCGCGGATTCCATCGGCGCGTGCGATGTCCAAAGTGGACCCCCGCTTCTAGCAACGACTTCATAGGTAAAACAGCCACGTGCAAACTCCTCAGTTTCTCATCGCTTTGGTTTTAGTCAAAGACTAGGCGATGACTGCCGCCTCACTTTGCAGAATCCCACAAAGAATCCAGAGGCGTGATTTTTTAGCGGCGAGCATTATATATCAGAGGTTAGAAAAGAGCAAATGTAAAAATCAGTCAACAGTCGATAGTAAACAGTCAACAGTAGAAACGCCCGCGTCTCCGCGATCGTTTTCCTTTTCGATCCTGTTGACTGGCGACTGTCTACTGTAGACTGGGTTTGCGCTTGTGCCACTCGGTCGCTTGTTCGTACGCGTACGCAACTTGCAACAACCGTTCTTCCTCAAACGCGCGCGCGATAATTTGCAAACCGACCGGCAAATTTTCTGAAAAACCGCACGGAATCGAAATTGCCGGGATGCCGGCGAGCGCTTGCGAGAGCGTGAACACATCGGCGAGATACATTTGCAACGGGTCGTCAACTTTTTCGCCGATCTTGAACGCGACGCTGGGTGAAGTTGGACCAACGATCACATCGACTTGCTCAAATGCGTTGTCGAAATCTTGTTTGATGAGCGTGCGAACTTTTTGTGCCTTGAGATAGTACGCGTCGTAATAACCCGCGCTCAACGCGTACGTGCCGAGCATAATCCGGCGTTTGACCTCCGCGCCAAAACCCTCGCCGCGCGTGTCGCGCATCACCTCCCACATTTCGTTACTGCGTGCGGCGCGATAACCGTACTTGACGCCATCATATCGCGCGAGATTCGCGGATGCTTCCGCCGGCGCGAGCAAATAGTACGTCGGCAAGGCATAATCGGTGTGTGGCAACGTTACCTCGCGCGTTGTCGCGCCCAACGATTCCAAAACCCGAATCGCCTCGCGCACTGCCTTTGCGACGCCGGGTTGCAATCCTTCGATGAAATATTCACGTGGAATGCCGATGCGAATTCCTTGTAGGGGCGATCCTATGTGATCGCCCGGGCGACCACTCAGGGTCGCCCCTACCAATGCGCCAACATAATCCGGCACCGGCACATTCACCGATGTCGCTTCGCGCGGGTCGTGTCCAGCGATGATCCCCAGAATCGTTGCGGCGTCGCGCACATCTTTCGTCATCGGACCTACTTGATCGAGCGAGGACGCAAACGCGATAACGCCGTACCGCGAAACGCGCCCGTACGACGGTCGCAAGCCGACTGTGTTCGTCAACGATGCCGGCTGCCGCACGCTTCCGCCGGTGTCGGTGCCGAGCGCGAATAAAGTTTCGTCCGCCGCGACCGCCGCCGCACTTCCCCCGCTCGACCCGCCGGGGACGCGTTCTAAATCCCAGGGATTGCGCGTGACAAAATAGCGCGAGTTTTCCGTCGATGACCCCATCGCAAATTCGTCTTGATTCGTCTTGCCGATGAGAATCGCGCCCGCCGCGTTCAACTTTTCCATCACCGTGGCATCGTACGGCGGAACAAAATTATTCAGGATTTTCGAACCAGCCGTCGTGCGGACGCCGCGTGTGCAAATCTCATCTTTGATCGCCGCCGGAATACCAAGCAATGCCGGCGCGCGCGTTCCATTTTTACGATGTTGCCGCCATTGCGCGTCCGCTTCGCGCGCGTGTTCCAGCGCGCGGTCGGCAACCAGCGTGAGGTACGCTTGAACACGCGCATCCACTTGATCGATGCGTTGCAAAACCGCGCGTGTCAAATCGACCGAACTGATTTCGCCTTTTTCTAAAAGCATTCTGGCTTGATGAATCGTCAAGTGATGCAATTCCGTTTTCATCGTCCCACCAATTCGCGGTACAGATCAACTACCCGGTCGATGTTCGTCTCAAGTGAATAATCATTCACGGCACGCTGGCGCGCGCGCACTGCCAGGTCGCGGCGAAAATCCGGAAAATCGAATAGCGTCCGCAACGCGAGCGGCAATTGTTCTTCCAGGTTCACCAAGTCGATGACGATGCCGGCGCCGCGCAACGCTTCCGCGTCCGCGCCCACATCCGTGGCGATGACGGCTGTGCCGGTTGCCATCGCTTCGAGCATCGCCAGCGACAGTCCTTCAATCGACGAGGGCAAAACGAAAATGTCCGCCGCGCGCAGAATGCGAATGCGCTCGCGCAAATCGCCGATGTAACCGGGAAAGAGGATGCGTTCGTCGTCACGGTATTTGCGCCGCAGACGCGCCAAGTCCATCCCGTTGCCGACGACAACGGCCTTGTGATCCGTCGGCAAATCCAACTCGTGGAACGCTTTCAAAAAATCGCCGACGTTTTTTTCCGGATCGAGTCGTCCGATGTACGCGACGAGAATCTTGGCGCCGATTTCTTCTTTGTAATTGCTCGATCCCGGCGAATAGGTTGCCACGTCGATGCCGTTGGGAATGACACGCACGCGTTCCGGCGCTACCCCATAATCGATCAGCAGGTTGCCTTGGTTCTTTGAAAAGACAATGACGGCATCGTAATTTTTGAGCGAGCCGGAATAAACACGATAGAGCCAGCGAACCGCGCCGCCCCAAAAAGTTTTGGGCGGACCGTACGGAAAATGCAACGTGGCGATGGCCGGAATGCCCATCGCGTGGCAAATCTCCGGCAAACTGAAATCGATTTGCGAAAAGGACAGCGAGATGTGCGCCACGTCGATTTGTTCACGTTCGATGGTTTCTTCGATGAGTTGCCGCGCGTTCGGCGACGACAGCATTGCGCGATTGAGAATATCGAACGAGCCGATGCGGACGCCGTCCGGGTCGCGTTCGACGCCGCGCCGTTCGCGGCTGATGTGATAGAAAAATTTCACATCTTGGCCACGGTGGCGCAAGCCGGTGATCATTTCGCGGGAATAGGTAACGATTCCATTGCCGCGCGGTGAAGCGATGTGTCCAAGCCAGGCGATCTTCATCAAATCCCCAAATTCCAACTTCCCAATCTCAAAGTAACCGGCATTGGGATTTGAAATTATTCTTTCAATATTGCTTTCACGCGAAAAAATTCGTTCCGGTCATCCTTGTCCGGCGCATTGGCTAGCGCATCGTCGCGTGACAGCGATGGCGCGACAATGTCATCGCGCATCACGTTTTGTAGAGCCGCGACGCTGGCGGTGGGTGGAATCGCGTCGGTGTCGAGTTCTTGCAAGCGCGCGGCGTAATCCAGGATCGCCGAAAGTTGCTGGGTCATGCGGCGAGTTTCCTCTTCGCTGAGTTGCAACTTGGCAAGTTCAGCAATGTGTTCAACTTGGGGTCGCGTTAACGCCATTGTCTTTCTCCATTGTGCGTCATTATAGCATCGCAATTCCTAATTCGCAATTTGTGTTATAATTTCTGCAATGAGATTCATCGCCGATAATATGCTGGGGCGTTTGGCAAAGTGGTTGCGCTTGCTGGGTTACGATACGCTGTACTTGCCGCGCGCCGATGACCCGGAATTAGTGCGGGTGGCGCGCGCGCAAGAGCGAATCTTGCTCACGCGCGATGTGGAACTGACGCGGCGGCGCGGCGTCAAGCATTTGCTCATCGAATCGGAAAAAGTGAACGCGCAAGTGGCGCAAGTGTTTCGGGAATTTAATTTGTCGGTGCGGGCGGCGTTCTCGCGTTGCGCCGAATGCAATCAGCGACTTGAAGTCGTGAGCAAGGAATCGGTGCGCGCCATAGTTCCGCCGTACGTGTTCAGTACGCAGGAGCGGTTTCAGCGTTGCGTGAATTGTGGGCGCGTGTACTGGCGTGGGACGCATTGGGCGCGGATGGTTGCACGCATCGAGGATTTGTCGGATGATTATCAAGATTTTACAATTCCGCCTATTGCCAGAGATAGCAACATCTGATATAATCGAGACAGGTACGTGAATTCAAAGGAGGAATTATGGACATCGGCAAGTCATTTACGTACGTGTTTGAGGATGCCAACTGGATTATGAAGTTGGTCATCGGTGGGCTCGTTAGTCTAGTGCCAATTGTTAATTTTGCGGCACTGGGTTACATGGTGGCGACGCTCAAGAATGTGGCAGACGGTCAGCCGCAACCCTTGCCCGAATGGTCGAACTTTGGCGATCATTTTATGAAAGGGTTGTACGTCTTTGTCGGTGCGCTCATTTACGCAGCGCCGATCATTCTCTTGTACTGCTGTATGATCGCGATGACCGCCTTGGTCGGTGGCGCGGGCAGCGCCGGCGGCAATGATGCGGCAAACGCGATGGCTGGGATTGTGAGCCTGCTGAGCATCTGCCTCTGGTGTTTGATGATGCTTTTCATCCTCGTCGTGGCAATCATGTTACCCGCTGCCATTACGCGTTATGCGATGAGCAATCAACTCTCTGTTTTTTGGGATTTTCGTGGTAACTTTGATCTCATCAGCAAGAATCTTTCCAATTACATCATCGCAATTCTGATTGCATGGGTGGCGGGATTCGTTGCCGGCTTTGGCATCATCCTCTGCTTCATCGGCGTGATCTTTACGCAATTTTGGTCGCAGTTGGTTACCGCACATGTGTATGGACAGTTCTGGCGCGCGAGTCAAGGAATGGGCACCAATCCCGCGTAAAAATTTACGTCAGCTTGTTAAATGAAAACAGACCTCCGAAGATGGAACCTCGGAGGTCTGTTGTTTTATGCTTACCGTGTCCAGCGTCGACCAAAGAATTGGTATTGGGATATTGCGCTTGTGCCGGCGCTGAGCGCATTCTCGAATGCCGGCAGGTGGCGCGTCTGCGAGACGTTGCGGAGTTGGTCAAACACCGCTTGAATGTCCGATTGCGTGATGAAGGTGAATCGATCGTACAACGCGACGTTCGCTTTTTCTGCATCAACTGCCGCCCGCAAAGCGTCGTCAAGCGTAGCCGGCGCTTGGACTTGGCCGATGTACGAATCCGCCGGAATCGGCATCCCGTAGCGTGTCATCAACGATTGTACTGCCGCGATGTGCGCGCTTTCGGCGCGGAGAATGTTGATGAACGGTGCAACCTGCCCAAACTTGTCGATGACCGCTTGGTAAAACGCGTGCGCGTGATACTCGTCATTCAACGCATCAATCAACGCTTGCTGGGTTTGGACATCGAGTGGCGCGCCAGCGGCGGGCGGCTGAACTTGCCAGCCCCATCCTGGTTGCGGTCCTTGGGCAAATGCGCCCACCGTTAAACTGAGCACGGCAACCACTGCAATTGCCACGCCAATCAAAATTTTTGTTTTCATTTTATCCTCTCTTTATGGGCGTTTTGCCCTGTTTGATTTTCTGCCTATAAGATAATAAAATCGAGTGGAGAGTTTATGGACACGGTGTAGAAAAGTTGTGTGTAATCGTTCCGAGTTTAGGGAAAAAGAATGAGCTCTCTCCGGCATCAATTGTCTTATGCAATGAGTGGAGTCAAATCGTAGCCAGGTTTTTGCGTTCGAATCCACCCGATTAAACTACTCACGTTCAAAA
>DAOTXS010000025.1:0-8336 GCA_034435055.1 Anaerolineae bacterium | reverse complement strand
CGATTGGTCGTGCGCGCGTAGATTTGTTCGATGCTCCACGCGCCGCCGCGCAACACTTTGAGATTCGCAAAGGAATCGGCAGTCCACTCCCACACGTTCCCGGCAAGATCGAGCGCGCCGAATGGTCCAACGCCTTGCGGAAAACTGCCGACGGGCGCAGTCTCGGCAAAACCATCGTTGGCGTTTGTATCTTTCCACGGGTACGCGCAATTGGAATCGCAATAATTCAGTTTCGTGCCATCCCAGGTATTACCCCAGGGATACATTCGTGCATCCACACCGCGCGCCGATTTTTCCCACTCGGCTTCGGTTGGCAGACGCTTGCCCGCCCACGTGCAGTACGCGTTCGCATCGTTCCACGAAATCGTGACGACCGGCAGATTTTTCGCGGGCGCACTTGCACCGACGCGCGGCGCGCGCCACGAAATTCCGTTGACCTGTTCCCATTTGCCGTTGAGCCACTCGTTGCCCCAGCCCTGCGTTTCTGCTTCGGTTTTGTAGCCGGTCGCATCGACGAATTGCTGGAACAGTTCGTTCGTCACTTCGAGTTTGTCGAGCCAGAACGCGGCGACCGAAATCTTGCGTGCTTGCTCGCCTTCGCCGAACGTGAATTCGCCGGCGGGAACAAAAACCATTTCGGTGTTGTCTTTGCCGCGCCGTTGCACTGTCCCAGTAATCGGACTACTCGGCGATGGCGCGACAATCGGAGTGAGGGTTCGTGCGGTGGTCGCCGTTGGCGCGAGTGTTGGCGCAGTCGTCGGCGGGCGCGTGGCGGTCGCGGTTGGCGGCATCGACGTTGCGGTTGACGCAAGTGTTGGGATCACTGTTGGTGGTCGTGTAGCAGTCGCGGTCGGTGGAACTACCGCGACAACTGGATTCACATTCACCGCCAACGCCGGCGATTCAACGCGTGCGCCGTTGTAATCGACGACGGCTAAAAGCGCGTGTGATCCGGCGGCGACGTTTGGAATCGACAATTTGAAATTTCCGTTCGTGTCCGCTTTTGCATCGCCGATGATTTTCCCAGCATCGAAAATTTGAACGATGCTATTCGCCGGTGCAACGCCAATTAGTTGCATCGGTTTATCGGCTTGCAGTGCGGCGACAGGATCGGCGAGCGCAAGCGAAACTTTTAGCGCGGGCAGGGTTGCCAGATAGCCCAGCCAGCACAAGAGCAAGAGCAGAAGCAAGAGTAACCAGAGATGCCAGCGATCGTACCAGCCCACCCAGTAGCGCGGTCGATTGTTGCGAAACATCGTTGCCTCCTACGCCTTGCTCGGTTTGGCTTTTTTCGCCGCGAGGGTTTTGGCTCGTTTGATCCATACGGCATAGTCCGGCTTGAACTGCGCGGGTGCGTTACAAATCTCCGCCAAAATTTCAGGAGTAACATCCGCGAGCATTTCATACGTGCAAATGCCGGCATCGTATAATCGTTTTTCAAACGTCATGCCGATGCCTTCGATCGGTTCAAAGTCGTCAGGTGCGCTGCCGCTCCATTGGCGTCCCAACGATTTGGTGGCGCGGGCGTGTTTGCGCGCGTCGGCGCGAATGGCGTTGAAATCGGTCTGCTTACCTTTGACACCGCCGCCCACTTGCAAAATCCGCGCCAAATCTTCATTCGATAGCTGAGACAGTTCCCAGAAACTACCGACGCCGGCGGCGTACAATCGTTGCTCGTACACCGAGCCGATACCTTTGACATCCGAAAGATGTTGCGGACACGCGGTCGTGAATGGGGTTTCGTCATCCTCTTTGCGTTCGCGCAATGCGGCGACGCTGGCGATTGCCGGCGCAATCATCGGCGCGATGGTTGGCGTCGGCGCCGGGGTTGCGCGCAGTTTTGCCAATTCCTCGGCAAGTTGATTACGTTCGGCGTTCAGCCGGTCGATCTGCGCGTGGAGATCGACGCTGACACTTTCTAGTGTTTTGATATTTTGGGCGGAGACGGACACGGCGGCGTTCAATTGATCGATCGAGGTTTCCAGTTTGGTTCTCTCAATTTGGCAATCAGCCAATTCTGCGCGGAGTTTTTTCAACTCGGCGTCGCGTGTTTTCAAATCGGTTTGGAATGCAGTGTTGCTTTGCATCGCCGCGTTGAGGTCGGCGCGAAGTTTTTCGACTTGGGCTTGCAAATTTGCCTTGTCGGTTTCCAATGCTTTCATCAGCGCCGCAGAACTTGCCGCGCCCGCGGTGAATTTCTGAACATCAGCGGCAAGCGTGTTCTTCTCGTCGGCAACGCCAGCAAGTTCCGCGCGGAGTTTCGCAAGTTCGGCGTCGCGTGTTTTCAAATCGGCTTGGAATGCCGCGTTACTTTGCGTAACTGATTTGAAATCGGTTTCGAGCTGGCTCGCGCGCGCTTTGAGCGCACCGATTTCTTTTTCTAATCCGGCGCGCGCATCGACACTGGCTTTGAGTTCGGCGTTGAGTTTCTCGATCTGCGCTTGCAAATCGGCTTGGGCGTTTTGCAATCCCGCGACCAACGCGGCTGAACTTGCCGCGTCTGCGGAAAACTTTTTCACGTCCGCGCTCAACGTGTTTTTCTCCGCGCGCAATCCGTCGAGTTCGCGGCGCGCTTGTCCCAGTTCACCGAGACGCGCATCCAAATCGGCGGTGAGTTTTGTTTGCGCTTGCCGGCAAGCGGCGAGATCGTTCTCCAATTGCTCGATGTTTACCTTGAACGCGGCGGCTTGTTTTTCCGCATTAGCTTTGCCGGTCAACGCCGCATCGAGTTCCGCTTTGGTGCGATCAAACTGCACTTGCAATGCGCCCCAATCCTTTTCGATTTTGCTGCGCGCATTTCCGCACGCGTCCAATTCGATGCGGAGTTTTTCGATTTGTGCGCGCACATCTCTCAATTCCCCGTCGCGCGCGCGCAACGACGCGTTCACTTCTTCGGTTTGCTGGAACAGACGGCGGCGGAAGAAAAACATTTCCAACAGCCATTCCACCAACACACCGATCAGAAAAGCGGCAAGTAACCAGAGCCACACGTTTTGCATTTTTTCCTCCTCCAACAAAGATGATGTCTACTCGACGCGGAATCGAGTAGCAAGTTCGCTATAATCGCCAACAGGCAAATTGGAAGGGTCGAGGACAGG
This sequence comes from Anaerolineae bacterium, assembly GCA_034435055.1. Taxonomy (GTDB): domain Bacteria; phylum Chloroflexota; class Anaerolineae; order UBA4142; family UBA4142; genus DAOTXS01. The sequence goes on along the minus strand of DAOTXS010000025.1, from coordinate 5,238 downwards.
CAAACGCAAGTTGGTTGCCGGGTCGTACATTCCAACGCGAATCGTGTATTCACCCGGCGGTGCATCGATGTCGTACACATCGACGAGGTATTCACCGGCAACCCAGCTCGTCGTTGGAAACGCGCCGACGCCGGGAATCTGATCGCGTTGCGCTATCAGTTTACCACCGGAATCGATGAGATGCAAAAATATCTTGTACGATGTTTCGGTCGATGCAGACGCGCGCCAGTACAGAACGATGCGGCGATTGGAAAAATCGTAACCGACCAATTGCGCGACGGCACCAAAACGCGCGTCGGCTTTGAACGATGGCGATGGTGCGCCAAAGTAATGCGGTCGTCCTTTGACGTTGATCGAACCCACGTCGATGGAGTTCACGCGCGCGTTGTTCACAGAATCGATTAGCGTTGCGACGATACGATAATCGCCATCGGGCGTGTTGCCGCGCAAAGTAATCGATTGTGGATCGCGGATGATTTCATTCGGTTGCCAACGAGTGGTTGGATAAATTCCGCGCGCAGGCGCGGCAAGCAATGTTGCAAAAATATTGCCGCCCGAATTGCGGATTTGAATTTCAACTTGATATTCCCGGTCGATGGCGCGCGTGGCTTGCCACAGAAATGTAATTGTCGCCGGCACGCCGGGTTTCGCGGTGGTGGGCGGAATGACGCTGAGCAAACGCATTCCATTTCCCCAATCGATTTCCGTGCGATGTGTCGTCGCGGCGAGATTGGGTTGCGCGGGCGCAACCACTTTTACAGGCGTGAGTGTTTCTTCATCGCGCAACGCTTTGCCGTCGCGCGCGCGATAAAATTGGAGGCGTGCCACGTACTCGCCCGGCGGCGTGCCAAGTGGAATCGCTAAACCGATGCGTTGCGTCGCGCCGCCAATCTCGCGGTCATCCTGCGCCCAGATATTTTCTTTTGCATCGACGAGTCGAATGCTCGCTTTGTACGCGCCCGCCGGAATTTGATTCGCGTCGAGCCAGACGCGCAGAATATCTTGCCCGGCGACAAGTTGTTCTGCTGTGATTCCCCAATTTGCAATCGATAAATTGTTCTCAAGTGCGAGTGAACGATTCGCGTGCGGCGGATCATCGACGAACGCGAACAGTTCCAAGCGGGTTGTGCCGAACCACTGGTCGATGATGGAATACGCGCGCGCGCGGAGATTTGCATCCAACGCATCTTCGATGAGGCGACCTTGCGTTTGCAATGCCGGAATCCACACACGCGAATTTTGCTTCAGCAGCGCGTCGAGATCATTTTGCATCCGCGCCGGATTTTGGGTCCACGCATCATTCGGCGTTTCGATAATGTTCAGCGGCGCGCCGCGATAGTACGTTTCGAGATAACCGATTTGCCAGGGATAAATTGCCAACACAACGTCGCCGGGTTGCGCGTTCGTTTGCATTTCAGCGATGAGCGGACGGTAATCGTCGTTAGGATAACGTGGTACGGTATAGAAATCATACAGCGACGCGGCGCAAATCATTGTTACGACGAGCAACGAACTGATGCCGAACATCGCACGTTGATTCCACAATTGCACAACGCCAATTGCGGCGATGAGATAAAATGCCGGCGCGGCGAGGAGCAGTAATCGTTCGCTGTGAATCGGGTGAAATGGGAAAATCAAATTGACGAGATAGCCGCAGAACAGCGAAACGACAAGCGACAAAACGATGAGCAGATTGGGCGACAACGAAAATGGCGCAAACGGCGCAAGTGGTTGCGCGTTTTGTTTTCGCGCATCCATCACGATTGCAAAAATGACAAGCGCGATCATCACCACACTTGCCCACGCCAACCAATTCCATTGTGTCGGATGTCCAACCGAAAACGCGGATAAATGTTGTGCGAGAAAAGTAAGCGGATCGAGCGGCGTGTATTTTTCGATGCCGACTTTTTTTGTGACGTACGTGTACAGTTTTGGTCCCGCGTAAATGACCCAGGGTAAATAGAGTGCGATGATTGCAACCCACGCACTGAGCCAGTGCAAAAGCGGATTTGTCCACATCGATTTGAGTGAGCGCCAATCGAGCGGGCGGCGGTCGATGACCAGATAAATCGTGAGGGTCAGAATAATTTCTGCAAGCAGAATGAATGAAGCGTAGTATTGAGTGTAAAGCGCGGCGGCGGTCGCAAGAATCAGCGCGAGCGCAACGATGATGGACTGGCGCGTGCCCGGTGGGATCTCGAGCAATTGAACCGTGAAATAAATCGACGCGAGTCCAAGCAACGTAACCAAGCCGTACATTCGAATTTCTTGCGAATAGTAAACGTGGAACGGCGAGATCGTGAGCAGAAATGCAGCAACGATTGCGATGCGCGAGTCGGTGAAGAGTTTGCGCGTGAGTGCGTACAACAGAGGAATTGTTGCTGTGCCGATGACGACGGAGAGTAAACGCAACGCGGCATCGGATTTGCCGGCGAAAGCGATCCACACTTGCATCAGCGCGTAATAAAACGGCGGGTGAATGTCAATTGCCGTGCGCTCGATCATCGTCCAGAAATCGCGCGCCACAAAGAAAACACTGTACCCTTCGTCCCACCACAACGGCTGAAAATCGAGACGAATGAGTCGAAGCGCAAAACCGATGGCGATCAACGCGATGAGAACGAAGCGATGGAAATTCCGTTTCATTGTTGGAAAACAAAGAGCCGAGTGTAAAACTCGGCTGGTCGATGGATTTTCTTTCTGTAATTATTGTAGGACGATGTATTCCACAAAGTAATGTCCCGGTGTTGGAAAATCCAAGCGAAAATCTTTGGAAATCGCCGTGTGGTCTTGAGCAGACTTGATTATCCTCACGATCAGCGGCAGTTGTCCGCGAAATTCGGTTACGTCGATTTCGAGATTTGATTGATACCATTTCTCGGCGCGGCAGTTGCCGCCGATCGTAACTGTTTGGTTGCCATCGCTGGCTGACGGCGCCGATGCTTTCAAAAAGCGACCATCCGCCGAGAACAGACCGAGAACGTATCCCCCTAGAAAGATTCTTGGCTCGGCGTTCCGATTGATGCGTCCAGTGATTTTCCAAATAGGCGATTGCGGTTGCTCACAAAAATATCCATCACTCAATGCAACCGGAAATTGAGGTGCGGGTGGAGGTGTGGGTACCAGCGGTTTGGTCGGCGCGGGCTTGGACGTGGCGACGACGCGTTGCGTTGGTGTTGGCGATGTGGCTCTTGTGGGTGACGGTTCGGGGGTTGGTGATTCTTCCGGCGTAGGGCTGGCAATGACGCGCGGTGTGAATGTGGGACGCGGGGTGCGTGTCGGCGTGGCAGTTGGGCTGAGCATCGAGATGACTGTGCCGGCATCGCACGCCAAAAGTGCGAGTAGGACAACGGCGGCGAACAGAAAAACAATTTGCCGATTTTTCAACGCAAGAACTCCTTTCCGAGCATCGATAAGCATTATACTCTGGAGAAAGAGGATTGGCAAATTTTTCTCGCCGCAATGGGATTGCTTTGCCATCGAATTTGTGATAAGATGCCAGCGCAAAAGGAGCTGCGCGAGATGGCACATATCGCGCCGGAACTCAAAACCAAATTAAAACGCGACCCTCAAGCACTCGTCAAGCTGATCGTGCGGTTGAAAGATGCGCCGGACAAACGCATCGCCGATCTCAAAGCGCGCGGTCTTGACGTGCGGCGTATCTTCACGCTTATTTCAGCCGTTGCCGTGCAAGGTTCTGCGGAGACGTTTCTGGCTCTGGCAAACGAATCCTGGGTATTGAGCGTGGAAGAAGACAAGCCGGTGCATACGTTGCGTTAAACAGAAATCCTCTCGCCGTTTTTCTGTCGGAGGATTTTGTCACTCTGGAGGAGATCATGCCCGACCCAACGAAAATACATCCCAATCTTGCGGCGCGTATGCGTGTCCAAGCGCGCGCTTTGGGGGCTCCCACCCCCTTGAATGTCATCGTCAAGTACCGCGCCGGTGTCCGGGCAGTTGCACCAGCCATCGATGGCATTCAATCGACTCTGCGAACATTCCAACTGATTTCGGCGACGGCGCACGCCGCGATGGCAAACGGGATCAACGCGCTTTCCGAACGCGATGACGTCGAAATGATTTGGTTTGACGAACCGGTGCATACGATGCTCGATGTATCGATTCCGTTGTTGAGCGTGCCGGCGGTCTGGCAAGCCGGGGTAACCGGCGCCGGGGTTACGGTTGCTGTCGTCGATACCGGCATCGATGCGACGCATCCCGATTTTGCCAATCGCGTTGCGCAAATCAAGGATTTCACCGGTGAAGGTTCGACCGATAAAAATGGACACGGGACGCACGTTGCCGGGATCATCGGCGGAACGGGTGCCGGCAGTAACGGCAAGTACAAAGGCGTTGCGCCGGATTGCACATTGCTGGCGGCAAAGGTCTTGCGCGGAAACGGCTCGGGCACCACGAGCGATGTGATGGCAGGAATCGAGTGGGCGGTTCAACAAGGCGCGCACGTCATCAATATGTCGCTGGGCAGTGACGGCGCGTGCGATGGTTCGGATGCGCTATCGGTTTTATGCGATGCGGCAGTGGCGCAAGGTGTTGCCTTGTGTGTTGCGGCGGGCAATGCCGGTCCCGGCGCATCGACGGTGGGGTCGCCGGGCTGCGCAAAAACAGTGATCACCGTTGGCGCAACGAACGACACCGATCAAGTTACCAGTTTTTCGTCGCGCGGTCCAACGAGCGATGGACGGGTGAAACCGGACGTGTGTTTCCCCGGGGCTAACATCGTTGCGTGCCGCGCGACCGGCACATCGATGGGGTCACCGGTCAACAATTTGTACACGAGCGCGTCCGGCACGTCGATGGCTACTCCGCACGCGGCGGGTGCGTGCGCGTTGCTGTTGCAGGCAAAGCCGGGTCTTTCGCCGCAACAACTCAAAGATACCTTGATGAACACCGCGAAAGATTTGGGACTCGATCCGAACACGCAAGGCAAGGGACGCGCGCAAGTGTTTGCGGCGTATCAAAGCGCCTTGGGACAAACGCCCACGCCGCAACCACCGCCTCCCACGCCAACGCCGGAACCGCCCGGTACCGGTTGTCTAGATTTGATCAAGAGTGTTTTGACCGGCAGGTAAGCCAATTTCTGACGAGTGTAATCGTTCCGAGTTTAGGGAAAAAGAATGAGCTCTCTCCGGCATCAATTGTCTTATGCAATGAGTGGAGTCAAATCGTAGCCAGGTTTTTGCGTTCGAATCCACCCGATTAAACTACTCACGTTCAAAA
>DAOTXS010000024.1:0-68508 GCA_034435055.1 Anaerolineae bacterium | reverse complement strand
CGTACGTGCCTTGCAGTTTCGACAACTCGCGATGTTCCAAAATCAACGCGATGACCGGGTGCGCAGAACGAAGCGATTCCAAAACGTCGGCGGCGGTAGAAATCTGCCCGGTTTTTGTCTTGGGTAACCCAGTTGTCGGCAGTTTGAGTTGGTTGAACAGCGCGTCGCCCAATTGTTGCGGCGAGGCAATGTTGATCGGCGCGCCGACCATCGTTTGGATTTGTTTTTCCAATTCGTGCAAACGCGCCGCGAGGTCGCGCGACATTTGCGCGAGAAAATCGAGATCGAGCAAAACGCCGGTGCGCTCGATTTCCATCAACACCGGGATCAGCGGCATTTCAACGTCGCGGAATAATTGTTCGACGCCGCGCTCGGCAAGTTGCGGGCGATAATGTTCAACCAGCCGAAACGTATAATCCGCGTCCGCGCACGCATACCGCGAAACTTTATCGATGTCCACGTCCGCCATCGAAATTTGATTTTTACCTTTGCCGATGAGCGATTGAATCTCGGTCATCTCGACGCCGAACTTTTGGAACACCAACGATTTTAATCCAATCGATTGTCCGGTCGGCTCGATCAAATGCGCGGCGATCATTGAATCGAACGCAAGTCCACGCAACTCGCTCCCGGCTTCAGCGAGAACCGTCATATCGTACTTAGCATTGTGCGCGAATTTTTGAATGTGGTCATCTTGGAAAACGGACTCTAATTTCTTGAGGACGTAATCACGTTCGAGCGACGAAGGACGAATGACGGATGACGAAGGTTGAATATCGAACGCAAGTTGTCCTTCGTCTTTCGTCGTTGGTCGTTCGTCGATTTTCAATGGAATGTAATATGCTTCACCATTTCCCACGCCGATTGCCAAACCCACCAACTTGGCGCGCATCGCATCGGTGCCGGTCGTTTCCACATCGATGACAAACGCGCCAACCGATTTGAGTCGCGCGACCAATGTATCGAGTGCCGATTCAGAATCGACGGTGTGATAATTTTCGGCGACCGGTTTTTGCGGCGCGTGCGGTTCGGCAATTGTTTCGATTGGCGGTGCGTTGCCGGGCAATCGCTCGATCAAACTGCGAAAACCCAGTTCGCGGAAAAGTGCGACGACGCGCTCGCGATCACGCATCAGCGTCCGCACGCGGCACGCTTCGGGATCGAGTTGCACCGGCGCGTCGGTTACAATCGTGACGAGCTTCTTGCTTTTTGCGGCATCGTCTTTGCCGGCGCGCAATTTTTCTTGCCAGCGTTTTTCGATTTCGTCGAGATGTTTGTAAATTTCTTCGACGCTGCCGTACGTTTGCACAAGTTTGGTTGCGGTTTTTTCGCCGATGCCGGCGACGCCGGGAATGTTATCGGACGTGTCGCCTTTGAGCGCTTTGAAATCGATGAGTTGGCGCGGCTCCAGTTGATAGCGATTCTTCACTGCGGCTTCGTCGTACAGGGTGAATCCGCCGCCCGCTTGCGGCGCGAACATCAACACGCGCACGTGTGGATTCACAAGTTGCAACGTGTCGGTGTCGCCGGTGACGATAATCGTTTCGATACCGCGTTCGGTTGCCTGCCGCGCGAGCGTGCCGAGCAAATCGTCTGCTTCATAGCCTTCGACGCCGAATGCCGGGATGCCCAACGCTTCCACAACTTCGCGCGAACGTTTGACTTGAATGCGCAAATCGTCCGCCATTTCCGGACGATGCGCTTTGTATTCGGGGAACAAATCGTCGCGAAAAGTTTTGCCCACATCGAACGCCGCGGCGATCAGCTCGGGGTTCTCGTCGTTCAACACGCGCAGAATCGTGTTGGTGAAACCATACGTCGCGTTCGTCGGTTCGCCGGTGGGGCTGGCGAGATTTGTTTGAATGGCGTGATAGGCGCGGTAAATCAGCGCGAGAGAATCGAGCAAAACAAGTTTCATAAATTGATGAGCCAATTACTCAATGAGCCAATGAACCAAATCCGACCAAGCAGATTGGCACATTGGCTCATCGGTAAATTGGAAAATTGAGAAATTATTTATCCAATCGCTCTAAGGCTGCAACGCCACTTGTTTTCAATTCGTCAAAGCGCGCGTTCGCATCTTTGACGCGCCACTCGACGATGACATTGCCGCCGCCGTTCTTGTACGCCGCCAGCGCTTTGTGTTTGAGCAATCGTTCGAACACGTTGAGCACGTCTTGATTGGGTGATTTCATTTTGAGCATCAAATAATTCTTCGGTTCCCATGCGAAGGTAAACGGCGTGCCGTTCCACTCGGCTTGACACTCAAACGGCGCGGTATCTTTGGTGCAGGTGACCCAAATCCCTTTGACGCCGGCTTTCCAAAACACCAGACGCAAATCGTTTTCGATGACGGAGCGAGAAGCGGGATAATTGGTAAATAGCCACGAGCCACTCATTCGGTCTCTCCTTTGAAGCCAAAAAGATCACGGACAATTTTGCAACTGCGCGTAGATTTTAACACAAGAGCGTGAGAATCACAAACTATTTCGACAGCAATCGCGGCAACGCGCGGCTGGGTTTCGTATCGAACGTTGGAACTTTGGGCGGATTCGCGGCGAGCAGTTTTTGGATTTCTTCTAACGCGCGTTCCAACTGCGCGTCGCGTCCGCGCGCGTAATCCTGCGGCGTATTGTCGATTTCAATATCCGGGTCGGTGCCGTAGTTTTCCACCCCCCAGCCCACGTCTTCAAACCAAAATGAAAATTCCGGTTGCGTTGTAATCGTCCCATCGACCAGCGCGTGACGGGGCCAGATGCCGATGACGCCGCCCCACGTCCGTTTACCAAGAAGCGGACCCAGCTTCATCAACTTGAAGCCGTGTGAGAAAATATCGCCGTCCGATCCAGCCAATTCGTTGGTCAAGGCGACCATCGGGCCCAGCACCGATTCCGGCGGATACGGTTCCGGTGTTTGTCCCCAACGCGAAATATCGTACCCCACGCGCCGCCGCGCCAACTTTTCCAGAATCAACGCCGAGACGTGACCGCCGCCGTTGAAACGCACATCGACGATCAACCCTTCGCGATCGACTTCGGCAAGATAGCCGCGATGAAATTCCGCGTACCCGCGCGCGCCCATATCGGGAATATGCACATACCCCACGCGACCATTCGTCGCCGCATGCACGCGCCGGCGATTGTTCTCGACCCACTCGCGATAACGCACCTTCATATCGCCGCGCAATGCTTTCACCATCACCACGCGCGGCTCCTCGTCGCCGTGTTTGACCGTCAACGCAATTTCATCGCCCGCCATATTCACCAGCGCCATCGCCGGCGAAAGCGCGCGCGATAATTTGCGTCCGTTGATCGCCAGCAGATAATCGCCAACTTGAACATTGATCCCCGGATTATTCAACGGCGAATCACTATCTTCGTCCCAATGATCGCCTTGCACAATGTGATTGACTTGCCATGCTTCTTTCGCCTCATCGTACACAAAATCCGCGCCGAGATAACCTTGCGAGTAATCGGGGTTGTGACGATAATCGCCGCCAAGTTCGTACGCGTGCGACGTGCCAAGTTCGCCTTGCATCTCCCACATCAAATCGGAAAACTCGGCGCGGCTGGCGACGCGATCCACCAACGGCAAGTAACGGTCGTGAATTGCCACCCAATCGACCTGGGACATATCTGGCGTCCAAAATTGATCGCGCTGCAAACGCCACGCCTCGCGGAACATTTGTCGCCACTCGCTTCCCGGGTTTACCGCAAGATTCAATCGCTCCAGATCGAGCCAGCCCGATTTGCGATTGGGCGCAGCACTGCCGTCGCGCTCCGGTTTTTCGCCGGCTTTGAACACGCGCAGTCGATTGCCGGCACGATAGAGCAACATCGATGCATCGCGCGAGAGTTTAAAATCGGTGATGCCGCTGACGAGTTCCTCTTCTTTTTGGTCGTCGAACGAATAAACGACGAGTGTCCCTTTTGCCGCTGGCTCGCCTTGCTGTGCCCACGACTGCCCCAACGATCCTTCCACCGGGTACCACGAGTACAAAACTTTGTTATCCTTCAATCCCAGCACACGACCGTACAACGCTTCATCGACCGGAAATTCGACGATGCGCGATTGAATGCCCTCGAGGTCGATTTGAACCGGCTTGTCCTTTTCCTTCTCGTCGTGCTTTTCTTTTTCCTCGTCGCGCGTTTTGGCTTCGTCCTTTTTTTCTGCTTCTTTCTTTTCTTCACCTTCGCGCTGGTCTTCCTTCTTCTCTTCGGCGTCCTCTTTTTTCTTGTCCACGCGCGGCTTAGGCACAAAAGGCGATGTGGTATCTTTTTGTAAGGTAATGAGATACGGTTTCATTCCACGCGGAAAGTTCAGGTCAAAGTGCAGATTGTCGTACACCGGATTGAAATAGCGGTACGATAAGAAATACAAATACTTGCCATTGGGATCGAAAGCGGGCGCAACATCGCGCAGCACCGGGTTGGTGATTTGAAATTTTTCGCCGGTCTCCAACTTCCACAATTTCAACACATCGACTTGGAGTGAAATCGAAACGCTGTACGCCAGCCACGCGCCGTCCGGCGACCAATCGAAACCGGTGATGGGATGCGCCAAGCCGGCATCGATCACTTTTAACTCACGGCTGGTCAAATCGAGCCACAGCAGTTCGTAGCGATGATTCGTAAAAACGATTTGGTCCTTTTTAGGATTGACGGCCAAGGCGACCGGGCGACCGATGTCTAAACCTTCGATACGTTCCGGTTCTTTATTCGCGGTGGCGTGGAGCAGGACAAACGATTCTTCACCGCCGGCATCGGTAACGGCGATCAAACGCTCGCCGTCGTTCAACCACGCCGGCAAACGATAACGCGCGCCGTCACCGTCGCCGGGTTGGAATACCGCGCCTTCCCAGTTTGCCATCGTGAAAATTTTGCCGCGCGCGGAAATCGCAATCGCTTGACCATTCGGATGCAACATTGCGTCTTCCAGATATTTGCCGGCGTACACAAACTTGCGATTGCGTTGCGTCTGCGGCGAATGAAATTCGACCGGGATCATTTGGGTTGTGTTCGTCGCCGGGTCAAAGACGAACAAATCCGCGCCGGCGTGATAGACAATGCGTTTGCCGTCGGTCGATGGATTGCGCGCGTAGAAATCGGCGTGATGCGTGTGGCGCTGGACATCGTTGCCGTTTGGCAAGCATGAATATAAATTGCCAATGCCTTCGTGATCGGAGATGAAATAAATGCGCTCGCCAATCCACATTGGCGCGGCAAGATTGCCTTCGAGTTTCAGCGGGACAAAATTGCCATCGCCGTTTTCATCGATCCAAATTTGCCCGGTCGTCCCGCCGCGATAACGTTTCCAGCGTGCCGGGTCTGCCGTATTCCGTCCGATGACCGCGCCGCGCCCGCCATACGAAATCGTCCGCGCGGGACCGATGTTGAGACGTTCCGGCGGATTGCCGTTGGTATCGACCATGTAAAGATGCAAGAGCGCGTTGAACGGTTGCCCGGCGTTGTTCGCAAAAATAATTTTGCCATCGCGCCAGCCGACGGTTTGGCATAGCCCGCCGCCGAGAAAAGTTAGGCGCTGGGCTTGCCCACCGAGCGCCGGCATCAGAAAAATTTCCGGCGCGCCTTCTTCAAATCCGACAAACGCCAGTTGCGTCCCATCCGGCGAAAGCATCGGACGCGTGGCTTCACCCAGGTTCGATGTCAAGCGGCGCGCGACACCTCCCGAAGTAGCAACCGTCCACAAATCATCTTCACACACAAACACTACGGAATTCCCGGCAATCGTTGGGAAACGATAATAACCAGCAGGCATCTTTTTTCTCCAAGTCTGTCCCTTTGCCAAATTGGCTAGTCGCATTTTTCCATCCGCGAATCACACGAATGTCCGCTAATTCTTGATTGCATTTGCGCGCTTTGTGATTCGCGGAGTATATGGTTTTGGCAAAGGCGTTGGTAAATGAGAGTATTTTGATTATACCCACAGAAAATTTTTTTGCAATCGATAAAAAACCTGTCAGCTCGCGGGGGCGAAAACTGACAGGTCTGGACGATTATCGGATTCGACGTGGGTATGCGGGCTTGCGCACCGGCACACGCGCGGGCATCCGCGGTCGCAGGATCGAAAGCAATTGTTCTAACAAATCTTCGAGCGTGCGCGAACTGCCGTCCTCGGTTGATTTTTTGTTCCCGGCTTTGCGTTTGGGACGTGACGTGTTGGGCATTCCATTTCCTCCGTCAAAAATTTAATTGCCCGACCACACCGTCGTGAGTGATTCAAGTATAATCACACCCGCAAGTTTGTCAACCAACCTTTTTGGGCTAGTCGTCGGACAGTTGACCACGCGTGCGCGTCTGCGTATAATCCGCCCAATGACCACCGAACCTTTGCAATTTGGTTTACTTTCTTTCGTCTCGCTCTTTACGATGATCGATCCGATTGGTGCATTGCCGATCTTTACAACGATGACCGCCAAGTTATCGCACCCGGAATCGCGACGCGTGGCATTGCGCGCGGCGCTGACGGCGTGGCTGGTGCTGATGCTGTTCGCATTGACCGGCAGATTCATTTTCGATTTCTTTGGAATCTCGGTCAACAGTCTGCGCATCGTCGGCGGCGTGATCTTTTTTGCGATGGGGTACGAAATGTTGGAAGCACGCTTGACGCGCGCAAAATCGGATGAGGAATCGGTGAGTGAGTACATCGAGGATATCGCAATCACGCCGCTCGGCATTCCGCTGATTGCGGGACCGGGCGCAATTGCCACCGTCATCGTGTTGATGAACGAAGCAACCGGCGATCCCGCGAAACAAATTGCCTTGTTGATTGCGATTTCCGCCGTTTTGGTGCTCGCTTTTATATTTCTCATCGGCGCGCGCCAAGTCACGCACGCGTTGGGACCCAGCGGCAATAAAATTCTTCTGCGGCTGATGGGTTTGATCGTGATGGCAATTGCCGTTGAATTTTTCTTCAACGGTTTGCGTCCGCTCGTGCAGGAGCTGTTGAGATAACGAGGAAGAAGATGGAGCAAAAAGGTTTAGAATTTCCCTGCCAATTTCCACTCAAGACAATTGGCAAAAATACCGGCGTGTTAGAAAATATCGTCGTCGAAATCGTCCGCCGGCACGTCCCCGAATTGGAAGAGCGTCACATTTCCAGCCGCTTGAGTCGTGACGGGAAATATATTTCGATCACTACTGTATTTACCGCGCAGAGCCGTGAACAGCTGGACGGTTTGTATTACGAACTCAGCACCACAGAGAACGTAATGTTCGTTTTGTGATAATCGATCCATGCCAACACTTACCCCCGAAGCCATCGTTCGGCTCATCACCGATTTCAACGATGCACTCAACGCACGCGATGTTGACACAATGATGCAATTGATGACTGACGATTGCGTTTTTGAAAATACCTTTCCGGCACCCGATGGCACGCGTTACGAGGGACAACGCGACGTGCGCAAATTTTGGGAGGATTTTTTCCGCGCGGCGGACAAGCCGCATTTTGAAATCGAGGAGATCTTCGCCACCGGCAATCGGTGCGTGATGCGATGGAGGTATCGCTGGGAAACCGGCGGCGAACGTGGCCATATTCGCGGCGTGGATGTGTACACAATTCGCGAGGGACGCATCGCCGAAAAATTATCGTACGTGAAAGGATAGGGGAGAATGAAAACCAAATACGAGCGCGTGGGTGGAATCAGCAGTTCCGCTGTGCGCGAGAAAACCGGCAAAACGTGGACAGAGTGGATCACGTTGCTGGATCAAGCTGGCGCGCAAAAGATGACGCACCAACAAATCGTCGCGCATCTCCGCACCAAACACAATGTCGGCGATTGGTGGCAACAAATGCTCACCGTCGGATACGAACAAGCGCGCGGCAAACGTCAAGCACATCAAAAGCCGGAAGGATTTCAAATCGGTGCGAGCAAGACCGTGAATATGCCGGTATCCAAGTTATTCGCCGCGTGGGCGGATGAAAAAGCGCGTGCGAAATTTTTGCCGGCAAAATCGCTCAGCGTCAGCAAAGCGACGCGCAACAAATCGCTGCGCGCGGCGTGGAAGAACAGCGAGAGCCGGGTCGATTTCAATTTCTACGCCAAAGGTAAAACGAAAAGCCAGGTTATGCTTCAGCACAGTAAACTTGCGAACGCGCGCGCGGCAAATCGGATGAAAGCGTTTTGGGCGCGCGTGTTGGAAAAATTCGCGCAAGCGGTTCAAGACTGACCCGCAAAAAGAAAAATGGCGCATCCACTTGGGATGCGCCATTTTGATTTAACCTTTCTGTCGCCATAAAAGCAACGTCAGCGTGCCGAAGAAGATTGCCGCGAACAAGAAGGCAAGTTGCGCAACTCGCAAGGGCGAAAACATCGGCAGGGCTGGCGCAACAGCCGGCGCAACTGGCATCGGTGTTGGTGTGAATGTTGGCGATGGTGTCGCGGTGGGCGGCAAGGGCGTAGCGGTTTGGGTTGGCGTAACAGTCGCGGTAGCAGTTACCGTTGCTGTGATTGCCACGGCACCGCGCATTGCCGGTTGTTGCGTCGGTTGCGTGGCATTTGATTTTTGCGTCATATCCGCGGCGGATTGCGTGGGCGAAACTTCGGATGAACGAAAGACCGCGGTTGCAGTTGGTGCGGCGGGTGGAACTGCGGCGGGTGCGGGCGGCAACGGCGCGGCGGACGACATTGCTCCAACTGGTTTGGGTTCTGAAGTTGGTTCTGGCGCTTTGGTCGGCGCGAAGGCAATCGATTGGGTTGCCGCACTTTCGCGCATTGCCGCCGGCGCGGATGAAGATGCCCCACCAAATTGTGTGAGCAAATCGACGCCGATCACCGCGAACAACAACAACGTTGCAAGCGCGGTGGCGAACCGGGCGAATCCAAACGCAAATGACGATGGCTCGCGCCGCGGCGGCACCGGCAACACGAATGATCGATTCGTCGCCGGCGCGGGCGCTTGCTTGATGAGCGCAATCGTCCAACGCATCGATTCCAACGACGCGCGGCATTGCGCGCAATCGGCAAGATGATTTTCCACGCGCGCGCGTTCCGCCAGCGCAAGTTGATTGTCGATGAAATCGGACAAGCGTTCTTCGACCCACGTATGCAATTCGGAATTTTTTTGACCGAACATTCTAATCTCGCTCACTCTTTAGACGATAGCGGGCGGGCACAAGTTCCACTTGCTTCGTCAGAAAATCGCGCATCGCCAAGCGCGCGCGGCTGAGCCGCGATTTCACCGTGCCAACATTCGTTTGCATCGCGTCCGCCACTTGGTCGTAACTCAATCCTTCGATGTCGACCAAAACGAGCGTCATTCGTTGATCGGCGGGAAGCGTTGACAAGCCGGCTTGAATCGTCGCGCCAAGCTCGTGACGTTCCGCGACATCGTGTGGCGATTCCAGCGCGGCGCGCTCTGCACCCGGCGCCGGATTATCCGGGTCGATCAACATCGCATCGAGTGAAGCGGTGGGGCGGCGTTGCTTGACGCGCAACTGATCGTAACACGCATTCGTCACGATGCGAAGTAACCACGCTTTGAACGAACCGCCGCGGTACGCGCGAATATGTTTGAACGCAGAGATGAACGCATCTTGCGTTGCGTCTTCCGCCGCCGCTTGATCGCCCATCACGCGATACGCGGTTCGATAGACTTGCGCTTGATACGCGCGCACCAATTGATTGAATGCGGCGACATCGCCTTTTTGCGCCGCGCGAATAAATGCCTGCTCGTCCATTGGAAGTTTATGCGTAAAACTTGCGACTTTTCATAAAAATTGGCTCATTCGGTCATTATTTTAATTTGACTTATCTTGCCGTTTACACTATACTTGGAGGCGTAAGCCGAAGTGGCGGAACTGGCAGACGCGCACGACTCAAAATCGTGTGAGCTAAACGCTCTTGTGGGTTCGATTCCCTCCTTCGGCACACGAGCCAACGATAATTATTATATCATCATTTGAGTATCCAGACCACCTAATTCTTTATCCTCGTTTTTCATCATCTTTAGCCATGTTCCGAACCAACGGGCGGAACGTGTTGTAACACAAGCATCAGGAGTCGAACGGAGACGATCTCATTTTTGCGAGCAACTCGGGATTCGTGCGAGGTCCGCTAATCGGCGCGGGATTACTCGGTTTGGCAATTGGCATTACGCTGGGCTTGAGTATCGCGTGGCTGGTGGCACCCGTCGAATTTCAAAACGCTGATCCCGCGGATTTACGTCCAGCACTCAAAGACGATTACGTTCGAATGATCAGCGCGGCGTATGAATTGAGCGGCGATCAAAGTACCGCGCGCCGCCGGCTCCAAGCATTGCACCTGGCGAATGAGACCAAAACCTTCGATGATTTGATTGCGAAATCCGGTTCCGATAACTCACTGACGCAAGATGCACTCATTCACCTGGGACAAGCGCTCGGACTAAAACTGCCCTACACAGCCGCGCGTCCGGCGCCTGGCGCGCCAACGCCCGTGCCGGTTTTCGTCGTCGCCACGCCAGCCGCGCAATCGCTGATGTATCGCGTGGTCGAACACAAACTGCTGAGTTGCGTGGAAGAACCAGACACGGCGCATTTGTACGTCATCGTCCGCGATGCCGCCGGCAATGATATGCCAAACATCGGGATTGAAATTCGAAGTGCGGACACGCTCGAAACAATTTACACCGGCCTCAAGCCGGAACGCGGCGTCGGTTTCGCCGATTACGAAGCCGCGCCGGGAAAATACGCGATTACGATTCTGGGCGCAGAAGCCGAAACCGTGTCCGATCTGGTGATTGGACCCGCGCCGGCAAATTGTCGAAACGAACGCGCAACGCCGCGCGGCTGGAAAATAACTTTTCAACAGAAATGAAATCCCAACCGCTGATGGCTCATCGCGGTTATTGGAGGTAGAATTTAGTGATACCGCAACCCATCGACACGGTGCCATTGTTCCAACGACTCTCGGAAGAAGAACGCCAACTGGTCACCCAACGCCTCAAGCGACGTCAAGCCGCGCCGGGCGAATTGATCATCGCCGAGGGTCAGCCGGCAAACCACTTGTTCATCATCACCGCCGGCTGGGTCAAGTTGGAAGGCGGCTCGGTCGATCATTCCGTTACTCTGGCTAATCTAGGCGCCGGCAGTTTGCTGGGCGAAATCGATATGTTGATGGGGCGACCGTATTCCACGTCCGCTCGCTCCGCCGCGAATACTCAATTGCTCACACTTGCGCGCGCCGATTTGGAAGACCTCATCAACGAATGTCCCAGCATCGGATTGAAATTCAGCGCAAGTATCGGCGTCCGACTTGCCTTCCTCGAAGAGTACTTGGTGCAACAACGCTTACGCAATCTCGAACTCTTGAGCGCACTGCCGCAAGACGATTTGCGCGCCATCGCACAACAACTCGATTTCCGCGCAATTCCGCGCGGCGAAGTCATCATCGACGCCGGTTCCCCCGGCGACAATGCGTACCTCATCGAAGAGGGCACGGTCCGGCTCGTCACCAAATCGAGCGAGGGAGAATCGTTCGAGGATTTGAAAGAAGGCGCGCTCTTTGGGCATACCGCGTTAATGACCGGCAAAGCACACGGGGCAACCGCGCGCGCCATCACCGATGTAACCGTGTGGATTTTGTCGCACCAAGTTTACCAAACCATCATTCAAGATCACCCCGCCGTCACGTTGGCGTTGAGCCGCGCGCTCGCCGAATCGTTGAGCCAACGCGACCAAGCCGACGCGGTCGAGCGTTTGCGTCAACTCCAACTCTTTGCTGATGTCCCAACCGACACGCTCACGATGCTCGCCGCGCATCTGGTCTTGCGTCACTTTCCAACCGACGAATTGATCTACCGCGAAGGTACGCCCGGCGATGCAATGTACATCGTCGATTCCGGCGAAGTCCGCTTGACCGATTCTGTGTTTTCCGACGCGATGTTGTTGGAACGGCTCCGCCCCGGCGATGCCTTTGGCGAAATGGCGTTGCTCACCGGCCGCACCCGCGCCGAATGTGCGCGTGCCGCAACAGATACGACTGTGTGGGTGATGTACAAAAACGATTTCGACGATTTGATGGTGCAGTATCCGGAAATCAGCGTCTCGCTCAGCCGCGCGCTCAGTCAGCGGCTCACCTCGCGCGAAAGCGATTTTGTCATCCGGCATTTGCGTCGCATCCACTTGTTCTCCAACCTCGCCACGAGCGAACTCAAAGAAATTTCCAAGCACGTCCGCGGTTTGCGCTTCCGCCCCGGCGAAATCATTTGCCTTGCCGGTCAACCCGCCCAAACATTGTATCTTATCGAAAAAGGCGAAGTCAAGCGAATTGCCACCGGTCCCGCCGGCGAACCAATCACCATCGATATTCTCGATGCCGGCGATTCCTTCGGCGAACAAGAAATCGTCCAGAACACGCTGTACGCCACCACCGCGCAAACGCTGACCGAAGCGGAGCTGTGGACGATCAGCAAAGCCGATTTCATCGCGTTGATGGAAAATTATCCCGCGCTTGCGTTGACGGTTACGCGCGTGATGGCAGATCGATTGGCGCGCGTTCAACGCGCCCAAACGCCGCCGCCCGGCAGTCGTCCGCGTCCCGGGATGGCGGTACCGCCACGCGCGCCTGCCGCGCGTCCGCCGGCAAATGTTCCGCCACCGCCGCGCGTTCAGCAACCACCTTCCGGCGCGCGTCCCATTCGAGCGACGGCAGTTCCACCGAAACCGCAAACGGTAGCCAAACCGGTGGCGCCGAGCGCGCCAAAACCGGCGGCAACACCCGCCGCACGACAAACGATTGCGCCAAAGCAAACGCCGAAACCAGAACAATCGAACAAGCCGCATCTGCCGAATGTTCATTTGCCGCACATTTCGAAACCGCATCTACCGCATATCGAAACACCGCATTTGCCGCACGTTCAATTACCACACGTGCAAATGCCGCACCTTCCCGCGCCGCATTTACCAACGCATAAATCGACCGCTGCAAAAGCGCAACCCCACGCCGCGCGCCGCGATAATTCGTTCGGCAGAGAATTTGGACCTTGGCTGAATAAACTATCGGTTGGCGGAAAATTGCGCTTGCTCGTTCTGTTGATGTTCGCCTTCTGGTTTTTGATCGTCTCGATTCCTTGGATGACCATCTCGACGGTGAGTTCGGCTGTCGGCGGTTTGCAATTGTCGAGCGCGGAAAATACCGCCGCGACAAACGGAAACAAGACTGCCGAAACGTCGAATGGCAATTCCAACGGCGGTCGCTCCAAAGTTGCGTACGCGTTACCGACGAATACGCCGGTGCCGACCCGTACACCACAACCGACCTTTACGCCGCGTCCGCAACCCACACGCGTTCTGCCGACCAAGACCCCAGTTCCTGCCGCGCCGGCCGTTGCCGCGGCTCCCGCCGCACCAGTGCCGGCGTTGCCGCCCGCATCGATCGATCCGCGTCTGGTGCCGGGAAGCGGGAAAGATTTGCCGCACGTGAATCAATTCAAATTGATCCCCGCCACCGTCGCGCGCGGACAAAAATTCTGGCGGATCACCAGCGTAGTCTTTGAAGACATTTCCGAATCGAACAACGATCACACGATCTACGTGATGATCAAGGATGAAAACGGCAAGCGCACCGAAGCCAAGATTAGAGCGTGGGGCGAAAGTTCCGGCGATTATCCGGCAGAAAGTCTTCCGCAGAAAAGCGCTGATGACATCTGCAATTGCAACTATGGTGTCTTTATGTATGGCGATGGGTACAGTGTCAAAGTGATGGATCAATATCCCAGCGATCAAGCCAGCGGGATGATTATGCCAATGCGCCGCCACGTCAACTATCGCGTTACATTCCAACTCACCACAATGCCATAACTTGGAACTATCTGTACACGGACGACAGACGACGGAAACCCTCTGACGGCTGTCGTCCGTAACTTTTTCAGCGCATAACCCTATGACCATTTTCTGGTTTGTCTATCCACGCAAATTCGGCTATAATGTGAGCGGTTCTGCGGAGAGTCTCAACTAATGGGTTTTATTGTCGGCGAAAGTGTTGGGCCCTATAAGATAACCGCCTACATTGGGCAAGGCGGGATGGCAACCATCTACAAAGCGCATCAGACCACGCTCGAACGGGATGTTGCGCTCAAAGTCATCCATCCAATTCTCAAAGAAGACAAAGCGTTTTTAATGCGCCTCAAGCGCGAAGCCGCGATCATTGCCAAGCTCAACCACCCCAACATTGTTACGGTGTACGATTACGCCGAGTTTGAGAGTACCCCATTCCTTGTTCTACAATACATCGACGGCACAACGCTCAAAGCCGTTTTGCAATCGCAAAAGCTCGCCACCCGCCAAATCCTCAACATCGCGCGCGCGGTTGCCAGCGCGTTGGCGTACGCGCACAGCCGCGGTGTTTTGCATCGCGATGTCAAACCCTCGAACATTCTGATCGATCACGAGGGGCACGTTTACCTCACCGACTTTGGACTCGCGCGCATCGAACACAGCAGTGAATCGACATCATCGCAAGATATGTTGATTGGCTCGCCGCAATATATTTCCCCCGAACAAGCCAAAAGCGAACCGGTCGATCCGCGCACCGATATTTACGCCTTCGGCGTTGTGCTGTACGAAATGTTCACCGGGCGCACACCTTTTCAGGGCGACACGCCCTACGCGACGATTCTGGCGCAGATCAACCAACCACCGCCCGCACCGCGTACGATCAATCCCAAGATTCGCCCGGCGGTCGAACAAGTTTTACTCAAAGCCCTTGCCAAAGAACCGAAACACCGGTACGCCAGTATCCGCGATATGATGCACGCGCTGGAAAACGCCATTGAAGGTCCGCGTCAAGACGACGAATCTTCCGCCGTAATGTTTCCACTCATCGAATATAAACGCGTCAACGGCAATCCTCTACAAGGATCACTCGAGCGCGTCGGTGGAAAATTACGCCAACGCTCGCAACGTCCGCAGGTGCCCGGCATTTTTATCATCCTGGTCGCGCTCGCGCTTTTCTTTGGGTGCGCGGTCAGCATCGGACTTGTTACATATCAGTTTTCTAGTCCCAAAGTGGCGATTGCTCCGCCAATCACCGCCGCAATTTCTACGACGATTCCATCGCCATCTGCCGTTCTAGTCGTCTTGCCATCGTCAACGATTCCACCAACCGCAACAGCAATTCCGCCATCGCCCACGGCGACGCCGACACCATCCGCCACCCCAATTCCGCCGACGCCGCCACCGCCCTCGCCCACGCGAGTACCGCCAACACCCACGCGCGATGCATCGACCGCGCCGGTTGCGGCGGTGCCACGCGGGAAAATTGTGTACACCATTGCCACCGGCGAAGCGGCGGAACAGCATTTCATTTGGATTGCCGATGCGGATGGCACAGACGCGCGAATGATCATCGAAAATTCCAATTGGCCCGCGCTTTCGCCGGACGGTAAACTGATTGCGTATCATCGCATCAAAGACGAAGGCATCTACATTGCAAACATCGATGGCAGTGGCGCGCGCGTCGTCGTCAAGAATGAAACGTGTTGCGTGCAGTGGTCGCCGGACGGCAAGCGGTTGATGTACGTGCGCGGCAAACTCAGCATCGGCGATACCAAAATCACCATCGTCAACGTGGATGGCACCAACATTAGCGAAATCGCTACCGGGTTCAATCCGGCGTGGGCGCCGGACGGCAATCGCATCGTGTATGCCGGGTGTCAACCCAACACGACGCAATGCGGTTTGTTCGTGTACGATTTGCGAACCAAAGCTGCAACGCTCATCACGCGCGATAGCGGCGGCAGTCCGCAATGGTCGCCGCGCGGCGACAAGATTGTTTATCAAGCCAGCGTGGGCGGCGGCGTCAATATTTTCACCGTAAATCCTGACGGCTCGGGGCAAAAACAATTGACCGCCAACAAAGGCAACACCGGTCAACCCACTTGGTCGAGTGACGGCAATTTCATTTTTTATCGTTCCGATCAAGAAGGCAAAGAATGGGCGATTTTCCTAATGCGCGCGGACGGAACGGACAAACGATTGCTCATCCCCAAAGCCGCGCCAGACGCCAATCTGTGGGCGCGGGAATCGTTGAGCGCGGGACCGTAAATATTTCTAGAAATCGCTTATTGCTTAAGGCGCGAAATCGGATATAATACTTCCGAACGCGCTTTTTTATTTTTCCTCGGCAGGCAACAGATGAACATTTCACCGGGCGACAATTTGGGACCGTACCGTGTGATCGAACCGCTGGGGCAAGGTGGCATGGCAACCGTGTACAAAGCGTACCACGCTGCACTGGATCGTTACGTTGCCATCAAAGTATTGCACCCGGCGTTCAAAGAAGACCCCAACTTTCTCGCGCGTTTCAAGCGTGAGGCGCGCATCGTTGCCAAACTCGATCACCCCAACATCGTCCCCATCTACGATTTCGACGAAGAACGCGGGATGCCGTACCTCGTGATGCGCTACATCGATGGCAAAACGCTCAAGACAATCTTGCGCCAAGGTGCGATGCCGGTCGGACGCGCGTTATCGATCATTCGCCCGGTTGCCGAGGGGTTGGCGTACGCGCACACGCAAGGAATTTTGCACCGCGACATCAAACCGTCGAACATTATCCTTGCGAGCGACCAACACATTTTCCTCACCGATTTTGGACTCGCGCGCATCGCCCAAGCAAGCGACTCAACAATCTCACAAGATATGTTGATCGGCACGCCGCAATACATTTCGCCGGAGCAAGCGCGCGGCGTATCCGCGACAGAACGCAGCGACATTTACTCGCTCGGCGTCGTGCTGTTCGAAATGCTGACCGGGCGCGTGCCGTTCAGTGCAGACACCCCATACGCCATCATCCACGATCACATCTATTCACCCCTGCCGTTGCCCTCGTCAATCAATCCCGGTTTGCCCAAAGACGTGGAACGCGTTTTGCTCAAAGCGCTTGCCAAAGACCCGGCGGCGCGGTACACCAACGCACTCGAATTACTGAATGCACTGTATCAAGCGGCGGGCATTCCCGCGCCAACCGGTTCGACGATTACGCCGGTGCCGGCTCCGCCGCCCGACCTGGGCGATAGAACGACACCACCGCCGGCAAAAATCAGCGAGGGAATGCCCAAACCCGCGCCGCAACCCCAAAAGAATCGATGGCTTGTTACGTGCGGTGTCATCGGTACGATTGTGATTTTATTGTTGTGCGGTGTGATGACGATCAATCCGCAATCGCCGTTGCGCCAAACATCCAAGAATCTGCCGCCGCCGTCGCAAACAGTCGATCCCGTGCGCGCGGCGCGCGACAAAGTTACCGCAAATCCCCAAGACCCGGTTGCGCACGTGCAACTTGCGGAAGCGTTGATGCGGCAGAAAGATTTCGCCGCCGCGTTCGCCGAATTCGATCAAGCCATTCGACTCAATCCCGCCAGCCCGGGAGCGTACCTGCGCGCCGGCGAAGCGGCAACGCGCATCAACGATTACGAGCGCGCGACGCGTTATTTCCAAGCCGGCTTGAATATCGCGCCCGACGATGCCGGGTTGTTACTTGGACTTGGCGATCTGTATTTTGAGCAGAAAAAATTCGACGAGGCGCGCGCGCAAGTGGAAAAGGTTCTCAAGGCGGATGCTGGCAACGCGCAGGCATTGTGGCGATTGGGCGACATCGAGCGCGCGCAAGGCAAAATCGCGGAGGCGTTGCGCGATTACACGCGCGCGGTTGCCATCGATCCCAATTTACCGCAAGCGCATTACGGTTTGGGTATGCTTGCGCTCAATCGCGGACAAACCGATGAAGCCAAACGCCAATTTCAGATGGTTGTCAACAATCCCAACACCCCGCCGGAATTGAAAGACGAAGCGAACAAACAACTCAAACAGTTGAGTGGAAAATAATTCATGCCGGAACTCACCCTCTCCACCATCGAACGGACGCGCCGCGACATTGCCGAACTGCGACGCGGCTTGAGCGACCTCTTTCTCTGGCTCGATTCGCGGCAAGCCACGTTTCCGCACGCCGGCGAATTGAGCGAACGCGTTTCCAAACTCGGCGAATTTTTGGAACGCCTCAGCGCCGATCTGGAACAACAAGAAAAAGAGCGCGTGCAACTTGCCGGGCTCTTTCAATTGAGCCACGCGGTCAACTCCACACTCGATCTCAAACAAGTGCTCGACCGCGCGATGGATATTATCATCCAAACGACACGCGCCGAACGCGGCTTTTTGATGCTCGCCGAAGACGACGGCAATCTGACATTCCGCGTGGCGCGCAATTTTGAACGCGCGACTATTTCCAGCCCGGCGTTTCAAGTCAGCCGCAGTATCATCACGCGCGTTGCCGAAACCGGCGAGCCGGTGCTCAGCACCAACGCCACGCTCGATCCGCGTTTTTCCGATACTGACAGTGTGGTGAGTTTATCGCTCCGTTCGATCATGTGCACACCGCTCAAAGTGCGCGACCGCGTGATTGGCGTGGTTTACGTCGATAATCGTTTGCGTCCCGGCATGTTCCAGTCCGCCGACTTGAATGCCGTCCGCGCGTTCGCGGATCACGTTGCCGTCGCCATTCAAAATGCACGGTTGTACGAAAACATTCGCCAAAAAGTCGATGAGATCAGCGCGCTCAAAACATTTCAGGACAACATTTTTGCGTCGATCACATCCGGCGTCGTCGCCACCGATTTGGAAGACCGCATCACCGCGTTCAATCGCGCGGCAGAAACTATTTTTGCGACGGGCGCGCAGCAATCGTTGGGACAACCGTACTGGCGCGCGCTTGCCCCGTTGCGTTCAACGCGGTTGCCGCAAATGGTCGACGAAGTGAAACGCGCCGGCAAACGTCGCGTCGATGCGGAAATCGCGCCGGAACTGCCGAATCGCGGCGTTGTGCATTTGGGTTTCAGCGTTTCATCGTTGAAAGACGCAAGCGGTCGAATGCAAGGCGTTACGATTGTCGTCGAGGACCTGACAGAAATGCGCCAATTGGAAGCGACACGCGAAATGTTCAAGCGGTACGTTGCGCCTGCCGTCGTTGATCGCTTGCCGCCGAATCCGGATTTTCTAAAACTCGGCGGCAATCGCCAAGAGATCACGATTTTATTCGCAGACATTCGCGGCTTTACGCGCTTTAGCGAACCACTCCCGCCGGAAGAACTCGTCGATATTTTGAACGACTATCTTGCTGTCGCCGCCGACGCGATTCTGGCGGAAGAAGGCACGCTCGATAAATTTATGGGCGACGCGGTGATGGGGTTGTTCAACGCGCCGTTGCTTCAGAGTGATCACGCGTTGCGCGCGGCGCGTGCCGCGCTCGCGATGCGAGGTGCGGTCGTCAAGTTGCATGCCGAGTTGCCCAAGAGTTTGCGCTTGCATTACGGCATCGGCATTCATACCGGCGATGCGGTGGTGGGAAATATTGGAACCGCGCAACAAATGAATTTCACGGCGATTGGTGACGCGGTGAATCTGGCAAAGCGATTGCAAGAGAACGCGGCGGAAGGACAGATTTTGATCAGCAAACAGACCTACGCTCACATTCAACACTTGATCAAGGCGAAGAAATTGCCGTCGATCCAAGCCAAAGGACGTGAGGCGCGCACCGAAGTGTGGGAATTGCAGGGATTGAATATCTAGCCGCAAAACCACGCAGAATTACACAGAATTTTTCTGCGCGGTTCTGCGGCAAAATGGATTTTCATGTTTGAACTTTGTTTCTTAGGCACCTCGGCGTCCGCGCCAAGTATCGAACGCAATATGACCTCGACGATGCTGATTCACGAAGGTCAGCGTTTCCTGCTCGATTGCGCGGAAGGCACGCAACGCCAAATCTTGACGAGCGGTCTGGGGTTCAAAGACCTGCGCCGAATTTTCTTGACGCACGGACACCTCGATCACATCCTGGGACTGGGCGGCATCGTGTCGACGTTTGGACGTTGGGAAGCGATCAACAAAATCGAGATTTACGGCGGGCGCTGGGCAATCGACCGCGTGCGCGATTTGATGAAGGTCGTCTTGCGCGGCAAAGAAGTCGAGATGGAGATCGAATTCATCGAACTGAAACATGGTTTGGTGCTGTCGGAAAAGAATCTCGATGTCTACGCGTTTCCGGTCGTTCATCGCGGAAGCGGTTGTTTCGGTTTTGTGTTTCAGGAAAAAACCAAGCGCCCGTTTTTAGTCGAGCAAGCGGAAAAACTGGGCGTGCCGGCGGGACCCGAACGCAAACGCCTCGTCGCGGGCGAAACACTCACGCTCGCGGACGGGCGCATCGTCAAGCCGGCAGATGTGTTGGGCGAGCCGGTGCCGGGCACAAAATTGGTTTACGTCGGCGATATTGCGCGCACGGACGAAGTGCTGGAACCGGCGCGCGACGCGGATGCACTCGTGATGGAAGCGACGTACACAATGGACGACGTGGAGACAGCGCGCAAGTTTGGGCACATCACCGCCGCGGAATCTGCCGCATGCGCGCGCGATGCGAAGGTCAAGCAACTTTATCTCACGCACATTTCGCGGCGCTACTCTGGCGCGGTGATTGAAGCGGAAGCGCGCGCGGTTTTCCCGAACACGATTGTGGTAAAGGATTTGGAGAGAGCAACGGTCAAACGAGTTGGATAGTGCAATGGTGCGATAGTTGGGTGGTTAGGTGGGTGGGTTGTTGAGCATTTGAGGTTTGACGCGAAGTAGAATATGTTCTATATTCGGATATAGAAATGCGATGAACCGCTCATCAAGAAATCAGCAAGAGTCGAAACAATAATGCCAACTGCAATTTTCATCGGTCCGTATCGATTTTATTTCTACTCGTATGATTGTGGGGAACCACGACATATGCACGTTGATCGAGAAAACAAAAGTGCCAAGTTCTGGCTTGATCCTGACGTCGCACTGGCGGAAAATTTTGGTTACAACAGGAAAGAATTGCGCGACATTGAACGAATCACGAGAGACAATCTGCCAAAATTGAGAAAGGTGTGGGATGATTTCTGCTCAAGCAATAATCGGATTGGCTAAAATCATCGCGGTTTCCATCGACGACGATACATTGACCGTTGACCTGGAAGATGGTCGAACGATTTCCGTGCCGATTGGCTGGTATCCACGGCTCGCACATGGCACGCCCGCTGAACGCGAGAATTTTCAGGTTAGCGGCGCGGGTTTTGGAATTTATTGGCCCGATTTGGACGAGGATATTGGCGTGGAGGGAATGTTATTGGGGAAAAAATCTACCGAAAGCATGACCTCGTTTGAACGCTGGCTAAAAAATCGTTCTTCCTCATGAGTTGCCTAATTCAAAGTGGACAGCCACACTTTTCAACTCCCCAAAGCAGGTTCTGTGTTGACGTGATGCGGAATCTGCTTTATATTTTAGGCGCACCCGTGCCCGGCACGAAATTTTGATTGTGGTGAAGGATTTGGAGAAAGCGGTGGTGAGGAGAGTTGAATAGTTTGATAGTGCGATGGTGCGATAGTGCAATAGTGCGATAGTTGGGTGGTTAGGTGATGGGATGGTTGGATGGGCGAGTTTTGTCAAGCGAGGGGGGATAAAAGACACAGAATCATTACAGGTGCGGAAAACCCCGTTTGGTTTCCCGCACCCAAAGATGCGGGAATCCAAACAGCTTGAGCGTGAAATTCCGTGATTCCCGCACTCGTAGTTCGTGAAATATAAGTTTGCTGACATGCCCTTTTAACGAAGGTGCATTCGCGCCCCAAGCGAGCTTTGATAGGGAGGATATGGTGGGATTCACTCGAACGCAATGGACAATTCTAGCTATTTTGACACTCGCAGCCATCGGAGTCTTTTGCGTCGGTGGTGTAATTCTCTATAGCACGAATACTCCTGCAGTAATAGGATTACCCAAATGCAACGCAAAGGATTTCCTAAAAACGACAAGCGAAACTCTTGACAAGTTCTATGACGCCACAAGGCGCGCTGATGCTACACCAAGAATTGCGTTATCTCCTGTCATCGGGGAGATGCAACAGATTAGGCGCGATTACAAAAATCTCCAACATCCTAGTTGTGCTGACGCGTATTTCCAATACGTTGTCGCGGGAATGGATGAAACGATTGAAGCATATATTTCTTTCATGGGGCAACAGAGTGATTGGATAGTCAGTATAAAGCTTACCTCTGCTGCTAACAATTTTCAGAGAGCCAAAGCAGAGTTAGCAATTCTGAATAATCCTACGTTTGTAAATATACCAACTCCAACGCTCCTTCCGACGCCAACACTTGCTCCTATACCGACGCTTCGTCCTCTACCAACGCTTGCTCTGTTTGCTCCGACACCAACACCACCGCCCAATGTTCCTGGCTATACACGTTCTAATCCAGTCCCACTCGGAAAAAGCGTGATTTGGACAGGTCATGACAATCAGCAAATTGAATTCACCTTGCTTCAATATTTTCGTGGGCAGGACGCTTGGAACCGAATAAAATCAGCGAATCAATACAACAAACCTCCTCCGTCTGGTGCTGAATACATGTTGTTCAAAGTTCGCGCTCGTCTTGTCAAGGCGGGTAAAGAATCATCAGTTATGCTGAGCGATGCGTACTTTGTCGTCGTGACATCCGATGGAAAAGAAGCTCAGTCATTCAAGGGACAGACGGTTGTTCCTCCTGACCCCCAGTTCTTGGGAAGAATATATGCCAATGGTTCTCTTGAAGGTTGGATAGCATTCACAGTTACAGCGGGAGACTCTCATCCACTGCTCGCGTATGGGCAAGCGATATTCCCAAACGAGATGCGAGTTTGGCTAGACACAAAATAACCTGGTGACCCAGAACGGATTTAGCAAACACGCGCAAGTGGTTGCTATTTGGGAGAATACAATGACAGAAACACCTTCGGGAATTCCGCCAAGACCGAATTTCTATATCACCAGAGAGAATCTTAATGAACTTGTCGGCCCTGGGTTTTGGAAGGTGAATGACCTTCCACAAGAACGGTGGAATCTAATCAAAGACCATTTTGGAAGTGTGAATACATTTGCTGTATTTGCCAGCGGCATTGCTCCTACGCAACACACTTTTCAGCCACCGCCGAGCAGCTTGGTGGGGGGGATTGATTGGGTTAGAATAGAAAATAAACCGAGAGCAGGTGAGCCACCTCTCAATGTTTATCATTACGTGATTGGACAGCCTGACGAGTTCGGATATCCAGTGTACGGCCCAATCAAAGATGGCTCAAGTGCTTCTCATTGGTCTGAGTTAAAAGATTTGGATGTTTATTTCAATGATGACCAAAAGAAAGAATCGAAAAAGGACGGCTAATTCAATCATCCCTGGTGATTACTTCAGTACCAGATTGACTGTCTGAGTGGATTGCGACAACGCACGGCAGCAAACACACGCGCACCGACCGCGCCATCGAATAAATTCGACGGCTATCAATCTTCAAACCCGCTTGGCGGGTTTCACGCCCAATCGCCGTCGGCTTGAGCCGATGGCGACAATAGCAATTCACCGGAGTTTTCAATGTCCGATAAAGACACCCACGAAAAGAAATCCGAAGACCAAAAACCAGAACCCAAAGACCAAATCGTCGAGACCAAACACAGCATCACGCTGGGTGGACAGGAAATCAAATACACCGTCACCTGCGGCACCATCGTGCTGAAAGAGGAATCAGAAAAGAAAGGCGACCAAGCCGGCGAGTCGGAAGGCGAAAAGGCACGAGCATCCATTTTCTTCATCGCCTACACGCGCGACGACGTAACCGACAAAACGAAACGCCCGCTGACATTTTCGTTCAACGGCGGTCCTGGGTCGTCATCGGTGTGGTTGCATCTCGGCGTGCTGGGTCCGCGCCGCGTCGTGATGACCGACCTCGGCGATTTGCCGCCGCCGCCGTACCAACTCACCGACAACGAATTCTCACTGCTCGATGTAACCGATCTCGTGTTCATCGATCCGGTCAGCACCGGGTTTTCACGACCGGTCGTCGGCGAAAAAGCGAAAGAGTTTCACGGTTTCAAAAAGGACATCGAGTCGGTCGGCGATTTCATTCGACTGTACGCCACGCGCTATCAACGCTGGACCTCGCCCAAATTTTTGATCGGCGAAAGTTACGGCACGACGCGCGCGGCGGGCTTGGCCGGCTATTTACAAAATCGACACGGGATGTACTTGAACGGCATTATGCTCGTCTCGTCGATTCTGAATTTTGCGACCGCGCGCTTTAACACCGGCAACGATTTGCCATACATTTTATTCTTGCCGACGTACACTTCGACCGCGTGGTATCACCAACGACTCGCGCCGGAATTGCAGAACGATTTGCAAGCGACACTGCGTGAGGTTGAAGCATTTGCGCTCGGCGAGTACACGCTCGCGTTGGCAAAAGGCGCAACGCTCACCGCCGACGAACGTCAAGCCATCGTCGCAAAATTATCCCGCTACACCGGTCTATCCATCGATTACATCGACCGCACGAATCTGCGCATCGAGATTCATCGCTTTTGCAAAGAACTGTTGCGCGACGAGCGTCGCACCGTTGGACGGCTCGACAGTCGCTTCAAGGGCATCGACCGGGATGCGGCGGGCGAGGCGCACGAGTACGATCCCAGTTTGACCAACATCATCGGACCGTACACCGCAACGTTCAACGATTACGTGCGCGGCGAGTTGCGTTTTGAAACCGATCTGCCGTACGAAATTCTGACGCCGCGCGTGCAACCGTGGAGTTACGCACAACACGAAAATCAGTACGTCAACGTCGCGGAAACGTTGCGCGAGGCGATGACGATCAATCCGTTTCTAAGTCCACGTGGCAAACGGCTATTACGATTTTGCGACGCCGTACTTTGCCACGCAGTACACGTTCAACCATCTCGGCATCGATCCGTCGCTCGAAAAGAATTTGTCGCTGTCGTTTTACGAAGCCGGGCATATGATGTACATCCACCTGCCCTCGCTCGCAAAACTCAAAAAGACGTTGGCAAATTTTGTGCGCGGCGCGATTCCTTTGTCACCCTGAGCAAAGCGAAGGGTTTCGTTATGACTTGAACGAGATTCTTCGCTCCCCGCTGCGCGGGTCACTCGGAATGACAATTCCTTTTTGTCTTCGCAGTTGATTTTTAGAGTACAACAAAACGGGCAATGCTTTATGAGCATTGCCCGTTTCATTTGCGCTCTCTCCTTTTAGGAGAGGGTCGGAGAGAGGTACTACAAAACTTTCTTCCGCCGGCTCAGCACGACTCCCAAAAATCCCACCGCAAACACCAAGAACGACGCACTACAGATTTGAATCGTCGTCCCGGAACTGCTGGACGCGCTCGACGATGGCGCGGCAGGGGTAACATTCTGCGAGACGCGCGGCGGCGTCGCGGTTGCTGGCGCGCCCGGCATCGGCGTCGAGTAATCGGTGGAGAGACCGATGGTCGGAATCGCGCTTGATTGCGGCAACGAACGGGTTGCCACCGCACGTGGCTTCAATCCTACTTCCTGCCGCCACGCATTATCCAACCCATCGGTATCGACACCAATCACTTTTTTGAGAATGTCGTCATAGTTTCCGCCCTTTTTGAATTCTTGGAGCATCGTCGCCATCTTGTCTTTGCCGTACTTGCGATAGATGAAATCGACGACGGCGTAACTTTGCGCGTACGCCAGATTCGCCGCGTTGGAATCGGCGGGGAAGGCGCCGCTCAACGTTCGCAACGCAACGACCGTATCGTTTTGAATGGCGCGGCGCAACGGCGTGTTGAATTGCGAATCGAGTTGGTCGGGATACGTTTCATAGTACATCGCCAGCCCTTCGTCCATCCAATGTGGCATCGACAAATCGCCGAGCGGACCCTTGATCTTTTGATGAATGACTTGATGCGTCAACTCGTGCACCGTCGCGCCTTTGCCCCACTCCAACGCCGTCGGCTCGACGTTGATCAAAACGACGCTGTAATCCGGGAACGCCTGTCCACCCGTCCACTCTTGCGCGCCCACCGACAACGCGTTGCGAAAATCGGCGCGATTGCCGTAGATGTACGTTTGAATTTGCCGATCGATGACGACGCCGGTGTCCTGCTCCAAAAATTTCATCGCCTCGACACCGCGCTCAAACAACGCTTTGCCGAAACTATCGCCGCCGTTGTACCAAAAGATGGCGAGCTTCTCGTTCGATAATTTCCTCCACTGTTTCGAGGTGTCTTCGACCCGGAACGATTGCTTGTCGGTGGTCAATTTGCTCCCGGCATCATCTTCGATGATCCACCAAAATTGACCGGTCACGCCGGGCGGCAAATAATTGCGCGTGAGATTCCATTCGTACGTCGCCGCAACCTGTTTGTCGGCGGTGAATTCCGGCAATTGCCGCGCGCTCGACGACACCCCATCGATTTGAATAAAGAGCGCGATTTGATTGATTTTGCCGGCCGTACTCGTCGCGTCCAATTTGAATTGCAGATTTTGTCGAAAGTTGTTGACGAACTTGTTCGACGTAATTGCAATCGGGTCTGCCGCGAACGCCGGCGCGGCGAACACACTCAACACAAACAAAATTGCGCCAAGTACGAGGATTGGCTTTTTCATACTTTCTCCCTCAGAAAAAATAAACAGGTCAAAGTAACGTCGTCCCCGTTGACTTTACCTGTTTATGCTACGTTTTTCAGCGTTCGCCGGATTATGCCGGCGCGCCCAACTGCTCGATCGGCGTGGCGCGGTATTTATCGCCTTCCTCGATGAGCATAATCGGAATGTCGTTCTTGACCGGATACTTGCGGCCGCAATCGCGGCAGACCAGCCACGTCTCGCGGATGAAATCAAGCATCCCGGCGTTTGGTCCGTTGCGCACGCACGCGGGACAACGTAAGATTTCGAGCAACTCTGGACTGACCATTTTTTCTCCTCGACACCTTATCCCAAAGCAATCCGCAGATTCCGTCAATTACACCGGTATAATTTTTTACGTGCGGAGCATTTGCGAAACCTGCGGCTGGATTTTACCACAGCCACCTTATCTCGACAAGCGGCTGAACAACGCGCCTCTCAAACCATCGAGTTTCATTTGGTATTCGATCGTCGTGATCAACGGCGTCGTCATAATCAGCGCGTCTTCATTATTATCGGTGTAGTAATGCCGCCGCATCCCAGTTACATCGAACCCAAATTTGCGATACAACGCTTGCGCGCCGGTGTTAGACACACGAACCTCCAACGTCATCCACCGCGCGCCGATTGCCGCCGCCGCATCGATCATCGCGATCAACATCAATTCGCCGATGCCGCGCCGCCGCCATTGCGGATGGGTGGCAATCGTGCTGATGTGCGCTTCATCGACCATCAACCAAAAGCCGGCATAACCGACGACGTTCGCCGCATCCGCATCCGCCAAACGAGTGCCGCGCTCAAACCAACGCCGCCACGAAAAAACCGGCTTGGGCGGAATTGCCACCGCTGGTTGCTGTTGCAACCGCGCGACGAAATAATGCGCCATTTCATTGTAACGCAACTCGTAATCGTACGCGCGCGCCGACCACGGCGCGGAGAACGAAACATTTTCGATCTCCATAATCGTCGCAACATCCTGCGGCACCATCGGTTCGACGCGATACGGCAAGTTGGAATAATCAAGCATTGTAATCTTTGCCACTGAATCCCACAGAAAATTTCTGCGGATTTCCGCGTGTTTCTGCGGCTAACAAAATTACGCTTTCGATCCTTCGACTGATTCGTGCGGCAGATACATTGGCGCCAGCGTCGCCACATCATCTGACTCGCCACGACAGAAACGCGCCCACGCCAATTCCGCGATGAAGCCGGCGCGCCGCACATTCATCGCCGGCGACGCGATCACCGCGCGCGCGCCAAATTTTTCTTTCAATCGATTCGTCATCGCTTCATCGACATCGCCGCCAAACAACATCGATGCATCCGCCGCGCGCGCGGCAAGCTCACCCAGTCCATCGATATTGACCAGCGCGTAATCACTCACGCGGGAAATCGCGCCACGCTGCGATGTGTATTTCGCAACGGAAAAACGTCCACGCCCGGCGGCGAGAATCACCCAAATTGGCGCGGGCTGAAACGCGTGCGGCAACGCAACCGCGTCCAGCGTCGGCACGCCGAAAATTGGAATCGCGCAACCGTACGCCAAACCTTTTGCAACGCTCATCCCGACGCGCAAGCCGGTGAACGAGCCGGGACCCGACGCCACGCCAATCGCGCGCAAATCCGATTTCTGCGCGTGCGCCAAATTGAGCAGGCGAACGATTTGCGCCATCAATTCGACGGTGTGATTTTCACGCGAGCGCCACGTCAATTCGGCGAGAACGCCGGTTTCGTCGTACAGCGCGATGCTCGCGGCGCGCGTGGCAGTGTCAATCGCGAGTAGCATTTTTCAACTCGTTCAACAAATCGACGTACCGTTTACCGGTCGCCGTGAATTTCAACTCGCGCGAATTTTCGTCAACGTGACGAAAGGCAATCCACAGTCCTTCGGCTGGCAACGCGGCGCGAATCTTCTCCGCCCATTCGATCACGCACACGCCATCGCCGGACAAGTAATCGTCCAAGCCAATCCCGATGGCTTCGTCTGCGCTGTGCACGCGATAGACGTCAAGATGATACAACGTCAAGCGACCGCCGCGATGTTCGTTTGCCAAAATAAACGTCGGACTATTGATCTCTTCGACGATCCCCAGCCCGCGTCCCAGCCCTTGCGCAAAACACGTTTTGCCCGCGCCCAATTCGCCTTCAAGAAAAAACAGATCGCCGGCGCGCGCGCGGTTGCCCAAGCGTTCGCCGATTCGTTGCGTTTGTTCTGCGCTGTGTGTGAGAATGGTGTGTAAAGTAAAAGCCATCGCCGTTTCTTTTTCAACCGCATTATACTCCGATTGACGAGGTTGGACAATGCAGACCCGGCAAGTACTATTGTCCTTGTTTGCGATTTTGCTTTCCTGTGGTAGAATACCGCCAAATCACCTATGAGAATTCTCATCGTCTCCGATATTCATGCCAATCTCGTTGCGCTCGACGCCGTGATCAACAACGCCGAACGCTTCGACCGGGTTTGGTGCCTGGGCGATGTCGTCGGTTATGGACCTGAACCCAACGCCTGCATCGATCGGTTGCGACATTACGATTTGACGTGCCTTGCCGGCAATCACGATTGGGCGGTGTTGGACAAACTCGATTTGGAAGAGTTCAACCCAGACGCGCGCCGCTCCGCGATTTGGACGCGCAATCAATTGAACCCCGAAAGTTTGAGCTGGCTTCACGCACTGCCAGAACGCATCCCGGTTCAAGAATCGAAATATACGCTGGTGCACGGCAGTCCGCGCTATCCGATTTGGGAGTACGTGTTGACGCCTGCCGTCGCGCGCATCAACTTTGAACATTTCGACACGCCGTTTTGCTTGGTGGGTCATACGCACGTGCCGGTCTTGTACCGTTATCACCGTGAAGAACAAATGGCAACCGCCGAACCGATGCCAGAAGGATTTCCCATCGCGCTTGGTCCCGAACGAATGATGATCAACCCGGGGAGCGTCGGTCAGCCGCGCGACGGCGACCCGCGCGCTGCGTATGCCATCCTCGATCTGGAAACGACCACGCTGACGCATTATCGCATCGAGTACGACATTGTGGCAACCCAAGCGAAAATGGAACAAGCCAAACTCCCCACCCGATTGATTCAGCGCTTGAGTTATGGATGGTGAATGAAGATCTGACCGATTGAAAAAGCCGGTCAGGTCTTGGAACTTTTTACGGCAGAAAGCGTCTAACGAATGAAACCGATTTCTCGACGGAGGATACAATGAAACGCTTTTGGCTAACCTTTGCTTTGATTTCTCTTTTCACGATTGCCGGCTGTGCCGCGCCCGTCTCGCGCTCGTCGATTGAGACCAGCGGACTTCCCGCGCAACCGCCCGCGCCTGCCGCCGATGCCGTCAAGCGATCCACCGACGCGGTAACGACGAACGCGCCAGAAACGCAGAACGCAGAGCGCATGATTGTCTATACTGTGCGTTTATCGCTTCAAGTTCAAGATGCAGACAAGGCAGCAAACGAGATTGCGACAATTGCAACAGCGTACAAAGGTTACATTGCCGGTTCCAACTTGTCGCGCGATAACAAAGGACGAATGCGCGGGACGATTACTTTGCGAATTCCGGCAGAATCGCTGGACGATGCCCAAAAGAAAATCGAAGCCGTCGCGCTCAAGACGTTGAGCCGCAACAAAGATTCGAAAGATGTAACCGATCAGTATGTTAATCTCGACGCGCGTTTGAAAAATCTCGAAGCCACCGAAGTCGAATTGACCAAGTTACTAGCGACCGTGCGCGAGCGCACCGGCAGAGCCGAGGATATTCTCGCGGTGTACAATCGATTGACCGAGATTCGTCAACAGATCGAACAGACCAAAGGTCAGATCAACGTGCTCGAAAAAACCAGCACGCTCGCGACGATGACCATCGATCTTGTCCCGTATGAGGATGTGCAAATTCTCGAACCGGACACGTGGATGCCGAACAAAACCGTCGCGCAAGCGTTGAAGGCGTTGGTGCAAGCGTTACAAGGCATCGCCGATCTTGCCATCTGGTTTGTGTTATTCTTCCTGCCGATTTTGATCATCTTGCTCTTGCCGTTCATCGTCCTGGCGTGGATTTTACGCACCGTATTCCGTCGCCGCAAGAAACCGGTGGTGGCAGAATAATCGCACAACTCCCCTCGATAAAAAATAGCGCTGAAAAATCTCAGCGCTATTTTTTATCGACCGTGTTTCGTCCGTCAAAGGATCGAATTCATTGTGAGTTCATCGTCGGCGCGCGGATTTCTGAAAATGCACTTGATATTTGTTTTTGATTATGCTATAATCGCACCGCTCTTGCGAGAGCATTTTGATTTTCTCGACATCTTTGTAAGGAGTTGGAACAATATGGCGGAAGCCAAAGCCAGCGCAAATCCTGCGCCTCAAATGCCCCCCCTGACGCGCCGCGAGTTTCTCAATTACGCGTGGCTGTCCAGTCTGGGGTTTGTTTTTTTGGTGGGCTTTGGCGGCGCGACGTATTTTTTTGCATTTCCCCGTTTCAAGACCGGCGAATTTGGCGGTCTCTTCCCCCTCGGCAAAGCCGGCGATATCTTGCCCGGCCCCACCGATCCGCCCAAACACGATACGATTGGCAAGTTCTGGCTATCTAACGTCAACGGCGCGATTGTCGCGTTGTACGATGTCTGTGTCCACCTCGGCTGTTTGTACGAATGGCAACCGGTGAGCGGTCGCTTTGAATGTCCGTGTCACGGTTCCAAGTACACCCGCGACGGGACGTACATCGAAGGTCCCGCGCCGCGCAGTTTGGATCGGATGCAAGTGCGTTTTGTTGGCGCGAATAATCAAGTTGTGGCGCAGACCGACGCCAAAGCCAAACCCATTACCCCGCCGGCGGATCCAAATCTCGAAGTCATCATCGATACAGGCAAAGTAGTCGAAGGCGAGCCGCACGGCTAGTCCTTTCACGCGATTCATCATCCAAGAGGATATATTATGTTCGAACGAAAAGGGCGCACTCATTTCATTGCCGGTTTCTTCAGCAAGTTATCCGAGCGATTGCCAGTCGGTTTAAAAAATCTATTTACGGTTTTGAGCAACCTGCGTTCACCCGATGGGCGCAAGCAGATTGCGCAACAGACGCGCGATACATCGTGGAAAGTTGCAGACGATACGATGCGCGCGGTTTCGGCGGGGATGGGTATCGCCGATGTGCGCGCGTTGTTCCGCGGCGATCCGCCGGTGGAAAAACCGAATCCACGCTATAAAGTTTTTACGAACGCTTTTCTGGCACACATCCGCCCACGCTATTACGAACGCTCATCCACCAAGTTCACCCACACGTTTGGCTTGGGCTTTATGAGCGCATTGACCTTCATCGTCGAAAGCATCACGGGCATTATTCTGATGGTGTTCTACATTCCGGCGCAAGATCAGGCGTACCAATCGATGATCAAGATCATCAGCGAGGTTCCGTTTGGTCAATTGATGCGCGACATTCATCGCATCGGCGCGGAGTTGATGGTGTTGTTCGTCGGGTTGCATATGTTGCGTGTGTACCTGACCGGTTCGTACAAACATCCGCGTCAGTTCACGTGGGTGACCGGCGTGATTCTGCTCATTCTCACGCTCGCACTTTCCTTCTCCGGCTATTTACTCCCCTGGGATCAATTGGCATACTGGGCGGTCACGATTGGCACAAGTATGGCAAAATCCGCCCCACCCAAAGAGATCATGGGTTATATTTCCAACCTGATTATGCGCGGCGGCGACACCATCGGTCAGAATGGTCTGTTGCGATTTTATCTCGTGCATGTTATTCTGGCTCCCGCCATCACCGCGCTCCTCATCTCGGTGCATTACTATCGCGTCTCGCGCTTGCACGGCATCAGTCTGCCAGCCAGCGAAGAAGAATCACCCGATCCCGAAGTGCGCAAAGCGGCGAAGGAACGACTCGATTATCTCCCCGACATTTTGACAAAAGAGTTGATGTGGGTTGCCATCGCCGTATTTGCGATGACGGCGTTTGCCGCGTACGCTTTCCACGCGCCGCTGGAACATCACGCCGATCCATACCGCACGCCGTTACACACCACCGCGCCGTGGTATTTCCTCTGGCTCCAAGGAATGCTCAAAGACCCGGTTCTCTTGCCGATGTTGCGGGCAATGCGCGATTTTCTTGGCATCGACCTTGTGCAATTTTACGATAGCCCAGCGTGGCAAGGCATTATTTTGCCCACCGGCATGGCGTTGATCGCACTGGTGATTCCGTACATCGATGAATGGTGGGACAAATTCTGGGGACGTTCGTCCAGCCGCTTGGGCAAAAATCGCAAACTGGGTATCACGATGGGCTTGGGCTTTACCGCGTTACTTCTTGTTCTAACCTACTTGGGCACACCGTATTTTGGTGTCAGCGCACCGCCCGCCGTTGAATTAGGACAGGAATTTATCCCGGAAGAATGTGTCTTGCCGCCGATTCCGCTCTTGCCGGATAACTGCGGCGAGGTGCGCCAGCTCGGGTACGAAGGATTACCCACGGGCACGTACGAATTGGCACAGTTTGCCAATCCGCCTGCCAACGCCGGTCATTTCGAAGCACTACTTGCGAATATGCAAAAGGCAGTCGCGCATCAAGCCGAACTGGCAAAACACTCGGACAAGCAAGGATTGCAAGACGCACTCGGCTTTTTCATCGTCGAAGATTGGCAAACCGACTTGAAAAAAGTAACCTTGCGCATCACGTGGACGCCACGCGAAATCGGCGATACCGGCACGTTCGAAAAAATCATCTATCTCCATAAAGACTCGGCGTACGAGTAACTCGTCGATTCTCAACAGCGAGTAGTTACCATGTCCATTCAACTCAAAATTCTCGTCGGTTTGATTTTTACTTTGCTCACGTGCATCCCGCTGGCATCCATCGCCGTGAATGATTTGGGGCGCGATTTGGGGCTGATTCCGCCGGACGAGCCCACCGAAATGGAACGACGCGGAATGGCGCTCAAAGGACGCGAGATCGAAGTCGGTGCAGACCTGTACGGGCAATACTGCTATTCGTGTCACGGCAAACTTGGCGAAGGTCTGCCGGGCGTGGCGCCGGCAATCGCGCGCAAAGATATGTTCGATGGTCGACGCGCTAAAGAAATCGGATGGGTTGGCAGTAATCAAGCCTTTTTAAAGAACACGATTGCCGCCGGCCGACCGGTGCAATCGCGTCCTGATTTGTACGCGGCAAAAATGCCAACGTGGGCGCAACAGTACGGCGGACCGATGCGCCCCGACCAAATCGATGCGCTCGTGGCTTTTGTATCGAACTGGGAAAAACAAGCGCCGGAAGTAAATGCCTGGCCTCCCGCCGGCCCGCCCGGTCCCACCCCCACGCGCGGTCCCACGCCAACCCCGCAACCGGGGGCTGCCGGCTTGATTCCATTGTGCCAAAATATCCCGGCGGAGTACGCCGGCAAAAAAGCCCCATATCCGTTTAGCGACCGCGCGATTCTAGCACAAGGCAAAACGATTTACGATACTAATTGCGCGTCGTGCCACGGCACCGCCGGCAAGGGCGATGGGGTTGTCGCAGGCGCGCTCAACCCCAAACCAGCAAATCTAGCGGACAAGGCGTTTATGCAAGGAATGCCGGTCGATTGCCATTTTTATCTGGTGATGGAAGGCGTCAAGAATACCGGTATGCCACCGTGGAAAGGCACACTCAAAGAAGACGAGATTTGGAAAGTCCTCATCTACGAACGTTCGTGGTCGGGTGTGCAATAGAAATCCCCAAAACCTTGCGCAGAAAACCTTCGCAAGGTTTTTTATTTTTTGACGCTCGCGCTACGTTGTGATATGATTAGAACAAATTCGCCCCCAACGTCCCCGCCGACTTTTGGTCAAGGAGTTGTGCTTGAAATCCCGTCTCGTTCGATTTTTCCTCACGCTCGTCGCGCTCGCCGCGCTCGTCGGTTTGTCGTGGAGCGTTGCCACGTGGGTAGAAGCCGATAGTCCCGCACCATCACCGCTGCCGCCGCGCTTGATTCCGGACACGGACGTAAATCCGTACGGCGCCAATTTTTTTCTCGACCGCGAAGTGGAAGATTGGAAACGCGATCGCACGGTGCGGATGGCACGCGAAGCCGGCATTGTGTGGGCAAAACAACAATTCTCGTGGGAAGAAATCGAAAAACGCCAGAACCAATACGATTGGGAAAAATCGGATCAAATCATTGCGACGTTTGAAAAGTACGGTTTGCAAATCATCGCGCGCTTGGATCGACCGCCCGCGTGGACACACAAAGACAAATCGATTCCACAAGCGCCGCCGGACGATCTGAACGATTACGGAAATTTTATCGATGCGTTTGTGCGGCGGTACAAAGGGCGCGTGCGGTACATCCAAATTTGGAACGAGCCAAACATTTTTCCAGAATGGGGCAATCGCCCCGTTGATCCTGCCGGGTACGCCGCGCTTTTGGAAATTGCATATCGACGCGCCAAAGGCGCTGACCCGAACATTCGCGTATTATCCGCGCCGCTCGCCATCACGCTTGGCGAAGGCTGGGAACCCAATTCCGATTTCTGGCGACATATGAACGACCTCGATTATCTTGAAGCGTTGTACAAAGCCGGCGCCAAAGACTATTTCGACATTCTTTCCGCGAACGCGTTTGGTTTGAAATCCACGCCCACGGATCCGCCCGACCCCAAGCAATTGAATTTCCAACGCGTCGTGCTGGCGCGGCAGATCATGGAAAAATACGGCGACGCGAACAAAGCCATTTGGATCAACGAGTACGGTTGGAACGCCGCGCCGCCGGATTTTCCCGCCGAGAAATTATTGTGGGGGCGCGTGCCGGAACAACAGCAAGCCGATTACACGTTGCGCGGCATTGAGTACGCGCGCGCGAATTGGAACTGGGTTGGTGTGTTCAACCTGTGGTATTTCCGGCAAGTGGGCGACATCACTCCTGACCGCGCCGATTATTACTTCCGGATGGTCGACGTCGATTTTACGCCACGGCTGGTTTATCAACGCCTGAAAGAAGTTGCGACGTTTCCGCAAGTTGCCCAGCCGGGCTTGCATCAAGAAACAAACATTGCCATTCAAATGACCGGCAACTGGCAACCGTTACTCAATCCACGCGCCAGCGGGGGAAGTTTGCTGATGACGCGCCAACCGGGCGCGCGCGTCAATTTCAAATTCTGGGGCGATGGTTTGGACTTGATCGTGCAACGGTCGCCCACACTTGGGCGCGCGTGGATTACAGTTGATGGTCAGCGCGTGCCGGGTCTGCCACTTGACGCGAACAACAATAGTTACATCGATCTGGCATCGCCAAACGACGAGTGGCAAGTTCGCGTGTCGATTGTCCGCGACCTGCCACGCACGACGCACTCGGTCGAAATTGTGGTGGGGCAGAATGGCGAAGTTGCGTTAGACGGTC
The DNA here is from genome assembly GCA_034435055.1 of Anaerolineae bacterium. Classification (GTDB taxonomy): domain Bacteria; phylum Chloroflexota; class Anaerolineae; order UBA4142; family UBA4142; genus DAOTXS01. The sequence continues at coordinate 32,645 of DAOTXS010000024.1, read as the reverse complement.
TGGAAATTTACGCCGATAGTCATCCGGCTTTTCCGTGGCTGCTGGCAAGTCTCTTTGGTATTTTGTTTATCGGCGCGAGTGGATTATTGGTTTGGAGTTGGCGGCGCGCTAAATCGGCGTGAGGATTGAAGCGATGGACAAAACATTGCGCGACAAACTCATCAATACACTTTTAATTCTGCTAATCATTCTTGCCACGCTCGCGCTGGCGCAAATGGTGTGGCAGATTCTCAGCAACTATGCCGATTTGTTGTTGTTGTTTGTTCTGGGCTGGCTTGTATCCTTCATCTTGAATCCGGCGGTTGCATCCTTGAGCCGTCCATCAGCCGCCGGTGCGCCAGCGCGTTTTTCACGCGAGCAGGCGGTGATATTCGTTTATCTGGCGCTAGTGTTGGTGATCATTATTGCCGTCGGCTTGTTTGCGCCAACGGCAATCACACAATTGACGCTGTTAGCAAGTCATCTGCCAGAATATATGGATCAAGTTCCCCAACTGAGTAAAACCGCCCAAGTGGAATTGGCGCGCGTGGGCATTCGAGTCAACGTTCAGCAAGCCATCGACAGCGGACTGAACAGTTTGCAGAACTATGCCAGCACGATCATTCAAAATGCGCTGGGTATTTTCACGGGCGTGCTCGGCGTCTTGGCAAATTTATTTTTCGTCGTCATCATCGGATTCATTATGACGATGGATGGGCCACGCATGTGGGATAAGATTTTGTCGCGCGTGCCAAAAGCATTTCACGATGAAGTCGATGTCTTTTCCCAAAATGTCGACCGTACATTCGGTGGTTTCTTGCGCAGCCAATTGATGCAAGCATTGCTCGTTGGCGTTGGCACAGGAATTGCCATGACGGTGTTGGCATTGAATTTTGTCCTGATCGCCGCGCTGTTTGCCGGCTTGTTTATGCTCATTCCACTGGTTGGACCTTTTCTGGCGCTGATTCCACCAGTGTTGGTCGCGCTCTTCCAGACACCCGATGTCGCCTTGTGGCTGTTTATCTTTTTATTTGTGTACCAATTTGTAATCGTCAACGTTCTCATGCCACGCGTGCTGAGCGATTCGCTAGGTCTGCACCCATTGCTGGTTTTTGCCGCCATTCTGATCAGCGTTCGCATTGCCGGGTTTTGGGGCGCGTTCTTTGGGATTCCGGTTGCCGGTGTCTTGTGGGCGATGGTCACGTTCTTTTTTGAACGCTGGCAACGCCAGCGCGCCGCAGACGCCAACGCGCAGGCGCACATCGACTAACCCGAAATCCGCCGGTGCGCTGGCGGGTTTTTGATTTGACAAACTCCCGCGCGCGCGATACAATGGCTTTAGATTACCCCCTCCGGTGGGGGGTGGGATGGGTAAAAGGTATGGCAATGGACGATCACAAACAGCAACTCAAAAACCGTGCTTTGAGCATTCAGGGACATATGGGCGCAGTGGCGCGTATGATCGACGAAGACGCCTATTGCATTGACATCATCAAACAAACTCAGGCGATTGAAAAAGCGTTGGACAAATTGAACGCGCTTTTGCTCGAACGCCACATGAACCACTGCGTCACAACGGCGATTCGCGGCAACAAACCCAAAGAACGCGAGCGCGTCATCAAAGAATTGCTCGATGTGTTTGAAACCGCTTCAAAAATCTAGCAACTAGGCACTGGTTGACTGACAGGATAGAGATGTCTACCCAACAAATAACATTGCCAATCAGCGGCATGACCTGCGCCGCGTGCGTGATGCACGTCGAAGGCGGATTGAAAGAGGTCGCGGGTGTGCAAACCGCGGTGGTCAATCTCGCCAACGAACGCGCGACAGTGCAGTTCGATCCAGAACAAACCACTATTGATAAAATGGTCACGGCAGTACGCGATGTGGGTTACGATGTTGTTGTCGATAAAATCACGTTGCCAATTGGCGGAATGACCTGCGCCAGTTGCGTGATGCACGTTGAGAATGGACTCAAAGAGGTTCCCGGCGTACTAAACGTCGCGGTTAATCTGGCGACCGAACGCGCAACGGTCGAAATGATTCCCGGCGCGGCAACACTTGCGGATCTGAAACGCGCCGTCGAAGATGCCGGGTATGAAGTACTTGAACTCGGCAACAAACAGGAAGAACTCGTCGATCGGGAACGCGCATTGCGCGAGGAAGAACGCCAACGCGAGTGGCGCGACTTGATGATCGGCATTGCATTCACCGCCCCGCTCTTTGTCCTCTCGATGACGCACGATATTGTGCACGCACTCAAGATGCACGATTTTATGCCGTGGCTCTTTTGGTGGGACGGTTTCAAATGGTTGTTGTTTGCACTCGCGACGCCGGTCCAATTCTACGTTGGTCGTGGGTATCATCGCGGCGCGTGGAAATCGTTGCGCGCCGGCGCGCCGAATATGGATTTGCTCATTTCGCTTGGCACGAACGCGGCGTATTGGTTCAGTGTCATCGTTCTAGTCGCCGGGTTGTTCGGTGTCAAAATCGATTCGCACGTGTACTTTGAAAGCGCGGCGGTCATCATCACGCTCATCAAAGTTGGAAAATACTTGGAAGCGCGCGCCAAAGGACAAACGTCCGAAGCGATCAAGAATTTGATGCAGTTGCAAGCAAAGACCGCGCGTATCGAACGCAACGGACAGGAAATCGAAATTCCGGTGAACGACGTGCGCGTGGGCGACATTGTTAGCGTGCGCCCCGGCGAAAAAATCCCGGTCGATGGCGTGATTCTTTCCGGCTATTCATCGATTGACGAATCGATGATCACCGGCGAAAGTTTGCCCGTCGAGAAAAATGTCGGCGATAACGTTATTGGCGCGACGATCAACAAAATGGGTGCGTTCAAATTCGAGGCGCGGAAAGTCGGACGCGAAACTGCGCTCGCGCAAATCATCAAACTCGTCGAAGACGCACAAGGATCGAAAGCGCCGATTCAACGCCTCGCCGATCAAATCTCGGCGGTGTTCGTGCCGATTGTCGTCGCTATCGCAATGGCAACATTTTTGGTGTGGCTGATTTTTGGACCGCAACCATCGTTCAATATGGCGTTCGTCAATTTCGTCGCCGTGTTGATCATCGCGTGTCCGTGCGCGCTCGGTCTCGCCACGCCGACCGCGATTATGGTTGGCACTGGCAAAGGCGCGGAGAATGGTGTGTTGATACGGAGCGGCGGCGCGTTGGAAACCGCGCACAAGGTTACGGCGATTATTCTCGACAAAACCGGGACGCTGACGCAAGGAAAACCTGCCGTGACAGATGTAGTTACAAGTTCAAAGTTTGAGGTTCAAAGTTCAAACCTTAAACCTGAAACGTTGAACGTTGAACGTTTGTTGCAATTGGTTGCGAGCGCGGAAAAAAATTCCGAGCATCCGCTCGGTCAAGCCATCGTCAAACACGCGCAAGAAATCGGATTGAGTTTGACCGAGCCATCGGAATTTGGCGCGGTTGCCGGGCACGGCATCCGCGCACGCATCGACGGACGCGAGGTGTTGATCGGCAACAGCAAATTGATGCTCGATCAAAATATCGCGCTCGATGGTTTGGAATCGCAAGCCAGTGAATTGGCGGACGAAGGCAAAACGGCGATGTTCGCGGCAATCGATGGCAAGCCCGCCGGGTTGATCGCCGTCGCCGACACATTGAAACCCAATTCCAAAGCGGCGGTCGAGGCGTTGAAGAAACTGGGGGTCAAGGTCTATATGTTGACCGGCGACAATCCGCGCACTGCCGCCGCGATTGCCCAACAGGTCGGCATCGATAATTTCTTTGCGGAAGTTTTGCCGCATCAAAAAGCAGACAAGGTGAAAGAATTGCAAGCGCAAGGCGAGATCGTCGCAATGGTGGGCGATGGCATCAACGATGCGCCCGCGCTCGCACAAGCAAACATCGGCATTGCGATTGGAACAGGAACCGACGTGGCGATGCAAGCGGCAGAAATCACGCTCATCTCCGGCGATTTGCGCGGCGTCGCCACAGCGATTGCGTTGTCGAAGCAAACGATTCGCACGATCAAAGGCAATTTGTTTTGGGCGTTTTTCTACAACGTCGCCGGCATCCCGATTGCGGCGGGCGTGTTGTATCCGTTCTTTGCGTTGCTCTTGAATCCAATTATCGCAGCGGCGGCGATGGCGTTTTCGTCGGTATTTGTTGTAACGAATTCTTTGCGCTTGCGTGGATTCAAAGCGCCGGTGTTGTAACCTCTCAAGCGCAATGACAAAATGGAAAAATGATCATCAAAGTCTGTCGCAATTGCGAACGAAGCAAACCGGTGATCGCTGCTGCGCTGAGTTTGAAAAAACAGTACGGCGCGCAAATTACAGTCGAGCTGGTCGATTGCCTCGATCAGTGTCATTATACGCCGGTTGCGTCGGTGAATGGACAACCGATTATTTGGGCAGACGCGGTCAAGTTGCGGACGGTTGTTTCGCGATGGATGAACCAAAGTGGATAAACGCATTGCATCCTCGTACGATACAATCATCGCGCCGTTCGATTCGTTTGGCGTGCGGCAGTGGCGGCGGTGGGCTGTCAGTACCGCGCGCGGACGCGTACTCGAAATCGGCGTGGGCACCGGACTCAACTTGCAACACTATCGCGCCGCCCAATCGATTGCCGCCATCGATCCGAACGGCGAATCGTTGCAGCGAGCGTTGGCACGACGGAATGGCACATCGACCGTTTTGCAGCAAGCACGCGCGGAAGAGTTGCCGTTCGTGGATGCTTCGTTCGATGCGGTGGTCAGCACGCTGACGTTTTGCAGTATCGGCGAGCCGGCGCGCGCGTTGAGTGAAGTGCATCGCGTATTGAAACCCGGCGGCACGTTTCGATTGGTCGAACACGTGCGAACGCGCAATCGCCTGATTGCCGGGATGCAAGACGCGCTCACGCCGCTGTGGAAGCAAATTGCCGGCAATTGCCATCTGAATCGCGACACGTTAGGGGCGGTGGAGCGCGCCGGCTTTCACGTGCGCCAAGTGAATCGGTTGATCGGCGGTTTATTTATTGGAATCGATGCGAACAAATAAAAATCCAAAAGGAGGATTGCAGATGCAACACAAAGACCCGGTGTGCGGGATGATGGTGGAGGAAAGTACTGCCAAATGGAAGTGGGACTATCAAGGCACCACGTACTATTTCTGCGCCAAGGGCTGTCAGGTCGCGTTTCAAAAAGACCCGGAAAAGTTTTTGAAAAACGGACCGATGATGCATATGCCCGATCACGGACACGATCATTAGCACTGCTCGACGCGCGGTGAGGAACTGCGCGTCTTTTTTTTGACAAGTTGCGCGAAATGTAATATGATTCATAAAGTTATTTCGATCCCGTTCTCATCAGGTCTTCAATGCCGATAGACTATTTACCCATCCTCGTGATGATCATCATTGCCGTAGCGTTTGCGGCAATCGCGTTGGTTTTCTCCTTCATCACTGGTCCTCGCAAACCCAATTCCGCCAAGTTATCGCCCTACGAATCGGGCATGCCGCCGTTTGGTTCCGCGCGCCGCAGAATTTCCATCAAGTACTATTTGACCGCCGTTCTCTTTATCCTCTTCGACATCGAGATCATTTTCTTTTACCCCTGGGCAGTCTTGTTCAATCAACTGGGACTGTTCGGGTTGATCGAGATGGCAATTTTCATCGCGATTCTTTTGGTGGGCTATGTCTACATCTGGCGCAAAGGCGGTTTCGACTGGGATTAGACAATTAGCCGCAGATTCACGCAGAAAAACGCAGAAGAAAAGTAACCCGCCGGGCAAAATCTGCAGGAAAATACATGAATGATTTTTTGTATGGAGAGTTAACCAAAGAAATCATCGGCGCGGCATTTGAAGTTTGGAAAGTATTAGGTTATGGATTTCTGGAAAAAGTTTATGAGAATGCGCTGTTGGTCGAACTGAAATCTCGAGGTATTGCCGTCGAGCGACAACCTGATATTTCCGTTCGTTACAAAGGCACGCTGGTTGGACACTACACTGCTGATTTGTTCGTCGACGGCAAGGTAATCGTCGAACTCAAAGCAGAAAAGGAATACAATTCCAAACACGAAGCACAATTGTTGAACTATTTGAAGGCAACTGGAATTCAGGTGGGGTTATTGTTGAACTTTGGTGAGCAGAAATGCGAATTCAAGCGACTTGCCAAATCCAAGTGATAAATTTTCTGCGTGATTCTGCGGCAAATAGATTTTGAGGAATTTCCGATGTTCGACTTTTCCACTGGGGGGAACAGTGCTTTCCAAAGACGTAAAGACTGAAATTCAAAAACTCACCACCAAGTACCCGGACAAACGCTCGGCAGTGATGCCGGCGTTGCATCTTGTCCAACGCGAGGTGGGGTGGTTGCCGGACGAAGCCATCCAAGAAATCGGCGATTTGCTCGGCTTGTCGAAAACCGAAGTGAACGGCGTGGCAACGTTTTATACGATGTACGCGCGTGAGAAACCGGGCAAGCACACGATCATGTTCTGCACCGATTTGCCGTGCGCGTTGCGCGGCGCAGATGAAATGCTAGAACATCTCGAGCAGAAACTGGGCTGCCAAGCCGGGCAAACTTCCGCCGATGGTGCCGTCACGCTGCAAGCCGCCGAATGTCTCGGCGGATGCGATCATGCGCCGGTGATGTTGATCGACGGCGAAAAGCACGCGCAGGACTTGACGAACGCCAAGTTGGATGAAATCATCGAACAGTTGCAAAAGGACTAGGCGGGGTGAATCTCGATCCATTAGTCATCACCATTCTCGACGCGGGCATCAAATCGATTATCGTCATCGTCGCGTTGTTGGGCGCGTTTGCGTACCTCACGCTCGTGGAACGGTACGTCGCCGCGCGCATCCAAGCGCGCGTGGGACCGAATCGCGTTGGCGCATTCGGCGGGATCGCGTGGCTGCAACCGATTGCCGACGCGATTAAGATGATTTTCAAGGAAGATATTTGGCCCTCCGCCGCCGACAAGATCACGTACACGATTGCGCCCGGCATCGCGGTCGCCACGGCGTTGCTCGCGTGGGCGGTGATTCCGCTTCACCCAACGACGACGCTCTTTGATTACAAAATCGATTTCTACATCGCCGATGTCAACATTGCGCTGCTCTATTTGTTAGCGATGGGTTCGCTCGGCGTGTACGGCATTGTGCTGGGCGGCTGGGGGTCGAACAACAAGTACTCGATGTTCGGCGCGTTGCGTTCGACCGCGCAAATGATTTCGTACGAAGTCTCGTTGGGACTGTCGCTCGTCGGCGTGTTGATGATCACTGGCTCGCTGAGTCTCGTCGATATTACTGCCAAGCAATCGACGATGTGGAACGTCGTGTGGCAACCCCTTGGCTTTATTCTGTACATCGTTGCGGCAACCGCGGAAATCAATCGTCTGCCGTTCGATTTGCCGGAAGCGGAGACGGAACTCGTCGCCGGGTATCAGACGGAATATTCGTCGCTCAAGTTCGCGTTATTTTATATGGCAGAGTACATCAACATGATCACCGTCAGCGCGATTGCGGCGACGCTGTTCCTGGGCGGCTATCAAGGACCGTTTGGATTGTTCCCCGGCGTGTGGTGGCTCTTGCTCAAGATTGCGTTTTTCATTTTCATTTTGATGTGGGTGCGGAGTACGCTCCCGCGGTTTCGTTACGATCAATTGATGCGTTTGGGTTGGAAGGTGATATTGCCGCTCGCGCTGGCTAACATTTTTATCACGGCAATTGTGATGGTGGTGTTGAATCGGTAGAGGCGACCCTGCGTGGTCGCCCGGGCGACCACGCAGCGTCGCCCCTACAAGAGGGTGATGATGCTCAAAGAACTCGAACCAATTGCGGCGAAATTGAATGAAGCGTGCGCGATGATGACGCGGACGCTCGATCAATTGAGCGAAGACCAAGCCACAACGCTGATGATTACGCCGGAATGGTCGATCAAAGATCAGATCGCGCACCTCGTCGGCGCCAAGCGCGGGATGACACGGATGGCACAACGTTTTGCCACGGGCGAAGACCCGCAACTGCCCGACGATTATAACAACGATGTCTATAACGCGCGGCAGGTTGCCAAACGCAAAACGATGTCGTTTGCGGACGTGCGCAAAGAACTCGATGCGGCGCACCAGGAGTTGATTGCGTTCTTGGACAGCGTTACCTTGCAACAACTTGATCTGCGCGGCGAACATCCAATTGCCGGCGAAATTCCGCTCAAGGATTTGCTGGTGGTGATTTACAATCACGAGACGTCGCATTGTAAGGAAATCAACGAAAAGATTCGTGAGTTGAAGAAATGACAGGCATCAAGCCTGTCGCAATGAGGAACGTGCCAAATCCGCTTTGTCATTGCGAGCGGAGCGAAGCAATCTCTCAAGTTACTTAAAGATTGCTTCGTCGGCGCAAACCGCCTCCTCGCAATGACAGATCATTATTTGGATTCTCAATGGACCTTATCGTCTTTTACGTTTTTGCTGGCTTGGCAATAATCGCCGCGCTTGGCGTGGTGGCGGTGCGCAGCGCGGTGTACTCCGCACTGTGTCTCGCCGTCGTATTCGTTTCGCTCGCGGCGTTGTACGTACTTTTGAGCGCGCCATTCATCGCCGTGGCGCAAGTGATGATTTATGCTGGCGCGATCCTGATCCTGTTCGTGTTCGTGATTATGATGCTCAGTCCTGGCATCGATCAAGGCGCGGGCGCGTTGAAACGCCAACGACCGCTGGCGATCATTTTCGGACTGGCACTCGTCACCGAGTTGGTTGCCGTGTTGGCGATTGCAGTTCTGCCGCCGGCACGTGGGATGTTCTCGCCGGAAACCATCGCCGAGATTGGCAGTACGCAAGCGGTCGGCGCGTTGCTCTTCACCGATTTCTTGCTGCCATTTGAAATCACCTCGCTCTTGCTACTCGTGGCGATGGTCGGCGTAATCGTGCTGGCAAAGAAACCGAAGAAAGGTTAAAGGTTCAAAGTTTCAGGTTCAAGGTCAAACCTTGAACCTTGAACTTGGAACTCGTTTATGGGCGTTAATCACTTTATCATTCTCAGCGCAATTCTGTTCAGCATCGGTACGGTTGGGATGCTGGTGCGTCGCAATCCACTCATCATGTTCATAAGTATTGAGTTGATGCTGAATGCGGTTAATCTCGCGTTCGTCGCGTTTTCGCGTTTCCTTCAGGTTCTCGACGGGCAAGTGTTTGTCTTTTTGATTCTCGCCGTCGCCGCCGCCGAAGTTACCGTCGGGCTGGCAATCATCGTCGCGATTTTCCGCGCGCGCGAAACTGTCGATGTCGATGAAATCAGCGGGTTGAAGGGCTAAGCGATGAGCGAAGCGGAACTGGTCAACAAAGCGTTTCGCGTCATTCTCCTCGCGGTTGAAGATGTTGTGGGCAAACACGGCACGGACGCGATTCTCCGGCAAGCCGGCTTGCCTCAATACATCAACAATTTTCCGCCAAGCAACACCGAACACGGCGGTCACAAACTGCGCTATATGAGCCAGGTCAATCACGCCTTGTTCGAGGTGTACGGCGCGCGCGGCGCGAAAGCGATTTTACGGCGCGCCGGCAAACAACGCGCGTTGAATGCGTTGGAAGAAAACGCCGCGCTCGCCACTGCAACGCGCATCGCGATGAAATTCTTGCCGCGCCGCGCCAAAGTGAAACTGGGAATGGATACGGTCGCGCGCGAGTACAGCCACCAATTGAACACGCAGATTAAATTTTCTGAAGAAGGTGAGTACTTTTATTGGGAAGACCCGCATTGCGGTAACTGCATCGATTGGCAGAGTGACAAGCCGGTGTGCCACACGACGGTTGGTTTCATCGGCGGGATGATCGCGTGGGCGCTGGACGATGATAATTTTGCTGTCGAAGAAATCGCGTGTTGTGCCAAAGGCGACGCCGTGTGTAAATATCGCATCGCGTTGCATGCGGAATAGTATCGTTTGAAAAGGTGAATTTGGTGGCGCAGAATCCGATGGTCTTGATTCGAACTGAATATGGCGATATTACCGTTCAAGTGTATAACGATCGCGCGCCGATCACCGCCGCGAATTTTCTGCGATATGTCGACGAGAATCGCTATGCAAGTTCATCGTTCTATCGCGTCGTGCGTTTGGATAATCAGCCGAATGATGCGGTGAAGATTCAGGTGATTCAGGGCGGGCTAGGTATGGTCGAACTGGGAATGCGCGAGCCGGCAAACCGGTTGCCGCCCATCGCACACGAAACAAATGACAAGACCGGCATTCGGCACAAAGATGGAACGGTCTCGATGGCGCGGCTCAAGCCCGGCAGCGCGTCGTCGGAATTTTTTATTTGCATCGAAGATCAGCCGGAATTGGATTTTGGCGGCAAGCGGAATCCGGATGGGCAAGGATTTGCGGCGTTTGGTCAAGTGATCAGCGGGATGGATGTTGTGCGCCAGATTCAGCAGTTGCCCACGAACGGCCAGATTCTCACGACGCCCGTGCAGATCAGCGAGATTGTCCGGGTTTGATAGAGTCGATTGAATGACCGGCGCAACTGCACCATTTATCATCATCACCTCGGCGTTGATCTTTTACTCGATTGGCGTGTGGAGCGAGCGATTCCAGGGTCGGCTCAAGACGTGGCATCTGGTTTTCTTTTGGCTCGGACTTGTCTGCGATACCTGGGGTACTGGCTTGATGATGGAGATGGCGGGCGGGTTGACTTTTGATATTCACGGCATCACCGGCGTGATTGCAATTCTTTTGATGTTCATCCACGCCGTTTGGGCGACGATTGTGTTGGTGCGCCAAGACGAAAAGTGGATCAAGAACTTTCACAAATTTAGTGTGGTCGTTTGGTTCATCTGGTTGATTCCGTACTTTAGCCCGATGTTTTTGCAGATTGGGGCGAGAAGGTAGGTGACGCCACCGGAAAAATCCGCCGACTATTAACCGGCAAGCCCCCCGCTGGTTTTAAGATTGAAAGTAGTTCGTTTGAACGAATGGTGTGCATGGGTGAGCAGATGAGGCTATACAAGTACACCGAGAAGAAATATCTTGATAATTTCTTTGCCGATGGGTCGCTTCGGATTGGAACGCTTTACAGTTACCGCGACGATTCCAGTCTTGGGCGGATGGTATCAGATGATATGGAAGGAATCAAGAAAGCGCATGGGCATGTAAAGCACGCAGGCCCTGAAGACGTGCGAAGAAATAGCGTGTTAAGCTCATTATTCCAAGGTAATGTTACGATCACTGATTGCAGTTTTGAAGACATTCGAATAGAGTGCCCAAATTTGTATGTGTTTTGCGCATCTGTCGAATATAGCAAGGATCTTCATAAAGCTTGGTTCAATCAAGAACACTATGATGCATGCTATAAAATAACAGCGGCCGAATTATTCTTCGCTGCGATTACGAGGGTACTATCTAAACAAGCGATATTCTTGGGATTTGGGGCGGTCAATTATTACGAGTCCGATGATGGCATAGATATTAACTCTCCTTTAGCTAACACACATCCTGCAGTTCTGAAACAATGGAAGAATTTTGGAAATCAGAAAGAGGTAAGAGGAGTTTGGCAACCAATAGGAAGCGCGGAGATCACACCCATTGTGATTCAAGTTCCTGAAGCAATCAAATATTGCTCCATAAAAAGTATTCTCAGCTTATAACATATTTCGATGTAATTGATATCATCAAGGAACTAACACTTGACCAACTTACTCTGGCTCGTGCCGGTGTTACCGCTTGCCGGCGCAACCATCAACGCAATTTTTAGTCGCAAGATGCCGCGCTGGCTCGTCAGCGCAATCGCGTGCGGCACCGTTGGGCTTTCATTCATCGTGTCGCTTTTGATGTTCTTGGCAATGCAAGCGCAAGACGAGCATCATCGCGTCATCAACGTATCGTTGTATTCGTGGGTTCCGGTCGGCGACTTCAAAGTTGACGTTGCTTTCCTGCTCGATCCGCTCTCCGCGCTGATGCTCCTCGTTGTTACCGGCGTCGGCTTTCTCATCCACGTGTACTCTATCGGCTATATGGAACACGACGACGGCTACGGTCGCTTCTTTACGTACCTCAACCTCTTTGTGTTCTCGATGCTGATGCTCGTGCTTGGCAATAACTATTTGCTGATGTACGTCGGCTGGGAACTCGTCGGCTTGTGCTCGTATTTGCTGATCGCGTTCTGGTTTCACAAGCCGGAAGCGGCGGCGGCAGGCAAAAAAGCCTTCATCACCACGCGCGTCGGCGATTTTGGTTTTGGGCTGGGTGTGATTTTGATTTTCGTTACGTTCGGCACGCTCGATTTTGTGCACGTGTTTGAGAGCGCGCACGAATGGTTCCAGCCCGGCGCACCAATCATCACGATCATCACGCTGTTGCTTTTTGCCGGCGCGGTGGGCAAATCGGCGCAACTCCCGCTCTACGTCTGGTTGCCCGACGCGATGGAGGGTCCCACGCCGGTCAGCGCGCTCATCCACGCCGCCACGATGGTTACGGCGGGCGTGTATATGGTGGCGCGTTCGCACGTCTTGTTCGAACTCGCGCCGTTCTCATCCGAAGTCGTTGCGTGGACGGGTGGACTCACCGCGCTCTTCGCCGCGACGATTGCGCTCGTGCAAATGGATTTGAAGCGCGTCCTCGCGTACTCCACGATTTCGCAACTCGGTTATATGTTCCTAGGGGTTGGCGTGATGGCGTACGGCGCTGGCATCTTTCATTTGATGACGCACGCCTTTTTCAAAGCGTTGCTCTTCCTCGCGGCGGGGAGTGTGATGCACGCGATGAACGGCATCATTGATATGCGGAAACTGGGGGGCTTGTCCAAGGTGATGCCGTGGACGTACACGACCTTTGGTGTGGGTGCGCTGGCGATTGCCGGCTTTCCGCTCCTGTCCGGCTTTTTCAGCAAAGACGAAATTCTTGCCGCCGCGTTCGGCTCCGGTCATACGATTTTGTGGGCAATCGGTTTGCTCACGGCGTTACTTACCGCGTTCTACATTTTCCGTGCGTTCTTCTTGACCTTCCGCACGCAAGCACGCTGGACGGAGGACGGAGGACCGAAGACCGAAGCAGAGCATCATCTGTCATCGGTCGTCGGCCATCGGTCGCTTCATCCCCACGAATCGCCGGCGGTGATGACGATTCCGCTTGCCATCCTCGCATTCTTCTCGATCATTGCCGGCTTTGTTGGAATGCCCAAAGTAATCGGACCGAATTTCCTTGAAGGATATTTTGAGCCGGTGTTCAAGCCACACGATTTGCATCTCACGCCATCAATGGAATGGATGTTAATCGGTGCATCGGTTGCAGTTGGCTTGCTTGGCATTGCAACGGCGTTCTGGTTCTACCAACTGCGTCCGGAAATTCCAAAGAACTTGGCAAAGCGATTTAGCAGTATCTATAACTTGCTGTGGCACAAGTACTATGTGGACGAAATCTATGCTTGGATTTTCGTCAAACAGGGTGGCAAGCTCGCCATGTTCTTGTGGCAAACCGTGGATGTGAAAATCATTGATGGTTTTGCGAATGGGCTGGGACAAGCCACGGCGTCGGTCAGCCGCGTTCTGCGCGGATGGCAAACCGGTTACGCGCGCGCGTACGCGTTGTTGATGCTTATCGGCACGGTGATGGTGCTGGGGTGGTTGATGTTGCGGTAATGTAGAATCGCAAAATGAGATCACGATACAACCCAACGAAACATCATCGTCGGTCAATCCGCTTGAAAGGGTACGACTATTCAAGCGCAGGGGCGTACTTTATTACAGCAACGGTTCGAGACCGCGCGTGCATCTTATCGGAAATTCGCGACAGCGGGATCGCATTATCAGCGTTAGGCGAAATTGTAAATCGGTCTTGGAATGATATTCCGAATCGTTTTCCATCGGTCGCGTTGGATGCATTCGTGGTCATGCCTAATCACATTCACGGCATCCTGGTGTTGGCGGATGACGTTGGGGCGACCCTTGTGGTCGCCCAGAATGGGGCGAGGGTCGTCCAAGGCAGGGCAGGGGCGAGCCCTGCCCCTACGAGACCAACCTTGGGCAATGTGGTTGGTGCATTCAAATCATTGTGCACGATAATGTGGCTCAACTACATCAAACAAAATAATCTCAACGTTGTCGGAAAATTTTGGCAACGCAACTATTACGAACATATCATCCGCAATGAAAATGAACTGAACCGCATCCGTGAGTACATTGTGTCGAATCCATTTCGATGGAAATTTGACCGCGAGAATCTTATCGGTCAACCCACCCAAGACGGTTGGCTTGCGGATGAAAAAATCTGGTTTTCACAACGAAACTTGAAGAATGACTAATCTACTTTCTCTTCTCATTGTTCTCCCGCTGGTTGGCGCGCTCATTCTATTGTTCATTCCGCACCAATCCGAAAAAGCAGTTCGATGGCTCGCGCTCGCCACGACAATTATCGAGTTCGTCGTCAGTGTTGTATTGTTCTTGAATTTCCGCGCCACTGCCGATTTGCAATTCGTCGAGCGCGTTGCGTGGATTCCGCAACTGGGTATCTCGTGGTATCTCGCCGTGGATGGCTTGAGCATTTTGCTCGTGTTGCTCACCACGTTCTTGATGATCATCGCGATTGGCGGCTCCTGGGTTGGCATCATTGAGCGCGTCAAAGAGTATCACATCTTTTTCCTCTTGCTCGAATCCGCAATGATCGGCGTTTTCGTATCTTTCGATCTATTTCTATTCTACATCTTTTGGGAATTTACGCTCATCCCGATGGCGTTCCTGATCGGCATTTGGGGGCACGGGCGCAAAGTGTACGCCGCCATCAAATTTATCCTGTTCACGATGTTCGGCTCGACGCTGATGTTGGTGGCGATGCTGGCGCTGGTGTTTGTGCAACGCGATGTAACTGGCACGCTCTCGTTCGCGCTCACGGATGTTTTGAGAACGCCGGTGCCGCTGGGCTTGCAACCGATCTTGTTCCTCGCGTTCGCGCTGGCGTTTGCGATCAAAGTACCAATGTTTCCCTTTCACACGTGGCTACCCGATGCGCACGTGGAAGCGCCGACGGCGGGCAGTGTGATCCTTGCCGGCGTCTTGCTCAAAATGGGTACGTACGGTTTCCTTCGATTCTGCTTGCCACTGTTCCCGGAGGCCGCAAAATCGTTTGCGCCATGGATGATTGTGCTGGCGATCATTGGTATCATCTACGGCGCCATCGTGTCTATCGTGCAACGCGATGTGAAATCGCTGGTGGCGTTCTCGAGTGTCTCACACCTTGGTTTTGTAATGCTGGGTTTGTTTGCCTTCAACGCGCAAGGGATGAGCGGTGGTATTTTGCAAATGATCAATCACGGTCTTTCGACCGGCGCACTGTTTTTGCTGGTGGGGATGTTGTACGAACGCCGGCACACACGCCTCATCGCCGATTTTGGTGGCATCGCCAAAGTGATGCCGATTTACGCCGCGTTCATGCTGATTGTGATGTTCTCGTCAGTGGGCTTGCCCGGCTTGAACGGCTTTGTTGGTGAATTTTTGATTCTCGTCGGCGCGTTTCAGGCGAATGTGTGGTACGCGGCGTTTGCTGCCACCGGCGTTGTCCTCTCTGCCGTTTATTTGTTGTGGATGTATCAACGCGTGATGAATGGACCCATTACGCACGAAGAAAATAAATCGCTCTCCGATTTATCCGTGCGCGAAATTGCATTGCTGGTTGCGTTGGTCGTGTTCATCGTTTGGATCGGCGTGTACCCGCGCACGTTCTTGGATCCGATTCAGGCGAGTGTGATGCAGTTGTTACATGTGATCAAATAGTCCTTGTCATTGCGAGCCCCGATGGGGCGAAGCAATCCCCAAATCTAAATTAGGAGATTGCTTTGTCGCTGATCCCTCGCTTCGCTCGGGACGCTCCTCGCAATGACAAATCGAAAATCGAAAATGCCTATAATCATTCCTGACTTGAATCTAAGCATCCTCGCTCCCGCGCTCATCGTTACGATCACCGCCTTGCTCGTCTTGCTCGGCGAATTGTTCACATCGCCGGCGCGCAAACGCTGGCTGGGTTTTCTTAGTCTGGTGGGCTTGCTCATGGCGGCGGGTGCAACGATCGGTTTGTGGAGTGCGAACACAACGGCCTTCGGCGGAATGATCGTCGCCGACAATTTTGGTTTGTTTCTCACGCTTGTTATTCTTATCGGCGCAGCGTTGAGTATTTTGTTGGCGATTGATTTCGTACGCACGCATCGCGTTGACCAAGGCGAGTATTACGCGCTCGTGTTGTTCGCTGTTGTCGGCATGATTCTGATGACGACCGCGACCGATCTCATCGTCATCTTTCTCGCGCTGGAATTACTTTCGTTGCCGCTGTATATCCTCGCCGCGTTCAAACGTGAAGATGGTCATTCGCTGGAAGCCGGGATGAAATACTTTTTGCTCGGCGCGTTTTCGTCGGCATTCTTTTTGTACGGCATCGCGTTCATTTTTGGCGCGACCGGCACGACCAACTTGATGCGCATCGCGCTCGCGGCGAAGCAAGGCAACGATTTGTTGCTCGTCGGTGCGGGATTGTTACTGGTTGGCTTTGGATTCAAAGTTGCGCTCGTCCCGTTTCATTGGTGGACACCCGATGTTTACGAAGGCGCGCCAACTGCCGTGACCGGCTTTATGAGCGTCGCGGTCAAAGCGGCGGCGTTCGGCGCATTCTTCCGCGCGTTCCTTGTTGCCTTGCCCGGCATTTCTGTCGATTGGCAAATGGTGCTGGCAATTGTCGCCGTGCTGACAATGACACTCGGCAACGTCGCCGCGCTCTTGCAATCGAATATCAAACGCATGCTCGCGTACTCGAGTATCGCGCACGCGGGGTACATTTTGATTGCACTCGTCGCGATGGGATCGAATGGTACGTCATCGGCGTTGTTTTATTTGCTGGCGTACACGCTAACGAACCTGGGTGCGTTTGGCGCAGTGATTGCGTTAAGCGATGGCGCGCGAGAGAGATTAGAAATTGGAGATTATGCTGGCGCGGCGCAAAAGCAACCGCTCGTCGCGGCGGCACTAACGATTTTCATGCTGTCGCTTGCCGGCTTTCCACCGTTCGCCGGGTTTGTTGGAAAATTTTTGATTTTCAGCGCGGCAGTCGAAAATGGTTGGACGTGGCTGGCGGTCATCGGCGTATTGAACAGTCTCGTCTCAGCGTATTTCTATTTGCGTCCCCTCGTGCAAATGTATATGAACGAAGCCAAGCCGGGTTGGGACAAGCTGCGCGTGGATGTGTTTGTAACGATTGCGTTGATCATCGCCGTGGTTGGCGTGATTGCGCTGGGCGTGTTCCCTGCACCGGCGCTGGCGCTTGCGGTGGGCGGGTTGTTTAGGTAGAGATTAGAGACAAGAGATTGATAGACCTGTCGATGCTCGGATCCGACAGGTTTTGTTCTTATGGAGGAATGAAAAATGAATCAACAAAAAGTAATTGAACTGGTCAAACAAAATCTCGAATCCCCAATCTCTAATCTCCTTGACTTGGTTGCCGCAACGCTCAAAGAAAATTTTCCACATTACACCGGCGTTTATCTTTACTTGCTCGATGGCGAGACATTGGTGTTGCATTCGTTTCGCGGTCGCCCCACCGAACACACACGCATTCCGATTGGCGCAGGCATCTGTGGGCGCGCCGCGCGCATTAAAGACACGGTGATCGTGGACGATGTGAACAGCGATGCCGAGTACATCGCGTGCAGTTTGGAAACGCGGAGCGAAATCGTCGTGCCGATTATGCGCGACAATCGTGTGTTCGGCGAAATCGATATTGACAGCGATGTGCCGGCGGCGTTCACCGAATCGGATCGGATATTTTTGGAGGAGATTGCTAGATTATTGGCAATTCGCTTTTGAACATCGACTTTACTTCGCCGCCAATTAACATAATTTGAGCTTGGCAAAACGCTTGACAAGCAATAAATAGTTGTGGTAAACTGCCCAAGCAAACGGGGAAACGCCTGTTGCGGCGTGATGAACTCACGCCGATTTTTGTGCCTGACGCACGTTAAAATCTTATAGGGGGCGGTAGCTCAATTGGCAGAGCAACAGCCTTTAATGAATGGAGCCTGCCCAAAGTAATTTGGGACAGTGCAGATTGCTGTATGCTGGAACACCCTCAAGCCCTGACTACGTTACTCCGCGTGAAAATGTCAGGGATATGTGGGCAATCAGCAGGCAACCTTGAATTGGCTCTCAAAGTTTGATACCCTATGCAGGAGAGCGGCATAGATGAAACTACATAGTAAACAGTTGGGAGCCATTGGCGTACTGCGTGTCGCGGCGCATCTCATGTCCAAAGGTTTGAGCGTCTTTGCCGAAATGGGAGACTTGGCGCGAGTGGATTTGATTGTTTTGGTTGATGACCAACCAATCAAAATCCAAGTCAAGACGAGGAATCTCAAAGAAGGCAAAATTAGCGTGGATTCTCGGAAGAGTGGTCCGGGGGATATCGCTATCGCTACAAATCAAAAGACGTGGATGTGTTTGCGGTTTACATTCCGCAAAGAGATATCATTCTCTTTTTGAGTGTAGATCAAATACTTGAAGCCAAAGGCACCACCGTCATTCGAGTAGATAAACCAAAGAACAATCAACGCAAAGGTGTTCATTGGTTTGAAACCTATCTCGATTTCAAGCAAGCCCTCAGAGATCATACGCAATCTACCCGACCGGACAAAGCCGAGGGTAAAGAGATGATCCAGACTACAACGCGCGCAAGCGCGGCTAGCGAAAGCTAGTGTGGTAGGTTAAGCTGTGGGTTCAGGGTTCGATTCCCTGCCGCCTCATTTTCGGCAAGCAAGTGATCCGTCGCTCGTATCAACGAGAGGAACTTCCCGACTCCCGGTTTCTTGCCGCGGCAAGAAACGCGGTTGCCTCACGAAACGACAAGTGAGGGCACACGCCGAGTAATCGGCGCGTGACGACAACTGCAACAGAGAACATATCCGCTCGCGTAAGCGAGTCAGGAGTGCAACGGTGGGGTAAAAGCCCACCAGCGTCGATAGCAATATCGGCGGCTAGGTGAATGTCCAACTGGGAGCAAGGCGGGTGGGATCGGCTGGCGCAAGCCGGTGGATTCCCGTCGCAGTTTCGCTGTGAAAGCCGAACAACACTCGGCAACGCAAGCGTGACCACGGCGCCAGCCGTGAGACAGATGACGGACAGAACAGAATCGGGGGTACGGCTGCTTGCCGCTTTCATCGCCGATTGAAAAACCAATGCGGATGCGTTATCCGCGTCCATAGAAAGGAAGTCGATTAACTATGCGTGCCGAGATTTTGTTCCCGCACAAGAGCATCGCATCGTTGATGACGATACGCAACGGCAAGTGGCGCGACTTGACCAAGCGTGTCGCCAACCTGCCCGAGGATCACCCCGATAGTCTTGCCTTCTCGCTGATGATGATCCGCCAATGCAGTTGCCTCGATTGCAACCCGGATCGCTACAAAGCGTTGATGGGTTGCTCGGCGTGCGCCAAGCGAACACTGGCTTCGTATAAAGGGAATGACGAAGCACTGATCAAACAGTTTCAAAAAGCACGCAGCGAGGTCGATGCGTATTTCAAAGAACATCGCGCGCTCGCCGAAGCGGCATAAATAAGAAACCGGGTTTCTCCTTGAAACCCGGTTTTGCTTTTCTCATCGCATCGTCCCCATAAAATTTTTCACCGCGCTCAGAAACTCGGCGGGACATTCCTCGTGAGGCACGTGACCACAATTTGGAATCACTACCAACTTGGCGTTCGGTAACTCATTTGCCAACCGAATGCTTCGTTCCTTGGGTACGATTTTGTCATCATCGCCGGTGATGACAAGCGTCGGCAGCGTGATATTTTTGATTTGACTCGCCAGTTCGGTGGGGCGGGACGACGCCGTAAACTCCCACAACGCGCGATCCCAGTTTTCGACCTGAAGTGGTTTCAAATACCCTTGCCAAATCTCCGGCGTAATCTTGGATGGAGCGTGCCACGCCGATTTGCCAAAATCAATGCCCCACTCTTTGATCTGCCGCGCGATCAAGGGTCCGATCCGTCGTCCTTGCGGCGTCGTCATCAACGGCTGATACCACGGCGCGTTGCTACCCCCGCCGATTGCCGCATCGACGAGAATCAGCGCATCCACCCGGCTGGGATGACGAAGCGCGGCGAGCGCGGCAATGCCGCCGCCGGCTGAATTGCCCACCCAAATCGCGCGTTCGATTTTCAGCGCGTCCATCAAACCGATTAGCATATTCACTTGCGCGTCCGGTCCGTACGGCGAGTCGCCTGTCCATTCGCCGGGCAACGGACGCGCGGTCAAGCCAAACGCCGGGCGGTCGTACGCGATCACGGTTGCGTTGTATTCTTGTGCAAGCGGTTGCATCACCTCGCGCCACGAAAATTCACTCGCGGCGAAACCATGCAAGAGAATGAAAACCGGCTTGCCTTGCCCAAACATTTTGTAATGCACGTTGATGCCGTGGATGTTGATGAACCGGCTATCCGCATCCGCCAGCTTTTCCGGCGGCACAACGTTTTCGAGCGGTGGCACCGGAATGAGAAACGGAACAATCGCCAACAAGACAATCACAACGCCAAGCACGATCAAAATGATTTTGAGCATTCGTTTCATTTTACCCTCGCACTCGCTTGATCCAACGCCGCAACCTCATCTGCCGTCAACCGCCACCCCGCCGCGCCGATATTTTCCTGCGCCTGCCGGACATTCTTGACGCCCGGAATCGGCACGGTACCTTTACAGATCGTCCAGTTGATTGCGACTTGCGCCGACGTCTTGCCGCCGTGTGCTTGACCAATTTCGCGCATCAAACCAATCAGCGGTTGCACTTGGGCGACTACTTTTCGGTTGTATCGTCCGCGCCGCAACCCAGGCGGCAAATTTGCCGGCGTATATTTGCCGGAAAGAATTCCTTGCGCAATCGGACTGTACGCAATAATCGTTACGTTCAATTCTCGGCACGTCTGCAGCGTTCCGCCAAACTCGATGTTCCGATTGAGCAAACTGTACGGCACTTGATTCGACGCGAGCGGAATGTTACGTTTGGCAAGCGCATCGTACGCGCGGCGCGTTTGCTCGGCATTGTAATTTGACACGCCAACCGCGCGAATCAACCCAGCATCAATGGCGTCCGCCATCGCCGACATCCACGTTTCAATTGACACCGGCGGAAATGCCCAGTGGATTTGGTACAGATCAAGTTGCGCGATGGCCAATCGTTTCAGCGTTCCACGCAACGCATCGAGGAGTTGCGCGCGGCGCACTCGCCACGGGAACGGAAAAAATTTCGAGGCGATGACAAGCGACGAACGGTGACCATCGAGAAATTTACCAATCAATCGTTCCGATGTACCAAACCCGTACACTTCGGCGGTGTCGAGAAAATTGATGGGCGATGTAATCGTTAATTCCATTGCGGCGCGCACATCATCTTCGCCGTAACCGCGACCATAACCCCAAAAGCGGGTGTCGCCCCATTGCCACGCGCCGATGCCCATTTCAGTGATTACGAGATCCGTCGCACCTAATCGAATTTTTTCCACAAAAAATTCCTCCGCTATTTTGCGCCGATGTAAATCAAACCAACGGCATCAGGTCCCAAATGCGCGCCGATCACCGGCGTAACTTCGACACAAAGTGAAATATCGGTCGATGGGAAAACAGTTTGCACGTGTTGACGCAATTCTTCAGCAAGCGCGGGCGCATGCGTATGCACGATAGCAAGTTGTTCGAACGGCGCGGACGCTTGCGCAATGTCGAGCATTCGTGCCACCGCGGTTTTGCGCGAGCGAACTCGTTCGGCGTTCACTTCGCCGTTGTAGACGTGCATCACCGGCTTGATGTGCAAAAGCGAGCCCAGACTGGACACCAACCGCGAGACTCGTCCGCCGCGCCGCAAAAATTCGAGTGTGTCAAGAACCGCCATAGCGTGGATGTGCAAGATTTTTTCGTCGAGTCGCCGGACGATTTCAGCGATTGAAAATCCGGCGGCGGCAAGTTGCGCGGCGATCATCGCTTGGAAACCGGTGCCCAGCGATAATTGCCGCGAATCGAAAACGGTGATGGGCGCATCGTTCATTTCTTGTGCGGCAATCATCGCAACATTGTACACCGCACTCAAACTCGATGCAACGTGAATCGATAAAATTTCAGTGGCACCCTCACGGATCACTTGCCGATACGCTTGCTGGAATAATTCGATGCCGGGCGCGGCGGTCTTGGGAAATGGCGTGTACGTGGGGAGTCGCGCGTAAAATTCTTGGCGCGATAGGTCGATGCCGTCGAGAAAACTTTGTTCGCCGATGTTGATGAAGCACGGCACGATGACGATGCCGAGTTGCGCGGCAAGGTCGGGTGGTAAATCGCTCGTGCTGTCGGTGATGATGCGAAGGGTCATAGCTACCGGTAATTTAAAATCAAATCGAGTGCGCGTTCAAGATTGCGCTCGTCGATCAATTCCCAGCGGTCGGCGTAGGTGTGCCAGGTTTGTTCGAGATAATACATATTGCTCGCGCTGATCATGACGGTATCGATGCCGTTCGCTTGAAACACGTTCGAATCGCCGAGCGCGGTAAAACGTTCGTAGACGATAATCTCCGGTTGCACGCGCAAGAGTGCTTGCGTGAGCCGGGAATTTGCCAACGGAAACGCCGGACTGGGACGAATCTCGCGTCCATCGAACACCAAGTCGCCGAGCCAAGGAATGTTGAACACAAAACCGGGAATCGGCGCGGACGGACGAATGGCCAGTTTGTCGCGCCCGAGGTTGTCCAAGCTGATGATCTCGCGGATCGCTATTTTATTCGCGCGCGCGTACTCGACGAACGCCGCCGCGCCGCGCAAACCGGTTTCTTCTTCGCCGGTAAAGAGGAACGCGCGATTGCCGGCATCGCCGCGCCGCGCCAGTTCATCAATTGCCGCGAGCAGAACACTCACCGCTGCCGTGTTGTCCGATGCACCCTGATATTCTGCCTCGTCGAAAAGTTTGTCGTAGTGCGCGGAAAAAATGACGAGCGGTTGCGCCGCGCTATCAAATCGAACGAAGAGGTTGGGCAAAGATGAATTCGGAATTGCAATTGGCGTGACGGAGAGATTTAGCGAATCGAGTGTACGGTGGAGATACTGCAAACGCTCAACATTGCGAAGCCGGCTGAGATCGTAGAGCGAACCGTGACGACCATCGCGGTTGACCGGAATACTTGCGTACGGATTGTACGTCACGGCATCGCGCAAATAAAACCAGATGCCCTCGTACAGTGAACGCGTGTTGGGGATCACAACTAGCGCGGCGAGAATAAACAATACAAGGAGCAAGATGCGGCGTTTGGACATGGTTATTTTTTGCCACCGAGGACATAGAAAGTTTTTCTCTATGACCTCTGTAACTATTCAGTGTGTAACGCGTCCAACACCGCGCCCGGATTTTCTTGGTGGACATTGTGTCCGGCGTTTGGCACAATCACCAATCGCGCAGTCGGTTGGAGTTTGACCAACGCTTTACCATTCTCGGCATCGTTGATTTGGTCATCCTCCCCCCAGATCGCGAGCGTTGGCACAGACGAGCATGCCAAGCGCGATTGTAAATCACGTTGCTGACCGGGAATCCAACGCACGAGATTGCGTAAGGTCGAGAGAAACGCGCGGCGCTGTTCATCACTCCACACACGTTCGTTGACGCGTTGGAACAAGAATGTACGATCCGCTTCGGGCAAATCATCGATGCGATGATAGTACGGCGCGAGAGTGCGATACGCGGCTTGCGGATCGTTGCGCAATCGATTGTAGAGCCATTCGCCCAAGCCGGGAATTAGAAACAACAACGCGACAAGGTTGATTTTTTGCACCGATGCAACCAGCGCGCCACCCACCAACACCAATCGATTCACGCGTGCCGGGTGATTCAATGCGATAGCGTGCGCCATAATTGCGCCAAGCGAATGACCGACGAGCATCGCAGATTGAATTGCCAGCGTGTCGAGCAATTCGATTAGCGTGTTTTGGAAAAATGGAATCGTGTACGCGACGTTCGGCTTGTCGCTGCGACCAAATCCCGGCAAATCGAGTGCGATGACGCGATGAGTTGCGGCAAGCGGCAGAATCAAATGCCGCCACGTATCCGCCTCATCGCCGAGTCCGTGAATGAGCAGAATGGGCGACGCGTGCTTGTCGCCGGCATCGTAAATGTAAAGCGTCAATCCGGCGTGGGGCAAACGGATCGTGCGGGCAAAAGATTCCAAGCCGGGAAATGCCTGCATCGGCTTGACGAATTGATTCACTTACCAACCCATCAGCAACCCGGGGTCTTCCATATAATTGGGATCCCAGAGATCCGGCATCACGGTAACCTTCATCTTCTTGCCGGCGACGTGTTCCGCCGCATCCCGGACGCTTTGAATGAGCCAACCGCCGTACGGGCAGAACGGCGTCGTCAACATCATCTTGATTTCTGGCTCGTCGAGACCGAGATTGATTTCACGGATCAGACCCAGTTGAATTACATCCAAACCAATCTCCGGGTCTTTGACGGTGCGGAGTGCTTGTTTGATGATCGCTTCCGGACTATTTTCCGGATATTCGGGCGCGGGCTTGTGTCCCGCCAGATTCGATTCGGTCATTGTAACCTCATATCATCCACCAAGAACACGCAGGATCACAAAAGATTTTTTAGAGTTCCTTAAAGTTCTTCGTGGAATTATTCTTTTCCTTATTCTATCCGTACCACACGCAAAAGGCAAACCCCCGTCCACGATTCCCGACGGGGGTTGCAAAATGCCATCAAGGCGAATACCGTTACTGGGTCTTGCCCGGCGATTTCCACTTGGCTTCGAAATCGGCGGCTGAGAGTTTGTAATAATCGGCATTCTTCTCCGTGAAGAACTTCCACTCGTCCTTCAAATCGGGTTCGGGGAAGATCGCACTCACGGGGCATTCGGGCACACACGCGCCGCAATCGATGCAAGTGTCTGGATCGATATACAGCTGTTGCACCGGTTCGAAGTTTTCGTCTTTCTTCGGGTGAATGCAGTCCACGGGACAGACGTTCACGCACGCGGTGTCTTTGGTACCGATGCACGGCTCAGCAATCACGTACGCCATTGTGTTCTCCTTTCGAGGAAAATTTTGGGATTGCTTAATCGGTTGGTAGCGTGTGCGCGAGCACGATGGGCTGGATCAATTTTTGCCCCAGGGCTTGGCGGCTAGGATATTCCCGCGCGCCGCCTTTGAGCGTATCGATCCCCAGTGTCGCGCATCGCAGTCGCGATTTTACCACATCTTCGCCCATTTGGTCAATTAACGGCGCGTACGGCATTTCTTCGATTTCTTTGAGCGTTTTGCCGATAACCATTTCCGTAATGAGCGATGCGCCAGCCATGCTGATCGTGCAACCCCTCCCCTCGAATTTTACATCGACCACGCGATTCTCGCTATCGACTTTGACGTACATCGTGACGACATCACCGCAGCCCGGGTTGCCCCCGTTCACCAAAATATCGGGATCATCGATTACGCCTTGATGGCGCGGATTGTTAAAGTGATCGAGAATGAATTCGATATATTCGTTTCGATTCATCGTTGCAGGTTTCAGGTTGTGATTTTTGAACTTTATTATTTCTCGATTGGCGCGCCGACAAGATTGCCCCACTCCGTCCACGAGCCATCGTAATTGCGCACTTGAGGATAGCCCAGCAAGTACGTCAGCACGAACCACGTGTGGCTCGACCGTTCGCCGATGCGGCAGTACGCAATCACATCTTTATCGGCGGTGATGCCTTGCGGTTCGTACAGCGCTTTCAACTCGTCTGCCGGTTTGAACGTGCCGTCTTCGCGCACCGCTTTTGCCCAAGGAATGCTCTTGGCGCCGGGAATGTGACCGCCGCGCAACGCGCCTTCCTGCGGATAACCCGGCATATGCAACAATTCGCCGCTGTATTCTTGCGGTGACCGCACATCGACGAGCGGGTTACGGCTGCCGATGTGTTTCATCACATCGTCGCGGAACGCGCGAATCTTTTTGTCGTCGCGCTCTTTCGCCACATAATTTGTGCGCGGGTAACTTGGCACATCTTTTGACATCGGCCGATTTTCCGCAATCCACTTTTGGCGACCGCCGTTCATAATCAAGCATTTTTCGTGACCGAACAATTTAAAGACCCAAAACGCATAACACGCCCACCAGTTATTTTTATCGCCGTAGAACACAACCGTCGTGTCGTTCGCAATGCCGTGATTCGAGAGCAATGTTTCAAAACCACGTTTGTTGATGTAATCGCGCACGAGCGTGTCCTGCAAATCGACGTGCCAATCGATCTTGACCGCACCGGGAATGTGTCCAACCTCGTACAGCAAAATGTCTTCGTCCGATTCCACAATCCGGAGATGTTTATCGTTCAAGTGTTGGGCGACCCAGTCGGTTTCGACCAACACTTCGGGATGTGCATATTGACTCATCGCGAGCCATCCTTTCTAAAACGGGAGGAGACAAAGAGAGGAGGCGAAAATTTCCTACCCCTCGCGCTCCTCCTCAAAAACACTAGACGCCAATTTTGCTTTGAATCGCTTGCGCCAATTCGTCGCGAATCGATTCAAGCGGAATTTTTTGCATGAGCGGATCAAAGAATCCTTCGACGATGACTTTTTCCGCTTCAACTTTGGGAATGCCGCGCGTCTGCAAATAAAAGATTTGCTCGGGATCTATGGGCCCAACCGTCGCGCCGTGCGTGCAGCGCACGTCGTTCGCTTCGATTTCCAATTCCGGAATCGAATCCGCGTGCGCTTTGGGACTGAGTAAAATATTCCGATTGGCTTGGTACGCATCGGAACGTTGCGCCGCCGGGTTGACGCGAATCAAACCACGAAACGCGGAATAGGCCGTGTCTTTCAACGCACCTTTGTAGAGCAAATCGCTTTCGGTGTGACCGACGATGTGATTTTGGAACGTGTGCTGATCGAAATGCTGTTTGTCATCGCCGAAGAAAAAGCCGAGCAGTTTTGCATTTGCGCCCGCGCCTAAAAACTTGCAATCGAGAAATGCTTTGGTCGATTGACTGCCGAGGGTGCCGTTGAGCCACGTGAGCGACGCATCGCGTTCGAGCAACGCCGTCTGCGAAGTAAAGTGCCACACGTCGCGCGCGAAATCTTGCAAATGAAAATATTGCAGCTGCGCGCCCGGCTTGAGAATCAATTCCACCGCGCCGCTCGAGAATCGGCGCGCAACGTTTTCCTTCGACGCGTAATTCTCGATCAGCGTGACCGCCGCGCCTTCTTCCACGACGACGAGCGTGTGCGTGAACATCGCCAAGTCCGGCGAATTAAAATACGTGAGCGATTGCAAGGGCACGTCAATCATCACGCCGCGCGGCACGTACAAAAATGTCCCGCCGCTAAAAAATGCGCCGTGCAGCGCCGCGAATTTCAAATCGCCAATCGTATCGCCGTACCCGCCGCCTTCGTGTTTCCCGCTGGAACTTGTGGATGGCTTGGCGCTGGCGTACCGATTTTCCGTGTAGGTAACTGCTTGGGTCATGAAATATTGCTTGACCAATTCCGGGTGCTCGCGGATCGCAGTATCCAGGTCACAAAAGATCACACCACGCTTTTTGAGCGACTCGGCGAGACGCGTGTGCGCGCCGGCAGAATTGTATTGCACCAACACGCCGCCGGCATTTGCATCGTTGGCAATTTGTTTGAATTTCGCCGGCAAAACCTCGAGCGCGTTTACGCTTTCGTTCGGCGCAAATGGAACCACGTTGTCAAATTTCAAATCCTTGACCGACGTGCGCCGCCACAATTCGTCGTTCGACGCCGGCATTGGCGTCTCTTCGTACAAGTGCCACGCTTCCAACCGCCGCGCGCGCACCCAATCCGGTTCGTGCTTGAATTTCGATAATGCTTCGATGGCGTTCTTTGAAAACCCGGTTTCCAATTTCAAGGTTGCCACATTGTTTGCCATTGTGTTGTTGTACTCCAAACGTTTTAGCCGACTGAACCTTCCATTTGCAATTGAATCAACCGATTCATCTCGACCGCGAATTCCATTGGTAATTCCTTGACGATGGGTTCGATGAAACCGCTGACGATCATCGTCGCGGCTTCCGCTTCGCTCAAGCCGCGCGACATCAAATAGAAGAGTTGCTCTTCGCCGATTTTCGACACGCTTGCTTCATGCCCGATTTGCACGTTGTCTTCATCCACTTCGATGTACGGGTACGTGTCCGAGCGCGAATCTTCATCGAGCAAGAGCGCGTCGCAACGCACATTCGATTTCACCCCTTCGCATCCCGGGTACACTTTGAGCAAACCACGATACGAGGTGCGCCCGCCGTCCTTGCTAATCGATTTCGATGTGACAAGCGACGAAGTGTACGGCGCGGCGTGAACGACTTTGCCGCCGGCGTCTTGGTGCTGACCTTTGCCGGCAAACGCGACGGACAAGATTTCGCCGTGCGCGCCTTTGCCCATCATATACACCGCCGGATATTTCATCGTCGTCTTGGAACCCAGGTTGCAATCGACCCATTCCATTGTGGCATCTTCGTACGCAACCGCGCGCTTGGTTACCAGGTTGTACACATTCGACGACCAATTTTGAATTGTGGTATAACGCACGCGCGCACCTTTATTGACGATGATTTCGACAACCGCGCTGTGAAGTGAATCGCTAGAGTAAGTGGGCGCGGTGCATCCTTCGACATAGTGCACATACGATCCTTCATCCGCAATAATCAACGTGCGCTCAAACTGTCCCATGTTACGCGCGTTGATACGGAAATATGCTTGCAACGGCATCTCGACGTGGATGCCCGGCGGGACGTAAATGAACGAGCCACCCGACCACACCGCGCTGTTCAACGACGCGAATTTGTTGTCGGCGGGTGGAATCACTGTGCCGAAATATTTTTTGACCAAGTCGGGATGTTCGGCGAGCGCTTGATCCATTCCCAGGAAGATGACGCCTTGCTTCTTGAGATGCTCTTGGATGTTGTGATAGACGACTTCGGATTCGTACTGCGCGCCAACGCCGGCGAGGAATTTCTTTTCCGCTTCTGGAATACCGAGCCGATCAAACGTGTTCTTGATGTCTTCCGGGACCTCATCCCACGAGCGTTCCGATTTATCGGTTGCGCGCAAGAAATAGTAAATGTCGTCAAAGTCAATGTCGTTGAGATTCGCGCCCCACTGCGGCATCGGTTTTTTCTCGAACAGTTCGAGCGAGCGGAGACGGAATTGCCGCATCCAATCCGGCTCGTTTTTCATCCACGAAATCTCTTCGACGATTTCGCGGTTCAAACCCTTTTTCGCTTTGAACACGTATTTTTCCGGATCGTAAAATCCGTATTTCTCTTTGTAGAACGAACTCGACGAGCCGATGTCGAATGATTTTTTATCGAATTCAGCCATGCTAACTCCTGTCACCGTTTAACGTTGAAACGTCAAACTGTCTCTTTGAGCCAATCGTACCCTTTTTCTTCCAATTGCAACGCCAGTTCCGGCCCGCCGGACATGGCTACCTGACCATTTACCAAAACGTGGATAAACTGTGGTTTGATATAATTCAGAATCCGTTGATAGTGCGTGATCATCAAGACGCCGATGTTGGGTCCGGCAATCGCATTCACGCCTTCGGAGACGATGCGCAAGGCGTCGATGTCGAGCCCGGAATCGGTTTCATCGAGCACAGCGAGTTCCGGATTCAAGACCGCCATTTGCAAAATCTCGACGCGTTTTTTCTCGCCGCCAGAAAAACCATCGTTGATGTAGCGGGTTGCAAAAGCATCTTCGAGTTTCAACAACGCCATTTTTTCGCGCATCAATTTGCGGAATTCTGGAATACTGATCGCTTTAGAATCGCCGTTCGTGCCGGTCGCTTTGCGTTTGGAGTTGAGTGCCGTGCGGAGAAAGTTGGCAACCGTTACGCCAGGAATCGCCATTGGATACTGGAACGCGAGAAAAATTCCTTTTTGCGCGCGTTCGTCGGCTCCCCACTCTAGAATACTTTCACCTTTGTACAGAATATCGCCCTGCGTGATTTCGTACTTGGGATGCCCGGCAATCGTGTTGGCGAGTGTTGATTTGCCAGAACCGTTCGGTCCCATAATCGCGTGAATTTCGCCTCGATTGATTTTCAGATCGATGCCCTTGATAATTTCTTTGCCTTCAACGGAAACGTGGAGGTCGCGGATTTCAAGATGAGCCGTCATGTCGTTCTGCTTCTCCTAAAAGAATTGTCAATCACGTAAGCTACGTGATATTTTGCACACATATCTTAAACCAAGACCATTCTATTTGCAAACTGTAAAAGCGGTATAAGAATACGAAATTACCGATAAAGAAATGGTTAGAATTCCAAGCCAGAGATGGACAAGCGGAGGACTATCGGTTAATTGACAATCAGGCGCGGTGGACATAGAATATGCCCAATGGCTGAAGAGCGAGTTCGATACAGTGTGGTTCTGTTGACGGCAAATCATTCGATTGCCGGTGAATTGTTATTTCGCGGGCAACGCTTGTCCGATTTTCTGAATGATCGGCGCGAGACCGCGGTAAGTTTGCTCGATGCTTCCGTCGCGCGGTTGGATGAGCCGGGTAAGATTTTGCAAAAACATCCCGCGGCAGTGGTGCCCAAGTTGTGGGTGGTGGCGGCTTTTGAACCACCGCAAACTGCTATTCCGCCCGGACATCGATTTTCGGGGTATGTCAAAAAAGAAGCGCACGATGTTTTTCTGGTGATGGAGGGAATGGAAGTGCGCGGCACACTGCACACCGCCGGCGATCTGGATTTGCGGCGCGTGCTAACCGTGCCTGAACACACCTTTCTGCCGATCACCAAAGCAGTTGTTATGTTGGAATCCAATCGCAAGTACATCATCGAACAAGATGCGATCATGGTGAACTCGGCGCGCATCAAATACATCGGCAAATCCGGTCCCCGCATCCCCAGCCCGTAAACAAAATTGGCGCAGGAGTGTGATTCCTGCGCCAAATTTTTTATTGCCCCATTTTCAAAACGACGCTATGGCGCGCGCGCGGTCGTCGTAAATCTCTATGAAATCGACAAGGCCGGCAATCTTGAGCACCTGCCGCACCGATTCGTTCGGTTGCAAAAGTTTGACGTGCGGCGATTGCTTGCCGCCGGTCGTTTCGCCGCCGAACAACTTGACCGTAGCCAGAATCGCGCGCAAGCCAGCGCTCGTGATCGATTCGACTTGCGCCAAATCGATGAGCAGATTGCGCGCACCTTTTGCATACGCGGTTTGCGCCGCCTTTTGTATTTCCTCGGCGTTGCTCAAATTGATGCGCCCGTTCATCCGCATCACCGTCACCGGCGCGCGGGCGATTTCTTGCGTGAGCTCGATATTCATGGATACCCTCTTCCTTTTTTCCCCAAGTGTTCGATCACGTATCGATGAAACCGGCTGTCGTTCGTCAGTTCCGGGTGAAACGAAGTCGCAAGCAAATTCTCTTGCCGCGCGGCGACAATCGTTCCGTCAGCCAACTTCGCCAACACCTCGACATTTCTGCCGACGCTTTCGATCAACGGCGCGCGAATAAAAATCGCGTGAAAGGGTTGTTTACCCAATACCGGGATGTCGAGATCAGTTTCAAAACTATCGACTTGCCGACCAAACGCGTTACGCTTGACGCGCACATCCATCAAGCCGATGACCGGCTGTTTGCGTCCGACATCTTTTGCCAAAAAAATCATCCCGGCGCACGTGCCCCACACCGGTTTGCCGGTCTTGCAGAATTTTCGCAACGGCTCGATCAAATCAAATTCGGCGGCAAGTTTGCCGAAGGTGGTGCTTTCACCGCCGGGAATAATCAAGCCATCCAGGTCGCGCAACTGTTCCGCTTTGCGCACCTCGACCGCTTGTACACCGAGCGATTCCAGAATCTTGATATGTTCGATGAACGCGCCTTGAAGCGCGAGGACCCCAATTTTCATTTGCTTCATCGTTCAAACATTTGAACGTTCCAACGATTACCACCCACGCACCGCGAGTTGCTCTTTTTCTGGAATCGCGCGCGCGGCAAGCCCGGACATTGGATCGCCCAACCCGCGCGACACTTTGGCGATAATCGCCGGGTCGTTGAAATGCGTCGTTGCTTCGACAATCGCTTTCGCGCGTTTTGCCGGGTTGCTGGATTTGAAAATCCCCGAGCCGACAAACACACCATCGACGCCGAGTTGCATCATCAACGCGGCATCCGCCGGCGTAGCGATGCCGCCCGCCGCAAAGTTCACGACCGGCAAACGTCCCAGTTTCGCAACCTCTTTCACCAAGTCGAACGGCGCGCCCATTTCTTTGGCAACGTGCATCAACTCATCGGGGCGCATATTTTGAATGCGGCGAATCTCGCCAAACACAGTGCGCGCGTGCCGCACCGCTTCGACGACATCGCCGGTGCCGGCTTCGCCTTTCGTGCGGATCATCGCCGCGCCTTCGCCGATGCGCCGCAGCGCTTCGCCCAGGTCTCGGCAGCCGCACACAAACGGCACGTTGAAGTCGTGTTTGTTGATGTGGAACTGCTCATCGGCGGGAGTCAGCACTTCGCTTTCGTCGATGTAGTCCACGCCCAGGGCTTCGAGCACCTGCGCTTCGACAAAGTGGCCGATGCGGCATTTGGCCATCACTGGGATGGTCACCGCGTCCATGATGCGCAGGATCAGGGCCGGGTCGCTCATGCGCGCCACGCCGCCCGCCACACGAATATCCGC
>DAOTXS010000023.1:0-10639 GCA_034435055.1 Anaerolineae bacterium | reverse complement strand
CAACGGGTGGGGGGTTCAATGTGCAAAGGTTCGACTTTGGGCAAACGAACACTCAGATGCATCGGGACACTCCGTGATGAGATACCCGATTCTACCTGACCAGATGAATTTCACCAACTATGCAACGATCACGTTGTGTGGTTTTCTAGCCCCTTTGTTCTCTTTTGTGGTATAATCATTTCCAACGAGGTTGAAATGGTTTCCGCAATTTCCAGCATCTTGACCGCCTTTGGCCTTTCGTCGGCGTCTGGGCTAAACGCGTACATCCCGTTGCTCACTGTCGCCCTCGCCGCGCGTTTCACCGATTGGATCAAACTCAGTCCGCCGTTCGACATTTTGACGAATGAATTTGTCATCGGCGCACTCGTCGTTTTGCTCATCATCGAAATGATTGTCGACAAAGTGCCCGCCGCCGATTCGCTCAACGATGTCATTCAAACGTTCGTCCGCCCGACTGCTGGCGCGATTTTGTTTGCGGCAAGTACCAGCGTCATCGATTTACATCCGGTCATCGCCGTCATCCTCGGTCTCATTCTCGCGTTCGGCGTGCACGCGGTCAAAGCCAGCGCGCGTCCCGTTGTCACAGCAAGCACCGGCGGCATCGGCAATGCGTTCGTCAGCGTCGGCGAAGATGTGGTCTCGGTGGGCGTTTCGCTCGTGGCGATTGTGGTGCCGATGTTAATCGGATTCATTCTGGCGTTGATTCTGTTCTGGTTCATCTTTCGCCCGCGCCGTCCAACTGCGTAAATGGAAAAATTCACGCCGCGTCCTGAAATTCAAAAAATCCTTGATGCCTTGCCGACGAATCCCGGCGTTTATCTGATGAAGGATGAACGCGACCATGTCATTTACGTCGGCAAGGCGGTCAATTTACGCAATCGCGTCCGCTCGTACTTTCACGCACCGTACGGACAGGACGCCAAAGTCTGGCGACTCGTCGAACGCATCGGCAACATCGAGTTCATCATCACCGAGTCGGAACTCGAAGCGCTGGTACTCGAGTGTAATCTCATCAAAAAGTACAAGCCGCATTTCAACGTGCGGCTCAAGGACGACAAGCGTTATCCGTACATCAAAGTAACGTGGCAGGAACCATTTCCCAAAGTGTACGTGACGCGACGAATGGACAACGATGGCGCGCGCTATTTCGGTCCGTTCACGGCAGTGTGGGCGGTGCATCAAACGATGGACACGCTCCGCAAAATTTTTCCCTATCTCACGTGCGACCGCGAAATCACCGGCAAAGATCGGCGCGCATGTTTGTACTATGATCTGCACTTGTGTATTGCGCCGTGCATCGGTGCATCGACGCGCGACGAGTACCGCGCGATGATCGACCGGCTGTGCAAATTCTTGCAAGGCAAAACGGACGAGGTTACCGAAGCGATTCGCGTCAAACTCGACGAATCGGTGAACAAGTTGGAATTCGAGCGGGCGGCGCGCTACCGCGATCAATTGCAAGCGATTGCGCGCATCACCGAGCATCAAAAAGTTGTCTCGCCGCTGATGATCGATCAAGATGTGATTGCGTTTGCGCGCGACGACGGCGACGCGTGTGTCCAGGTTTTTTTTGTGCGCGGCGGCAAATTGCTGGGACGCGAATATTTTGTGCTCGAGGGGACGGAAGGCGAGAACGCCGATCAAGTCTTGTCGTCGTTCGTCAAGCAATTTTACGACGAAGCCGCGTACGTCCCGCCGGAAATTCTCTTGCCGGCGCAGATCGACGAAGCCAAGGTAATCGAAGAGTGGTTGAATCGCCAACGCGGCAATCAGGTGTTGTTGCAAGTACCCCGCAACGGGCAGAGCAAAGAATTGATGACGATGGCAGAGGAAAATGCGCGCGCGACGTTGACTTCGCTCAAAGCGCAATGGCTCGCGGATGAAACCAAACAAATGAGTGCAGTTGCGGAACTGCAAGAACAACTTGGTTTGCAAAATCCGCCGCTCCGAATGGAATGTTACGATATTTCCAACACGCAAGGGACAAACTCGGTTGGGTCGATGGTGGTGTTTGAGCGCGGCGCGGCGAAGAAGAGTGATTATCGGAAATTCAAAATCAAAACCGTCGATG
The DNA here is from genome assembly GCA_034435055.1 of Anaerolineae bacterium. GTDB lineage: Bacteria > Chloroflexota > Anaerolineae > UBA4142 > UBA4142 > DAOTXS01. The sequence continues at coordinate 8,568 of DAOTXS010000023.1, read as the reverse complement.
GCGCAAACGATTTTGCGAGTTTGCAAGAAGTTTTGCGCCGACGCTTCAAACGATTGACGGATGCCGCTGTAGGCGATGCTCGCGGTAGCATCGAGAAAAAAGACGATTCGTGGAAACAAATGCCGGACTTGATCATCATCGACGGCGGCAAAGGGCAGTTGAGCGCGGCGCACGAAATCTTACAAGAGTTGGGAATCGAAGGCGTCAATCTGATCAGTTTAGCAAAACAGGAAGAAGAAGTTTTTGTGCCGCACAAACCGGCCCCTTTGAGGTTACCCAAGACCTCGGAGGCGCTCAAATTACTCCAGCGCATCCGCGACGAGGCGCATCGATTTGGAATCACGTACCATCGCAAATTGCGCGCCAAGAAAGGACTGGCGTCGCAACTCGATTCGATTCAAGGCATTGGTCCGCGCCGCCGACGCGCGTTGCTTACGCGCTTTGGCTCGCTCGAAAAAATTCGTGAAGCATCGGTGGATGAGTTGATGACCGTCGAAGGGATGACGCGCACCGCCGCACAAAGATTGAAAGAGCAATTATAGCGAGTTGGCTATGGACACCCTCGAACGCTTGCGGCAAGTGCCATTGATGAAGCAATTGAGCAACGCCGATCTCGCGCTGATCGAAACGCTGGTGCATCGCGCGCGTTATTTAACCGGCGCAATCGTGTGCCAGCAAGGTGGCGTGGGTTCCACGTTGTACATTATCGACAGCGGTTCGATTGAGGTGCGGCACGTCGATTCGCGCAATCGCGAGCGCACGTTGGATTTCAAACACGCGGGCGATGTCTTTGGCGAAGCCGCGCTCCTCATCGGCGAGCCGTACAAGACGACGTTCATCGCGCACGAAGATTCCGATGTTCTGTCGATTCGGCGCGAAGACCTGCACGATTTTTTGCTCCAGCATCCAGACGTGCGTCCCCGACTGTACGCTGCCGCGCCGCCGGAGATTGTGGCAAAACTGAACCAAATCCATTATGACTGGTTGATGGAAGGCGAGTTGCCGATCTTGCACACGCGAAAACATTGGTGGGCGTTCATTCACGAATTGCCCCGCGCACTCATTTTTATTGTCGGCGCGCTCATCGTCGCAATCGTGTTGACCGCAACTCCTTTCGGAGTGATCGGGTGGGCTATGGCTTTATTCGTCGTCAGTTTGGTATTGGTCTTTTTGACCATCGATTGGCGCAACGACGATTACATCATCACCAACCGGCGCGTGATTCATTCCGAGCGCGTCTTGCTGGTGCGGGAGGAACGCCGCGAAGCCACCATCGATAAAGTGCAGAATGTCAAAATCGAGCAACCAACTCTTTTGCAAAAAATCGTTGGCGTGAGCGATGTGTTGATCACCACGGCGGCGGTGCACGGCACGATTCGGTTTTCGACGGTGGGAAACGGTCCCGCCATCCGCGATATTTTGTTCGAGCAGATTCAACGGCTGCAGGCGCAAAAAATGTTCGAGGCGCGGCAACAGTTGAGAGGTGAAATCCGCGAGCAATTCGAGCGCGAGGAAAAACCGATTGTGATTGGACCGCCGACTGCCGGTTCAGTGGTCGCAACGCCGACCTACAGACCGCCGCGGCGTTCATTGAAACGCATCCTCGACGATCAATTTGCCTTGCGTCTTGAATATGCCGGGACGATCACGTATCGCAAGCACTGGGTTGCGTTGTTTTTGCAAGCGTGGAGACCGACGGTCATCACGCTGGCATTACTTCTCTTTAGCATTCTGGTTTTGTTCGATATCATCCCTTTACCCCATACCGTCGATATTGTGGCGGCGGTTTTCATGCTTGCATCCACGGCTTGGTTCATCTGGGAATTCATCGATTGGGGCAATGATATTTTTGTGCTTACCAAAGATCGCATTGCCGATGTCGAGCGCAATCCGCTCGGCGTGATTCAACATTCGACCGAGGCGCCGCTCACGGCGGTGCAAAATGTTTCCTATCGCCAACCCAATATCTTGTACGTCTTTTTCCGCATCGGCGATGTGTTGATCGAAACGGCGGGGCAGACCGGCGGTTTGACATTTCCGTGGATGTCGCCGCCCGCGCAAGTGGCAAATGAAATTTTGCAGTACGTGGAACGCGCGCGCGATCGCCAGCGCCAATTGCAACGCGCGCAACAACGCGCCGATCTGTTTCAATGGTTTGGCGCGTACCATGATTACCTCGAAGAACGTGGCCGCTTGCACCGTGCATCGTCGGACGAAGCGGACGACGATGCCAATCAAATCGGCACGTAACCTCCAGCGATGATTGCCTTTCTGCGCAATGGGTGGCGGCAGTGCCGTCGCCGCGAACCTCTATGGATTCCGCTGCGCGGCGGCGCGTTTCGCATCACCGCGCGACACGGTGTGCTAATCGTGATCTGGATTTTGATTGGCGTACTGGCGTATCAAACCGGGCACGATCTATTTTATCGATTGTTCTACCTCATCTTCGCCATCGAATTGCTCTCGTTTAGTTGGTCGGCGTACAACATTTCGACGTTTCGCTTGGAGCGTCAATTGATGACGCCGCGCGCCCACGTGGGCAAAGTGGCAGAGGAACGTTTTCTCATTCATAACACCGGCCGCTTGAACAAAATCTGGGTCGAGATTCGCGATGAATCAGAATTGCCAGCGCATCGCGCCAGCCGGGTGGTCAACGCGTTGCGCGCCGGGGTGCGGTGGAGTTGGAACGTGCGCACGGTTTGCCGGCGACGCGGCCGTTTTCGCATTGGTCCGGTCACCGTGGCGATGGGCGATCCCTTTGGCTTGTTCGTCTTTCATCGCCGAATGCCGGACACCACCTTTGCAATCACGGTGTACCCGGCAGCCGTCGACTTGCCGACGTTTGTGCCATCGCTGGGGCAAATGCCCGGCGGCGAAGCGGTTCAACGACGCACGCATCACATTACCACGAATGTTGCCGGCACGCGCGAGTACGTCCCCGGCGATTCGTTCAATCGGATTCATTGGCGATCCACCGCGCGGATGGATCGCCTCATCGTCAAAGAATTCGAACTGGATCCAAGCGCGGATGTGTGGCTTTATCTGGATTTGGAACGCGAGGCGCAGGCGAACGCGTGGTACGAGGAGGCGTGGCTCGCGCGCGATTTGTCGGCGTTGTGGATGAGCCGGCGAGATCAGGTGATGCGTTTGCCGCCGAGTACGGAAGAGTACGGCGTAACGATTGCCGCGTCGCTGGCGAAATTTTATTTGCGGCAACAACGCGCCGTGGGGTTTGCGGCGTACGGACACGAACGCGAAATCGTGCAGCCAGATCGCGGCGAGCGGCAATTGAATCGATTGTTGCAAGTCCTCGCGGTTTTGCGCGCGGAAGGGCGAATGCAATTTAGCCGGGTCTTGGCGCAAGAAGCCACGCGACTGGGACGCAACCACACGCTCGTCGTCATCACGCCATCATCGGAGATCGCGTGGCTAAAATCGATTCAAGAAATCAAGCGACGTGGTTTGCGCGTGATCGCGGTGTTGGTGGACGCGAAATCGTTTGGCGGTTACGGCGATGCAGCAAGCGCGGCGACGGAATTGTTGGCAAGCGGCATCCCGGCACTCGTCGTCCGTGAAGGCGACGATTTGCGCGCGGCATTGAGCCGGTAAAAACAGAAAAGACAACCGATGACAGATCACGGGCAAAAAGACCAAAGCGATCAATCCTTGCAAGACGAGGTTGCGCAAGCGATTGCTGGTGTGCGTGAACAATGGGGCGCAATCGTCAATGCGATTGTCGCGGCGTGCAACGGAAACCAATCTGCCGCCACACAACTCGCGCCATTCCTCGATGAGATGGAACAGAAAGAAGAGTGGCGCGCGCTGATCGACGTTTTGCGTCGCATTCTTACCGGCGAACGCGATGCGCTGGAACTGTTGCGCGGGCTGGACGAAACGGACACGCTCGTCGCCGGCGATGTGTTGCGCGGTCTCGGCGTCGATGTGCCGCTTGCGGGACGAGACGATGATGACGGTGAGATGATTTCGCTTGAACAATTTCTCCAGCACGTTGTCCGCGCGTGCCAACCGGACGCGCCTGCTGGACTCGCGGAGCAAATGTCCGCCGCGACGCGTGGCATGGCAACGCAACCGAACTTGCAACCCGAACTCCGCGAACTTGGTCGCGTGCTGAATCTCATTTTGTCAGGGGAACGCAACCCCGATTTGAGCGGAATGCATCCGCAGTTGGCGGAGGCGGTGGAAAAGGTTTTGGATGAATTGGGATAAATCCCAAAATCAAAAACACTCCGATCACCTTCGGAGTGTTTTGCTTTATTATAGACGTCAAGTGCCTTTATGTCATTTCGACGAGCGGAGCGAGGAGAAATCTATTGAGTTGTGCTAGATTTCTCGCTTCGCTCGAAATGACAATGTGGGTTTTGCTTTAGCGTACAAAATCGATGAAGGCTTGCCAGCACGCGAGCAGATTGTCCGGCGGAAAATTATTCGTCTGGAAATGAAAGTTGGGATCGGAGACCGGACTTCCCGCGCCATCGACCAGCCAAATGTACCACGTCGCTACAGTATCAAACGCGCCGATGGCTTTGAGTGTAAAACTGTACCCCCATTTGCCATCGGGCTGCACTTTGAGATACTGCTCACCGCCGTCGATCACTGCCGCCGGGTCGGCGCTGGTGGCAAGGCGAACACGCAGTCCCTCGCCGCCGCCAATCGCATTTCCTTTGACGTAAATTCCGCCAGAGTGTTCGCATTGGAAAACAGCGCGATACGCGTAGCGTGATGGAATCGGCGTGGGCGGCGAGGAGATTGGCGCGGGGGTGCGCGTGGGCGGACGCGGCGTTGCGCTCGGCACAGCGGTTGGCGGTCTTGTTGGAATCGATGTCGCGGTCGATGTTGGGGTAAAAGTTGGCGTGACAGTTGGCGTCCACGTTTGCGTCGGCGATGAAGTGGGCGTCCACGTTGGTGGCAGAGTTGGCGCGAGCGCGACGGCGGTTGGCGTGGTTGGCGGCTTGAATGGATTGAACGCGACGCGCGGGTTGATAAAGACGATCAGATAAAAAATGATGACAACGGCGATGAGCGTGCCGACTACGAGTGTTGCGATTTGAAATGTGTCGTCGGATTGGCTCTGCATTTTATCGCCGCCCGAAATTGATTTCCGCGCGCCAACACGCCGCCGGGTCTTCGGCATTGCGGATGTTGTTGGTATCCACGCGCGCGGCAAATGGATCGGACTGCGCTCTACCGTTGGCATCGGCAACCCAGACGTACCACGTGCCCGGTCGCGCGCCTTGCGCTTGAAGCACAAAAGTATAATGACCCGGGCGCCCCTCCGAACCTTCGGTGTAAACCGTGCTGATGACATTACTGCCGGGGGATGTGCCCAAATCTACGCGAATGCCAGCCAGGGGCCCGCCCGCCGAGTTGACGTATCCTTCGATGAAGGTTCCGCCGGAGTGGAAGCAGCCAACGCGCGAAACGTTGTACGCGTACGGTGAAGGCGTCGGCGGGCGCGGGGTGTTTGTCCACGGCGGACGCGTGCGCGTCGCGGTTGCAATCGGTGTGTTCGTCGGCGTTCGGCTTGGCGTCGGCGTGAAAGTGGGAGTAAATGTGTGGGTGGGGGTCGGTGTGTTCGTCGGCGTTTCGGTGGGCGTTGGCGTCCACGTCGGCGGCAAGCCGGGGCGCGTCGCGGTAGGTGGCATTGGTGGTTTGAGTGGATTCATCGCGATCTGTGGATTGATAAAGACGACCGAATAGTACAGAATCACGACAACGATAGTTACCACGACGACGAGTGTTGCTATTTGAAATCCGTCTTGCATCTCATCCATATCGATCCCCCGCCGCAGATTTGGATTGATCTCCCAGATCTGAAATCATTTTGGCAACGCCGCCGCACCTTGACCGTACAAATCGTTAGGCAATAACAAAAAGTTCGTTACACCATTCCGCGCAAACGAATCCAACCGCAAACCCGGCGTGTCGCTCTGCGCCAATTTATCGTTCACCTCATTGAGCGCGTTCAGTACATCTTTTTCCGATGTGATGCTGTGCCAGCCCCATTTTATCGCGATCAATTCTTGATGCAACACATCGGCGAGCGCGAGATCCGGATTCTGCGTTTGAGGCACTGTTGCCGCGCGAGCGCGATACACTTGGAACAACTCATCCCACGCGATGCTCAATTCATCCGCGACGGTTGCCTGTGCCTTGTTCCATTCTCCGCCAACTGTTTTACCGAACCCGCCGCGCGCCGCACGATATTTGGTCGCGTACCAATTCACGCGGTCGAGCATCAGCGCGTATTGCACCGCCGGGTCTTTGACCCGTGCGAATTGTTGCTTGTAGTACTCCTGCCGTGCGCGATCTTCGGCGGCGAGCGCATCATTCAACTGCGTGACGAAATCGGTAGGCCATTCCGCGCCGGGCTTGAGTTCGGCGATGTCATCGGCAAGTTGTTGCGCGGCGGCGATGCGCGTTTGTTTCGCCGCATCGATTTCTTTCGCCGCCGGCAACGCGCCGATTGCCGGGACGAACATCGTGCGCGCGGCAAGCGGATTGTCCGGCGCGCCGCCCACTTCAATCGATTTTCCGCGCGCTTGTGCGGCGAGCGCGTTTGCGCCCAAGGCAGCGTACGCATCGCCGATCTGTTCCAGCCGGCGCACACGGACGCTTCGCGTCAACGCCGGGCTGTATTGCGCAACCAGGTACGCCTGATCGATGACCAAGCGCGCCGCGTCGTTCGCGCCGATGCCGCGCAGACCCGCGCTCGCTTGTTGATACGTGTCGAGCCGGGCTAGATCGGACAAGCCGGGATAGAGAGTTGCCAAAAGTGCGGCGGCTTGATACGACGCTGTGGCTTTACGATTATCTTTCGCCGTTGTGTAGCGCGCACCCAATTGCAACAACGCCCCGATGCGCGCGGGCGCGGGCAGAGTTGGCTCGTACGCGACAATTGCCCAAGCATTTTCCAAATGCGCTTTGTCGAGTGCCGCGCTCAACGCATTCTCCGCGTTCACATCGGTCAGTGGAAGCAAGAGCGTGCCCGGCGCGAGCGCGGCTTGATCGACTTGGTCGACAAATGCTTGGCTCGTCGATCCGCCGGAGCGCAGAAAGAAGAATGCGCCTAGCCCGGCGACGGCGAGCGTCAAACACAAACAGCCGACCAGAAAAAATGCCAGCGGCACAACGCGATTAAGCGAATTCGAACGACGACGACGCGGAGACGTCACGGTTGAACCAACCGCTCGATCTTGAGCGTCTCGCGGAAAGCGCGTAACCATTTCAAGAACGCATCCTGCCGGACGTTTTGAATCACTTCGGGCGGGAGTGGGCGCGATTTTTCTTTTGCCAACACTTGCGCGATATGATAACCAAACTGGGTCGTTACGACATCGCTGATTTGATTGACTTGAATTTCAAAGATCACCGCTTCCAGTTGCGGGTCGAGGACGCCGCGCGGAACCCAGCCCAAATCGCCGCCGTTCGCTTTGCTCGTTTCGTCTTTGGAATATTGTTTCGCCAGCGCGGCAAAATCTTCGCCTTTGCGCGCGCGGTCGCGGATGGTTTGCGCGAGCGCCGGCGTTTCGACGAGGATGTGACGCACTTGGACTTGCTCGCCTTGTGTTGGAATCGGCGCGGTGACATCGTTCAACACCGCCTCGCCGAGGAGTTGGTTGCGCACGAGCGCACACAAATCGGCGAGTGTGAGTTGATTCTTGCTCATATATTCGTTCAATTTTTCGACACTGCCGGCGTCTTGAATCATTTGCGCGAGCCGCGCGTTCAGTTCATCGTCCGACACTTTGATCTTACGTGAATCGGCATATTGCGTGATGACAACATCGTTGATGAGTTGATCGAGTACTTGTTGCTTGAGCGATTTGATCGTTTCCTGACCTTGCGCCGATTTAGGATCGGTGCCAAAATTCTTGATCATCGCCTCTTGCGCTTGCGTAACCTGACGATTGTATAAATCGAGCGAGATGCCAACGCCGTTCACGCGCGCGGCGAGTTGCGTGTTCGCCGGGAGCGCGGTGGGCGCGGGGCAAGTCAACGCGCCTTTGGGCAATTGCGTCGATGATGCCGACGAGGCGGGCAAGGGGGTGCCAACTTTGATCGATGAGGTGGTGGGCGTAGTAACGGGAGCGGCGGAAGATGACAGGATGGTGGGTGCGGCGGGTTGTGCGGTTGGCGCAGTGGGTGCCGGCGTTTCGCCGCACGCGGCGAGCGCGAGCAGCAGGATGATCAACAAGCCAAACAAAATCGAGCGGTGATTCACTCGTCCTCCTTAACGACTGCGGAACAGTCGAGACAATTATACCGAATCGGGGGAGAAAAGCAAGAACGATTTTGGATGTAGGGCAAACGCATTTGGATTTCAAAAACACCTTGTTTTCCCGATGAAATTGGAAAATGACTTTCACAATACCGATTTACACGACCTCAAAACTATCGGGAAATAGGCGCTTTTTGTAGAACTCATTTCAAAATTCGGGTGATGCACCAAAGAATGATCGCCAGCAAACAAAAAGCTTTGTAATGTTCAATGAATCGGTCATAGCGCACGACGAGCCGACGACAATTGTCCAGCCAAGCGAAACAACG
>DAOTXS010000022.1:0-23245 GCA_034435055.1 Anaerolineae bacterium | reverse complement strand
GTGGCTTCATGTGCCACAGAATACCATCCATTGACTCTATTCACAAATGCTTTGTTAAACATGCACTAGTGAACAAGGAAGGAGAAGAGGTAGTCCGACGCGACACTGTCACGCCGTCGGGAGAAACGCCTACCCGCTCTCGACGGCGTCATTTCTATACTGCAATGAGGTGAAACAATGAGTCTCAAGCCCTTAGCCGATCGTGTGATCGTGGAACCGATCGAACACGAAGAAAAAACACCTTCAGGGATCATTCTGCCGGAGACGGCGAAAGAGAAGCCGCAAGAAGGCAGTGTGATCGCGGTTGGACTCGGACGCTGGGATGAAGATGGCAAAAAACGCGTCCCGCTCGATGTGAAGGTTGGCGACCGCGTGATTTTTGCCAAGTACTCCGGCACCGAGTTCAAACAACGCACGAACGGAAATGAAAAAAAGTTTTTGATTTTGAATGAACGCGATATTCTCGCGGTAGTGGAAAAGTGAGGTGAATAAAATGCCAGCCAAACAACTTGTTTTTAGCGAAGAGGCGCGCCGCCACTTGAAGATCGGCGTAGACCTGCTCGCGAACACGGTCAAGACAACGCTTGGTCCGAAAGGACGCAACGTCGCGCTCGATAAGAAATGGGGCGCGCCCACTGTCACGCACGATGGCGTGACAGTCGCCAAAGAAATTGAGCTCGACGAGCCGTACGAAAATATGGGCGCACAATTGCTCAAAGAAGCCGCGACGAAAACGAATGACGTCGCCGGCGATGGCACGACGACCGCGACGGTTCTCGCGCAAGTCATCGTCAACGAAGGATTAAGGAACGTCGCCGCCGGCGCGAACCCCATGTTGCTCAAGCGCGGCATCGAAAAGGCGACCGAAGCCACCGTCAAAGAGATCAAGGCGCAAGCCATTCAACTGCGCGGGCGCGACGATATCGCGCACATCGCATCCATCTCCGCCGCCGATACGGAAATCGGCGAAGTGATCGCGAACGCGATGGACAAGGTCGGCAAGGATGGCGTCATCACCGTCGAAGAGAGCAAGACCGGGCTTGCGTTCGAAACGGAATTCGTCGAAGGGATGCGCTTTGATCGCGGTTACATCTCGCCGTATTTCGTTACACAGCCGGACAAGATGGAAGCTGCCATTGACGAGCCGCACATTCTCATCACCGAGAAAAAGATCAGCGCGGCAGCCGACATTGTACCGCTCCTCGAATCGCTCGTGCAGATTGGCAAGCGCAACCTGGTTGTGATTGCGGAGGATGTGGACGGCGAAGCGCTCGCAACGATGGTGCTGAACAAATTGCGCGGCACGCTCAACGTGCTTGCGGTCAAAGCGCCGGGCTATGGCGATCGGCGCAAAGAAATGTTGCGCGACATCGCGATCCTCACCGGCGGTCAAGTGATCTCCGATGAACTGGGTCGCAAACTCGAAACAACCAAAGTCGCCGATCTCGGACGCGCCACCAAAGTCGTCGCGGACAAAGACAACACAACGATCGTCGAAGGCAAAGGCGATCCGAAAGAAATCAAAGGACGCATCGAAACGATCAAGAAACAGATCGAAGAGACAACCTCGGATTATGATCGCGAGAAATTGCAAGAGCGATTGGCAAAACTCGCCGGCGGCGTGGCGGTGATTCGCGTGGGCGCGGCAACCGAAGTCGAGATGAAAGAGAAGAAACATCGCGTTGAAGATGCGTTGAGTGCAACCAAAGCCGCGGTCGAAGAAGGCATTGTGCCGGGCGGCGGCGTCACGCTCATCAATTGCATTCCCGCGTTGGATAAACTGGAAGCCGGTTTGGCGCGCGGAAACGGGATGAACGGTGATATCGTGACCGGCATTCGCATCGTCAAACGCGCGCTCGAAGAGCCGACACGTCAATTGGCGGAGAATGCCGGGATTGACGGCGCAATCGTGATTGAAGAAGTCAAACGTCAGCAACAAATCAACGGCGCGAAGAATATCGGCTATGACGTTCTGGCGAACCAGTACGTGGATATGGTCAAAGCCGGCATCATTGACCCGGCGAAGGTTACGCGTTCGGCGGTCGAAAACGCCGCGAGCATTGCCGGGATGATTCTGACGACCGAAGCGCTCGTCACCGAGATTCCGGAAAAGGAAAAGAAACCGGTTCCGGCAGCGCCAGAGATGTAACATTGTAGAGACGGTGCGACGCATCATCTCTACGGGAGGTATGCTATGCCATTGTACGAATATGAATGTTCGACGTGCGGGACAACATTCGAACAAATGCACCATTTCAATGAGGCTAGCGTTCAGCAATGCCCGCACGGACATGCCGGTGTTCGACGCGTGTTTGCGCCGGCCGGGATCATTTTCAAAGGGTCAGGATTCTACACCACAGATTATCGCCGCAACGGAAATGGCAACGCCAAGAGCGAAACCAGGTCGGAAGAAAAGAAATCCGAGGCAAAGATCTGATGTGAAAATGTAGAGACGTGTCGGCGACACGTCTCTACGATTTCTTGCGATAATCCACAAACTTGTACCCGATGCCGCGTTCCGTCAAAATGTATTTGGGATTTGCGGGATCGGGTTCGATTTTTTGGCGCAGATAAGTGATGTAGAGCCGCACGTACTCATTCGCCCCTTTGTATTCCAGCCCCCACACTTTCGACAAAATCATATCGTGCGTCATCACCCAGCCCGCATTCTGAACCAAGTGATAGAGCAAGCGCCATTCGGTCGGACGCAATTTGACCGGCGCGCCGCGCGCGATCGCCTGAAAATTGCGATAGTCAATCGCCAGGTCGTCGTCGATTTTTTGAAGTTCCTCCGACGTTGCCTCGTGTTCGGTGCGGCGCAGCACAGCTTTCAAGCGGCTGATCAATTCGCGCGGACTGAAGGGTTTGCCCATGTAATCGTCCGCGCCAAGTTCAAGTCCGCGCACGCGCTCGTCTTCGTCCGCGCGCACGGTGAGCATAATCACGGGCACATCGGATATTTCGCGAATCAGTTTGAGCGTCTCGAAACCGTCGAGTTCCGGCATCATCACGTCGAGAATGACGGCATTCGGAATTTCCTCGCGCACTTTGGTCAACGCTTCCACGCCGGTGTGCGCCGCCGCCACCCGCGCGCCTTCGGCTTCGAGATTCATTTGCACAAACCGAATCATGCGCGGCTCATCGTCCACGACAAGAATCAGTTTACCTTTGAGCAGATTTGTTCCCATATCGGTTCTCCTGAGATGGGACAAGTGAAATGGGATTAAGTATTCAGTTTACATTTTACGCATCACGCATCAACCTCACGACGCGGTAAAGTGAAATAAAACACCGCCCCGCGCGCAGGCAAATTCTCTGTCCAGATTTTTCCACCGTGTTGTTCCACAATCGCGCGGCAGAGATACAAACCCAATCCCGCCCCTTGGGTTCGTTGCGCCGTACGCCCGCGCCCACGCGTAAAGCGATTAAACACGCGCGCTTGCTCGTCCAAGGACAACCCAGGACCCTCGTCCCGTACAAAAACACCGATGCGTTCCGGTTCGACCCAGCCGCCGACGGTGATGCGTGTCTCCCGTGGCGAGTACTTGACCGCATTGCCGATCAGATTTTGGAGCACCTCGCGGATGCGTTCGGCATCGGCGGCGATGGCGGGAAAATCCGCCGGAAATTCAAGCGACCATTGATGTCCTTCTTGCATCGCTTTGAATCGCTCGACCATTTTGGCAGCAACGTCGTCCACGCGAGTGATGCTCAACTGCAGCGGAAGTTTGCCGCGTTCCAACTGCGCCGCGTCAAGCAGTGCATTAACCAGGTTCGTTAGAAATTCGGCTTCATCTTGAATGATCGCCAACCCTTCATCCAGCGTTTGACGATTCCAGCCCACATCGGAGCGGCGCAGCGTCTCCGCATAGCCGCGAATCAGCGCGAGCGGGGTCTTGAGATCGTGCGAAATCCCAGCAAGAAATGTCGTCTTGAGTTTCTCCGCCTCTTTCAAGCCGGTCACATCCACAACATTGCCGACAATGCTAAACAACTGGCGCGATGCGTCGTACAGCGGCGCGAGCGTGACATGCACAAATGCGCCGCGTGAGCCGTCTTGGCGCTTCAATAATCCATCATACGTGACCGCTTGCCCCTCGGTATCCGCCAAATTCGGGAGCGCAATCGGCGCGTCATGTTCATCGATGAGCGACACAATCTCGTGGTAATATTTCGACTGGGCTTGGTCCCGCGCCCAGCCGGTCAGTTGCTCCAAGGCGCGATTGACGCTCCGCACGCGGCCCTCGCGATCCGCGATCAAAATACCGTTCGCGCTCCCTTCGATGATAGTCGCAAGTTCCTGAGCACGCTGTGCTATATCGTGATACAAGCGCGCATGTTCAATCGCGATCGCGACGTGATCGGCAAAACCGCCCAAGGTATCCTGGTCCAATTCGGTGAACGCGCTTGCGCTTGGGGAACGAAAAACATAGATAATGCCGACAAGGCGTTCCGAGGCAATGAGCGGAATTGCCATCACATATTGCAAACGCAATTGAGGTTCGCTAATCACGTCGGCAAATTTAAGTTGCAGTTCAGGGAAGCGCCAACGCGGCATTTGGTCGCGTTGAATCGCCAGCGGAATTTCGGTGAGAAGTGGATCAAACCGCGCGACGAGACGTGGTTCGATTCCATAGTGCGCGGCAAAATGGAAGGTATCTCCTGCGCCGCGCAACGCGATCAAGCCGGCTTCGCCATTGATGAGATCAATCGCATAGCGCAGAGCTTGCGCAAGAACTTGGTCGAGATCGAGGTGGGACGCAATTGCACGCGTGATCTCGAATACATATTTCCACTGTTGCGCCTGATAACTAGCCCGCGGATGCATTCAGCTTTAGGCACCTGTCGGATTAGAGGATTCCTGCTTGATGAAGGTGATGTTCGAGCAGCGGTTCGTGATGGCTTTGGGTTGCATTTGTCTCAAACAGTCCTATTGGTTTTGTGGTGAAAGTATACCACATTCATTGGCTGGACGCTATGTTGCACCGCTGCCGATATTACTATTGGTTGTCCTTTTCGTCTAGAGCGACTTGAGAACGTAGACAAATTGATAAACAGGTTCCAGCAAGCGATACTTGTCCAACGTGTCGGGGCCGCAACTTGCCGTCCCTAAACCTCGATGCGCGCCATCAAGATTGAGGATTATTTCCGCGCGTGGCGTGAGATCAATCGTGTGCTTTGCCGCGAACAAATCAGCATCCGTGAAATGACTGGCGGAAAATTCAAACGTGGGATTGCCTTCGGCGCGCAAGCCGTGTCCTTGCTCGTTCGTCAACATCAGCCAACGCACATCCGTCTTGTGTCCATTTTCTTGCAGCATAATGTACGGCACGTACTGCTCAGTTACAGTACTTGAGTAGCGACCCACCATCGCCGACGATTTGCGGTCAGGATAATTTTCTTAGGGTCCGCGCCCGAACCATTCAAGGTGTTCCGGCCCAGGTTCAAGAATCAGATTCACGCCCACACGCGGAATGTCGCGCATATCTTTTCCGAGGCGCACAACATTTTCGACGCGCAAGTCGCCGTTTGGCGAAAATGAGTAGCGATGCGCGTGAACAAAATCGTTTGGCTTGTTACGTCCCGATGCGCGATGAACAATTTCGATTATTGGCATCTCTCCTGTACGAATCAATCGAATGCGTTGCAACGAATGTTGAACGTGACCCAATCCCAGGTCGAGCCAGCGGGCGAGCGGCCCGCTACCTTGGCGCTCTAACAACAATTTGATGCCGTCGTTGTCGGTTGCCGCGCGCCACACGTTGAGCAACGGTCCACGCACGATCCAGTTCGTCTCCGCGCCAAACTCTGCCAGCGCGCCAGTTGCTTTATCAAACACTGCGCGCACATTGCCCGCGCGCAAGATAATCGCGCGATCATTTTCTTCGGCGATCACGGTCGCGTTTGCGCGTTGCGCAAATTTACGCGCGCGCGACGGCAACGCAATCTGTTGCCACGCAACCTCGTGCCCTGCTTTTGCCCACCACGTATCTTTGCGCTGATAAAAGCGCACGTTGAGAAATCGCTCGCCGATTTGTTCACGCGCCAAATCAAGCATCACATCCAACGACGCACCTGGCGCAATTTCCAAGCGCGGCAATTTTCCTGATTGTGCGCGCTCGCCATCCACCGTCAATTCCCATTCGCCGCGCAGATCATCGAGCGAAACGAAATCGCGTTTGTTGGTGATACGAATTCGTCCGCGCGCATCGAGCAATTCAACACACACCGGTTGAACGAGATGCTTGAATTCGTACAGCGCGGGATGCGGCGTGCGATGGGGCCACACGATTCCATCGGCGCAAAAGTTGGCGTCGTTCGGCTCATCGCCAAAATCGCCGCCGTACGCCCAGTACGTTTTTCCATCGGCAGTGATTTGTTGGATGCCGTGATCAATCCATTCCCAAATGTAACCGCCCTGCAAGCCAGGGTATTTTTCAAACGCCGCCTAGTAATCAGCAAGTGAACCGTTGCTGTTGCCCATCGCGTGCGAGTACTCGCACAAAATCATCGGTCGCCAATCCCGGCTCGTCTTCGACCATTCGATAATTTTCTGAATCGGCGGATACATCGGGCAGACCACATCCGTGACGCGATGTCCATCGTCCCAGGTTCGATATGCCCAACGCGAAATCGCGCCTTCGTAATGCAACGGACGCGACGAATCCGCGCCGCGCACCCAGCCCGCTGCCGCATCGTGATTGGGTCCATAACCCGACTCGTTGCCGAGCGACCAAAAAATCACACACGGATGATTTTTGTCGCGCTCGACCATCGCACGCACACGCGCGATATACGCATTTGTGTAACGCGAATCGCGACACGTCCCGTGATAAAACGCGTGTGCTTCGATATTTGCTTCATCGACCACATACAGACCATAGCGATCACACAAATCGAGCCAGTACGGATCGTTCGGATAATGCGATGTGCGCACGGCATTCACATTGAATTGCTTCATCAAGCGAATGTCCGCTTCCAGCGTTGCGCGACTCAGCGCTTTGCCCATCGTGTCGTCGTGATCGTGACGATTCATCCCTTTGATCATCACACGCTTGCCGTTGATGAGTAACTGCCGATCACGAATTTCGACCTTGCGAAAACCGATGTGGCACGCAACACTCTCTTCGCCGTGTGGTGTTTTGAGCGTGACGACGAGCGTGTACAAATTTGGCGATTCGGCTGACCAAAGTTTCGGCGCGCGCACCGCTTGCTCAAATGCAATTTCGGAACGCGGCAACAGGGAATCGTCGTACACCTTGGATAGAGGTTGTTTGAAAACAGCGCGCCGTTTGGAATCGAACAATTGCAATTTCACTGCGCAATCGTTATGAATCTCACCCGCAAAACCGATTTTGCACGTCACGCGCAAAATGCCGTCGCGCACACTTTGCGTTTCTGCGAGATCGCCGCGCGCGAAAATGTCTTGAAGGTGCGGCACATTCGTCGTATACAAGTACACCTCGCGCTGAATCCCCGCCTGCCACCAATGATCCTGGTCTTCGATGAAACTTGCATCCGACCACTGCACGACGACAGCGACAAGTTCGTTTGTTTCGCCGACGCGCGCGACATTCGTCACGTCGAACTCGGCGGGCGTGCGCGCGTCTTTGCTAATGCCGATGGGCTGGCGATTGACGTAGACGTACAGCGCGCCTTCGCATCCGCCAAAATGCAAAACGATGCGATGACCGCGCCAATTTTCGGGTACGCTAAATTCGCGGCGATAAATTCCAGTCGGATTCTCTTGCGGCACGTGCGGCGGAGATTGCGGAAACGGCATCACGACGTTGGTGTACTGCGACTTGCCAAAGCCTTGCATCGTCCAATTACCGGGAACGGCGATGCGCGACCAATCATTCGTTTCAAGCGCATTCCAAGTTGCCTCATCTGGTTTGGCTTTGATTTTGAATTGCCATTCGCCGCTGAGATTTGCGAACCAGGGTGATTGCTCGCGATCGAGCGTCAGCGCAGCGCGCGTCGATGGAAATGGAATCAATGTTGCGCGCGGCGGCAAGGTGTTGAGCGCGGGCAGTTGCGGCATCTCCCAGGTTTTTTCGCCGCCGAGAAACAACAAGGGCAAAACAGGTTGGTAATCTGTCATTAGGTATCCCTGAGTAACCAACACTTTGCCAAACTGCCCATAGTGAGGCACAATCTGAGATGGCTCGCAACCAAATCAGAAAGGCAACACTATGAGCAGCAATGATGCATTATACATCCGTTTGTTTGAAAAATTGCGCGCGTTTCATTCGGACGAACATTTGCGCCGCATCAAGAATTGGGCTGGATCATCGTCGGGCTCATTCAATCCCATTCGGTGCACTGGAGCGAGATTGCTCAACATATTCCCAGTGAAGCGCAAGCCCCAGGACGGATTGCCCAAGTTCGCCGATGGCTTGCCAACAAATTTATCCCGGTCGCGGATTTCTATCGTCCGCTGATTAAACAGGCCATCCAGGACTGGCAAGGCAAGGATGTGTTCCTGGTTCTGGACGGATGCAGTGTCAATCACGAAACGTTGCAATTCTTTCGTTTGTCACTTTCCCATTGTTATCGCGCCTTACTACTCGCCTGGATGGTTGTCGCCAAGGCTGGTCTGATCCAAGTTGGGGCGTGTGCCGCTCTCTGTGAGCAAGCCACGCAGATTCTGCCTGCCGTTGCCTCGGTGACGTTCTTGGCGGATCGCGGTTTCCGCGACACCGATTGGGCTGGAATTATCTCATTCGCGTGGCGAACAACACCTAGGTCACCTTGACGGATGGACGTTCTATCAGTATCCAGCGATTGAATGTCCCGCGTGGACGCAGTCGCTATTTCACGAATCTGCGTCTCACGCAAGCGAAACTATTTCAGGGTCATTTGATGGTGACCTGGACAACCCCCCAGCAACCCGGCGAAAAAGCCGAGTGGTGTGCCGTCATCACCAATCTGCGACCGTGCCATTTGCATGTGAAGTGGTACTTGAAGCGCATGCATGTCGAAGAAAGTTTCCGCGATGACAAGTCGGGCAGTTTCGATCTGGAAGCGACCAAACTGCGCGACGCGGAACGCTTGAATCATGTGTTGTTAGCGGTCGCCGTTGCCACGCTGTGGATTTATGAAATTGGCGAACAAGTTCTCCGCAACGGGGAACGCTCTGAAATTGAGCCTGGGTACAAACGCCAGTTGAGCGTATTTCAAATTGGACGGCGCAAACTGCAACGCGCATTCAACCGGGGCAAGACACTGCTCTGCAACTTGTGCTTGCGACCCTTTCGACTGGAACCTGTTTTCAAAAAGTGTTAGTTACTCAGCAACCACGCTTAATTTGAGCGTGGTTTTCGATTGCCATCATCAGCCGCGTTGTCATAGGAAAAACATTGCGCACGTCATTTGAAAAATAATTTGTTTGCGCGGGTAATCTTTGACTCTTACAGGCAGTTGGGCTAGAATACACACCAACTACGGATTGAGGTTACGCAGATTCGCGCATCAGGAGGTTTTCTGAATGCGTCGGCAAACGCCTCGGCACGGATTTGGAAAAGCATTTGTCCAAACCGCATCGCGTCTCTGGTCCAGCATTGGATTGAGCACGAAAATGGCGGCGATCGTTGTCGTCGGCACGCTATCGTTGCTGGGGCTGTTTGCGTACCTGGGAACCACCGCGCTCGAGGAAAATAATCAGCGGACGTTGCAAGAGCGAATGGTTCTTGCGCAAACCACTGCGCGCCACATCGATTATATCCTCGGCAGTATCGAAGATGTACTGACCTACACCGGCGCGCAAGTCGCCTGGCGTGATCCTCAACGCCGGGAAGAAAATCTTGCCGATGCTTTCGAACGTCTCAGTGTTTATGCCACACGCGTTTTTCTCCTCGATTCGTCGGCGCGTTTGATTTCCGCTTATCCTCCCATCGATTCGCCTGTATCCTTCGCTCAATTCGCTTCCATCCAAGCCGTGCTAAACGGACGCGCATTTGCAGTCTCACGTTTTCTGCGCCCCCTTGACAATCTCGCAAACTCGACACTTGCCGCAACGCCATTGCGCGATGCCAGTGGACAAATTTCTGGAGCATTGGTGATCAGTATCGATTTGACCAAACCCAACATTCGTACATTCACCCACCCCATTGGACTCGGCGAAACCGGGTACATCGATTTGATCGATTTGAACGGCACGATTCTCGCCAGCACTCGCAGTCAGCGCATCGGCGCGCAGAGCGATCACGACGAAAGTTTGGCGACGATGATTCGCGAGCAGCGTCAAGCGGTCTCCGCATGCCACGATTGCCACACGCCATCGCCCACGACTTTTCCGGTGCGTGAAGTACTCGCCTTTGCGCCGCTCGAACGCGCCCAGTGGGGGGTAACGGTGCATCAGAGCGAAGATGAAGTGTTTGCGTCGATGCGTTTATTGCAGATGCGTATCTTTGTCTTGATGCTGATTATGCTGGCAGGCGCATTGGTACTGGTTTATTTAACGACCCGCAGTGTCATCACACCGGTTCAAGCATTGACCACCGCCACCAAACGGATCGCCGCCGGTGATCTGGATACGCCACTGGGAATTCAAGGCAAAGATGAAATCAGTACGCTGGCGCAATCGTTTGACGCGATGCGCGAACAACTCAAGGAATCGATTGCCGAAATCAAAGTCTGGAATCGCGAACTCGATGCGCGCGTCAGCGAGCGAACCGCGGCGGTCGAAAAAGCCCGGACGGAAATTTTGCAATTGTACGAGGAACTCCAGCGCAAAGAACAGGTTCGGCGCGAGTTGCTCAACCGGATGTTCGCCGCGCAAGAAGAGGAACGCAAACGCATCGCGCGCGAACTGCACGACGAGACCGCCCAAGTCCTTACCGGTTTGTCGTACGCGTTGGACGATGCCGCCGAAGCACCGCCGTCGACAAATCTCAAACCGCAGTTGGAGCGAATGCACGAATTGACGACGACCGCACTCAAAGAAATCCGGCGCATCATTCTCGATTTGCGGCCAACGATGCTCGATCATTTGGGTTTGATTCCAGCCATCGGTTGGTACGCTGAAACGCGCTTGAATGGGTTGGGCATCCACCTCTCCATCCGCGAAAGCGGGCAAGCGCGGCGATTAGCCCCAGCCATCGAAACCGCGTTGTTCCGCGTGGTGCAAGAAGCCATCAACAACATCGCGCAACATTCGCGGGCAACCCGCGCCGAATTACGCATCGAATTTGATTCAACCCAGGTTCAAGTCTTGGTCAAAGACAATGGCAAAGGTTTCGACCCCGTGAGGGTTTTTTCCGCGTCCGATACTCAGCGCGGTTTGGGGTTGATCGGAATGGACGAGCGAATGAGTGCAGTCGGCGGGAAATTAATCATCCACTCGACCCCCCGTGAAGGAACGATCATTCAACTGACTGTGCCGATCAACGATTCGGAGAATGTATGAACAAACCGATTCGAGTTTTGGTGGTGGACGATCACGCCATTGTGCGCGAGGGAATTTGCGCATTGTTGGCGCGACGCGATGATATCGAAGTAGTTGGCGAAGCTGCGGATGGCCACCGCGCCATCGACGCGGTGGTGCGACTGGATCCCGATGTGGTCTTGATGGACATTGCGATGCCGGGTATGAATGGACTTGAAGCGACGCGCGAGATTCACACCCGCTTTCCGTCCACCCGGATTCTCGTCTTGACTCAGCACGAAAACAAGGAATACATTTTGCCGCTGTTGCACGCGGGCGCGGCGGGCTACGTGACCAAGGATGTACGTGCCAGCGAATTGGCAGAAGCAATCCGCTCGGTGTACGAAAAGGGCGGTTACTTGCAACCCAGCATCACGACTGCCGTCGTCAGCGCAATCGCCGAGTCGCCGGACACGGTCGGCGAACAAACCATTCTAACCGAGCGTGAAATTCAAGTTGTGCGCCTCATCGCCGAAGGATTGAGCAATCGGGAAATTGCAGAACGCTTGAGCATTAGCGTAAAAACAGTCGATACGCATCGCGGCAATATTATGGAAAAATTGAACGTGCACAACACCGCCGAATTGATCAAGTACGCAATTCGAAAAGGCATTGTGCAAGCGTAAACAGGAATATCGCCTTTAGATTTGCGCGGGCAACTATAACGGTTGCCCGCGTTTGTTTTTGGAATACGGTGAAAAGAGTATTTCCAAAATACGTTATCTCAGGTATGGGCATTCGTCGCCAATCGTCGTAAACTCTACACGAGAAGATGTGCAGGATTTGCACGAGGAGGTGAGAGATGTCCACGCGTTTCGTTTTTTCTATGGGCATCGTTTTGCTCTTGACCATAGGTGTCGCCTGCACGCCATCTTCCTTGCCCACCCCTGAATCCATCGCCGCACTTGCCAAACCCCCGGCACCCAACGCCTATCGCATTGCATTTGCTTCTGATCGCGCCGAACTTTCGTATTTCAACATTTACACGATGAACGCCGACGGCTCGAACGTAACACGCTTGACGAATGTTCGCGCCATCGAAAAATCGCCGGCGTGGTCGCCGGATGGCAAGCGCATCGCCTTTGGTTCTGATCGTGATGGTCACTTTGAAATCTATGTAATGAATGTCGATGGTTCGAACATCACCCGGCTGACCCATTCGCCCGGGTTGAGTCGTCAACCCACGTGGTCGCCGGATGGCAAGCGCATCGCCTTTGCCTCGGATCGCGATGGCAACTGGGAAATTTACGTTGTGAACGTCGATGGCACGAATCTCACCCGCCTGACCGACAAATGGTCGTACGACTGGGAGCCGGCGTGGTCGCCGGACGGTAAATTCATTGCATTTACATCCGATCGTGATGGAAGCAATCAAATCTACGTTATGCATTCTGATGGTACGCGCGTTACTCGTGTAACGGATGGTTCGGCGGCTTGCACTTCGCCGGCGTGGTCGCCGGACGGAACGCAAATCGCGTACGTGTCGTTGCGCGACAACAATTGGGAAATCTACGTGATGGACAGCGATGGTTCGGAAACAACCCGGCTCACCAAAAGCCAATCGATCAATCGCAGACCGGCGTGGTCGCCCGATGGTCAGTTCATCGTCTTTGAACGCGAAGGCAATATCTATTCGATGCGCGCGGATGGTTCGGGGGTATTCAATCTGACCCAACATGCGCCTGGGACCAAGAGTTCGGTTTGCCTTTGCTCAACACATTGAAGGCAATCACTTGAAGGTGGGGCGGACTGATTGTCCGCTTCATGGAGGTTTTGGATGACTATTCCAACGTTGACCAATCCTTCGCTCAACGAAGCATTTTACGCCAGTTTGCAGACGCCGCCGTATGGCGAGCGTGTGCGAACCTGTTTGCAATGTGGAATGTGTAGCGGCGTGTGTCCGTTAGGTTACGTGATGGACTATCCGCCCGGCAAAATGATCGCCGCCTTGCGCTCGGAAATTTTTGACCGCGTTTTGAACAGCGACACGGTGTGGATGTGCGTCGCGTGTTACGCCTGCACCGAAGTGTGTCCCTCCGGCATCCCGCTCACCGAAAAATTGATGACGCGGGCAAAAGAAGAATTGCTCCTCGCCGGCAAAGTCCCCGCCGAACTTCAACTCGCGCTCGAAAATTCACAACGCTATGGCAACGTCCTGGGACAATCACCGCGCAAACGCGCCGATTGGGTCAAGGGCATTCAAGCGACTGTGCCGATCTTCGGCAAAGACAAAAAATCGGCGGATGTTCTGTGGTACGTCGGCGATTACGCGTCGTATCATCCGCGCGTGCAAGCGACCAGTCGCGCGCTCGCAAAAATCTTGAACGCCCTCCACATCGATTTTGCGATCCTGGGTTCGGACGAAGCGGGCGACGGCGATTCGCAACGACTGGCGGGCGAGCGCGGATTGTTTGAGATTCTCGCCACAAAGAATGCTCAAGCATTTCGCAAATACAAATTCAACGAAATCATCACCACCGATCCGCACGCGTTCAACGCCATCAAAAATATCTACCCCACGCTTGGCATCACCTATCCCGTTCGGCATTACACGCAATTCCTCGTCGAGAAACTCGAGCAACTCAAACCAATGCTCAAACAATCGATCAATGGCAAAATCACATTCCACGATCCGTGCTATCTCGGTCGCGCGAACAACATCTACGACGAGCCGCGCGCGTTGATCAACGCGATTCCCGGCGTGGAACTCGTCGAGATGTCGCACAGCGGCAAGACAAGTTTGTGTTGCGGCGGGGGTGGCGGCGGAATGTGGCTCGAAGGTTTTCATTGGGAAAAAGCACACACCCGCACTTCGGAGTGGCGTGTGCGCGAAGCGTTAGCCGCCGGCGCAAGTACGTTAGCGGTCGCCTGCCCGTACGAGCCGCCGCGATTTGAAGATGCGGTTAAGACGGTGCGCGAGGCGAGCGGGATGGAAGTCAAAGACATCGTTGAATTACTCGCTGATGCAATGGAAGAACAGGAGTCACGATGAATATCGTTGTTCCGATCAAAATGGTCCCCGACCTTGTTGAAGAACTAGTGATTGACTCGAGCGGCGCGATGCTCGATCCTGAAGCGTTGCGTTTGAAACTAAACGAATTCGACGATCACGCCATCGAGCAGGCGATTCTGCTCAAAGAAAAAGGAACCGGACACATTACCGTCGTTGCGCCAGATATCGACGGCATTGATGATGTGTTGTTTACCACGGCGGCAAAGGGTGCGGATCGACTGGTCAAACTCACCGGGAATTGGCAACGTGGCGCGAGCAATCACGCGCTGGCGCGCGTCTATGCCAATTTCGTCAAAACGCTTCGCCCCGAATTGATTCTGACCGGTGTCCAAGCACATAACGATCTGGATGGCGCGATGGGTCCGCAACTTGCAGAGCATCTGGGAATGCCGTACATCGGTTACGTGTCCGGCGTGGCGATGTGCGACGGCATGGTGCAAATTCGCAAAGAATTTCCGGGCGGAATGATTGCGGAGATGCAAGTAATGTTGCCGGCGGTCTTGGGCATTCAAGCCGCCGAAAAGCCGCCGCGCTATGTGCCGATCAGCAAAATGCGTGCGACGATGAAAACGGCAACGATTGAAAAATTCCCGGCGGCAGAACTAGAAACGATTGGCGCGCCACTCGCGGTGCGATTGTTCCAACCGGAAGCCACCTCGCGCGCAATGATGATCGAAGGCGATCCAGACGCGGTAGCAACGCGGTTGGTGGAGATTTTCAAGGAACACGGAGTTTTGTAGGACAAAGGACGAAAGACGAAGGACGAAAGTAAACCCAGCGTTCGTCTTTGGTCATTCGTCATTTGTCAATCACTGGGAGACAACCTATGAACCAAGATATTTTCGTCGTGATCGAACATCTCCGCCGGCAGGTCAGCGATATTTCCTACGTGATGCTCGCGGCGGCACGCGGGATGGCAAACGCGACCGGCGGCAAAGTGATTGCGGTGTTGCTCGGTCACGATGTGGAACCATTGGCATCCGACCTCGCCGCCGACCAAGTTTGGTACATTGAACATTCTGCATTTGCCGATTTTGCATCGGATGCGTATCAACGCACGCTGGAAAATTTGCTCAAAGAAAAAACCGCGCGCGCGGTCTTGTTCGGCGACACCACCATCGGCGGCGATGTGGCGGCGTGGCTCGCGGCGCATTTGAGTTTGCCGCTGGTGAGCGCGTGCCGCACCATTCGCACCGAAGGTGAGAAGATCAAATTCGTCAGCCAGATTTGCGGTGGCAAGTTGATGGCAGAAGGCGATTTGCCCGCGCCGACCGCGCTCGTGATGATGGTGCCGGGCGGATATAAACCGGAACAAGGGCGTGCATCCCAGCCGCCAGAACTTGTTCGCATCGATCCGCCGGTGCTGGATGATTTGCGTGTGACCGTCAAAGAGTACATCGAACCCGCCGTCGGCGATGTGGACATTACGCGCGAAAAAATTCTCGTCTCGATTGGGCGCGGCATTCAAAATCAAGACAATGTCGAACTGGCGGAGGAGTTGGCAAAAGCGTTCGGCGGTGTGGTGTGCGCGTCGCGCCCGGTGATCGATCAAGGATGGTTGCCGCAATCCCGGCTCGTTGGCAAATCGGGCAAAGCGGTCAAACCGAAATTATATCTTGCGCTCGGCATCAGCGGCGCGCCGGAACACGTCGAAGCCATCGGCGACAGCGAGATGATCGTCGCCATCAACACAGATACCACCGCGCCGATTTTCGATATCGCCAAGTTTGGTTCATCGATGGATATGTTGGATTTGTTACCCGTGTTGACCGAGAAGGTGCAACAGGCAAAGGGATGACGAGGGCATCAGGGTGAAGAGCGCATCCTTTGCCTGACTTGGGACTGCACCCGCTCTTCACCCGCTCTGACGGAGAATCAAGATGAATTATGAACTGATAAAAAGTTTGGTCGTCTTGATTGCGGTACTAATTGCCGGCAGCGTGTTTGGTTGGCGCGTGTATCGATTGCTGTGGATCAATCTGCGGCGCGGTCAACCGAGTCCCGAAGTATTGGGGCAATGGGGCGAGCGCATCAAAGGTGTCATCCTGTACGTCGCCGGGCAATTGCGTTTGTTCCGCTTCCTCGTCCCCGGTACGGCGCACTTTATCATCTTTTGGGGATTTCTCTTTCTCTCGTTGACGATTCTCCAAGCAATTGCCGAAGGATTATTGGCGTTCATCAATCCACATTTCAAATTGCCGATAGTCGGTGAGTTTGGCCCGCTTGCACTGATTCAAGATTTCTTTGCGTTATTTGTTGTCGTCGCCGTTGCGTACGCGTTGTATTTGCGCCTCGTCGTCAACCCCGAACGTTACAAAGCAAGTCACAAAAAGCAAGGCGTGATGGTATTGTCGTTCATCGGCACGATTATGGTCACGCTCCTCGTGTTCAACGGCATCAACATCAATCTTGGCAAGGATTCGATTGCGGCGTGGCGACCGATTTCGACGATTGTCGGTTTGCCGTTTGCGGCGTTCGATGTCAATACGCAATTCGTCATCGGCGAAATAGCGTACTGGATTCATCTGGGCGTCGTGCTCTTTTTCCTCACCGAATTGCCGGAAGGCAAACACTTTCACATCGTCACATCAGTGCCGGCAGTTTTCTTGCGCGACCTCACGCCGCCGGGTCGATTACCCCAATCACCAGAGTCCGATGGCAAAGTTGGCGTGAGCGCGGTCAATCAATTTCGCTGGCGGCAGCTGCTCGACTTTTATACGTGTACCGAGTGCGGGCGGTGTCAGGATGTTTGCCCGGCGTACAACAGCGGCTTGCCGCTTTCCCCCAAAGTGTTGATGATGAATTTGCGCGAACATCTCACACGGCAAGCTGGAAAAACATTGATCCCCGATGTGATTTCGGAGCAAGTATTGTGGTCGTGCACGACGTGTTATGCGTGCGATCAAGAATGTCCGCTCTTCATTCAGCGCGTCAAAGCGATTGTGGATCTGCGTCGCTATTTGGTGAGCGAAGGGCGGATGGATGAAATGTTGCAAGACGCGCTTGCCAAACTGGGGCGCTACGGCAATTCGTTTGGGCAATCGGAACGCAACCGCGCGAAATGGGCGCAACCGGTGTTGCCCAAAATCAAGGACGCGCGCAAAGAACCGGTCGAGTACTTGTGGTTCGTCGGCGATTACGCGTCGTACAGTCCAAGCGTGGCCGACATCACGCGCCAAACCGCGCAAGTGTTTCAGAAAGCCGGTCTCGATTTCGGAATTTTATACGATGGCGAACGCAACGCTGGCAACGACGTGCGCCGCGTCGGTGAAGAAGGGCTCTTTGAGATGCTCGTCGAAAAGAACGTGGCGGCGATGGGCAAAGCAAATTTCAAAACGATTGTAACAACCGATCCGCATTCGTACAACACACTCAAGCACGAATATCCAGCCAATAATTATTCGACTTGGCATTATGCTGAACTGCTTGACCAATTGATTACCTCGGGTAAATTGAAATTCAATAACAAACTTTCGTACACCGTGACGTACCATGACCCGTGTTATTTGGGGCGGTACAACAGCGTGTACGATGCGCCGCGCCGCGTGATCGAAGCGACGGGATGCCGGTTGATCGAGATGCCGCGTCACGGTGATCGCGCGTTGTGTTGCGGCGCGGGCGGCGGGCGCATTTGGATGGACGAAGGCGCGGTCAAAGAACGTCCCAGCGAAGCGCGTATTCGCGAAGCCGTTGCGCTCGATCACGTGAATGTTTTCGTTGCCGCGTGTCCCAAGGACATTACGATGTTCCGCGACGCGGTCAAGACGACCGGGAGCGAACAGAAAATCGTGGTGAAGGATTTGATCGAGTTGGTCGCTGAAGCAATCTAGTGCAATAGTTTGATAGTGCGTTAGTTCGATAGTTAAAAGCCGCATTGCCCGACCAGTAAACTATCGCACTATTGCACTAGCGAACTATCGAACTAACCGGAGGCAATATGGCAGAAAAAGTTGGTGTGTATGTCTGTCACTGCGGAAGCAATATCGCTGGCGTGGTCGATGTGGCCGGCGTCGCCAAATGGGTGGAAGAAAATATACCCGATGTGCGAGTGGCACGCGATTACAAATTCATGTGCTCGTCGCTCGGGCAAGAGATGATCGAAAAGGACATCAAGGATTTGGGGTTGACGCGCGTCGTCGTCGCCGCGTGTTCACCGCACTTGCACGAAGCAACGTTTCGCAACGCGTGCAAACGCGCCGGTCTCAATCCGTACTTGTTCGAAATGGTTTCCATCCGCGAACAAGTTTCCTGGGTGACCAAAGACAAAACCGTCGCGACCGAAAAATCGAAGGCGATGATCGCCGGTGGTGTGCGGCGCGTCGTGCATCATCAACCGCTCGAGCCACTCTTCGTTGACATCAACCCGAACGTGCTCGTCGTCGGCGGCGGGATTGCCGGGATTCAAGCCGCGCTCGAAATCGCGGATCAAGGCAGTCACGTGTATCTCGTCGAACGCGAGCCATCGATTGGCGGGCATATGGCGCAATTCGACAAAACCTTTCCCACGCTCGATTGTGCCGCGTGCATCCTCACGCCGAAAATGTTTACCGCCGGCACGCATCCGAACATCACGTTGCTCACGTGGAGCGAAGTCGAAAAGGTCGATGGTTTTGTCGGCAACTTTACCGTGCAGGTTCGCAAAAAGGCGCGCAAGGTCGATACCGAAAAATGTACCGGTTGCGGCGTGTGTGAGGAAAAATGTCCGAAAAAAGTAATTGACACGGTGTTCGAAGCCGGGATGGGCACGCGCAAAGCGATTTACACGCCGTTTCCGCAAGCGGTGCCAAAATTCCCGGTCATCGATGTGGCGAATTGCATTTACTATCAACGCGGCACGTGTAAAGCGTGCGAAAAATTCTGTCCGACCGGTGCAATCGATTTCAATCAAAAAGACGAAATGATAAACGTGCAAGTCGGCAATGTGATTCTGGCGACCGGCTATGAACTCTTCGACGCGCGGCGCATTCCGCAGTACGGGTACGGACGACTGGCGAATGTGATTACGAATCTCGAATTCGAACGCTTGTCGAACACGGCGGGACCGACCGGCGGCAAAATCGTTTTGCGCGATGGCGTGACCGCGCCGCAAACGGTCGGCATCATTCATTGCGTCGGTAGCCGTGACATCAAATACAACGTCGATTGCTCGGCGATTTGTTGTATGCAGTCGCTGAAATTCGCACATCTGGTCAAGGAAAAAACCGGCGCGAAGGTGTACAACTTTTACATCGACGTTCGCACGCCGGGAAAAACGTACGATGAATTCTATCGCCGCATTCTCGACGAAGGTGTGCATTTCATTCGCGGCAAAGTTGCCGAAGTGACGGATGCGCCGCGTTTTCCCAGCGAGGAAGGTAAACTGATTATTCAGGTCGAAGACACACTCGCGGGGAGACAACTGCGTGTGCCGGTGGATATGGTTGTCTTGTCCGCCGCGATGCAACCGCGCGCCGATTCAAAAGAGATGGCGCAGAAATTTGGCATCTCGTGCAGTGCCAATGGTTGGTTCATCGAGCGTCACCCGAAACTTGATCCGGTCGCGACGATGACGGAAGGCATTTTCATCGCGGGCGTGTGCCAGGGACCGAAAGATATTCCGGCGTCGGTGTCTCAGGGTGCAGCGGCGGCAGCGCGCGTGTTGAGTTTGATCGGGCAGAAGCAAGTCACGCTCGAACCGGTGCGCGCGAGTGTGGATCAAGAAAAATGTTCCGGCTGTCGCATTTGCAACAACCTCTGCCCGTTCAACGCGATTACGCTCATCGAAGAGCGCGCGGTGAGCGAGATCAACCCGGCATTGTGTCAGGGTTGCGGCACATGCGTCGCGGCTTGCCCGGCGGGCGCGATTACCGGCTCGCATTTCACGAACGCGCAAATTATGGCGCAGATCGAAGGAGTGCTGTTGCATTTTGGGAATGGGCACGGCGCGGCGGAAAAGGTGGAAGCAGTTCTAGCATAACGACGACGAAAGACGAATGACGAAAGACGAAGGTTGGTCGTTCGTCATTCGTCCTCCGTCCTTCGTCTAACGGAGGAAATATGACAGACCCATTCGAACCGACCATCGTGGGGTTCACGTGCAACTGGTGCAGTTATCGCGCGGCAGATTTGGCGGGGATGTCGCGCATCAAGTACGCGCCGAACGTCCGACTGATTCGACTGATGTGTTCCGGGCGCGTCGATCCGCAATTTGTTTTCAAAGCGTTCGCCGAAGGCGCGGATGGCGTGCTGATCACCGGTTGTCATCCCGGCGATTGTCACTACGTCGAACAAAATTACAAAACGATGCGCCGCTTTGCGTTGTTGAAAAAGACACTCGCCGCACTCGGCATCGAAGAAGCGCGCATCAAACTCGTGTGGGCATCGGCGGCGGAAGGAAATATCCTGGCGGAAGAAATCGACAAGATGGTGGCGCACGTCAAAGCGTTGGGGCCATTGAATTGGCGCGATGTGCGCGAGGAGGTGCCGGCATGAGTAAACCGAAATTCGCAATGTATTGGTCGGCGGCGTGCGGCGGCTGCGAAATTGCGGTACTCAACATCCACGAAGGCATTCTCGACGTGGACGCAAATTTCGAGGTCGTCTTTTGGCCCGTTGCGATGGACGCGAAATACAAAGACGTCGAAGCAATGCCGGATAAATCGATCACGCTGTCGCTGTTCAACGGCGCGATTCGCAACGAAGAGAACGCACACATCGCCCGCGTGTTGCGCGACAAATCGCAAATCCTTGTCGCGTTTGGCGCGTGCGCCACCGAAGGCGGCATTCCCGGGCTGGGTAATCTCAGTTCCAAGCAAACGATTCTTGACACCGCGTTCAGCACAATCTCAACCGACAATCCCAAAGACTTACGTCCGCAATCGAATTACAAAATGCCGGAAGGAATGCTTCACATTCCCGCAATGTACGAATATGTCAAAGCACTCGACCAAGTCGTGCCAGTCGATTATTATATGCCGGGTTGCCCGCCCGAATCGCATCAGATCGCGACGGTTGTCGGACTAGTCATCAAAGCATTGAAGGGTGAAGCGCAACTGCCGCCCGCCGGTTCGATCATCGGCGCGAGCAACAGTACGGTGTGCGACGAATGCAAACGCACGCGCAATGAAAAATCGATTGCCGGGTTTACACGGATGGCAACGTTCCAACCACATGTGGAGCAATGTTTGTTGGAGCAAGGGATTTTGTGTGCGGGAATGGCGACGCGCGGCGGCTGCGAGGCACGTTGTCCGAGCGCGAATATTCCGTGTCACGGTTGTTACGGTCCCGCGCCAGATGTCGTCGATCAAGGCGCGCGAATGATGAGCGCAATCGCGTCGGTTATTGCGAGCAAAAACCCGGCAGAGATCGATAAAATCATGGAGGGCATCGTCGATCCTTTAGGAACATTTTATCGATTTAGTCTGCCGCACAGTTTGTTGCGCCGGGCGAAAGTCAATGGAGGTGGACATGCAACGCATCACGATTGATCCGATCACGCGTCTCGAAGGACACGGCAAGATCGAAATCTTTCTCGACGCCGACGGCAACGTCGCCAACACTTATTTTCAAATCCCCGAACTGCGCGGCTTTGAACAATTCTGCGTCGGGCGTCCCGTCGAAGAAATGCCCGTGTTGACCGGCCGCATTTGTGGCGTGTGTCCCGAAGCCCATCATATGGCGGCAGCCAAAGCGTGCGACGCCGTCTATCACGTCGATCCGCCGCGCACCGCCAAGAAATTGCGCGAGTTGTTGTATTCCGCCTTCTACGTCACCGATCACACCACGCATTTCTACGCGCTCGGCGGACCCGACTTTGTGATGGGTCCCGATGCGCCCGTCGCCGAACGCAACATCCTGGGGGTGATTCACAAAGTCGGTCTCGAAATCGGCGGCAAGGTGATTCAGGCGCGCAAAGCCGGCCACACCGTCATCGAAATGATCGGCGGACGCAAGGTGCATCCCTGCACGTCGATCCCAGGCGGGTTGTCGAAAGGCATCACGCGCGAGCAACGCGACGAAATCGAAAAACTGGGACGGTGGGCGGTCGAGTTCGCGCAGTTCAGTTTGAAATTGTTCGGCGACCTTGTCCTGGGCAACCAAGCATACGTCGATTTGATCCTGGGCGACAGTTACACGCATCGCACGTATTCCATCGGCATGGTCGATGAAAAGCATCACGTCAATTTCTACGATGGGTTGATCAGCGTTGTCGATCCCGAGGGCAAACGTATCGGCAAATATGCGCCAAATGAATACCCCGAGTGGATTGCGGAACGCGTCGAGCCGTGGACGTATTTGAAATTTCCGTACTTGAAGAAGATCGGTTGGAAGGGATTTGTGGATGGCAAAGAGTCGGGCGTGTATTGTGCGACGCCGCTGTCGCGCTTGAATGCGGCGGACGGCATGGCGACGCCGCTCGCGCAAGCGGAGTATGAAAAATTCTACGCGACACTGGGCGGCAAGCCGGTGCATCAACGGCTCGCCACGCATTGGGCGCGTTTGATCGAATTGTTGTACGCGGCGGAACGCTGGGTCGAACTCGCCACCGATCCTGAAATCACGTCGGATAATTTTCGCACGTTGCCAACTGCGACGCCGACGGAAGGGGTGGGCATTGTCGAAGCGCCGCGCGGGACGTTGACGCATCATTATTGGACGGATGAGCGCGGCATTTTGACGAAGGTGAATTTGATCGTGGGGACGACGAACAACTATGCGCCGATTTCGATGTCGATCAAGAAAGCGGCGGAGCGTTTCATCCAGCACGGGGTCGTGGTGAGTGAGGGGATTTTGAATCGGGTGGAGATGGCGTTTCGGGCGTATGA
>DAOTXS010000021.1:0-16097 GCA_034435055.1 Anaerolineae bacterium | reverse complement strand
AACGGGTGGGGGGTTCAATGTGCAAAGGTTCGACTTTGGGCAAACGAACACTCAGATGCATCGGGACACTCCGTGATGAGATACCCGATTCTACCTGACCAGATGAATTTCACCAACTATGCAACGATCACGATTGGGCAGATCATTGACGATTTTTTTGAGAGACATATAATTGTGCTTGAACGACATAATCAAAGAAGCGAATATTTTAAAAATTGTGAAATCAACTTGTGACCTCAAATGCTTGCCAAGGTATTGACCAAAAGTATTGTATTTTTGTTTCTGCTGACACTGGTTGTGGTACAATCTGCAACGGCAGAAAATACTCCTCACGCCGGTGACTCGAAATCTGCCTCCAGCGCACGCTTGCTTACGCCACCGCAATTTGACGCGTTGATCGCCAAAGCTCAAACAACCGGTGCAGCACGCGTGATTGTCGGTTTGCGCGTCAATTATCAACCCGAAGGGCGCCTTCGCTCTGTTCAAGCTATTCAAGCGCAACGTCGTACGATTGAGCAAGCACAGAACACGTTACTGAATCAATTAGCAAAACAGAATGTCAAAGTAATTAGAAAGTTTCAAGCCATTCCATATTTGGTTATGGATGCTGATCCAGGAGCACTTGCTACACTGGCAACTTGGAATATCGCAAGCATCACGGAAGACCGGCGACGCCATCCTTCGCTTACGGAGAGCGTCTCCTTAATCGGCACACTTAATGCTTGGACAAATGGTTACACCGGTGCCGGTCAGGTAATTGCAATCATCGACACCGGCGTGGACAAGACACATCCGTTCCTCGCCGGCAAAGTGGTGTCGGAAGCGTGTTATTCCACCACCTATCCACCTGATACCGCCACGTCCTTATGCCCCGGCGGAGTATCGCAATCCACCGATCCCGGCTCTGGGATGCACTGTACTGTCGCAGGCATTTGTATTCATGGCACCCACGTCGCCGGCATTGCCGCCGGGAAGGACGACGGCGCGATTGGGTTTTCCGGCGTCGCAAAAGATGCTGATCTGATTGCCATTCAGGTATTCTCTTACTTTTCCGATTGCGCGTGTATTCAGGCGTACGATTCCGATATCCTCGCCGGTTTAGAACGCGTCCAAACGCTTGGCGGCAGTTACAACATTGCGGCGGTAAACCTAAGTTTGGGAGGCGAAACCTATACCTCGCAGGCGGTGTGCGATACCGCTTATCCGGTTTATCGCGATATGTTTGCCAGTCTGCAGTCGATAGGCATTGCGCCTGTCTGCGCCTCCGGCAACGATTATTCTGCCGATTCCATTGAGATGCCGGCTTGCGTTTCGACTGCCATCAGCGTGGGATCGACGCAAGACGGAAGTTTGGGAAGTACGGTAGATGCGGTGTCCAGTTTTTCTGACAGCGCTTCATTCTTGACTTTTCTGGCTCCAGGGCAATATATCTACTCATCAATGCCCAATGGTAATTGGGGCAATATGATGGGGACTTCGATGGCAACCCCACACGTCGCCGGGGCGTGGGCGATTCTCAAATCTGCATCTCCTTCAGCAACAGTCGCTCAAGTCCGTTTAGCACTCCACACGACCGGCAAGTATGTAACTGATCCGCGCAACAACATCTCCAAACCGCGCATCCAGATAGACACCGCCGCTCAGTTCTTACTCGACCCCAAGATATACTTTTTCCCCTTCGTCTCCAAATGACGTTGCCGGTGGCGCTTCGAATACCTATTCCACGCGCAGTCGCAGGATGACACGAGCGGCTGACTTTTTGACAAAAAGACTTTTACCAAGTATAATCGCTCCCCGTTGACTGGGAGGTTGGTAACGAATGTATGCAATTTTGAAATCCGGCGGCAAGCAATATCGCGTGGCAGTTGGCGACCGGATCGACGTGGAAAAATTGCCGCACGCGGTTGGCGAACAGGTAACTTTGAGTGATGTTTTGATGATCGAAAACGATGGCGCGGTTACTGTCGGCAGGCCAACGATCAGAGGCGCGCAAGTCATCGCCAAAGTTGTGGGCGAGGGCAAAGGCGATAAAGTAACGCATTTCGATTATCGGAACAAACATCGCCGGCGCAAAACGATTGGACATCGCCAAGAATTCACGCGCTTGGAAATTTCGGAAATTCAAGTTTAAAGATTAGAGAACGGAGTTTTATATGGCACACAAAAAAGGCGGCGGTTCCAGCCGCAACGGGCGCGACAGCAACGCACAACGCCTCGGCGTCAAACGCTTTGACGGCGAATGGGTGCGCGCCGGCGCGATCATCGTGCGTCAGCGCGGAACCCGCGTGCGCGCCGGCTTGAACGTGCGCGTGGCAAAAGACGACACGCTCTTTGCGCTCATCGATGGCAAGGTCAAGTTCGAGCCGTTTAGCAAAGAACAAAAACAAGTTAGTGTTTATCCGCTCCAAAGCGACGCGGTCTAGCCCGACGTTTTGGTTTTCATCAGAAAGGTTCGCTATCGTGAAACCCGGAATTCATCCCAATTGGTATCCCGACGCCGTCGTCACGTGCGCATGCGGCAACACGTGGACGACCGGCTCGACGAAGAAAGAAATTCACATCGACGTGTGCAACAAGTGTCATCCCTTTTTCACGGGTGAACAGCGCATCGTCGATACCGCTGGTCAGGTCGAGCGCTTTATGAAGCGCATCAACGCGAAAGAACAAATCGCTGCGACGCAACCTGCGCCGGAAGATAAAAAAGTCAAGAAAGAAAAACGCCGCGAACGCAAAGGCACAACGGTGATTCTGCCCTCCGTGCCGGAAGCGCCCGCCGAATTGCCGTTGGCAATCGTCGAAGAAAAACCGGCGGTGGCGGAAGTTCCACCGGCGCCGGTTGTGGAATTGCCGAAAGCGGAAGAACCGAAACCCATCGTGATGGCAGAAGAACCCCAACCGATGGTCTTTGCAGAAGAACCGAAACCGGTGGTTCAAGCGGAAGAACCCGCGCCGGTTGCGAAAGTTAAAGAGCCAGAGCCGATCGCGCCAGTTGTCGAGCCGGAACCGGTCGTCGTCGAAATGCCGGCAGTCGAGATGCAAGTCGAAGAACCGGCGCCGGTCGCGGTAGTTGAGCAAGTTGCCATGGCGATGCCAGAGCCAGCCGTAGTTGAGCCGGTCGAGCCAGTCATCGAAGAAAAAGTTGCCAAGCCGCGTGCAGTGAAAACATCGGCGAAAAAAGCGGTCGCCAAAAAGCCCGCCGCGAAAGCGGTTGCCAAACCCAAAGCCGCCGCGAAACCGAAGACGACGGCAAAGAAACCTGCCCCGGCGAAAAAAGACAGCACGACCAAGAAAGCCAAAAAGTAATCGCACAAGAGACAGAGCGTCCCTCTGTCTCTTTTTATGTTGGAGGAATCGGATGAACGATGTCGCCCGTGAACGACACCCCGCGCGTGGTCACATTGAATTGGTGTGCGGCTCGATGTTTTCCGGCAAGACGGAAGAATTGATCCGCCGGGTCAAACGCGCGGAAATTGCCAAGCAACGCGTCCAGGTTTTTTCGCACACACTCGACACACGTTACGGCGAAAGCCGGGTTGCCTCACACAGCGGCTCCGACTGGCAATCGATTCCGATCAAATCCGCCGATCAGATTTTGGAAAAACTCGATCCGCAAGCAACCGTCGTTGCGATTGACGAAGCGCAATTCTTCGATTGGAAGATCGCCGAAGTAGCCAATCAACTTGCGGATCGCGGTGTGCGCGTCATCGTCGCCGGGCTCGACACCGATTTTCGTGGCGAACCGTTCGGACCGATGCCGCTGTTGATGGCGCAAGCCGAGCAAGTCGATAAACTCTCGGCGATCTGCGTCGTCTGCGGCGAGCCGGCGTCACGCACGCAACGTTTGATCAACGGCAAGCCCGCCAAGTACGACGACCCGGTGATTCTCGTCGGCGCGAGCGAAGTGTACGAAGCACGGTGCCGACATTGTCACCAAGTTCCCGGGCGCGATTCCGCGCGCAAATAAAATGCCCCCGTCCAAAAAATATCGCGCGGACGTGTACGCGCTTGTGGCGTACATTCTCCTCGCGATTGTTCTAACGTATCCGCTCATTTTGAACTTTACCACGCACGTCCCCGGCGATGGCAGTGACGATCCCGCGCTCGCGTGGAATTTGTGGTGGGTGCCGCACGCAATCATCAACCTGGGTCAGAGTCCCATCTACACCAATTACATGTTTTACCCCATTGGACTGAACCTCGCATTCTACACCTTGACCTACCTCAACGCTTTTCTCTCGATTCCATTTCAGTTCGCGTTCAACGTGATCGTCGCGGCGAATGTGAACGTGTGGTTGTCGTTTGCGTTGTCCGGGTTTGGCGTGTACTTGCTGATGAAATATTTGTTTCAAGTTCAAAGTTCACGGTTCAAAGTTTCAACCCCGAACCTCGAACCTCGAACCTTGAACCTTGAACTCCTCGCGGCGTTTGCCGCCGGCGCGGTGTACGCCTTTTCATCGAACAAATTTCTGTACGCGGCGCTCGGTCAATTCAATATCGCGTCGTCGTATTGGATTCCGTTCTACGTATTGTTCCTGCTAATACTGACCGATGATGGAAGACCGCAGACCGGCGCACGCGAAACACTCAAACTGGGTTTCTTGCTTGGACTCTTTTTGTTTTTCCAAGCACTCGCTGAATTTATTTTTGCTTCATTCCTTATAATCTTCACTGCACTTTATCTTGTCTATTGGCTAATTGCTAATCGATTTTCACGTTTCACGTTTCACGTTTTGCGTTTTGGCTTTCTGCCTGCCCTTATGGTTTTTCTCGTCCCGATGTTCCCCATCCTCGCCGCGATGTTCCAAGATATGTTGATCGAAGGCGATTTCATTCAAAGCGGAATTGGCTTTGCGGATGTTTTTTCCAGCGATGCGCTGGGCTTTTTCGTGCCAAGCCATCTCCATCCGATTTTTGGCAATCTCGAATCGCAATTTCACTTTGCGTACATCAATTTTGCGTATCTCGGTTTCGTTGCGCTCGTGCTTGCAATCATCGCCATCGTTTTCGTGCCGCGCGCGCGCATTTGGGGGGTCTTCGGGCTCATCTTTGTTGCGATTTCGCTGGGACCAAATCTTGTCGTCAACGGTGCAAGTTACGATTTGCCAATGCCGTTCGATCTGCTGCTCGAAATTCCATTCGTCAAAGGCAATCGTTATCCCAGCCGCTGGAGTGTGATGGTTACGCTGGCGGTGGCAGTACTCGTGGGCTACGGACTCGTGTGGCTGTTCAATCAAGTAGGCAGGTGGCAGAAGGCAGTAGGCAGAAAACGTTTTATGCTTACTGCTTACTGCCTACTGCTTACTCTGCTACTCTTTGAGCATTTTCCCGCGCCGCTTCCACTTTCCAACTTGCAAATTCCGGACGCTTACCAAACCATCGCGCAAGACAAAGGTGATTTCACCGTCCTGACAATCCCGCTCGCGTGGCGCAACGGTTTCCGAATGACCGGCACGCTCGATCAGGCAATGATGTTCGCGCAGTTTTATCAGACCGCGCATCGCCGTCCGATTCTCGGCGGGAACACGTCGCGCAACCCGGAACTCAAATTTCAGTACTTTACCGAAGCGCCGGTGATCAATTCAATTATCGCGGTTGAGACCGGGCACAAGTTGGACGACGCGACGATTGCGCGCGACAAACAACTTGCGCCGGACGTTTTGCGATTCTTTGGTGTGCGGTACATCGTTTGGCATTCGCCGCGTAATCCGGAGAATCGCGCCAAACTCGACGCGGCGCGCGCGTACGTGCAGTACGTTTTGCCGGTAACAAAAATTTCCGAAGTGAGCGACGACACCGGCGAGACGGTGGCTTTTCGCGTGACCGATTTGCCGACGCAAACGCAAACGATGATTCGTCCTACCGATTTTCTGGCGCGCGTGAATTTTGCGGAAGGTTGGAGTGCGCGCGGCAGCGACAAAGTGTGGGTGACCCGGCGCGAAGCGAAAATGTTTGTGCGAATCGATTCGCCGCACGATGTTTCATTTTCATTCCGTGCGTTCGCACCGATGCAAAATCAGCGTCTCGTGTTGCGGATCAACGAACGAGATGTGTGTAATCTGGCAATCCGGCAGGGGTGGAACGAATATGCGTGTTCCGTGAAGCGTGAGACGTGGATTGCGGGGATGAACGAAATCGTTTGGCGATTCGATTCGCTCGCGCCGGTCGCGTCTGTCCGCTCGTCCTTCGACTCCGCTCAGGATTTCGTCATCGGCAAAACCAGCACACCATCGCCGGCGTCGATTGTGGCGTACAGCGCGGGGAGCGAGGTTGGCGATTTCGCACACATTTTTGTCAACGGCATCGATGCAGCGCAAAACAAGCGCGGCTACAATATCGTCGTGCTAGATCAAGCAACCAGCAAAATCGAAGCGAGCGAAGTATTCGATACGTTTGCCTCGACAGAAGAATCGGCGCGGCTCGCACAGTTCATTGACAAAATCCCCAATGGCAAAATCGTTGCGGTCGCCGTGCGTGATGAAGCATCGCGGAATTTGACTCAGGATGCAATCGAGGCGTTGCGTTCACTCGGCACGCGAGGAGATTTGCTCGGCCGATGGCGATGGTCGCACGCAATTATCGGTGTCAAGGGGGCATCGCCGGCAAGAGCAAGTGATGCGGCGTACGAAATCGCGCCCGCCCAAATCGTTGTGGGCGTCGGCGCGATGGAACCAAATGTCGCGGCGGCAATCCAGTGGATCAAAATAGAGTAGGGGCGATCCTGTGTGATCGCCCCACTTTATTTTTGCGGCACAGTTTGCGCAAGTAGTTTATCGATGAGATCGAGCAGAATCGTGTCCGGCAAACCGGTCGTTTTTTGCTGATAAATTGGAATCTCCAATTCTTTCAAATGACTCGAAATTTCCTGCGGACTTTCCACCGTAAAGACGGCAACCTTGTGCGGAGCAATCCACGTCGGCGGATCCGCGGGATGAATCCCCGGCTCTTTGGCGAGCATCCACCGCAACAACTTTAATCCCAATTGCGCATGCAATTTGTCCGCGCCGGATTGTCGATAATGTTTTTGCCAATGCGCGTCGATGCCCGGCGGCAATCGAATGTCGACGATCAACGCATCGTACTCTTTGAGACGCAACAATTGCATCGCGGTCGTCACATCCTCAGCCAGACTGAAATCGTACTTGCCGCTAAAGAACAGCGGACCAACCAGATTCTTCAATTCAAAACGCGCGCTGTCTTCGATCCAAAGAACCCGAGGTTTAGTTGTCATACTTTTCCTCTCGTTTTTCCCACCCACGGTAGGCATAATGTTACTCGCGTGATAAAAGGTTGTTTGTAGTAATTCGCTTCGTCTTGCGGATGCAAAGCCGGCGCGGCGGGTTTGCTTTCCACGCGCACGAATCCATTGTGCGCGCGCGCAACGTGATCCGCGTCAGTCAAGCCAATGCCGGTGCCGAGCCGCCCCCGATCCGTCGACCATTTGCCGCGATAGCCCAATTGAAAAATCAATCCTTGCTCGATCTCTTCGCGCGCAATCGGCACGCCCCAGTTTTCAAATTGCACACACACCCAACGCTCCTCGATAAACGTAGTGATCTCAACCCAGGATGCACGCGTGCGTTCGCGCCGCCACGTGTACTTGATGGCATTGTGCAATAGATTCGACAAGACGCGCACGAGATCGCGTTTGCTGCCTTCGACTTCGGCATAAAAGTCCCGATCGCGCCATTGAATTTCGATGTGCGCACTTTGCGCAAAATCGGCAAGATGTTTGACGGCGGCTTCGATCAAAATTTTGACCGCGAGGCGTTCGTGGGGTTCACGCGTTCGCAGATCCGCGGTGATATACTCGCGCAACGTGCGGAACGGCAATTCCATTTGAATCACCGCGCTGCGCGTGGTCATCGCATCAAAGAGACACACCAAGCGCTCCAACTCTGCCGCGGATTGTTGAACTTCCTTGATCGATTCACGCGGAAGATGATGCGCGCGCGCCTCGCGGCACAACTGCATCGTCTCGTGCGCCGCCGTGCGCAGTGTTGGCGCACGCAACTCTTGCATCGGCACGCGGTCGCGGATTTCGCGCAAGAGTCCGATGCTATCCGCGAGCGTTTGCCAACGCGCAGCGGGCAACACTTTCAATCGACTTTCCGCGCTGGTCGATTGCATAAAACGTGCGATGACTGTTGCCAATCGCGTGGCTTGCTTGACCAACACCTCGTCGATTTCTTCCGGCTCGATGTCGGTGCGGTCGCCGAACGGGCTGGGACCAAAGGCGTCGATCACGCCGTCGAGTGTTTGCTTGGTCATCACAAATGTGCTGGTACTGGCGTGCCACACTTTGCCGATGTCGGCGGTGAGCGTTTCGATTTTGCGTTGTGCCTCCGCCGCCATTTGCTTAGCCAATTGTTCGTCCGTCACATCGACCAGACAACCGATATACCCCACGATTTCATTCGTCGCGGAATCGCGCAACGGCTTGCAATAATCCTCGACGAAAATTTCCTTGCCGTCGACGCGAAAAGTGATTTCTTCTTTTTCCAGATACCGCCCGCGTTCTTCGGCGTCGCACGCTTTTTGCAACAACTCGGCGCGTTGTTGCGGACGCGCGTAAAATTGCGCGAGACTGGCTTGCGTCACATCGGCTGGCAATTTGAGCATTTCGCGCACCGGGCGATTGCACGCGATGAAATGTCCGTCGGACGCAACGACGTACACGCCGATGGGCATATCGAGAAAGTTATAGTGGTTTATCAATTCAGCCGCGATTTGTTTGGCGTCCATCAATTTGCCTCGTGGCAGAATTATATCACAAAGCGAATAAAAACGAGAAACCCGTTCTCTCGTTTGATTCAGAAAACGGGTTTCTCATTTGGCGCGATTTCCACCGGCAAGCCCGCGCCCCAGCCATATTTCTCGCGTTCGAGGCGTTGCGCTTTTTCGTATGTCGCGCGGTCACGCGTTTTGTCCAACACGCGCGCGGTGGCATCAAACGATTTTTCACCGACGCGCACGCGGACGCGCGGATTCGCGCGAATGTTCCTGACCCACTGCGCTTTCTCACGATGTTCAGCCAGCACATAGTACTTGCCATCGAACGACACAAACCAAATTTCGATTTCGCGCGGCAAGCCGGTTTTGCGCCCGATGGTGGTGAGGTAGAGATATTGTTCTGTACTCATGATCCTTTCACGTACTTGTTGAAGAACTGAATCGACCGTTGAATCGCGGTTGTGAAATTAACCGAGATGTTGTGGTTATCGCCTTTGTAACTGTAAAACTCGACCGGCTTGCCAACCTGTTTGATCTGACTGAATAATTTTTCCGAGAACTCGAACGGGACGCTGGTGTCAGCGGTGCCGTGATGCAATTGCAATGGACCGGACAAATCGTTCACGAACGCGCTCGGCGAAATCGAATCCCAAAATTCCGGATTTTGTTCCGGCGTGCCGTACTCGTTGAGCAATCCTCCCCGCCATCCGCGCGCGGTACTCGGGACCGGCGTGCTGTTCGTCGATCTGCGCCAGCTATACATCAAATCGGTGTACGAGGCGACGACGCCCGCCCAAATCACACCGGCTTTGACGTCCTTCGTCGTCACCATCGCGCGCAACGTAATGTGACCGCCCATCGAATGTCCCCACATCCCGATGCGGTTCGGGTCGGCATCGGCATATTGCTTGATCGATGCAACGGCATTCAACACATCGATGGTGTAATCCGGCGAGCCGTACCCGCCAGCCGCGATGCCGTCCGATTCACCGTGCCCGCGATAGTCGGGACGCAACACGATGTACCCGTTGCGCGCAAAGCCATCGACGTACGCGACGTAACGTTCGGTGGTTCGGTACTGCGCCGGCGGAATGTAGCCGTGATTGAAGACGATCACCGGAAAACCGGTTTTCGGTTTCGCGCCGTTTGGAATCGTCATTAGCGCGTAAATTTTCAACCCGTCGGATTGATATGCGACGACGTACCGTTTGTAATTGCTCCCGGGTTCAAGTGTTTCTTCGATGACGATTTCACTGCCGACGTACTCGCGTTGACGCATCGACGTAATCGCAAGCGGGTGTGGTGTGGGTGTTGGCGCCGGCGTCGATGTAGGAATTGGTGTTGGCGTAACGTATTGAATGATCGGCGATGGCGCGGGTGGAGTTGTCGGAGTGGGCGCGATGCCACAGCCAGTCACAAGTATCGATAGAACTAAAAGAATTATCTTGCGTTGCATTTGTTCCCTCTGAGTCGTACTACGTCGCATCGCGGAGAAAAGATTGAGACGCTATTTTACACATTTGTCGTCAAAAAAGCGAGAGGGGTAAATGCGCGCGTTTTTGCGCGCGCGCGCTTTGTGTTATAATCGCGCCGTAACTTTGGAAAGGAACTAGTGGATGGCAAATTACATTGGCGAAATCGCGCCGCACGGTGGCGAGTTGATCGATCGAATGTTGCATGGCGCGGAACGCGAAGCGGCGATTGCGCGCGCGGCATCACTGAAAAAAATTGCGCTCAGTCCAACGACGATGTCCGACCTCGAACTGCTGGCGACGGGTGTGTTGTCGCCGCTCACTGGCTTTATGGGCAAACACGATTACGATGGCGTGGTCGAGACGATGCGCTTGGCGAATGGGCTGGTGTGGAGTATTCCGATTACACTCGCGGTCTCGCGCGACATCGCCGACGCGTTGAACATCGGTGAAGAAATTGCGCTGACCGAACCCGATGGACATTTACTCGCGGTGATGA
This sequence comes from Anaerolineae bacterium, assembly GCA_034435055.1. Lineage (GTDB taxonomy): Bacteria > Chloroflexota > Anaerolineae > UBA4142 > UBA4142 > DAOTXS01. Next base: position 5,396 of record DAOTXS010000021.1, on the reverse strand, counting down.
CACTCGCGGAAAAATTCGAGTACGATAAAATGCGCGAAGCGCAAAACGTTTATCGCACGACGGATGAAAAACATCCCGGCGTCGCGCGACTCTACCAACAAGGCGAGATTTATTTGGCGGGTGATGTCTGGGTCGTTGATTTACCCAACAACTTGGAATTTCCGGAATTTCGGCATCCGCCGCTCGCCACACGCAAAATGTTTGCCGCGCGCGGCTGGAAACGTATCGTCGCCTTTCAAACGCGCAATCCCATTCATCGCGCGCACGAGTACATTCAAAAAACCGCACTCGAAATTGTGGATGGATTGTTTCTTCATCCACTCGTCGGCGAAACGAAAGCGGACGATATTCCGGCGGACGTGCGAATGCAATCGTACCAAGAACTCTTGCGCGATTATTATCCGCCCGACCGCGTGATCCTCGGTGTGTTCCCAGCGGCGATGCGCTACGCCGGTCCCCGCGAAGCGATCTTTCACGCGATCTGCCGCAAGAATTACGGTTGCACGCATATTATCATCGGGCGCGATCACGCGGGCGTGGGCAATTATTACGGCACGTACGACGCGCAAAAAATTTTCGACGAGTTTGCGCCGGAAGAAATCGGCATCACGCCCTTGATGTTCGAGCATACGTTTTATTGCAAAAAGTGTGGACAGATCGTTTCAGCAAAGACCTGCCCGCACGGCAAAGAAGATCATCTCGTTTTGAGTGGCACCCAAGTACGCGATATGTTGCAACGCGGCGAAATGTTGCCGGTGGAATTCACGCGACCGGAGGTTGCCAAAGTTTTGATGGATGGCGTGCAAAAACAGACGGAGGACGGAAGACGGAAGACCGAAGAAATCGGTTATCGGTCATCGGGCGTCGGTCGCGCATCGCGCAAGCGCGTGCTCATCCTCGGACTTGATTGCGCGGAACCTTCGCTCATTTTCCATCACTATCGCGACGAGATGCCCAACTTGAAACGGTTGATGAGCGCGGGCGCGTGGGGCGAAATCGAATCCACGACCCCACCGATCACCGTGCCGGCGTGGATGTGTGCGCTGACCTCCAAAGATCCCGGACAGTTGGGCATCTATGGTTTCCGCAATCGCGCCGATCATTCGTACGAAAAGATGACAATTGCAAACGCGCGCTCGGTCAATGAACCGACCGTCTGGGATTATCTGGGCCGCGCCGGCAAGCCATCGTACCTCATCGGCGTACCGCCCTCGTTCCCGCCCAAGCCGATGGTTGGCGGAAGCATCGGTTGTTTTCTCTCGCCGAACGCGCAAGCCAAGTTTACCTATCCCGAAAGTTTGCGCGACGATGTGCTACGCATCGCGCCGAATTATCTAGTGGATGTGCCAAACTTTCGCACGGACGACAAGCAATGGCTCTTGCAAAAAATCTACGAGATGACCGAAGATCATTTCAAGGTCATCAAAGCGTTGATGAAAGAAAAAGCGTGGGATTTTCTAATGTCGGTGGAAATCGGCGTAGATCGGTTGCATCACGGCTTTTGGAAATATCACGACGCGGCGCATCCCAAATATGAACCCGGGAATCCACTCCTGAATTCGATTCACGATTACTATGTCTGGCTCGATCAGCAAATCGGCGGCGTGCTGGAATTGATTGACGATGAGACGAACGTGATCGTCATGAGCGATCACGGCGCAAAAAAGATGGACGGCGGCATCACGATCAACGAGTGGCTCATCAATGAAGGATATCTTGTGTTGGAAGAAATGCCACACGGTGTCGTCCCGCTCGAAAAAGTCAGGGTGAATTGGAGCAAGACGCGCGCGTGGGGAAGCGGCGGCTATTACAGTCGCGTGTTCTTGAATGTGCAAGGACGCGAGCCGCAAGGGGTGATTCCACCGAGCGAGTATGAAAAGGTGCGCGATGAACTCATCGAAAAGATTTGCGCAATTCCGGACGACAAGGGCAAGCCACTGGCAACCCGTGTGCACAAGCCGCAACAAATTTATCGCGCAACGAAAAATATTCCACCCGATCTCATCGTCATCTTTGGCGATCTGTACTGGCGCGCGGTTGGCTCAATCGGTTTGAACACGTTGCACACTTTTGAAAACGATACTGGACCCGACGACGCGAATCACGCACAGATGGGCATGTTCATTTATTACGATCCGCGTCGCAACCTGGGCGGGCGCGAGTTGAAGGGCTTGCAATTGTACGACATTGCGCCGACCGTGTTGAATGAGTTTGGCATGCAAGTGCCGGGCGATATGATTGGGAAAATCATCGACCGATGACCAAAGACGGAGGACGGAATCTTTTTCTTCCGTCGTCCGTCCTCGGTCTTCCGTCTCTGGAGAAAATACATTGACATCTGGCTTTACCATCTGGTTCACCGGACTTAGCGGCGCAGGCAAGACCACCGTCTCGCGCCTCGTCGAAAAAGAATTGCGCGCACGCGGCTACAAAGTCGAAGTGTTGGATGGCGATGTTGTGCGCGAGAATCTATCGAAAGGGTTGGGCTTTAGCAAAGAAGATCGCGACACGAACATTCGGCGCATCGGTTTTGTGTGCGAACTCTTGACGCGCAACGATGTCGTTGCGATTGCCGCCGCGATCTCGCCGTACCGCGCGATCCGCGACGAGAACCGCGCGCGCGTCGGCGGACGGTTTGTCGAAGTGTACTGCAAAGCGCCAATCGAAGTTTTGGCTGAGCGCGATGTCAAAGGGTTGTACAAAAAAGCCCTCAATGGCGAGATCAAGAATTTTACCGGCATTGACGATCCGTACGAGCCGCCGTTCAATCCCGAAGTCGTGATCGAATCGGACAAGGAAACGCCGGAGCAAAGCGCGGCAAAGGTGATGGCAAAGTTGGAAGAGTTGGAGTATATCAAAAAACAATGAACACCTGTCCCCGCTGTCATACGCCGCGTATCGCCGAAAGCGCGTGGTGTGAGTGCGGCTATAAATTCGACGCCACGCTCGAAGAAAAGTTATGGCGCATCGAGCCGAATTTCTATCAAGGCAATTTGCTCGCCGCGCGCAACGATGCCCTGCTCGATCAATTTGGCATTGAGGTCGTCATCTCGTTGCTGACCGAACGCCAAGCGATTCGGCGCGGGTTGACGCAATGGCATCCCGCGAACAAAACGCATTTGATTTTCGATTTGCACGATAATCCTAACCTTGAACAGGTGGAACGATGGCGTGACACCATCAACGCGATTGTCGAGAATGTACGCGCGGGACGCCGCACGTTGGTGCATTGCACACGCGGCGTCTCGCGTTCCGGGATTGCAACCGTGCTGGCGTATGCGAAACTGCGCGCCATCACTCTGGATGCGGCAATCAATATGATCAACGCCGATATGCCGATTGTCGGTGGGTGGAATCCCAAACTGTTGCGATTCTTGCGGGAGAATTTGGGCATCGCCACGCGCGAGCCAGAATCAAAATCGAATGTTGCGAAATCGGCGCGCGTGTTCCACAACGTGCAATTCAGCGATCAAGCGATTGTCGGCGATTTTGTGGTGGTGGGTCAGCCGCCACGCGGCAAACGCGCCGGCGAACTCGAAACGCGCATTGGCGCGCGCGCGGTGATTCGCTCGCATACGGTGATCTACGCCGGCAACGTCATCGGCGATGATTTTCAGACCGGGCACGGCGCGCTTATCCGCGAAGAAAATCACATCGGCAATAACGTCAGCGTCGGTTCGCACACGATTATCGAGCATCACGTCAAGATTGGCGACAATGTGCGTTTGCATTCCAACGTGTTCATCCCAGAATACTCGGTGCTAGAAGACGATTGCTGGCTCGGTCCAAATGTCGTCGTTACAAACGCCCGCTATCCACGTTCCAAGGATGTGAAAGAAAACTTGAAAGGCGCAACGATCAAACGCGGCGCAAAAATCGGCGCGAACGCGACCTTGTTGCCCGGCATCGTCATCGGCGAGAATGCGTTGGTCGGCGCGGGCGCGGTGGTCGTGGAGGATGTGCCGGCTGGAGCCGTGGTGGTTGGCAATCCGGCGCGCGTGATAAAAACGATCGAGGAAATTGAAGAATACAAATCGGCGACAAAGGACGAATGACAAAAACCTAATGCGTTCGTCCTTCGTCTTCCGTCATTCGTCGGAGGTTTTATGCAATACGTTAACCTAGGTCGCACCGGTCTCAAAGTCTCGCGCCTTTGTCTGGGTTGTATGACTTATGGCACATCGAAATGGCGTGCCTGGGTGCTCGATGAAGAACCGAGTCGCGAATTTATCAAGCACACGCTCGAACTCGGGATCAATTTTTTCGACACAGCGGATGCGTACTCGGTTGGCGTGAGCGAACAAGTCGTTGGCCGCGCGCTGCGCGATTTTGCCAAACGTGATCAGGTGATCATCGCCACCAAAGTGTACAACCCGATGGGCAAAGGACCCAATGATCGCGGTTTATCGCGCAAGCATATTATGGACGGCATCGATGCTTCACTGCGCCGTCTGGGTACCGATTATGTGGACTTGTACCAAATTCATCGCTGGGATTATTCAACGCCGATCGAAGAAACCCTCGACGCACTGAACGATATCGTGCGCGCGGGTAAAGCGCGTTACATCGGCGCGTCGTCGATGTTTGCGTGGCAATTTGCCAAAGCGTTGTTCACGTCCGACTTGCACGGCTGGTCACGTTTCGTGTCGATGCAAAATCACTACAACTTGGTTTATCGCGAAGAAGAGCGTGAGATGAATCCACTCTGCCGCGATCAAGGCGTTGCGCTGATTCCCTGGAGTCCGCTCGCGCGCGGATTTCTTGCCGGCAATCGCACGCGCGATAAAAAGGGTGACACGACACGCGCCCAAGATGATCCATTTGCGTTCGAGATGTACTATCAGGACTGTGATTTTCAAATCGTCGAGCGGGTGGTGGAATTGGCGCACAAGCGTGGCGTCAAACCCACACAGATTGCGCTAGCGTGGATGTTGCATAAACCGGAAATCACTGCGCCGATCATCGGCGCGAGTAAACCCCATCACTTGCCGGAAGCCGTTGCCGCGCTCGACATCAAATTATCCGCTGAAGAAATTAAATTCCTCGAAGAGTTGTACCAACCACGCCCGATTCTGGGACACAATTAGCACAGCCCCCGTTTTCCACAAGAAAACGGGGGCTCTATTTATTGACACGCGCATATTATTGTGCTATACTCCTTATTGCAACTAGTTGCAATAAGGAGCCGCGTGCATCATCATACCGAATATCTCCAGGGCTTGCGCCAAAAGGGGCATCGTCTAACGCCTCAACGTGAAATGATTCTCGCCGTCATTTGCGAAAGTGAAGGGCATCTCACCGCCGAGGAAATCATCCAACGCGTCCGCCAGCGTTATCCGCAGTTCAACAAATCGGCAGTCTACCGTACCCTTGATTTGCTCACGCGGTACGGTTTG
>DAOTXS010000020.1:0-6421 GCA_034435055.1 Anaerolineae bacterium | reverse complement strand
AACGGGTGGGGGGTTCAATGTGCAAAGGTTCGACTTTGGGCAAACGAACACTCAGATGCATCGGGACACTCCGTGATGAGATACCCGATTCTACCTGACCAGATGAATTTCACCAACTATGCAACGATCACGCAACCCCGCCGCGTTTGTCAATCGTGCTCAGAAATGGTATAATGATTCACGTTGAAGAGGAAGAGGATGAGCTTGAAACAAATTATTCCGGCAATCGTTTTAATCATGGTTGCGCTGATTGCGCTGACCATCCCCGTGGCAAGCGCGTGTGACCCCACCAAAGAAAATTGTTCGATAACCCCAACGGTTACTCAGTCGGCAACCCCAGGAACGTTCATTTCTTCAGCGCCATTGACCAGCACAGCGCAGACGAATGGAGTCGAATTACCAAAGTCGAACAATTCCCCGGAAACGATCCTCTCGTTAGCATGTTTGTTGCCGGATAGCGAAATCCTCTCCAACGCGCTGGGCATCGCCGAAGTTTGTCCCATTGCGCCGGTTCAAGTCCGCGCGATCAAAGTTGCGCCCACGCCGGTGCCAACCAAAGCGGCGGCAGTGCTGGCGCAACCCAAGGGCGATTCACCGCAAGCCGCAATGACAATCACCGATAACTGGCAAACCCTCGGTGCTGGCGGGGTGCATTGGTACAAAATCGACAATGGCAATAATTTCTTTCTCGATGTTTGGCTGGATGCGCACGGACAGAGTGGCATTACCTTTGCGCTGTTTGCGCCGGAACAGATCAACGGCTTGAGTGTGGACACGCAACCCAAAGGTCGCGGCGCGCCGGTAAAGGCAGACCCCTCGCACGATCTTTGGTGGAAAGGGTCGTACGCAACCGGCGTGTGGCACGTCTTGGTCAGAAACCATAATCCAACACCCGTGCAGTACAAAATCGGTACCAAACAAACAACCACGGATCGCAAATGCGTGAGTTATTGGGAATGGTTGCCAACCGGGCAACACGTTCTCTGGACCGATTGCGGTATGTACACCGATACATCAAAACAACCGTAACTCCATTCGCTCCCCATTCAATCGCGGCATTCGTTGCCGCGATTGAATTTTTTTCGCTTTGCGTTGACGATGTGCGCGGGCTGTGCTATGATGCGGACATCATTCATTGCTGAGGATACTGGATGCTCAAACGCTTGTTTGCCAATCCCGTTACGCCGCGATTGCTTGGGGCGTTCATGCTTTGGATTCTTTCGGCTACGCTCATCTTTCCTCATCTCGATTATCCACGCGCGATTGTATTCGACGAAACATATTTTATCCCAACGACGCAAAAGTACCTGCACGGGATTTTCTTTCTTGAGCCACATCCACCGCTGGCAAAATTACTCATCGCGCTGGGCCAAAAGTGGTACTCCCCCTATCAACCCGCCAACGAATTCATCACCGTCGAAAAAGTTGACCGCGATTGGTCGGCGGACACGGACATCACTGGTTATCGCGTGATGTCGGCGATGTTTGGCACGTTGGTTGCGCCGACCGTGTTTCTCGTTCTATGCATCTTGCTCGGGCGCGCGTTGCCGGCATTTGCGCTGGCGTTGCCGGTTGCTTTCGATAACGCGCTCATCGTGCAATCGCGTGCCGGCTTGCAAGATAGTTTTCTCTTGTTTTTTTGTTTTGCCGCCGTGCTTAACTTTGCCATCGTCAATCGCAAACTCGATTGGTCGTTTCGTGCGCTCGGCGTGTTATCCGCGCTGTGGGGGATTTTATCGGCAAGCGCGGGGGGTGTGAAATTGACGGGGCTGTTCGTGGTTGGGCTGGCTGGATTCTACGGATTACGTTTACTTTGGGCGCGGCAAATTCGTCGCGCCATCGTTTTTGGATTAGTGTTCGGGGCAATGCTCGCGGCGACGTATTTGAGTTATTGGGCAATTCATTTTTCCATCGCCCGGCAAATTATCGGGACGCAAGATTACGGTATTACGCAAGAACATCGTCAAATTTTGAATGGCGAAAAAACGGTCGATCCATTCACGCGTTTTGTGATTCAAATGCAAGATGCGGTCGCGTATCAACATCGCTACGAAGCCGGCGTGCCGCGCCTGGATCTTTCCAAGCCGGATGAAATCGGCAGTCCGTGGTACGTCTGGCCCCTGGGGGGACGCGCGATTAATTATCGGTGGGAAACGCCGGATGGACAAGGTTATCGATATATTTATTTGATGGGGAATCCAACCACGTGGCTGATCTCTTTGCTCGGCGTTGTCTTTGCTACTGCGCTGGTTTTGGTCGATTGGCTTTTGCGAATCCTCCCCGCCGAACGCCGGCATTGGTTTTATGCTTTTGTTTTGTTGTATTGGGCGTATATGATTCCAATGATGTTCATCGAACGGGTGATGTATTTGTATCACTATTTTCCGCCCCTTGTTACCGGCGTGATTTTGTTTGCACTTGCCGGGCGTCAAGCGCAAACGATTTCGCTGAATGTTAAACGCATTGCCCTAGTTGGATTGGTGGTGTTGGTGATAATTGCTTTTTGGCATTACAAACCCTTGACGTATTACGAACTGATCACCGGCCCCGAGTTTCGTCAGCGCATTCTGTTTCCAGTTTGGGATTTGCGATGCGTCGGTTGTTGATGCTGGGATAGACATCGCGATTCAAGTCGACGAAAATGGTTTTTACCTTGTGGTAACCTTTCGAAAATATCGTCCGAGTACTATTTGCAAATCGCGTAAGGTCTGCTATAATGCGCAGCGAGATTGAAGTGCGCTTGAAAAAATCAACGGTATGACAAAAGACCGACCCAATCCACCACCCCCCTCCCGTCCTGGACGTTCTGAATCCTGGCGACACGAGCGCATGGTTCAGCGCGTGCCGGCACACTTGGGCGAAACTGAACCCAGCACCGTCTCACCATGGTTAATGGTGGCGGGGATCGCGTTGTTGTTGCTTGTGGTTTGCGCCGTCTTGTTTGTTTTGTTCGGCGGCGGCACGGCCTTCGGCTTGGGCGGCACGTCATCTACGCCAACTGCGACCCGCACATTGCGCACGCAAACTCCAGCGATAACGATTTTGCCGGTTACACTTGTACCGCCATCTCCAACCCCAACCGTGCCAACAACGCGCTATCGCGTCAAAGCCGGCGACTCGTTGCTCGAAATCGCCGCGCGGTACAAAGTTTCGGTGCAGGCGATTAAGACGGCAAACAATTTGAAAGATGATACGATTCGCGTGGGCGATGAATTGATCATTCCCTTGCCGACGCCCACGCCTCAACCCGGCGCGCCGCCATCGACCGGCGGTACGCCAACTCCACTCTCATTCCAATCACCCCCGAATGTGGCGTCTCCCGTCGCAACCTCGGGGGTGATTCCTCATATCGTCAAACGCGGCGATACGTTGATCTATATTGCGACGCTCTACAACTCAACCGTCGATGCGATTCGCCTTGCCAACAAACTCGATTCCGATCTTCTGTCGATTGGTCAGGAACTCCAAGTGCCGGTGGGCGCGTGGACACCAACCGCAACGCCGGCCTCGCTTGCGAACACGCCGGCGACGCCAACCGCGCAATTTGTTTATGCCGCGCCCAGTTTAATGTCGCCATCCGATGGCGCGGCGTTTCGCGGAAAAGCAGATGCGCCGATGCTCGCGTGGACTTCGCCGGCAACGCTCGAATCAAACGAATATTACCTTGTCCATCTCGATTACATCTGGAATGGCGAAAAGAAAACGCTCGTCAAGCCGGTGCGGCAAGGCAACAGCATTCGACTTGACCCCGGCGATTATCCGGGCGCGAATACGAATGGCACACCCTTCTCGTGGTACGTGATTATCGTTAGCCCAATGCCGCCTAAATTGCCGGGTCAACCAACGCAAACTCTGACTTCCAGCCCCGCAAGTCCGGTGTGGAAGTTTGTATGGTACTGAAAGAACAAGACCTCGAAGGTTTCTAAAATCCTTCGAGGTCTTGGAGGATCACTGCATCGTCTGCGTTTCCCGGCACACTCAGCCGGTCGCCCGTCTCCAAATCATACCACCCCACCTTGAGTATGAATTTTTCTCCCGCCGACTCTTTCGACACATTCAGCCCATAATTTTCGCGCACAAACTCGTTTGCCGCCCAACGCGTCGTCGGATACAAACCGCCGCGCGGCTCGCGGTCTTGTTGCGCGATTTTTTTGCCGTCGCTATTTTCTAAATGCACGAACGCGGTGTATCGTCGATCCAGCGCGCGTTTGGCTTGCCAAACGATGGATACCTTGAGCGTTTCGGAGTCGGGTTGCACGCGCCAGCCGATCAGCACAATCGCGTCGCTGAATTCTGCCGATTGCAATCGCAACGCCGGTGCGGGTTGGTAAATTTCGTACTTGCCGATGTTTTGCGTGCGTTCGTAATATCGATCCAGCGCAGAGACAAATTCCCGTGTGAACCGGCGATAATGATCGACATCTTCGCGCGTGCCGCGTTCCAAAATCACCAATGGAAATTTCGTATCGCGCAGTCCATTCAATTCCCATTGCTGATTCCACTTTCCGCTTCGCGCGAGCGAACTATATTGAAAGGTGTAATACGCGACCGGCTTGCCGTTCGTTGCCAATGCCCCCATATCTTCCGAAATCACCACGCCTGATGTCTGACGTAGCAATTCACCCAGTTGTCGGTTCGCCGGAAAATCTTGGGCAATCAAATCGGCGGCGATGCGCGGGTCGTGCCACATTAGCGCGAGTTGGATGATATAAAGTGTTGGGAGAATCAAGTTCAATGTTTCAGGTTTCATGTTGCCGTGACTCAACTTGAAACTTGGAATCTGAAACTTGAAACTCGCTACCACACAGACAATTGCAATTGCCTCAAAAAAATAATTCTCCCACGCGCCAACGCGTCCCGCCATTACCAGACTGGCAATCGATGTAATGGTGTACCACTCCAGTACGCCAAATCGCTTGGCGCGCACCCGGTCGAGCAATGACCACAATGCCAACGCGAGCAAAATTGGAAACGCGAATATGAAATTCTGGAGAAGCGCGATCAACTGATCGAATAAAAATACTGTCGCATTCGATTCGATTAAACCGGTGGTGAATCCGCCACGGGTGATGAAATCGATCAGAATATAAAGCGCGCCGCCGGCAATACCGAGTGCGAGCGCAAAGGCAATCGCGTGGTTGCGATTCCGCATCCAGAGCGCGAGAAACGCGGCAGCCGGCGCGGCGATGAGGGTGTGTTTGGTGTACAGCGCGAGCAGAAAAGAAACCGTAGCCAGTAGCCAGTAGCCAGAAAATGAGTTTGACTGTTGACTGAACTTCCAAACGAAATAAATGCCGGCAAAAGAAAACGCCAAGCCGATCAAATCGACGCGGAAGAGTGGGACCCAATGATAGACGTACGGCGAACCAAGAAAAAATAATCCAGCGAGCGCGGCAGAAAATCGATTGCGCGTTTCGGCATGGACGATCCGGAAAATCAGTGCGGCGACGATGAGCGCGGATGTGAGGTTGAGTAATCGACCGGCGGTGTAACCATCGCCCAAAACCGGCATCAGCGCGGCAGAGAGGAGCATCGCCACCGGCGGATAGTTGCTCGACGCGTACGGAAAATCGGCGAGCGGTTTGTAGATTGATTGTCCGCGTGCGAGTTGTTGCGCGAACCACAACACGATCCCTTCGCCGTAATCAAGTTGGTACGGATAGACCAGCCCGGTCAATCCGAGCCACAACGTCAACACGAGATAAACACACAATCCGATCCAAACAATCGACCACAACGTGCGCGCCAAGATGTTCATCGACAGTATCTTAACAGAGGTTGCCGCACGCGTCAAAGCGATTGACAATCATCGGCTTTGCTCTATAATCGTCCTCGATTCTGCAAGCGATTCTTTGGAGGAATAATGACGAACAAGTCGGCATTTACGCCAGAAGAATGGTGGTTGTTGAAAGAAACACCTCTGCGTGTTGGCGCGGCAGTGATGGTCGCGTCGGAGAGCGGCGTGGGCGGGACGATGAAAGAAATCGTTGCGAACGCGCAAGCATTTGCAAAAGCCGTCGCGCAATTTCCAAACGATGAACTGATTCAAGCGTTGTCCGACCCGGACGATTCGTCGACGTACTTGCCGCCACCGCCGGCAACCGCCGGCGCGGATCGTTACGCGCGTGAAGCGCGCATCAAGTCCGACGCGTTGGACAAATGCCGGCAAGCTATCGACGTGTTGACGCGCAAAGCGTCGGCGGGTGAAGTGGAAGCGTATCGCAAGTGGGTGATGACCGTCGGCGAAAATGTGGCGTGCGCGGCGGGTGAAGGCGGCGTGCTAGGAGTGGGCAAAAAGCCAATGAGCGATGAAGAAGTTGCCGTGCTCAAACAACTTGCCGATGCGTTGGGATTGAAAAGTTATTCGCCGTTGGAAAAATAATTGCGAATGAAAACGAATCGCCCCCGGGATTTACGGCGG
>DAOTXS010000019.1:0-5058 GCA_034435055.1 Anaerolineae bacterium | reverse complement strand
CGACACATTGCGCTCAATCTCTTAAAGCAAGAACAGACAGCCAAGATTGGCATCAAAGCGAAAAGACTCAAAGCCGCCTGGGATCAAGATTACTTGCTCAAAGTTCTTTCGAGTTGAAATGCGATTGCCCTATGCCGACATTGACCACAATCACACTCCCCATTACAATATCACCCGGAGGCAACCAATGACCAACAATATTCACCGCGAAGCAAACGACATCTGGGAACATAATGCCGCGTTCTGGGACGAACGCAGCGGCAACGATGGCTTGATTATGCAACGCACACTCATCGCGCCGGTCACCGAACGCTTGCTCGATTTGAAACCGGCTGAGCGCGTGCTCGACATTGCTTGCGGCAACGGCGCGTTCGCGCGGCGGATGGCACAACTCGGCGCGCGCGTGGTCGCGTGCGATGTTGCACCCACGTTCATCGAGCGGGCAAAAGCGCGGACAACCCAAAACGCCGACAGAATCGTATATCAAGTGATCGATGCCACCGATGAAACTGCCTTGCTCGCGTTAGGTGAGAAATCGTTTGACGCCGCCGTTTGTACGATGGCGCTGATGGATCTGCCGGTAATCGATCCGATGTTGTCGGCAGTGCGGCAACTCCTCAAACTGAATGGTCGCTTTGTTTTTTCGGTAACGCATCCGTGCTTCAATTCCAGTCGCGGGTTGCAACGCATCGCGGAAGAAGAGGATCGCGACGGGCAAATCGTCGATGTGTACGCGATCAAGATTTCCGGTTACGCCACGCCGGAAACGTATCGCGGTTTGGGCATTATCGGTCAGCCCGCGCCGCAATATTATTTTCATCGACCGCTCAACCTTTTGTTCGGCGCGTGTTTTCACGCCGGCTTTGTGATCGACGCACTGGAAGAACCGACGTTCGGCGCAGACGCGAAACCGAATCGTCCGTTCAGTTGGGAAAATTATCGGGAGATTCCGCCGGTACTGATCGCGCGATTGCGTACCTGCCCCCTTGACCAACTCCGCTCACTGGATTAAAATCAAGCGCAATTGCATATCTTGAATCGCGGCGACGGCGATTCAAAATCACTTGCTGTTGTCGGCAGAAAGGCCTGCGTATGGAATTCAAATCACCGGAGTTTCTCTGGTTTTTGCTACTAATCCCCGCGCTCGTCATCGCTTACATCATCGCCTTGCGCCGCCGCAATAAATACGCGCTACGTTATGCTTCACTCTCGCTCGTCAAAGACGCCATTGGCAAAGGACCCGGTTGGCGACGCCACATTCCCCCGATCCTATTTTTGCTCGCGCTCACGTGGATGATCCTTGCCGCCGCACGACCGTTTGGCGCAATCACGTTGATCAAACACCAAGCCACCGTCATTCTCACCATCGATGTGTCCGGCAGTATGCGCGCAACCGATCTAAAACCGAATCGCTTGGAAGCGGCTAAAGCCGCCGCGCGCGCCTTTGTCGAATTGCAGGACGCGAATACGCGCATCGGCGTTGTCTCTTTTTCGAATATGGCAGCCGTCGTCCAAGCGCCAACCTCCGACCGCGAAGCGATTCTCGCCGCCATCAATCGCTTATCGACGCAACGCAGTACGGCGATTGGCGAAGGTATTCTCACATCGCTCACCGCGATCTTTGAAAAACCGGAAGACAAGGTCGTTTCGCAAAGCGATGTGCTTGGTGCACCGACGCCCACCCCAACGCCGGTGGCGCCCGGCGTTCACGTTCCTTCAACGATTATCTTGTTGACCGATGGACAGAATCGCACCGGCACGTTGCCCACCGAAGCCGCGCGCGTCGCGGCGAATCGCGGTGTGCGCGTGTTCACGATTGGCGTCGGCACAACAACTGGCGCAACAATCGGACCGCCGCCCGGCGCGCAGGATCAATTTGGGGGTGGACCCGGCGGATTCGGCGGGGGTGGCGGCGGCTTTCGTTCCGTCTTGGACGAAGACACGCTCAAGCGCGTCGCATCGTTAACCGAAGGCCAGTATTATCACGCTTCGGACGAAGAATCGTTGTTGGCGATTTACAAAAATCTCGACAAGGAATTTGTTACCGAGCGTGAACAGGAAGAGACCACCGTGTTTTTTGCCGGCGCGGCACTCGTGTTCCTGTTGATCGGCGGCATCTTGTCGATTGTGTGGTTCAATCGATTGCCGTAAGCCCGGCAAATAAATTTGCAGCTACAACTTCGCAAGTTGCCCTCCGGCGACTGAATTTGAACCGACGAAGGTCGGTTTCGCGCCTTTGTTGCAACGAATTTACACTTGCACCTGCGGTTACGCAAGTGCAGGTGTTCGCCCGGCAAAACTTGTCCCCAAACTGAACTACACCCTCCCAACCGGCAAATTTGCGAAAAACCACTCCCTATGTTAGAATTTAGTCAACTGCTCCTGCAGTAAAACGATAAGATTGCAGGAGCGTTTAAGTTAGATTAGAGGTTATGCCAATTGAACAATCGCCCAACTAGTCCATTTCTCCGCGCCCTCGATAGTTTGTTAGAGGGCAAAGCCGGCAGCTGGGTTATCAACCTTTTAGTTATTCCCCTTCTCGTAATTCTGGCGCTCGTTCTCCCGCCTTTGGCGTTTCCCCAACGCATTCTCAGCGCCGGCTACACCGGCATCTCGTCAACTGGGGGCAGTGTGTCCGTGCCGGATGGCGCGCAATTTGTCGTACCGCCCGGCGCCACCAAATCCGGCATCAATATCAAACTGAGTGCCCAATCGCGCGAGGCGTTTCTCAAAAGTTCGCTGGCGCAAGATTTGCCGGTCACGCTCGATGTCAAAAGCCCATTCTATCAACCCAGTTTGCAAGGACAAGCCCCCGCCCAAATCATTCTGTCGCTTCCGATTCCGGACGGCGCCGATCCGTTTGAAACGCTCGACGTGTACGGCTATAGCAACAAAAAATGGAGCAAACTGCCGTACCAACTTTATCTCGACGAACAACGCCTCGAAGCTTATCTCCCGGCGACGCTGCCGCAAGGTGTGCTGGTTGCGCAAACCGCCGCGCCATCGCCAACTATCAGCGTCGATCTTGCCGCTAAAACAAACTTGTCCTCGACTGCCGCGCCGTTGATCGCCGAAGTCAATCCGCTGGGTTTGACGATTGCCGATGGCGGCGGCATCGCCGGCAGTGTACCGAATATGCCGGAAGCAAGCGCGTCGAGTCCGTACCAAGTTCTCCCCACCGTGAGCAATTTTGACGGCGAAAAATATCGCGGCGAAATTGTCGATGAGATGATAACGAACGCCGACACGCGCAAACAACATGTCCAAGCGCTCGTCGATCTCGCAGTCGAAAAACTCTACCCCGGTTTGAATATCGACTATCAAGATGTGAATCCAGAAAATCAAAAAGCGTTCACGACGTTTGTGCGCGAGCTAGCCACCGCGTTGCGCGCCAAAGACAAAATCCTGAGCGTAACACTCGCCGTGCCGGAACAAAAAGCGTTGGACGTGTGGGAAACCGGCGCGTTCGATTGGGATGCTATCGGTCAAGCGGCGGACATTGTCAAGATTCCGCTCCACAATTATCGTGAAGCGTACGTGGGCGAAGTGAATTCGCCGGTGAACGCGTACTTGCAATGGGCAGTGGGTCGTGTCGATCGCTACAAATTGCAATTGATGTTCTCGGTGCTTGGGCGCGATGAGTTCGGCACCGTTTACGCGCCGGTCAGTTTTGCGACGGTGTCCAAGATGCTGGGCAAACCGGAACTACCGTCGAACATCGTACCGGACACCAAAGTTACGCTCGATTTGCCGAAACTGCGCGAAGGCGGCATCAAGTTCGATGCATCGACCGGCTGGCACTATTTCACGTACAAAGATGATAAAGGATTGCCCCACACGGTTTACATCGAAACAGCCGATAGTTTGGCGAAACGAATTGCACTCGTTCAGCAATTCAACTTACGCGGCATCGCGTTGCGTGATCTGAGCGATGATGCGGTCGATGTGCGCGTGTGGGATGCGCTAAAGAAATATCAACAAGCGCAAACACCAACGTACAAATCGCGCGCGGTAATCGTGTGGCAAGTGAATGGCAAAGCGATTGGCACATCGCCCGCGACCGATCCGCGATTATCGTGGACGGTGCCGGCGCAACCCGGCGAAGTCAAGATCGACGCCGCGCTCTCGTTCGATGAAGGACAATCGAACGTTGGCACAACGACGACCACTGTTGCGCAAGTTGTGCGTCCGCAACCGACACCTGCGCCAACGGCGGTGCCCAAACCGGCGGCAGCGCCCGCGGCGGCGCCCGCTGCCGCGCCGGCTCCCGCCGCGCCGGTCAGCGCATTTCGCGGCAAGAATATGTTCGGCTACGGTATTCAAGTTCACGGCGGCGATCCCAACGGTGAAGCGGCAGACATCAAAGCACTGGGCTTTACGTGGGTCAAAGTCCAAATGCCCTGGAAAGATGTCGAGTCCAGCAAAGGCAGTTATAACTGGTCGCACTATGATAACTTTGTCAACGTGATGGCGGGTAACGGCATCAACGTCCTGTTGAGTATCGTCAAGGCACCCGATTGGTCACGGCGGCAGTATGGCAATCCCGGCGAAGGTCCGCCGGACAATATGCAAGACGCCGCCGATTTTATGGCGAACGCGGCGGCGCGGTATTGCGGCAAGGTAGGTGCCATCGAAGTTTGGAACGAAGCCAACCTCGATGTCGAATGGCATGACAAGCGCGGACTCTCTGCCGCGTTGTATATGGATATGCTCAAGAGAGCGTACGTTGGTATCAAAGCCCGATGCCCGACCGTTGTCGTCGTCGCAGGAGCATCGACTCCAAATGGCTTGAACAGCGCAACGGCAATCGATGATGTCACGTATTTACACCAAATGTACCAAAACGGTTTGAAGGATTACTCGGATGCGGTTGGCGCGCACCCCAGCGGTTTTCGCAGTCCGCCGGACATTCCCGCCGGCAATCTGGGTCCGTACGCCGATCATCGGTCATTCTTCTTCCGCGGCACGATGGATGCGTACCGCGCGGTGATGGTGCAATACGGCGATCGCGATAAACAAATTTGGGCGACAGAGTTTGGTTGGCCCGTTGGCACCGGC
>DAOTXS010000018.1:0-117055 GCA_034435055.1 Anaerolineae bacterium | reverse complement strand
GGCTATCGATGGACGATAGCCCGGCAGACACGGTGCTAACCGAACTTATTTCTTCACGGCGGCAGCGGCTTCATCCATCTTTTGCTGAATTCGCTTGATCGCCTCATCCAGCGTCAATTCGCCGGTGATGGCTTGGCTCAAGCGATCGCGCATTTCCGGATTCAGCGTTTGGCCCAGCGCGTTGAATTGCAGATAGTACGATTCGGGCGTTAGTTTGCCCACTTCCTTGAGAAAGACATTCATCTGCTTGTTCGCGCTGGCGTACGTGACGCCTTTCTTCGATAAGCTCAATGAGCCGGGGAGGAAAAGCGACTTGGCGGAGAATTCTGCCAACACATCGTCGCTCGTGAGGTACTCAACGAGCTTAGCAACTTCCTTGGGATTCTTGGTGGCTTTGAATGCGACGAGCGCTGCCCCGCCCGGCATGCCGGTCGAGCCGCAATCGCCGTAAGGATTCGGAACGACATCCCATTCAAATTTGTTGCCGATCAACTGATTGAACTGTCCCACCTGCCAGTTGCCGGAGAAGTAGAACACGAGTTGACCATTGACAAAAAAGGTGTTGCCAGCGGCATAGCCACCGCCACCGCCCACCCAGATTTCAGCGGGCGTGATTTTGTCTTTGTGCCAACTAATCAACATATTCGCGGCATTGCGCAAACCGGGCGAATCGATGGTGAATTTGGTCTCGTTCAAACCATCCACATAGTGCGCGCACATGCTGAGCGATGGACCCCAAAAACGATGACCGCTACGGTCGATGGCGACGGCGTACGGCGTCTTGGTCGCAGTCGCAACTTTCTTCGCCGCATCCACCCATTCTTGCCAAGTAACTTTTTCTTTCGTGTCGCTGGGAACCGGGACGCCGGCTTGCGTGAATAACGTGCGGTTGATGAACGGACCGCTGACTGTGAACTGCGTCGGGAAACCGTACAAACCGGTTTTGTCATCCGGTTTGCGAAGCGCACCGAGAAAAGCCGGCGACCAGTTGGCTTCCCAGGTTGCGGCGTTGCTCAAGTGCGGTCGCAGATCAAGATAATAACCCTGAAACTGAGCAAGGTTGGTTACGCGCGCGAGATCGGGCGGCGTCCCCGATTCAACTTGCGGCTGCAAAATTTTGCCAAGATCAGCGTAAGCAACAGTGTCGAGCTTGACGGTGATGTTCGGGTTAGCGGTTTGGAACTTGTCCAAAAGCGCGCGCATCACATCGCCTTCGTTGCCATCGTTGTACCACGTTATCCGCAATTCAACTTTTTGCGCAGGTGCAGACGACGCACTCGATACGGGGGGTTTGGTTGGCTCGGGTGCTTTGGTTGGTTCAGGGGCTTTGGTGGGCGCAACACTCGACGCAACTGAACTACTCGATGCCGGCGGCGGTGGTGCTTTGGTAGGTTCCGGCGTTGGCGCGGCGCATGCCGAAAGTATCGCCACGGCGAGCACCGCTAGCACAACAACTACAACTAGCTTCTTCATAGATCTTTTCTCCTCCAATTTTTTATTCGAGTTGGCGTTTTGGCGTTATTGAATGATCAAAGGTAGTTGTCTCACCTCCTTTGCGAGAGCATCCAATTGGTAAGGAGGAATGCTACTCCCTGATTTTGAGAATGCACGCTTAAAAGTTACGCATGTTCGAACTAGCACGTTTTTTGTTTGGATGTTATTAACTCACTCACCTTACGCAGTGTCACACTTGCCCTGACGGGCAGTGCCAGGGTTTCGAGCGAAGCGAGAAATCGCACCATTACGCTGAAAAACGAGATTTCTCGGTCGCCGCGCTCCGTCGAAATGACATCAATCGCGTAACATTAGTTATGATGAGCGCGCGGATGATTTCGGTGGGCCAATCGATTCTTCGACAAACGAGGGCGGTCGGCAAACACCTGGGATGATTTCAGGTCGGAGTGTATTCGACAACCATCGATGAAGAAAGGAGGAACGAGCTAGTAGCATTCGCGGCTCCACAACGAACCAGACAGTAGCATTACTTTATGCACTGATCAAAGTATACCACGCTATAGATAGTGCGTCAAAGTTATGCTACTTGTTCAGAATGACTCTGTGTCACGTGAATCACTTAAATTTGACGACAGACTCTAATCGCCTATCTCAACATCGGAATCTTGACACCGGCGCGACGGGCAAATTCAATTGCCTCTCCGTACCCGGCATCCGCGTGTCGAATCACCCCCATCCCGGGATCACTCGTCAGCACGCGTTCTAATCGCTTTGCCGCCGCTGGGGTGCCATCCGCAACGATCACTTGCCCCGCGTGAATCGAATAGCCGATGCCGACGCCGCCACCGTGATGGATCGAAACCCAGGTTGCGCCATTCACGGCGTTGATGAGCGCGTTCAAGAGGGGCCAGTCCGCGATTGCGTCCGAGCCATCACGCATCCCTTCGGTCTCGCGGCGCGGCGACGCAACCGAACCTGCATCGAGATGATCGCGCCCGATAACAATCGGCGCGGACACGATGCCACGTGCGACCAGCTCATTGAATTTCAAACCGGCGCGTGCGCGTTCGCCATAACCCAGCCAGCAAATGCGCGCCGGCAAACCTTGAAACGCCACGCGCTTTTGCGCCATTCGAATCCAACGTTCGAGCGGTTTGTTTTCCGGAAACAATTCTAAGATCGCTTCGTCGGTGCGATAAATATCTTGCGGATCGCCGGACAACGCAACCCAGCGAAACGGTCCTTTGCCTTCGCAAAAGAGCGGACGAATGTACGCTGGCACAAACCCAGGATAATCGAAAGCGTTTTTCACACCGGCATCGAACGCGCGTTGCCGCAAGTTGTTGCCATAATCAAAAACGATTGCGCCACGTTTTTGAAAATCAAGCATCGCTTGCACGTGGCGCGCCATCGCCGCCATCGCTTGCACTTGATATTTCCCGGGATCGGATTGACGCAGTGCGACGGCTTGATCGAGCGGCATTTCCGGCACGTACGACAATGGGTCGTGTGCGGGAGTTTGATCGGTGACGACGTTCGGCACCACGCCGCGCGTCACAAGTTCCGGCAAAACATCGGCGGCGTTGCCGATCAACCCAATCGATTTCGCTTCGTTTTTCTTCCGCGCCTCTTCGACGCGCGTCATCGCGTCTTCCAAGTTATCGGTCAACTCATCAAGATAGCGCGTCTCCAAACGACGTTTCGCTCTCGCCGGATCGACTTCGACGATCAGCGCGACGCCGTCGTTCATTGTGACGGCAAGTGGTTGCGCGCCCCCCATCCCGCCGAGGCCAGCAGTCAAAACAAATTTGCCCTTGAGCGATGACCATCCTTGTTGTTGTGCGAGCGACGCGAGCGTTTCGTACGTGCCTTGCAAAATTCCTTGTGTGCCGATGTAAATCCAACTGCCCGCCGTCATTTGTCCGTACATCATCAAGCCGGCTTTTTCCCACGCATCGAAATTTTCTTGCGATGCCCACGCTGGCACGATGTTGGAATTGGCGATCAACACGCGCGGCGCGTCGGGGTGCGATTTGAAAATGCCGACCGGTTTACCGGATTGCACGAGCAACGTTTCATCGCTTTCGAGTTCGCGCAGTGCTTGGATAATTGCGTCGAAACATTCCCAGTTACGCGCGGCGCGCCCACGTCCGCCGTACACAATGAGTTCGTCCGGCTTTTCCGCCACGTCGGGATCGAGATTGTTCATCAACATTCGCATCGGCGCTTCGGTGAGCCACGATTTGCAGGTCAACGTTGTCCCGCGTGGCGCGCGGATCGTTCGAGTCATTTTTTGCCTCCCCGCTGAGAAAAATCGTTTTGCTATTTATGCAGTTTCGCCGGCAAGCGCACGCTGAACACCCGCGAGCAACTCGCCGGAATGAACCAACTCGCGCACCGTTTGGATCAGCGGCGCCATATACGTATCTTCGGCGACGAATGGCACCCGTTGGCGGATCAGCGCGTATGCCGGCGCGGTGCCGCGCCCAAGCGCAACATCCCCCAGCACGCGGCGGCGAAAATCGATTGCCTGCGCCGCCGCAAAAAGTTCCAATGCTAAAATCGTTTCCACGTTATCGAGAATTTGTTGCGCGTGCCGCGCCGCGATGGGTCCCATACTGACGTGATCTTCGGTGTTCGCCGAAGTGGGAATCGTGTCCACGCTGGCGGGATGCGCCAGCACTTTGTTCTCCGAGGTCAACGCCGCCGCGGTGTACTGCACCAACATAAATCCAGTGTGCAGTCCGCCGTGTTCCGTCAAGAAAGAGGGGAGCACGCCTTGGTTCGACTCGGCGTCCATAAGCCGCGCCAAACGCCGCTCGGACATATTGCCAAATTCCGTCAAGGCAATCTTGAGATAATCCATCGCGATGGCAACCGGTTCGCCGTGAAAATTTCCGCCGGATAAACAGACCGACTGATCGGCATCGTCGAAAAAAATCAATGGATTGTCGGTCGCGCTGTTCAATTCGATTTCAAGAACCCAGCGCGCGTATGCAATCGCATCGCGCACCGCACCATGCACCTGGGGAATACATCGCAACGTGTAGGCGTCTTGCACGTTCAGCGGATCATCCGGGCGCAGAAATTGACTGCCTTCCAGCAGTCGCCGAAGAAATTCCGCGCACGCGATTTGGCGCGGGTGCGGGCGTGCGGCGTGAATGCGCGCATCGAACGCGCGCGGCGTGCCGTGGAGCGCTTCACACGTGAGCGCGCCGGCGACATCGGCGACTTGCGCGATTTCTTCTGCACGCTGGGTTACCAGCGATCCAATCGCCGCCATAAACGCGGTACCGTTCGTCAACGCCAACCCTTCTTTTGCGCCCAACGCCAATGGCGCAATTCCCGCACGCTGTAAAGCCGTCGCACCCGATACCCTTTCACCGCGATGAATCGCTTCACCTTGCCCGATCAACACCAACGACATGTGCGCGAGCGGCGCAAGATCGCCGCTGGCACCGAGCGAACCTTGCGCCGGAATGATCGGATGGACGCCGGCGTTCAACAAGTTCAACAACATTTCGACGGTTTCCAGCCGCACCCCGGAATATCCTTTTGCCAAGGTGTTCGCGCGAATCAACATCATCGCGCGCGTCGTCGCTTGATCGATGGGTTGACCAACGCCCACCGCGTGGCTGACCAGAATATTGTACTGCAATTTGCCGGCGTCGGCGGATGAAATCAAGCGATCCTTAAAATGACCAAAACCGGTCGTGATGCCATAGATGATTTCGCCGGCATTGAGAAAATCCTCCACGGCTTGACGCGAGTGAGTGATCCGCGCAATCGCCGCCGGCGCAAGTTCAACGCGCACTAGAGCCGGCTCGCGCCACGCGTTGGCAACCACAACCACATCTTCGAGTTTGAGTCCTTCACCGTTCACGACAATTCGTTGAGGCATTGACGCGGTTATCCCTTCTTGATGATTGAGTCAAAGGATAACAGGAACGCAGGACGGTGTCAAGGACACGAAAAAACAAAAAGGCATCACGCATTCACTCGATAGACACCGGTTTGGCAGTCATCGCGCGGCGACTATCAAAATTTGAATTGACACTTTAGCGAACGAAAGATATACTGCGCCCGGTCGTCAGGAGATGGGATGAACGGCTATAGTGAAGAAATTACGCTCGAAGGACATATCATCGATTCGGGTATCCTGTCCAAAGTCTGGGGCGTCGTCATGGACTTGGGCGGCGAGTTTGAATTGCAAGAGATTCGCGTCGGTCGGCACAAAACCGAAACGTCGTTTGCGCGGATGAAAATTTCCGCCTCCAGCGACGAGCAACTGCACCGCATTCTCAACGCCGTACAAGACGACGGTGCAGTCATCGTTTCGCGCGAAGACGTGCACACGGCGCCGGTGACGCGCGACGGCGTTCTGCCGGATGATTTTTATTCGACGACGCACTTGCCAACCCAGATTCGACTGCAGGGTCAATGGATCGCGGTAACCGGCACCGAGATGGATTTGGCAATCGTCGTTGACCGCGCAAATCGTCAGGCAAAGATGCTGCCGATGGCGGACGTGCGCGCGGGCGATCACGTGGTCATCGGTCACGATGGGATCCGCGTGATTCCGTTCGAACGCGCGCGCGACCGTGAATTGTTTTCGTTTATGGGGAGCAACGTCTCCTCCGAAAAACCGAAACGCCTCGTCATCGAAGAGATTGCCAAAACGATGCGCGATATTCGCGCGCACAACGGCAAAATTCTTGTCGTCGCCGGACCAGCGATTGTGCATAGCGGCGCGGGCCCGTACCTCGCCGCGCTTATTCGCGCTGGGTTTGTCCAAGTCCTTTTCGGCGGCAACGCGATTGCGGCGCACGATGTGGAATCGGCGTTGCTCGGCACATCGTTGGGCATCGCACTTCACAACGGTCAACCCATCGAAGGGGGACATCGGCATCATATGATTGCGATCAACACGATTCGGCGCGCCGGGTCGTTGCGCGCGGCAGTCGCGCAAGGAATTTTGCGCGATGGGGTGATGTACGAATGTATTCGCAACAACGTCGAGATGGTACTTGCTGGTTCCATCCGCGATGACGGTCCCCTGCCCGACGTGATCACCGACACGATTGAGGCGCAACGCAAAATGCGCGCGGCTTTGCCCGGCGTCGAACTCGCGTTGATGATTTCGACAATGTTGCATTCGATTGCGACCGGCAATATGTTGTCGGCATCGGTCAAAGTGGTGGCGGTCGATATTAACCCGGCAGTCGTCACCAAGTTGGCGGATCGCGGTACGTTTCAAGCGCTGGGTTTGGTAACGGATGCAGAATTGTTTATGCGCGAATTGGCAGAGTCGTTGAATCTTGTGTAACGGTGTGATGATGATCGAGCCACATGGCAACCAACAATCTTCCGCCCGAACGTGCAACTGAAAAACCATCCTCCCTTCTGCTCAGCCGCGTGCGCGCGACGATCGAAGAACATCAATTGATGCTGAGCGGCGCGCGCGTGGTGGTTGGCGTTTCCGGCGGGCCAGATTCGCTGACCCTGTTGCACGTCTTGCGCGCGTTGCGCAACGAATACAAACTCCATCTCCACGTTGCCCATCTCAATCATCGCTTGCGCGGCGACGAATCCGATGCGGACGCAGAGTTTGTGCGCGCCATCGCCCACGAATGGAAATTACCCGCGACAATTGAAACGCGCGATGTCAAAACGCTGGCGCAACAACATCACTTGTCGATTGAAGAAGCGGCGCGGCGCACGCGTTACGCTTTTCTGGCACAAGTTGCCCAGCACGAAGGCGCATTGCTGATCGCCGTCGCGCATCATCGCGACGATCAAATCGAAACGATTCTGATGCATTTGTTGCGCGGCGCGGGTCTTGCCGGGTTACGCGGGATGAAACACAAAACCCCGTTGCGCGGCGCAGGTTTTGGCTTGGACGCCTCGTTCGACACGGCGATGTTATTCCTCATTCGTCCCCTGCTCGATCTGACGCGCACAGAAATCGAAGAGTACGCCCGCGCGCATTATCTTGCGCCGCGCCTCGACCGCTCGAATTTCGAGACCGTTTATTTTCGCAATCGATTGCGGTATAACGTCATTCCATTTTTGGAAGCGTTCAATCCCAATTTACGCGATGCGTTGTATCGCACCTCACTTTCGATCTCAGATGATTACGCGTTCATCGATCAAGTGGTTACTGCCGAATTGCAAAAGATGGCGCGGACGGAACAAGGTGCGATCATAATCGCGCGCGAGGCGTGGCGCGCACTGCACCCGGCATTGCAACGCGGCACGTTGCGCGAAGCGATTCGGCGCATTCGCGGCGATTTACGCAACATCGGGTGGACGCACATCGAAGATGCGCGCAAAATCGCACTGGAAAAAACCGCTGGCGCGGAAGCAACGCTCCCCAATGGCATTATTCTCGTCGTCGGTTATGGCGAGTTTGTGCTTGCGGACGCCGCGCGCGGTGTGCCGATGCCGGATTTGCCGTTGTTGCACACCGATAGTTTACCGATCCCATCGGAAGGCGTCACCGAACTGCCCAACACGAATTGGGTGATCGAAACGCAAGTCCTGAACAATTTGCCAGAAGCAACCGATCGCTGGACGGCGATGTTGGATTACGCGATGTGTCGTGGCGAACGGCTGTTGCGTCGTCGTCGTCCCGGCGACCGCTTTCAACCCGCCGGTTTGCAAGGTCACACACGCTCTTTGCACGAGTTTATGATCGACGAAAAAATTCAGCGTACCGTGCGCGCGCTCTTGCCCCTGCTCGTCGTCGGTGATCGGATTGTGTGGGTGTGTGGCTTGCGCGTGGACGAGCGCGCAAAGGTTACGCCGCAGACGAATCAATTTTGGCAAGTAACTTTTCGGAAGAAATAATCCATCCGCAGATTACACCGATTTGTTTTCTTTGCTGCGAAATCTGTGGATTTTTGTTGACGAGGAACATTGAGAAATTCACCCCGGCGCGAAATTCCTTTGCGTGGTTACGTCATCGTTCTTGTTGGCACGGTGATTTGGGCATTCACCGGCATCGTCATCAAAATTTTGCTGACGACGTACAAGCTGAACACGCTGACGATTGCCTTTTGGCGCGTGTTTTTCGTCGCGGCATTTCTTTTCCTCGCGCTCGTCCTTATCGACGCGCGCCAACTCCGCATCGACTGGCGCGACATCGGCGCGTTTTTTGTGTACGGACTCGTCGGCATCGGCATTCATCAAATTGTGTGGATTTCATCGGTGCAGTACAACGGCGCGGCGGTGGCAACCGTCATCATTTACACCGCGCCCGCGCTCGTTGCGGTTTTTGCCGCGCGTTTCCTCCGCGAAAAATTTAATCGCACGAAACTCGTCGCGCTCACATCGACGATCATCGGTTGCGCGCTGGTCGCGCGCGCGTACGATTTGCATCAAGTCCAACTTAACGCGGTTGGAATTGCGTTCGGTCTCGGTTCCGCGTGCACGTTTGCAACGTACTCGTTGATGGGACGCTTTGTCACACGCCGATATTCGGCGTGGACAAGTTTGTTCTACGCTTTTTTCTTTGGTTTACTTTTTCTTTTCCCGCTCGATTTGTTGCTGGGAAAATTGTTGCCGGTCAATCTCGCCATCGATGGCTGGGGCACACTGGTGTTTCTCGCGCTTGTGCCGACGCTCGGCGGGTTTGGTGCGTACACCGTCGGCTTGAGTCATTTGTCGGCAAGCGTCGCGAGCATCCTCGCCGCATTCGAGCCGGTGACGACGGCGATTGTCGCGTACTTGATGTTCGGCGAAATCCTCGAACCGCTTCAACTCCTCGGCGCGGGGTTGATTTTGTTGAGTGTGGTGCTGTTGCGACCACGGGAGTAATCCGCAAATTTCGCAGATTACGCCAAGAAACATGAAAACTATGCCAACAACACAAACGGAAGTGCCCTTGCGTGCA
Organism: Anaerolineae bacterium; assembly: GCA_034435055.1. Lineage (GTDB taxonomy): Bacteria > Chloroflexota > Anaerolineae > UBA4142 > UBA4142 > DAOTXS01. The sequence continues at coordinate 107,706 of DAOTXS010000018.1, read as the reverse complement.
TCCTGGGTCGAAGTGAATCTGCAGGCAATCGAACACAACGCGCGCCGTCTCGCGCAAATCGCCGCGCCGGCAGAATTGATGGCGATGGTCAAGGCGAATGCGTACGGTCACGGCGCGATTCCGTGCGCGCAAGCCGCGTTGCGCGGCGGCGCAACCTGGCTCGGCGTGTACACGATTGGCGAAGGCATCGAATTGCGTCAAGCCGGCATCACCGCGCCAATTCTCGTCGTGGGACCGACGATGCCGGAAGTGGCGCGCGCCGGCGTGGAACACAATCTCACCCTGACAATCTTTACGATGGACATCGCACGAGCAGTTTCAGATGCCACGCACGAATTCAACACACGCGCGCGCGTACATATCAAGATCGATACTGGCATGGCACGACTGGGAGTTTTCCCGGATCAAGCCCTCGATTTTGCGCGCGCCGTGCGCGAACTACCGAACGTCGAAATCGATGGGGTGTTTACGCATTTTGCAATGTCGGATACGCCGGATGCATTTGGCGTCAAGGGCTGGGGCAACGATTACACGCAACGACAATTGGAAAAATTTCGCGGCGTGATTGCGTCGTTGGAAAATGCCGGCATTGCGCCGCGTTATCGCCATTGCGCAAATAGCCCGGCGGCGGTGCATCTTACCGAAGCGCGTTTCAATCTCGTCCGCGCCGGCATTTTGCTCTACGGACTCGACCCATCGCCGGAAATGCCGCGCCCGCCGGATTTCATCCCGGCGTTGTCGTTCAAAACTCAAGTCGCGTTGGTCAAGCCAATTCCGACGGGCACGTACGTGAGTTACGGTTGCACCTTCCGCGCAGAACGTCCAACACGTTTGGCAATTATCATGATCGGTTATGCCGATGGTTTTCGGCGCAAACCCAACAACTATGGCGAAGTGTTGATTCGCGGCAAGCGTGCGCCAATTGCCGGGCGTGTATGTATGGATCAAACGATGATCGACGTGACGGACGTTGCGGGCGTCCAAGCCGGCGACGAAGTGGTACTGATCGGCAGACAAGGACAAGCAGAAATTTCCGCGGAGGAAGCGGGCGAAAAACTGGGGACGAACAATTACGAAACGATTGCGACGATCAGCACGCGATTAGAACGAAGATACACTTGAGAACGGACAATAAGACGAAGGACGGAAAATGATTTTCCGTCCTTCGTCTTCCGTCCTCGGTCTAATTCTTAGAAAATGTTTCTGCTTCGGGTTGCCAAATATTCGGTAAAGATTCCGTTTCAAAATAATCACTGATGTCATCCACGCTGGCGTCGTCGTTCAGATCGTCTACCGCCATCCGTTCCATTTCGTTGAACGTGTGCCATTCTTCGATGGCTTCGCGCGCCACTTCGCGGAGGTCGCGGTCGCGTGAACGCGCAAGTTGTTCCAAGATCGGTAACGCTTTGGCATCGCCGGTCTCACCGAGCGCGTAGATTGCTAACAAGCGCAACGGCTTGCGTGTGGCTTTGGTACGCACCAGCTCGATTAGCTCATCAACGGCTTCACGCAATCCCAGTTCACCGGCGGCACGCACCGCTTCGTACTGAATTTGGGAATCACGGCTCCGCATTTCGGCGAGAATGAACGGCGTCCACCGCGGATCGCCGTGACGCGACATTGCAAAGATCGCGCTCACTTTCATCCGGCGATCACGATGTTGATATGCCCAATCGATGAGATCAAAAACGTCTGGGTCTTCGGAACGGAACGACAAGGCTTCGATAGCGTAACGTCGCGTGCTGAGCGATTCTTCCGGGTCTTGCGCGATGCGGAAAAGAAAATCGACGACGCGCGCGTAATCTTGTTTGGAAATCGTGAACATTGGCGCGTCCCACCCTTCGAACTCGGCGGCTTCGCCTTCGAAAACGTACCGTCCGAGTGCGGAGAGTGCGTGCGCGCGCACGTCTGCGTGCGGATCCTGGGTTGCCTTGCGCATCAACACATCGATCCAGCGCGGGTCGGGGTCTTCCCACAAACACGCAATCGCTTCGGCGCGCACTTCGGCATCGCCATCATCCATCAGTGTCCGCAACAGATTGAGCGCGCGTTTATCGAACGGGCGATAGCCCTCTTCTAAATCAGCAAGCCACGCCAGTTTTTCGCGCTTGGTCATCTTGGGTGTGGGCATAATCACTTTCCCTCACCTCTATTTTATCACGATTGGAAAATTTTCGCCAATAGGTTTTACATCGGCAACTGTTTGGGTTTGGTCTGGCATCGCTCAATCGACGCGCGCACAAATTCACGGAACAACGGATGCGGTCGGTCGGGACGCGATTTGAATTCCGGATGAAATTGCGAGCCGACCATAAACGGATGATCGCGCAGTTCGGATATTTCGATGAGGTTGCCTTCCGGCGAGAGACCGCTATACTCCATTCCGGCTTTGGCTAAGAGTTCACGAAAAGAATTGTTGAACTCAAAACGATGACGATGCCGTTCAAAAATCAAATCCTCGCCGTACGCGCGCGCGGCAACCGAGCCAGGTTGCAATTTGCACGGATAGCGACCCAGCCGCATCGTGCCGCCCATTTCCGAAATGCCGCGTTGATCCGGCATTAAATCGATGATGGGATAACGCGTGCCGGGATTGAACTCGGTCGAATTCGGTTCGTCGCTTTCCAGCGCAAAGCGCGCGAGTTCGACGCACATCACTTGCATCCCCAAACACAGACCCAGGTACGGTACCTTGTGCGTGCGCGCGTACCGCGCCGCGAGTATTTTGCCTTCGATGCCGCGCTCGCCAAAACCGCCCGGCACGACAATACCATCGGCTTGCGCAAGTCGATCAAAACTCTTGTTGCGTTCCAAATCCTCGGACAGAATCCAATCGATTTCCACGACGCGGTTGTTGTAGAACCCGGCGTGATCCAACGCTTCGCGCACACTCAAGTAGGCGTCCGGCAGTTCGACGTATTTGCCGACCACCGCAACGCGGACCGATGCTTTGGGTTGTGCAATGTGATCGACCAATTGTTGCCAAGTTCCTAGATCCGGTTTGCGATCTACCAATCCCAGCCGTTCAACCAAAAATTTCCCCAAGCCAAATTCTTCGAGAATCAATGGGACTTGATAAATACTCGGTACGGTAACGAGCGGGATGACCGCGCGTTTCTCAACATCGGTAAAAAGTGAAATCTTGTCGCGCAAACTGTCCTCGATGGGAAAATCAGAGCGGCACAGAATTACGTCGGGCTGAATACCAATCGACCGCAATTCTTTCACGCTGTGTTGCGTTGGTTTCGTTTTCAATTCGCCGGTCGAGCCGATATGCGGTAAAAGCGTCACGTGAATGTACGTCACATTTTCGCGTCCGACATCTTTGCGCATTTGGCGAATCGCTTCGAGAAACGGCAAGCCTTCAATGTCGCCCACCGTGCCGCCGACTTCGACAATCAATACATCGGCGTTCGTTTCGCGCGCGGCAAGCCCGATGCGGCGTTTGATTTCGTTGGTGATGTGCGGGACAACTTGCACCGTGCCGCCCAAATAATCGCCGCGCCGTTCTTTGGCGATGACCTCGTGGTACACCTGCCCGGTCGTTACGTTCGACGCGCGCGTGAGATTTTCATCGACAAAACGTTCATAGTGTCCCAGGTCGAGATCGGTTTCCGCGCCATCTTCGGTTACAAAAACTTCGCCGTGTTGGTACGGCGACATTGTCCCGGGATCGACGTTGATGTACGGATCGAGTTTCTGAATCGACACGCGAGTGCCGCGCGCTTTGAGAATTCGACCAATTGATGCCACGGTGACACCTTTGCCCACCGAAGAGGCAACGCCGCCGGTGCAAAAAATAAATTTAGGCATGTGATTTCCTTTGTCGAACGTTTCGGCGAACGCTTGCTACCATTACCACAACAAAAACACGGGGCGTTGACGCTCCGTGTTTGACTCCGATGATAAGAACAGCGACTAGATCATCGCCGAGATGTCTGCGGCGGCTTTTTTCATATCGTAGAGGATCAGTCCTAGTTTGGCCTCGCGCCGCGCGAGAACGGTGAGCACGGCTTCTTCGCCCGCCGCCATCAGAACGACGTAACCATTTTCGCCGTGAATGTAAACTTGATCCAACACCCCGCGCCGCAGTTCCGATGCGATGCGATCACCCAGCGACAGCATCGCGGCGGACATCGCCGAGACTCGATCTTCTTCGACGCCGGCAGGAAGATCAGAAGCAACGATGAGACCATCCGCGCTGACGACCGCCGATGCTTCCACATCGGGAATCGATGAACGAAAATCGCGGAGGCGGGTAACTAGTTTTTCGGAGCGCGATTTCTGATCCATAAGAGTCTCCTTTGACGATCAATAACGTCGGGACGATTTTCGAGCGTTATGCTATCACAACTTGGGCGGACTGTCAATAAGAATAATAACTTATCAGCCGCTTGCCGGCAGAGAAAAGACGAACTTGGTCCACGCGCCCACTTGCGACTCCGCCCAGATTTTGCCGCCGTGTTTTTCCACAATTTCCTTGCAAATATACAACCCCAGCCCCGTCCCTTTTTTCCGCGCATATTCGGGACCGGTGAGCCGGCTGAATTTTTTGAACAGTTGCGGCAGTTTGTCCGGCGGAATGCCGTTTCCTTCGTTGCATACACTCAAGACAATTTGACCGTCGCCAGTTGGTTGCGCGTCCAACACAATTTTGCCGCCTTCGCGTCCGTACTTGATTGCATTCGACAACAGATTATCGTACACGATGCGAAGCAAATTGCGGTCGGCATTCAGGGTCATGGCTTCTGGCACGCGGTTATCCAGTACCATTTTTTTCTCATCGCTGGCGCGTGCGAAACTATCCAATGCTGGCTTGACCACATCGATAAGCAGATCGATACGCGCAGGATTGACGACCAGCTCGCCTTTTTCTAACCGCGACAAGTCGAGGTAATTTGCGATCATTTCTCGAAAGTACTGCAAACTTCGCGCCACCGATTCCAACGCTTCTTTTTGCGTATCGTTCACTTCGCCGACCATTCCATCTTTGACCGTGCCGACATTTAGAATCGCCGACGATAATGGATTCTTGAGTTCGTGCGCGACAAAACCGAGCATTTCCATATAATTGCGATTCGTCGTTTGCAAATCTTGATTCAACTTCTCCAACGTTCGATGATCTTGCGCGATTTCATCGCGTTGCTTTTGCAATTGCGCCGCCATCTCATCGAACGAAATGGCAAGTTGCTTAACCTCGTTACGCGACAAATCCCAGCCGTTGCTCACGCGATACGTCAAATCGCCGTCGGCGAGGCGGCGCGTAGCATACGCCAACTTTTCAATCGGCGCGACGATGCTGCGCGCAATCGCAAAAAAGACGATGAACGCCAAAAGCATTCCAACAAGAACAATCGACAGGAACAGCGCGAGCGCTTGCGTGCGCAAGTCCAAATACTTTTGCTCCAACTCACCCACATACAACATCCCAATCACTCGTCCGTTCGGATCGCGGATCGGATCGTACTGCGAAAGATACCACGTATCGACGACCCAGGCGCGTCCCGTCCACGGTTTGCCTTCGGCAAGAACTTGACGCACCACATCGGACGCGGCGCGCGTGCCGATGGCGCGATTGCCTTGCGCATCCAACACGTTCGTCGAGACGCGCAAGTCGTTCATAAAAATCGTCGCCGTGCCGAGCGGCTTGCCATTGTAGATTTCATTCTTGAAAACGGTGTCGCGGATGCGGTCGACTTTTCCGACTGAGCCGTTGAGCAAGTTGCCCATTTGCAAAACACCGATCAGTTGATCGTTCACGATGATCGGTATCGCGGCGGTGAGCATCATCCCTTGCGGTTCGCCGCCGAATTGAAGACAGCGTTCCAGCAAACCATCGCCGCCGCGCGCGAGCCGCGCTTGATCGAGCAACACAGTTCCGCCGGTGATCTGGCGCGTTGTGAGCGCGCGCCGCACGACCGGATCATCGGCGACAAGATCGCCGGTGTTGTACGGCGGGCGCGTTCGCAAAATCACGCGTCCCTCGCCATTCATCAAGTTGAGCACATCCATATTTTGCGACTGCCGAACGGATTCAAGATATTGGCGCGCGGTTGTGGCAAGCGCTTCGTGCTGCGGGTTTAAAAGTGCGGCGCGCACATGATCGTTCTGCGCCAGAAGATCCAACGTCGATTCCATGCGTTCGAGTTTGGCGTTGTAAATTTCCCAACTCGATTGAATGTACAGTTGGACGCGTTGTTGCGCTTCGCGCACGGTATTTTGATCGACCCAGAAAAAACTGAACGCGGCGATACTCGCGGCAAGAATCGCAAAGACAATGATGATCCCCAACACAAATTTGAATTGCAAACTCATTCGACTATCCTCAGCCAATATAAATCGCCGACCCGTTGCGAGATCAAGCCGGCGAATACGCTCATTCTTCAGTCGAAAGCAACCCTCATCAGTCACCCAAGGCAATCGATTATTTTTCCTATTTCCATTCTACTCCGTTATCGAATTCTTTGCCAATTGGGGTAATCGAAGTACACCAAACCAATGTGTCATTGCTCGGAGCCGCAACGCGTTTGAGAGATTGCTTCGTCGCTGCACGGCTCGCAATGACATTGCAGTTATGCAATCGGCGGGAGTTTGGTGGGCGTTTGCACACGAATCGCCGCGGGACCTTCCAGCGGACATTGATATTCGCAAATGCCGCAACCGATACACAAATCGTAAACGACGTGCGGACGTTGAAGCGAAACTTTTTTGCCGTCCGGCGTTACCACATCGACCTGCTCCATCCGCACTGCTTTTTGCGGCACCGGGCACATTTCCTCGCACACGACACACGGTCGATAAGTTGCCCACGGAATACATCGATCCCGATCAATGTACGCGATGCCGATGATTGTGTTGCGTTTTTGTTCCAACGTCAACGGCGCAATTGCACCGGTCGGACAAATCTGTCCGCACGCGTTGCAGGAATAATCGCAATAGCCGATGCGCGAAACGAGAAGCGGTGACCAAACGCCTTCCAATCCCGATTCAAACAAACTGGGCTGCAATCCGCCGGTCGGACAAACTTTCGTGCACTCGGCGCAACGAATACACTGGGACAAGAAATCGTCTGCTTGCGCGCCGGGCGGACGCACGAGCCATTGATCGTGATGCTGCGCCGATGGCGCGGCGCGAAACAACGCCACGCCGCCGATGGCAACTGCCGCGCTTTGTAAAAAATGCCGCCGCGATAAATCGAATGACGCATATGTTCCACCGCCGACAACCGGTTTAGCGACTGGTCGAAAATTAATCGCGATGACCGACTCGGGACATTCGGTAACACAATCCATACAGACAACGCATTCCGCCGGATCAACTGTGAAACCGTTTTTCGTCACAGCGATTGCGCCGGTCGGACACGCTTTCATACACGCGGCACAATGACTGCAATCGTTCACCGCGCGCGGACGCAACCACGAGATTTTCGCTTGCAACGCGTACACCGCGCCAAGCGCGCACAAGTACCGGCACCAAAAGCGCGGCGCGACCCAGTTCAAGCCGACAAGCCCGACGAAGAACAGCGCGAGCATCCACCCAAGTTGATAAAATGTTTGTTGCGCCGGCAAGACCGTACCGCGAAACGATTGCTCGACCCAATCGAATATCGGTTGCAACGGTGCGGCCGGATACAATGCAGTTTCGACGCCGACGAGAATGACGTTGAACGCCGGCAAAACCACACTGCCAAACGTGCGATTCAAAATCGTGATAGGATCGAAAACCAACAGCGAGAGATTACCCAACAGCGCGGCGAAAATAATCGTGAGAAGTAAAACGTACTTGAGCGCTTTCCAATTGCGATGCGTTTCCGGAGTGCGCCATTGGCGCGGCGAAAACCAATCGAGCATTGCGCCGAGCGGACAGAGCCAGCCACACCACGCGCGCCCAAACACAAAACCGAACACGATTGCGACAAGCGCGAGCAACATCACCGCAATCACCGCGCGCGAAGCAAGCATCGCCGTGAATGCGACGAGTGGATCGAGCCGGAAATAGAGGTCAACTGGAATCAGCGATTCCACACCGCGATAGGTGAGCAATGCGAGGAGGAAAAACAAAACGACGCTGATGAGTTGAGTGAGTTGGCGAGCGAGCCGCCAGCGATTTGAAGTCATTATCAATCTTGTGACGGAAGACGGAGAACCGACGACGGAGAAATTTCTCTGTTATCGGTCATTCGTCTTCGGTCTTCCGTCAAATTTACGCGCTCACTTCTTTCACGTACAGTTTGTCAAAATCGTACCGCCCCAGTCCCATCTCCGCGCCGAACTTGATGTAGCCAATCTGCGTTGGTTTCTTGTTGAAAAACAACTGCGTTGCGTACGCATCGGCAGCAACGGGATCGTGACTGGCAATCACGGCGTTCCCCATCTTCACGTAATCGAGCGATCCGCCGGTCGGTCCGTGCGAGGTCAACACGCGATACGCATCGATCACGTTCAGCGTCGGCTTGATGACGGTCGAAAGATCGGCGATGCGTTGATCGAGCGCGAGATGAATATCGTTGCGATTCAGGATGACGCCCATCAATCCTTTCATCGCCAGCGTGACTTGCGCCGAGCCGTGATGTTTGGCAATCGGAACATTGATGACCACATCAGCTTTCAAAATGTCTTGATAAATGCGTTGCGATTTCAGATCGCGCGACGTGGCTGGAAAATCGACGTTGACGTATTTTGCGCTCGGCATAATTTCCATTTGCCCGCCAACTTTTTCGACCGCGTCTTTGATGCCGCTTCGTTTATATCCTTCCGCCGCCGTGCCGCTGAAACCATTGTCCATCACGCGCACGCGTTTGGCGCCGGCTTCCAAACACATCTTGACCAGTTCGGCGACGACATCCGGATTGGTGGTGCTGGCGTACTCGGGCGTGTTGTGTGCATTGCAAATGTTGGGCTTGATAATGACATCATTCCCGGCTTTGACGAACTTTGCCATTCCACCCAAGGCATCAATCGCCGCGCGCGTCATCGTTGCGGGATTGGTGCCGCGCGCAATCGTGAGGTACGGTTGGCCCGATGTTGGGGGAATCGGCGTGGCGGTCATCGTCGGCGCGGGGCGTGTCAGTGTTGCTGTCGCGCGCGCAACCTGTGTTGCGACTGTCGTCGGCGTGGTGGTCGCCATAGCAATTGGAATCGCGGTCGGCGGGACAGCGGTGGCAGTGGGCGCAGGAGAATTGCACGAGGAGAGCGCACTGCCGCCGGCAATCGTTAGCGCGTAAATAATCGATTGGCGGAGAAATTCACGGCGAGAAAGCATTTGACACCTCTCTGCGGAGCAAATTACAAAATAGAGATTAGAGATTCGCCGACGAATCTCCAATCCCTAATGTGGTTCAATTTTATCTGAGCAGAGTAACAGGAATTGTCTCAAGGGAGTCAGAATTCGGTTACGAATATCAGCGGGTCATCCACCACCACGCGCCAACGACGCCGAGAATTGCGCCGACGACCACTTCGAAGGGAGTATGCCCAAGAAGTTCACGGAGCCGCGTTTCGCTGATCGGGTGCCCTTGGAAAAGTTCATCGACAATTTGATTGAGGATGCGCGCTTGCATCATCGCCGCGCGCCGAACGCCGGCGGCGTCGTACATCACAATGACGGCTAAGGCAAAAGCCAGCGCAAAGAGCGTGGACGACAGACCTTCTTTAATGCCGATTGCCGTTGCTAACGCGCACACCAACGCCGAATGTGAGGAGGGCATTCCGCCGGCAGTGGTCAACAAACGCAAATTCAATTTGCGCTTGCGGATGTATTCGATGATTGGTTTAGAAACTTGCGCGATAAACCACGGCAGAAAAACGGCTTGCAGAATTCGATTGGCAAAAAAATCGTTCATCGGTTCGTACTGCTATGCTCCTTCTTCCTCCATATCTTCGACAGCAACTTGATCGCCGCGCGGCACCAGTTCCTTGATGCGCAATTCGGCTTGATCGAGAAGTGCACCGCACTGTTTGGCAAGCTCCATCCCGCGTTGAAAGAGCGCAAGCGCTTCGTCGAGCGGGAGATCGCCGGCTTCTAGCTTGGCGATGGTGTCTTCTAATTCGGAGAATAATTTTTCAAACGATTCGGATTTGTCTTTCGTTTTGGGCATGATCTTCCATCCAAAAATCAATGATGCAATTATTCGTTCTTGCGGAAGAACAATTCGCGTCCGAGCAAGACCCCACCGAGAACGATGAGTAAAATCGCCAAGACCGGCAGTTCGAACGGAAAACGCAACGTCGCGCGCAACACCTCAAAGCCGCCCAGCACGAGCGCGATGACACCAAGCGTGATCGTGAATCCACTCGTCGGGAGTTGACTGGAGTACCGCGCCGCGTTCAAGCCAAGCAAAATAAGACCGATTGCAATCGTGCCTGTGCCATCGGGCAGAAATTTGAGCAGAGTGGTCAAACCCCAGACGATGAAAAACGCGCCCCACGCAATCGTTTCGTACTTTTTGTTCAACACACGTTGTTGCTCGTTCATCGATTCCCCCTGAATCAAGAATGAATCCACAGATTTCGCAGATTACACAGATTTTTTCTGCGCGAAGCGTCTGTGTAATCTGTGGATCAGCATCGAGTGTACACCAAGATTCTGCCAATCGCAAATTAGCGCGCTAACCCGGGATACTCGCCATCACCAGCCAGCCAATCATCGCACCGATGACCGACACACTCAACAAGCTGATATTCGACACGCGCCACGCTTGGCCGCCGTGCGCGACGCGCAACGCAAAAATATTTACGATGATAAAGTACAGCATCGACGCGCCGACGACAATCGTATCGATAATCGGAATCACATCCGCAAGACTGACGATGCCAAAGAGCGGCGCAAATACCAACGCGCCCAGATTCACCTGCGTCGCAAAATTTCCCGCACCGCCCAACGTGCGCGCGCTGACAAACAAAACTGCTTGCGCGACGAATAATCCGGCGAGCAATCGCAAGCTGGTCATCACCGTCATCGTCACAATTTCGACGACTGCGCCGCTCGCGGTGAGCCAGTGAATCAAGCCGTGCCACGCGCCCAACATTGCGCCAACGGCAATCGTAAACGTGATCGCGCGTCCGATGCCCCCATCCGTGCGCACATTTTCAAACGCGTGGATGGAGGGTCGCGTCAACACGCGCCACATCGACGCGAACATCGACCTCATTGTGATTGAATCGCTTGTTCCACTGCTTCGATGATTTTGTAATAGCCGGTGCAACGACACAAGTTGCCGGTCAACGCTTGCTGAATGTCGTCGTGTGTGGGATGCGCTTTCTCATCGAGCAACGCCGCGCCGCTCATAATGAATCCCGGCGTGCAATAACCACATTGCACCGCGCCGGTTTGGATGAAGGCACTTTGAACCGGATGCAATTGTTCGCCTTGCTTCAATCCTTCGATGGTTACGATTTCTGCGTGATGCGCGCGCGGTGCGGGTACGAGACAACTCATCACCGCGATGCCATCAAGGAAAACAGTACACGCACCGCACTCACCTTCCGCGCAACCTTCCTTTGTCCCTTGCAAGCCAACATCCTCGCGCAACATTCGCAGTAACGATTTGTCTTGCGCACCGGGAATGCTATAAGATTTTCCGTTGACCGTCGTCTCAATCGTGTCAGAGATTTGAGATTTGAGATTTGGGATTTGAAATTTCCCATCGGTCTTTCCCCACAGCATCACCGGCTTGTCTGGAAAATTCTCGCGCTCTTTGCCATCACGCAACTGACGCAACGCGCGCGCCGTCAACACGCGGGCCATTTCGCGGCGATAATCAGCGGTGCCGCGAATGTCGTCAATCGGGCGCGCGGCTTGCATTGCCATTTGCGCCGCTTCATCGATGATGTGATCCTCCAGCGTTTCACCGACCAAGAAACGTTGCGCTTCATCGGCGGCAACGATGGTCGGCGCGACTGAACCCAAAGTTATCCAAGCACTCTCAATTTTCGATTGCCGATTTTCGGTCGCCGATTTTTCAAAACCCAATACGACGGCAACATTCACAACCGAAATGGCTTGCGCGCGGCGCAAGCCCAGTTTGATAAAGGTGCCAAACTCGTTTTCTTTCAAACCCGCGAACGAAATCTTGACGAGCATTTCATCTGGTTCCAAATCGGTGTGGCGCACGCCACGCATAAATTCATCGAGCGCGACTTCGCGTTCACCGCGCGCACTTTTGAGCGTCACCCACGCGCCCATCGCCCACAGCGGCGTGATCGTGTCGTTCGCCGGCGACGCGGTGATGAGATTGCCGGCAATCGTCCCACGATTGCGAATCTGCGGCGCGCCCACTTCCCAACACGCGCGCGCGAGCGGGTACGCGCGTTCGACCAGCAATCGATTGCCGACGACTTGATTGTGCGTAACACTCGCGCCGAGATGAAAGACGCCATCAGCGAATCGGATTTCGTCCAAGCCGGGAATGCGGCTCACGTCGATGACGATTTTCGGCGCGCGCACTTGGCGCTCGATTTCGAGCATCAGATCGGTGCCGCCGTTGATGATGCGCGCGTCGCGTTTGTGTTTAGCGAGCAATTCAATCACTTGGTCAATCGATGTTGCAGTGATAAAAGTTTCCCACATTGTTACCTCGGTACGTAAAACGTTCGCGGCTGTATCATACGTGGTTCAGAAGAATTTGGCAACTGTCCGCCCGACTATTCGCCACCCGCCGCCAACTCCGCCTTCAACTTTTCAATCTCCTCTTCCAACTCATCGATGCGCGCGAGCGTGGAGGGCTTGAGGCCGTGCTTGGGCAATTGACTTTTCAATTGCGCCAACTCGCGTTCCAATTCCGCAAGACGTTCGGCTGTAGTCATCTTTGCTCCTTTGGCATATTCTACACCATCGCCGCAAAAATAAAAATCGGGACAGGTCTGTAACCTGCCCCGATGAATTATCGATTCTCCTTTTCCAACCCCAACACCTCGATCAAATGCTGACGCGCAATTGCCGGCACACTTTCACGCGGCGCGTCGTGAAAGAGCGTGATTGTTTTCTTGGTGGTATCGACGACGACGCGACAGTACGGACACGTTGCCAAATGCTCTTCCACTTGGGCGCACAACGCCGGATCAAGTTCGCCATCCAGAAAAAGCGAAAGTTGCGCGATCAGTTTTTTGCACGTCTCGGAAATTTCGTATTGCATCACGTAGTTAGATGCGACGCTGGTAAAAAGGTTTCACAATTCTCCTTTGATTTCCTTTTCTAATCGCGCGAAAAACTCTACCATAAACGCGTGACGTTCATCCGCGATTTTGCGTGCCGTCGCGGTGAACAATCGCTCGCGCACCTTGCTCAACTTGACGATGAATTCGGCATACGCCGAGTGATTGGAATTGCGTTGGTGGCGCGTCGCCAACGCGTCCGGCGATACCTCGCTCCACAAGCGTTGATTGAGCGCGCCGGAAACTTGGTACGCGCGCGCGACGCCAATTGCGCCAATCGAATCGAGTTTGTCCGCATCGAATAAAACTTGCGCTTCGATGGTTTGCGGCGGCGCGTTCGTGCGGAATCGGTGCGATTCAATCGCGTGAGCAATTGCATCGATTTTTGCCGGCGCGACACCGCGCACACGCAAAATTTCTTGCGCGCGTTCCGCCGCCATTTGTGCATGGTCGCCGCCGGTTGTGTCTTCATCTGCGCGCGCAATGTCGTGGAGAAGCGCGGCGGTGTGAACAATTTCGACATCCGCGCCTTCCGCGCGCGCCAATTTTTCGGCGAGGGCAAGCACGCGCAGAACGTGATCAAAATCGTGCGCGCTTTCTGCGCCGTGATAGTACGCGCGCGCTTCGTCGATGGTCAATCGCAACATTTGTTTCTCCGGTTAGAAATGGTATAATACGTTCAATAATTTTCGATTTTCGATTGCCGCTTGGCTTGCGACAATCGAAAATCGGCAAGCGAAAATAAAGATGTCTACAACAAATGCTCGTCTCACCGCTGTGGTCACCGGCGTTGTGCAAGGCGTCAACTTTCGCTGGTTCACGCAACGCCGCGCGACGGAACTAGGATTGGTCGGCTGGGTACGTAATCGCGGCGATGGCTCGGTGGAATTTGTCGCCGAAGGTGCGCGTGCGGATTTGGAACGTTTGCTGGATCTGGTGCGGACGGGACCGTCATCGGCGGTCGTCGAAAATGTCGAGACGCGGTGGAGCGCGGCAACCGGCGAATTTCATCGATTTGAAATTCGATTCTGAAAAATTTTGCAATGATCTATAAACACCCCGAGCGCGTAGCGTGGCTGATCATCTGGAGCGCGTTTGCCATCTTTCTGACATTGTGTGCACTCGTTCCGTTGAGCATGCGCTATTATATCCAACATGCCACCACGCCGAAAGAGGCAACGTTGGAAGTAATCGGCGGAACGGTACGCGTCCGGGAACCAGGCGGTGCCGCGCCGCTTGCGGTAACTAGAACCACTCAGGTGCGCGAAGGCGCGTCGATTGAAACGGACGAAAACTCGCGCGGTATCCTAACCTTTGTCGATGGCAGTACGGCAATTCTTTTTCCAAGCACGCAAATGACTCTGCGCGAAATGCGCATCGCCGCGTTCCCGTGGGGCATCGAACCGGTAACGATTGCCATCGACCAAACGCGCGGGCGGATTCGGATTGGCGCGGCGGCGCAGTTGGGGCAAAGCGATGCTTTGGCGCGCGGGCGGTCGTTGCAAGCGCAGACACCGCACCTGCAAGCCGGTTTAACCGAGGGAAGTTATTCGGTAGAGGTTGGCGCGGACGCGTCGCAAGTGTTTGTGCGCGACGGGGAAGCATTTGTGAACGCGGCAGGAAAAACGGTGGTCGTGGGACGCGGCCAACGTACGGTGGTACATCGGAACGAGCCGCCGTTACCCCCGCTGCCGGCGGCGCAAGACATTATCGTGAACGGCGACTTTCTCGATCCATTGGCGCGTGGTTGGAATATCGTCCGGGAATCGGGCACGGATCCAACAGCGGCAAATGGCTCCGCAACGCCGATGACATTGGCGGATCGAAGCGTCGTGCAAATTCTGCGGAGTAACTCAAAACAAACGAGTGCGATCACCGGCATCGTTCAACAAATCAATCGCGAGGTTTCTGATTATCGATCCATGCGGCTCGCGGCGGATATTCGTCTGCATTATCAAAGTTTGTCCGGCGGCGGGATTCTTAGCTCCGAGTATCCTTTGATTCTGCGTTTGAAATATCGGGACCAGTACGGAAGCGAGGGTGAATGGGTGCACGGATTTTATTACCAAAACCTCACTAACAATCCAACCGTCAACGGCGAACAAGTGCCGGTCGATGTGTGGGTTCCGTTCGAGAGCGGCAACCTGCTTGAGTTAGCCGAGCCGCGTCCGTTTTTCATTACCTCGCTTCAGATTTATGCTTCGGGCTGGGATTACGAATCATACGTTACGGGAATTCGTTTAATCGTTGAGTAGAGGCGTTTAATTAAACGTCTCTACGATTTCAAAATCCCAATCCTCGTTCCTTCAAACTCACAAACTTTTGCCCCGCGCCAATCACCAAGTGATCCAACACGTCGATGTCTAAAAGTTTCCCGGCTTGCACCAACTCGCGCGTAACCGCCACATCTTCCGGCGACGGCGACGGATCGCCGGAGGGATGATTGTGTGCAACGATGATCGCCGCGCAGTTTTGGCGAATCGCTTCCCGGAACAATTCCGCAACGCGAATCACGGTGGTATTCACCGAGCCGGCATAAACCGTCTTGATCATCAGCACGCGGTTTTTCGTGTCGAGCAATAACGTCCGCATCACTTCTTGTTCCATCACCCCCATATCGGATAAAAGATTGGCGGCGTCCGCCGGTGATTTGATAACCGGCTTGTCGTCCGGCGCGGCGGTGGAAAGGCGGCGCCCCAATTCAAACGCGGCTTGCAACTCGATGGCTTTTGTGTCGCCGACGCCTTTGACGCGCGTTAGTTCTTTGTACGGCGCACGCGCCAATCCCCCCAACCCGCCATAATCGCGCAATAAGCGTTCCGCCAGATTCAAAACATTTTCGCCGCGTGTGCCGGTTCGCAAAATGATCGCGATGAGTTCTTGTGTTTTGAGCGCGCTTACCCCCAACCGTTTCAAACGTTCGCGCGGCAAATCTTGCTTGTCGAGATTTTTGAGCGTGTAATCGGTCATCGTATCTCCTCCCACTGAAACGCGACGAAGCAATCCCGGGATGGAATTGCTTCGTTCATTCTGACTGGCGGCGCGATTAACGGCGGCGCGGCGCGGCGAACAATTCTGGCGCGAGCGTGATGCCGGCGGCTTCCAAACGCGCGCTAAACTTGGGACGAATCCCGGTCGCTTGCATCTCGCCGATCACTTTGCCTTGCGCGTCCAAGCCACTTTCCACAAAACGGAAAACATCTTGCATCACAACGACATCGCCTTCCATCCCTTGGACTTCGGACACTTGAACGATTTTACGCGAGCCGTCGCGCAGGCGCGCGGTTTGCACGATCAAGTCGATTGCCGATGCGATCTGTTCGCGGATGACCTTGATCGGAAAATCGATGCCCGCCATCAAACACATCGTTTCCAAACGACTGATCGTATCGCGCGGCGTGTTGGCGTGCAGAGTTGTGAGCGAGCCATCGTGTCCGGTGTTCATCGCTTGCAACATATCCAGCGCGGCGGCGTCGCGCACCTCACCCACGACGATGCGCTCCGGGCGCATGCGCAGAGAATTGACGACGAGATCGCGAATCGCCACGCGCCCGGTGCCGTCTGGATCCGCCGGGCGCGCCTCCAACCGTACGACGTGCGGCTTGGCAAGTTGCAGTTCCGCCGAATCTTCAATCGTAACGATGCGGTCACCATCGGGAATGAAATTGGACAGCACGTTGAGCAACGTTGTTTTGCCGCTGCCGGTGCCGCCGGAAACGATAATGTTCAAACGCCCCACCACGCACCCTTGCAAAAAGTCCGCCATTTGCGGCGTCAGCGATCCAAACCGGATGAGGTCTTCGACGAGCAATTTCTTTTTGGAAAATTTGCGGATGGTAATTGTGGGACCGTCAATCGCGCTCGGCGGGATGATCACGTTCACGCGCGAACCATCCGGCAAACGCGCGTCCACCATAGGCCATTTGCGGTCGACGCGGCGACCAAGCGGGCGGATGATGCGGTCGATGACACGATAGACGTGCGCGTCGTCGTCGAATTGAATGTTGGTTTTGGTTACGTGTCCGCCCTTTTCGATATAGACATCCCCAAAACCATTCACCATCACTTCGGTAATCACTGGGTCAGCCAGCAACGGCTCGATCGGTCCAAAACCAACCAACTCGTTGATCACCTGCTCTTCCAATTCTTTGCTTTGCGCCGCCGTCAAATTTGCATTCGCACTGCTCAACGCGGCGGCGATGCGTTCGCGCAACATCGCCACGGTATGCTCATCGCGTTTGAGTTCCGCCACATTGCCCAGCGATGCAGAAATTCGCTCGACGATCCAGTTGCGTAATTTTCTCGGCATGTCGGCGGCGACGCTGGGCGTCATTGCGGCGACGAGTTCGGAGGAAACGGGGACGGGCGGTAGCGGAATGGATGGAGTGGGCGGTGGCGGAACAGCCGGCGCTGGTGACGGTGAAACTGCCGGCTTGCTCGGTTGCATACGATCTAATAAACCAGGCATGAATTATTTTTTCCTATTCGGATTCGTTTTCAAATATCCAGGCAATTTGTGCCTTGTTCACGATCAACGCGGTAGTTTTGTACACGGTTTTTTTGCCGGCACGCGTCATTACACGAGCATCCGTAATCGCAATGAACGACTCACCGTCGTTCAATTCGTCCTTGAGCCGGGTGTCTGGCTTGATATGCAAAATGCCTCGAATCACCAAATCACCGATGCCGGCTGTAACGGACATGCGATCTTTAGTCATCCGCTCTGTAAAGACTTTACCTTTAGCATCGACTCGAAAATCCATTGGACTGCTCCAACCCAAACATACAATACGAACGCAATTATAGTGGACGCTCCGCCAATTAGCAAGGGGGAAACAAGTGCCACTCTTTTTGACGCTCGCAATCAAGTCGGCTATAATCGATGCAGATGAAAAGTAGCATCAATCGATTGCCAATCATCGCCGCCACGCTGATTCTGCTCCTCGTTGGATGTAACATCGATGCTTCCACTCCTACGCCGATTCCAACGCCCACGCCGGTCGTCTTTGCCGAAGATACCGCGCGCGCGTTTCTCAAAGCGTGGAGCGATGGCGATTATAACGCGATGTACACGATGCTCGCACCCAGTCGCCAAGAAACCATCACCGCCGAGCAATTCATTACACGTTATAAAGCCATCGCCACCGAAGCCACGTTTCGGTCAATCAAGACGACGGTGAATTCGATCCACGAAGAAGGCAACGAAGCGCAAATCGCGTTCACGACCATTATCGAAACGCACGCTGCCGGCACACTGCAACACGATAACACAATGCTTTTGCGCCGCGAGAAAAATCGTTGGGGCGTGTTGTGGAATCCCGGCTTGATTTTTCCGCAACTTGCCGCCGGCGGCAGCGTGAAATTCTACCCACTCGCCTCCACGCGGGCTGACATCTTTGACCGCAAAGGACGTCCTCTCACCCAACCGCAAACACTCACGCTGGTCGAGGTGGTGCCAGTCGAATTCAAAAATGAAAACGGCGTGCTGTTGACCCTATCGCGCATTTTCAATCAGCAGATCAGCGCGATCAAAGCGATGTACAGCAAATACCCCGGTGATTGGCGGACGACAATTGGCACGCTGACGGCAGAACAGGTCAAAACGAATTTCGATGCGCTGAATCAACCCGGCATTCACATCGAGCGGACAACCGATCTTCGCACGTATCCCAAAGGGCAACTCGCCGCGCACACGATTGGTTACGTGGGACAGATCAACGCGGAAGAGTTGGCGAAATATCAAGTGCGAGGATACCGCGAAGGCGATCTCATCGGCAAAGCCGGCTTGGAACTGTGGGGCGAGCAATATCTCGCCGGGACGCGCGGCGGTCGCTTGGTCATCCTTTCGCCGAGCAATGTCGTTACCGCGACGCTTGCGAATATTCCGGCGAAGCAAAGTCAAAATATCTACACGACGCTCGACATCGACGTGCAAGAGATCGTCGAAAAAGCGTTGAGCGCGCGCGCCCGCGCCGGCGCGGCAGTCGTGATGGATGTGTCGAACGGGAACGTGTTGGCAATCGCCAGTTTTCCAACGTGGGACCCCAACAAATTATCGCAACGAATGACGCCGGCAGAATTCCGTGCGTTGATGAACGACCCCGGCGATCCGCTCGTCAATCGCGCGACGCAAAGCGGTTTTTCGCCCGGCTCGGTGTTCAAGATCGTGGCGTACGCCGCCGCCATCGAACGCGGCGGCTATTCCGCCAGTTCATTGTTCAACGATCCTGGCTATTGGGACGGTCTGGGACAAAATTTTCGCAAGTATTGTTGGACGTGGCCCATCACCGGCAAAGGGCACGGCACAATTTCATTGCAGTACGCGCTCGTCGAATCGTGCAACGTTGCGTTTTATCAAATTGGTCAGAAACTTGATCAGATCGACCGCAACATCTTGCCGTCATTCGCGCGCGGATTTGGTTTCGGCAAGGAGAGCGGCATCGAACTGGCGGAATCACCCGGCATCGTCCCCGATCCGAATCAAGGCGTGTGGCGTCCCGGCGATCCGATCAATATGGTGATCGGTCAAGGCGCGTTGCTCACCACACCATTGCAAATTGCGAATATGATGGCGGCGGTGGCGAACGGCGGCACGTTGTATCGACCGCACGTGATTTCGCGCATCAGTAGTCTCGCCGATGGCACGGAAAAAACTTTTCCCACCGAAGTGCGCGGCAAATTGCCGGCGTCCGCCGGCACACTGGCGTCGATTCGTCAGGCGTTGTACCGCGTGACAACGGACAAAGACGGCACGGCGGTCAATGTGTTCAAGGGATCCAAAGTAACGGTCGCCGGTAAAACCGGCACCGCCGAAATTTTCAAAGAAGGCGAACCGCACTCGTGGTTTGCGGCGTACGCACCAGCGGAAAATCCCAAAATCGCGATCGTCGTAATCGCGGAATACGGCGGCGAAGGAGCGAAAACCGCCGCGCCGATTGTGCGCGAGATTGTCGAAAAATATTTTGCGTTGCCGGCAAAATAAAATCCGATTGTCATTGCGAGGAGGCGGTCTTTGCCGACGAAGCAATCTCTCAAGAGACGTTTGAGAGATTGCTTTGCCGCAAAAAACGCGGCTCGCAATGACAATGGCAACGTTTTATTCTCATGACACAAAGAATTCGCGGCTTTATCTTCGATCTCGATGGCACCGTGTATCTCGGCGAGCAAGCAATTCCCGGCGCAGTTGAAACGATTGCCGCAATTCGAGCGCGCGGTTTGAAAACTGTTTTCATCTCGAACAAGCCGTTGGAGCCGGGATGTGCGTACGCGGAAAAATTATCGCGGCTAGGTATTCCCACTGCCGCTGATGAGGTGATTACTTCGGTCAATGTGCTGGCGAATTTTTTTCAACGCACTGCGCCGGGCGCGCGGGTGTTTGTCATCGGCGAGCCGCCGTTGATCGATGAACTGCGACAAGCCGGGTTGAAAATTAGCACGGAGCCAACACAGATCGAGTACGTGATCGCCGCGTTCGACCGCACGTTCGATTATCGCAAATGGAACATTGCGTTTCAGGCAATCAAATTTCACGGCGCGCATTTTGTCGCAACGAACGCGGACCAAGCTTGCCCGGTCGATGGCGGCGAAATTCCGGATTGCGCCGGCATCATCGCCGCGTTGGAAGCAACCACCGGCAAAAAAGTTGAATTCGTCGCCGGCAAACCGTCGCCGTTGATCATCCAAACCGCAATCGAGCGAATGAACGTTCGCGTGGAAGAATGTCTCGTGGTCGGCGACCGATTGGAAACCGATATTGCGATGGGACGCGCGGCAGGCACCCGAACCGCGCTCGTGTTGACCGGCGTAACGCAACGCAAGCATCTTTCAAATGCCATTGTCCAACCGGATTATGTGCTGGAGAACATCGGGGAGTTGATCAAACTCGTACAATAAAAAACGAGTCCACCCAAAGTGGACTCGTTTTGGTTTAGCGCACGATGGTTATCGTCGTAATAGTTGCTTCGCCCGGGATTTGCATTGCCGCGTCGCGCAAGACGACGAAAATCTGATAATCGCCCGGCACAAGCTCGCGCGGCAAATCGAAATCGTGCCAATCGAGCAAGACTTCGCCAGTGTTCCATTCATTCGTCGCGTACGTACCTTGCGCCGGGCGAGCGCGTTGTTCAAACGCGACGCGCCCGTTCGCATCGCGCAACTGAACGGCAACCAGATAATCGCCGCGCGGTTTGGTGTGCGCGCGCCAGTACAGCCCCAGCGAAAATTTTTCGCCGGCGCGCGCGGGCGAACGCGGCGGCACAAAACCAATCAACCGCAACTCGGCAAGATCGGCGGCAAGCGGCTGTTCGACTTTGACTTGCCCCACCGTCAAACTCGCTTTGCTTTTCTCGACAAAAATTTTCGTCAGTGTAAATTCGTTGCCCAACGCTTTGCCAGTCTCGTCGCGCGCGATCAGAAAGTTTTTCTGCGCATCAAACACGCGGATGACAATACGATATTCGCCGCTCGGCATTGTGTGATCAAGGTGCAAGGCGTATTGATCTTGAACAACATCGCCGGCGCGCCATTGGTTGGTCGGCGCTTTGCCGTCTTGCGGCTCGCGCGTGTCCGATTGCCAAACGTGTCCGGCTTGGTCGACCAGATCGACTTGAATAGTGTAGCGCGCCGACAAATTTTCTTCCGCGCGCCAACTTGCAAACGGTCGCAAAGTTTCGCCGCCACGAAATGAATCGGCGGGAACCATCGTGTACGCGAGCAGTGTGAGTTTGTCGGCAAAGCGAACGTTCACCGGAAAAATCGGCTCGCGGCGTTTTGCAACGACCCAGCCGTCTTGCTCCGTCACAATTTCGAAATAACCGCTGGCGAGGTACGGCTCCCAGAAACTTTCGTGAATCTTGTACCACCCGCGCGTGCTATCCGCAAGCAGATGATCGATCCGTCGATAATCGATCAACGGAATTTCGTACACGTATCGATGATTCGTCACGTACGCGATCAGTTCGTTCTGCGCGGCGACGATGCCGCCCGGCGGAATCAGTTCAATCAATCGATGACCGATGGCGGTGTGTTCGTTCAGCACGTATCGATTCGGCTGGAATTTGCGCGCGAACGGTCCCGGCGCTTCGAGCCAGTAACTGCAGATGCTGGCGACTAGTACAAACGCGCCTAACACCATCGGGGGCAAAGTTGTGTTGCGCCACTTCCATTGCATCACGCGGGCAAGTCCAATCGCCGCGCCGAAAAAGAGAAATGGCAAAATCGGCGCGTGGTACGCGGCGGCAAGCGATTGCTGGTGCGGATAACGACTGAGCAAGGTGTAGGCAAACGTTGGTAAGGAAATTGCGCTGATTTCAAAACCGACAATCGGCAACAACGCAAGCGGCACAATAAGATACAGTACGTATGCAATTTTCGACGGTTGGAAAATTTCGGCGAAGACAATGTCCGGGCGCGTGAGAAGCGTCGTGAGAATTTCGCCGACACTTTTGCCCAGGTAATCGTAGCGCCCGCCGGTGAGCACGCCTTCGCCAAAGTAATAAAATTTTCCACCCCATACGCCGGTGCGGAAAAATGGAATGACGTACTGCAAGAGCAGTAACGTCCACGCGACGCCGAACAACGCGAGTCCCGCGCCGAAGACACGCTGGCGTTGAAAAAGAAAAATGTACGCGCCGAACATCACAACGATGAATGCAACTTCTTCTTTGACGAGGAGTGATAACGCAAGACAAACAAGAAAGCCGGCAGAATGTCGGCGCAAGAGGAAAAAGGTGGTGTACGCCAGAAACGGTGTGAGCAACGCAACTTCGTGAAACTCGGCGACGTTGGTGTTTTGTATTGCTGGCGAGAGCAGATAGGCAATCACCAGTACGAGTGCCAATCCGCGGCCGATGCGCACGCGCGCGAACCAGTAAATCGGCAGGGCGCCGAGCGCGAGCGCGACGGTTTGCACGACGAGCAAAACAATCGGCGTGCTCCACAGCGCGTAGAGCGGCACAAACGCAAGCAAGATCGGCGCAAAGGTTTTGCCAAGAAAATTCGGCGCGTCGGGAATGAACGAGTTTTCAAACAAGCGACCGTTGAGCGAATTCCAAATGATTTGATCGTACTGCCCTAAATCCCACGACGTGTAATCATCGAGATACCCAACGTTGAACGAAAGATAGCGCAACAACGTGAGTGCAGTGAAAAGCAAAATATAACCGGCGATGAGCGCGTGCGTTGCGCGATCAAACCATCGCGGCGAAAGGGAAATGCTTTTGCGTGCGAAGCGCTGAACCATTGCGCCTGCGATGAACGCAAGCATCAGCGTGATAAGAAATTCTGTAAAGACAGACATCGTGCGTGCATTATATTTGCGTTTGGCTTTCGGAGCAATGTGCGCGCATCCACTTTGACGCGCTCTTTTATCTCTGTTATAATTTTGCGCGTCAGAATGATTGCTCAAGGAGAAGACAATGCGTCCCGCTAAAATTCTCGTCGTCGATGACGAACCGCATCTCGTCAAACTGGTCAAATCGAATCTCGAAGCCCAGCATTACAAAGTCGTTACCGCGTTGGATGGTCCCAGCGGTCTGGCAATGGTCGAAAAAGAAGGCGTCGATCTCGTCATCCTCGACATTATGTTGCCGGGAATGGACGGCTACGATGTCCTGCAAAAGATTCGCGAGTTTTCGTCCGTGCCGGTGATTATGCTCACCGCCAAAGATCAAGATGTCGATGTGGTCAAAGGTTTGCACCTTGGCGCAGATGATTACGTGCGCAAGCCCTTCAGCGTCCACGAATTGCTCGCGCGGGTGGAAGCGGTCTTGCGGCGCGCCGCGCCCAGCGAAGATGTGCAAGCGCGTCCGCCGTTTGTGTGCGGCGATTTTACGATGGACTTTCAGCAGCGGCGTGTTACGGTGCGCGGCAAAGACATCAAAGTTGGGCCCACCGAATACAAATTATTGTCCCAACTGGTGCAAAACGCCGGCCGCGTGATGCTGCACACCGACCTGCTCCGCAAAGTGTGGGGACCAGAGTACGGCAACGAGACCGAATACTTGCGCGTCTATGTGAGCTATCTCCGCAACAAGATCGAGGAAGACCCGGCGAATCCCAAATACATTTTAACCGAGCACGGTGTTGGCTATATGTTCAAGCGTCCCGAGTAGACCGAACGGAAAAGACATGGTGCGATGATCTATTCGTCATCGCACCGTTTTTATTTTCCCAAGATGCGCGATTTGACACAGTCGCATAAAAGCGTATAATCATTTGGCGAATGATTATCTAGAGAGTATAATTCCCCAAAGAGAACTGTTCAATGAATCCTCAATCCCGCTTTGAGCAGCTAGTCACCAAACTCAAGACTCGCGGTTATCGTCTCACGCCGCAACGTGTGGCGTTGCTCAAGATCATTTCCGCCAGCACGGGACACCCCACTGCCACGCAAATGTACGAACAGATCCGCCACCAATTTCCCACGACCACGCTGGCAACCGTGTACAAAACCTTGGCGTTATTGAAAGAGACCGGCGAAATTTTGGAACTTGAGTTCAGCGGCGCCGAAAATCGCTACGACGGCAACAAGCCGTATCCCCACCCGCATCTCATTTGCACGCATTGCAATCGAATCATTGACCCGGAAATCGACTTGATGAAACAAGTGCCGGCGCAAATTTCACGATCGACAGGTTATAAAATCGTGGGGCATCGTTTCGATATTTACGGGATCTGCCCGCAATGTCAGCGCAAACCGAAAAAATAGCGCGCGAATCGAGTCGCGCAATTTCAGAAAGGAGCAAACATTATGAATGAAGACAGCAAGTGCCCGGTTCATCAGCATACTGTTGGCGGGGGCACGACGAACCAAGACTGGTGGCCCAACCGGTTGAAACTCGAGATTTTGCACCAACATTCAACCAAGTCCAATCCGATGGGCAAGGATTTTAACTACGCGGAAGAGTTCAAAACTCTTGATCTAGCCGCGGTGAAGCGAGATCTCGCGGCGCTGATGACCAACTCGCAGGACTGGTGGCCCGCCGACTGGGGCCACTATGGCGGTCTGATGATTCGCATGGCGTGGCACAGTGCCGGCACCTACCGCATCGGCGATGGACGTGGTGGCGGGGGCAGAGGACAACAACGTTTCGCGCCGCTCAACAGTTGGCCCGACAATGTCAATCTGGACAAGGCGCGTCGTCTGCTCTGGCCCATCAAGCAAAAGTACGGACGGAAGATCTCCTGGGCGGACCTGATGATTCTGGCGGGTAATGTCGCGCTGGAAACGATGGGCGTCAAGACCTTTGGTTTCGGCGGCGGTCGCGAGGATGTCTGGGAGCCGGATGAGGATGTCTATTGGGGCGCTGAAGAGACCTGGCTGGGTGGCGATAAGCGTTATTCCGGCGAGCGTGACCTTGAGAACCCACTTGCGGCAGTGCAGATGGGCTTGATCTACGTCAACCCGGAAGGTCCAAACGGTCAACCGATACCTGCAGAGTCTGCGCATGACGTGCGCACGACCTTTAGTCGAATGGGCATGAATGATGAAGAAACGGTTGCGCTCATCGCCGGTGGGCATACCTTTGGTAAGGCACATGGTGCAGGAGATCCAAAGCATGTGGGACCGGAACCTGAAGCCGCGCCCATCGAACAACAAGGTCTGGGCTGGAAAAGCAGTTATAAGAGCGGCAAGGGCGGTGATACCATTTCGAGCGGAATTGAAGGTGCCTGGAAACCGAATCCGACCAAATGGGATATGGGGTATCTGAAGGTTTTGTTCAAATATGAATGGGAACTAACCAAAAGTCCAGCAGGGGCTTATATATGGCTTGCCAAAAATGTGGATGATGAGGATATGGTTGTCGATGCCCATGATCCGTCCAAGAAAAATCGTCCCATGATGACCACGGCTGACCTATCCCTCAAGTTTGATCCGGTTTACGAAAAAATTGCGCGACGCTTTCTGGAAAATCCGGACGAATTTGCCGAAGCGTTTGCTCGGGCTTGGTTCAAGCTGACCCATCGCGATATGGGTCCCAAGACCCGCTATCTGGGTCCGGAAGTTCCTGCCGAAGATTTGATCTGGCAAGACCCCATCCCGGCGGTCAATCACAAACTAATCGATGCACAGGACATTGCCTCGCTCAAAAGCAAGATTCTCGCTTCTGGTTTGTCTGTTTCGGAGTTGGTTTCGACTGCTTGGGCATCGGCGTCCACCTTCCGGGGTTCTGACAAGCGCGGTGGCGCGAATGGCGCGCGTATTCGTCTGGCGCCGCAAAAGGATTGGGAGGTCAATCAGCCCGCCCAACTGGCAAAGGTGCTCAAGACTCTGGAAGGTATCCAGAGCGCGTTCAACAACGCACAGTCCGATGGCAAAAAAGTCTCATTGGCTGACCTGATCGTGCTGGCTGGTTGCGCGGGCGTTGAGCAAGCGGCGAAGAATGCTGGTTACAAGGTAACGGTTCCTTTCACGCCGGGACGCATGGACGCCTTGCAAGAGCAAACTGATGTGGCATCCTTCGCCGTGCTTGAGCCAAAGGCAGACGGTTTTCGTAACTATCTCCAGACCACATTCTCTGTACCGGCCGAAGAGTTGTTGCTTGACAAGGCGCAGTTGCTGACGCTGACTGCCCCCGAAATGACAGTCCTTGTGGGCGGCATGCGCGTCTTGAATGCCAACTTTGGAAAATCCTCGCACGGCGTCTTCACCAAACAGCCAGAGTCGCTGACCAACGACTTTTTCGTGAACCTACTCGACATGCGTACTGAATGGAAGTCGGTATCAGAAGCCCGGGACGTGTTTGAAGGACGTGATCGCAAAACGGGTGAACTCAAATGGACCGGCACACGGGTCGATCTGATCTTCGGTGCCAACTCCCAACTCCGAGCTTTGGCTGAAGTCTATGGAAGTTCGGACGCGCAGGAAAAGTTCGTGCACGATTTTGTCGCGGCTTGGAACAAAGTGATGAATCTTGACCGTTTCGATCTCGTCGGATCGTAACCTGAACGGCATCGATCGGACAGGAGCGGAAATCCTTGACTCGTTGAACTTTTGCTCCGCGATAGTTGGTGGCGATGGAATAATATTCCATCGCCGTTTTTGCTTTCCGGCTCAAACGCGTTTTGAACTTGTCTATCACCGATTTTGGACTTGCACAAATTAATCTAAAAACAAAGAACAATTTTCCAACGAGGAGAAGATGCGATGAAAGAAATGACCAAAACCAATTTATCGGCGGCATTTGCTGGTGAAAGCCAAGCGCATATGAAGTATCTTGTCTTTGCCGACCTTGCCGAGCGCGAGGGATTGCCCAACGTTGCACGTTTATTCCGCGCGGCATCGTTTGCGGAACAAATGCACGCCACCGCGCATTTCAAAGCGTTGGGCGGAGCCGGGAAAACCGTTGACAATCTCGAAACCGCCATTGGCGGCGAGACGTTTGAAGTGAATGAAATGTATCCGGCATACTTGGCAACCGCCAAAGAGCAAGCCGAAAAGCAAGCAGAGACCAGCATGTTCCGCGCATTCGAAGCAGAAAAAGTTCACGCCAAATTATATGCGCGCGCCAAAGAATCCGCGCAAGCGAAAAAAGATTTTGATCTCAGTGCCATCTACGTCTGCGAAGTTTGCGGCTGGACCGTCGAAGGCGTTGCGCCGGAAAAATGCCCGATGTGCGGCGCGCCGCAAAATCGTTTCCGCAAATTCTAATGCAATGTCACTCGGTCGAGCGGCAGAACAAAATTCTGCCGCTTTTTATTTGACCATTCGATTGCAAGGTGATAAACTAACCCCCGTTTCAATCCCCATCGACAGTGAGGACAAAAATGGCGGACACACACTATGATCTCATCGTGATTGGCGGCGGACCCGGCGGATACGTTGCCGCGATTCGCGCCGCGCAGTTGGGACAACAAGTCGCGCTCGTCGAGCGCGATAATCTTGGCGGCATTTGTTTGAACTGGGGCTGTATCCCAACAAAAGCCCTTTTGAAAAACGCGAACGTCGTCGAAACCATTCGACACGCGAATGACTTTGGCATTCAAGTCGAAAAATTTTCCGCCGATTTTAGCAAGGCGATTGACCGTAGTCGCGTCGTTTCCAATCGACTGGTCAAGGGCGTCGAGTTCTTGATGAAGAAAAACAAAATCGATGTCGTCAAGGGTGAGGCGGTTTTAACCGCGCGTAACCGCGTCGAAATCCAATCGACCGGGCAAACGTTGACGGCGAAAAACATCATCATCGCTACCGGCGCGCGCCCGATCACAATTCCCGGCTTGCCGCTCGATGGCAAAGCCGTCATCACCTCGCGCGAGGCATTGGAGCTAAAAGAATTGCCGTCGCCGTTGGTGATCGTCGGCGCGGGACCCATCGGCATGGAATTTGCGTACATCTATCACGCATACGGCGCGGACGTGACAGTCATCGAAATGTTTCCGCATCTGCTCCCGCGCGAAGACGCTGACGTGAGCGCGGTCTTTGAAAAAGAAATGACCAAGTTCGGCGTCAAGTTTCGCGTCAACACCAAAGTCGAAAGTGCGGAAAAAGTCGGCACCCAAGTTCACCTCCACGTCTCGAGCGAGGGCAAAACCGAAACCATCGAAGCGCAAAAGGTTCTCGTCGCAATTTCCACCCGACCCAACAGCGAAAATCTGGGACTCGAAGCACTCGGCGTGGAACTAAATCGCGGCGCGATTGTCGTCAACGATCAAATGCAAACGAACGTGCCGGGCATTTACGCCATCGGCGATGTAACGATGAAACTCGCACTGGCGCACGTGGCATCGCATCAAGGCGTAATCGCGGCAGAAGCGATTGCCGGGAAAGAAACGCATCCGCTCAACTTGAACAACGTGCCGCGTTGCACGTACGCGACACCGCAAGTTGCGTCGCTCGGTTTGACTGAAGCGCAAGTGAAAGAACAAGGATTCGATTATCGTGTGGGCAAATTCAATTTTCGCGCGAACGGCAAAGCACTGGGGATCAACGAGTACGAAGGGTTCGTCAAACTCATCGTCGATAAAAAGTACGGCGAGATTTTGGGCGCGCATTTAATCGGTCCCGAAGTTACCGATCTCACCGGCGAACTCTCGCTCGCAAAATCGATGGAGCTAACGCCGCTAGAACTCGCGCACGCCGTCCACGCCCATCCGACGCTAACCGAAGTGATCGCGGAAGCGGCGTTGGATTCGTTGGGAATGGCACTGCATCAATAAAATCTAACAGGCAAAAGTAAAAAAGTGAAACGAATTGCGATAATTGGCGGCGGTTTTGCCGGACTCACCGCCGCGTACGAATTAGGCAAACTGGGCTATCAAACATTTTTATTCGAGCGCGCGCCGGAGCTAGGCGGACTCGCCGGCACTTTTCCGATCGAAGGCACGCGGCTCGAACGCGGCTATCATCACTGGTTCACCAGTGACACGCACATCGTCGCGCAGATGCAAGAACTGGGATTGGGCGACCGCGTCCAATGGATTCCCTCGCGCACCGGTTGGTTCGAGCAAGGCAAAATCTGGAATATGGTTTCGCCCACCGATCTACTCCGGCTTGGCACGTTACCGTTCGTTGATCGCGTGCGGCTGGGTTTGGTCGTCGCGTATCTCACGTATCTGCAATCGAGTAAAAGTAATTTGAGCAAGTATGAAAAAATTACTGCCGCCGAGTGGTGGAAAAAATTTGGCGGGCGCAACGCGTGGGACAAGGTGTGGAGTCCAATGTTTCGCGGCAAGTTTGGCGCGGAAGCGGAAAACATTCCGATGGAGTGGCACTGGTACAAAATCGTTTTACGCATCGGCTCGCGGCGTGGGATGACAAAAGAAGAACTGGGTTACCCGCGCGGCTCGTTCCAAGTGCTGATCGATGCGTTGGAAAATGCGATTCGCAGACAAGGCGGGAAGATTTTTCTCGGCGCGACGGTGAAACGGATCGTTATCGAAAACGGGATAGCCACTGGTTTGCAGTTTGCCGACGATGAAAAATCGCAAGCGACACAACAGGAACTTGGCAACGCGGGGTTCGACCGCATCATTTGCACAACGCCTTCGTTTGTCGCATCCAAACTCACCGATTTTCCTGCGGCTTATCTTTGCAAGATGACCGCGGCAAAATATATGGCGGCGGTTCTAGTCATCCTCAAACTCAAGCAATCGCTCTCGCCGATCTACTGGCTCAACATCGCCGACCGGTCGATTCCGTTTGTTGCGACGATTGAGCAAACCAATTTTATTCCACCGGAAATTTACAACCACAAACGAATTCTGTACGTGTCGAATTATCTTGACCCGGCAAGTCCCTATTTTCAAATGTCGCGCGACGAATTGTTCAACGCGTACCTGCCGCACCTCCGCAAGATCAATCCACAATTTTCGCCGGACTGGGTGGAAGAAATGTGGCATTTCAAAGAAGCCGCCGCGCAACCGATTGTGCCGCTCAATTATTCTGCGATGATTCCAGAGCATCGCACGCCGATTCGCAATTTGTATTTGGCAAACACAACGCAAATCTATCCGGAAGATCGCGGTACAAATTATTCCGTGCGGCTGGGACAAGATATTGCCCGGATGTTAGATCAAGATGTGAAAAATGGAAACGGATGGAGTAGCCAATGATGCGAATTATTTTGATTCTTGCAATGAGCGGCTTGGCATTGACCGCCTGCTCCGCCGCGACACCATCCTCGCCGATTGAATTTCGCCGGTCGGGTGGCTTTGCCGGCTTTAACGACGTACTGAACATCGACGCCAATGGACACAGCACGCTCACGCGTCGCACCGGCAAATTTGAATTCGACCTGACCATCGATGAACGCAATCGACTGGCGAACGCGTTGCGCGATGCCGGCTTTGCATCGATACCGGAAGACTCGACGCGCAAGCCGCTGGTGCCGGATGAAATTTCGTATGTGATCGTGTATCAAAATCACACGGTCAAGACATCGGACACGGCATTGACAGACAAACTGCAACCACTCATCGTGATGTTCAACGAACTGGTGGATCGTAAAGGAAGATAATTCGCACACGGATTGTCAGTAAGCCCCCTCTTGACACGAGGGGGCTTTTCGTATTTAATCGGACGCCATTGTAACTTGACGAGGAGTTTGCAAATGGAAAACTTGCGTAAAGCACTGTCACGCGCGGCAGTTCCGACGACGATTGTGGGTGCAGTCTTTGGTTTCATTGGCGATGTGTTGCAACCTCTGCTCGATCTCGCGCCGATTGTCGCCGTGCTTTCGTTCATCGGCGCGATTGCCGCGTTGGTGTGGTTCATCGTCTTGCGCCGGCAAACCGGGAACGATGCCTGGGACTCGCTCGCGGGCGGGTTGTTCGTTTTCTTCATCGCTTCGACGATCATTTTCACCGTGTTGACAATCTTCTTTGCGTTTGGTCCGCCGCGTGGTTATCTTGCCGATAATGTGGACGCGATTGCGAAATTGCAAACCGATGTGCTGGGCATCAAGGAAGATGTGGGCCAGATCAAACAAACAACGCAAGCCACGCAACAACAAGTAGTGGCAATCGCGACGACGCAGGCGCAAGGATTTGCGGATTTGCAACGCTCGTTTGCGCAACTGCAAGCCGGGCAAGGTAATCTCGTCTCGAATCCGCAAACGCCGCAGGAATGGTACAGCAACGCGCGGCTCTATCAATTGCGCGGCGATAACGCAAACGCGCTCAAAGCGTACGAAGGATATTTCAAATTCAATCTCGAATACGTCGATCCGTACACCGAGTACGTCGCGCTACTCAAAGCGAGCGATGGCATCGCCCGCGCGCGACAGACCATCAACGATTTTCGCAACGCGCGGCGCGACAGCCATGTACTGGAACTGGTTGCCGTCCGCTTGCTCGATTCTACAGCGGAACGCATTCAACGCTTGACCACCTTGACGACGCGCGCGCCGCAATTCGGGCCCGCGTTCACAGATTTGGGGCAAGAGTACTCGCGCGCACTCAACGAAACACCAACGCAAGATTTGATCGACAAACAACGCGCGGCGTTCACCGCCGCCTTCAAACTCGAAGAGCAACAGCAAGGAGTAACCCGGTTCTATATCGACAAAGCCTTGGCGGACAAAGAGCTGACTGCCGCGCGTCAAGTGATGGAGCAATGGGCAAGCTGGGGCAAAGTTCTGTCGCAAAACGATGTAATGGTAATTCCCAATTATGACGGGTATTCCTTCGCCATCATTTTGCCAGAAGCGGCGACCGCGCAAAAACTTCTGGTGAGCATGGACGACCCGCAACCCAAACTCGATCTCGGCAAAGGATTTGGCGGCAAAGGCGTCAACACGTCGATTCCGAAAACGGTTTTGCCGGTCGGCGAACATATTTTGTATTATCAATACGTCGATGCCAACGGCGCGACGAGCCGCGTCTTTAGCAAAAAATTCCGCGTCGATCCGATTGCAATTCTGTATCAACAACAACCCCCCGATCTTGCCACCAACACGTTCACGGCGTCCTTCATCGTGGGCGTGCTGAATGCTAAAGATGGTGAAATGTGGACGTTCAAGTACGGAGTCAATTCACGCACGCTCGATCAACAAGCATTAGGCACCACGCAAACAGCGGTGTTTGTCAAAGGATTGAAAGCCGGCACTCACACGTTGTTCATTCAAGCGACTGAAGCGGGCGGCAAACAAACGCCCGTCGTTGAATATCCTTTCTCGATCAAGTGAGCCATCGATGATTTCGGTTTTCGGTTTCAAGATTCCACTCCCGCCCGGCTTTGATTTTCTGGACAATGTGTACGGCTCGTTCATTGCGACGATCATCGCGTGGATCATCATCACGCTCGTACTGTACATCGTGGTGACGTACCCGTTGCGGTGGATGTTGCGCCGCTTGCCCGGCGAAATCGCCGATATCATTTTGGAAATTGTGCGCAAGCCGATAGTCGTGCTGGTGATTGCATTCGGCGCATCGAATTCACTGGTGCTCTTGCCGCTCACGAACCAAGCCAGTGATCTGCTCGACCGCATTTTCAAAACAGTCGTTACTGTTTTGCTCGTGCATATTGTTTGGTGGTTTGTGAAAGACGTGCTGGTGTATTACGGCAATCGCTGGGCACGGCAAACCGAAAGCGCCCTCGATGATATTTTGATTCCGGCGCTGAATCTATTCGGACCACTCCTCATCATCCTGGCGGGCGCGCTGGCAATCTTTCCACTTTGGGGTATCGATGTGAGTTCAGTGCTGGTCGGCGCGGGAGTCGTCGGGTTGGTGCTGGGACTCGCGTTGCAGGAACCCTTGTCGAATGTGTTCAGCGGTTTGTCACTCTTGATCGAATCGCCGTTTCGTCCCGGCGATTTGATTGTCTTCGCCGGCGATAAAATCGGCGAGGTGGAGCGGCTGGGTTTGCGTTCGACGCAAATCTATTCCATCGAAGATCACGCCACTGTTTACGTGCCGAACAAGGCACTGTCGGCAAATCTGCTGATGAACATCAACAAGCCCACCGTTGAGCAAAGATACTCACTCACGATAACTCTCCCGCTGACCGTCGATCTGACGCGCGCGCAAGAGCAGATCAAGCAAACCGCCGACGCGCATCCCAATGTCGTTACCGATGATCTAAATCGCAAAATCACGCTGTTGCACGAACGCATCGCCGAGAATGAGCATCGTGCAAACGCGCTTGCCGCGAATGATCTGGGGCGGCGGCGATTACTGGATGAAGCGGAGCGCTACAAATGCGCGGCGTATAAATTGGAATTGGAAAACAAACTCAATCAATATCTGGCTGAGTTTCAGGATGCGTTGTTCAATCTTCTGCCGGCAATTCGCACCCGCGAAGTGGGCGGTTTTTCCGGAAAAGAACGGCAGGATTTGCAAAAGCAATTTGTTGATCCGTTGACCGAAAAATTTCAGCGCATCGTTTCGCAAGCGGAATTGTGGAGCCAGGCACCCGATCCGTGGATCACAGAGCGCGAGGAACGCCAACAACGGAAATTATGGTGGGAACGCAATGAGCGGCTGAAAACGAAATGGGAGCGTTTGCGGGACGACTTGCTCCATCCCAGCGGCAAAAAAGAATTGCGCCTGGACGATCTGACCATCAACCTGCTCGATTGGTTGAAAAAAGAGTACAAGATTCTGCCGGAGGATTGGAAGAATCCGACGGTAACATTCAAAGAATTTGGCGAAAAGGGAGTTATCGTGCAGCTCTGGTTTTTCGTGGACAATGTGCGGCTGGAACATTACGGGCGCTCGTTCCGCGTGCGAACCGAACTGGCGCGACAGATTCGTGAGCAATTGGATGAACAAACGGTTCGCGGAAACAATTAGAAAAGAAAAATCCAAAGAGTTGGCTCTTTGGATTTTTTATCACGTGACTAAATCCGGGGGAATGAAATCGACTCGATTCATATACACTAGATTGATCCCGTCGGCGTCGAAATCGAGCCGGGTAATGGCAACATTGTGCAAGGAAAACCAACAATGTTCGCACCCGGCTTTGAAGATCGCGCGTAACAAATAATTGTACAAGCCGCCGTGGCTGATCACCGCCACCCGATCATCCGTGTCCCCGTGCCGCGCGAGCAATTCGCGCAACAAGCGTTCCGCGCGCGCCGGCCGTTCCGCGCGTTCTTCAAAAGGTCGGTTCCACCAACCCTCCGCTCCCAAGGTGTCGGGCAATTGCAAATCGGGATAATACTTTTCAAAGTATGCGCGATTTTTGCCCGGCTGTCCCACACGGGTATCGGTTATTTCATCGTCCAGATAAATGCCTCCCGTCTCGTGCAAATCCTCCCACACCTTCAACGGCAAGCCAAGTTCGTGCGCGATAGTGGTTGCCGTTGCCACGGCGCGCACCATCAAACTGGTGTACAGATGGGTAATGCCAAATCCCGGCGGGCTAGACAATTTTCGAATCAATGCCGGATTCCCCGCGCGCAAAAATCGCGCGACGATTTGCGCTTGCTCGCGCCCGATTTCGGTTAGTTCAGGGTCTTCACATCGACCCATGCTTGAACCGGTAGTATCGAATAACAAGTTATTCGTCGATTGACCATGGCGAATGAAATAGAATTCCATATCCTCTTCCCCCCATTTCAGTATATGCCATTCTGGAAAAAATTGGATAAATTAGAATAACGATTGCATAAAGATTGCGTAACGAGGTGAACCGGAGAAAAATCGACTGCCAAGTAAATAATGCTTTACCTGCCGATGAAAAATGACAGGCATCAATGAGTATGCCTGTCATTTCGATTCTGAGGTTGATGCGCTGTTTACTTTTGACCTAATTCGCCATCCATTGATCTCCAATTTCAAATCGACAACTCGATCATTGTGGGAAAAGTTACCGTAAACGTTGTGCCTTGCCCCACTTGGCTCTGGACGGCAATGTGTCCGCCAAAGCGCGTAACCAAATCTTTGGTGATGGCAAGTCCTAATCCCGTGCCTTCTTTTTCTTGGGCTTGAGCGTTTGGCGCGCGATAAAATTCTTCAAACAGATGCGGCAACGATTCCGCCGGAATGCCGATACCAGAATCGGCAATGACAATGTTCGCGCGATTGTTACTGACCGATAACGTAACCGCCACACGCCCACCGTTAGGTGTGTACTTGACCGCGTTGGATATCAAATTGTTCAAAACCCGGTCGATGCCTTGCTCCGTCGCGGAAATCTTGACGCCACGTTCGATGCGCGACTCGAGTGTGATTTGTTTTTCCTGCGCCGGAATTTCGAATCGCTTAATCACTCGTTCCACTGCCTCATCCAAACAAACGACGACGCGCTCCTCGCGCTTGACAAGATCACTTTTGCCCGCCGCCAAATCAAGCAGGTCGTCGATCAACGTTTGCAAAAAGTCGGCGCGATATTGCACCCGATTCAACATTTCTCGCTGTTGGTCGTTAAGCGTCCCGGCGTACCCGGCAAGCATCGTCCGCATCAGACTGCGCACCACGCTGATCGGCGAACGCAATTCGTGCGTAACCGTCAACACAAAGTTGCTCTTCATCTCATCGAGTTTGCCGAGCGCGCGGTACGCCATTGCATTTTCGATAGCGATGCTCCCTTCGCGCGCAATTGCCGTGAGAAATTCTGCATCGGCTGGAGTAAAGCGCTTCGGCTCGGCGCTGTACGCGCGAATCAAACCGAGCGCGCCTTTTTTGCCAAGCAAGGGCGCAGTCAACATCGAGCGAATGCCTTCCGCCAACGCTTCCGCCGGATACTGCAAGCGCGTATCCGTCGTCACATCGCCGATGATGGTGGTCTTGCCGGAGAGCGACTCGCGCACGAGCGGATTTTGATCAATCAAGAGATCGCCTTTTTTGACGTAGGCATCACTCAAGCCGTACGTCGCGGCGACGTACAAGCGCGCGCCGGTTTCATCGAACAAGCGAATCGAACACGCACGCACGTTGAGCGCGTTTGCCGCGCGGCGCACCAAACGATCCAACACCTGATCGAGTTCGAGGGTGGAGGAAACATCTTCCGCCGATTCGTACACCGTTTGCAATCGACTGTACGCATTTTGCAAATTCTGGCCCAGTTCGATTACTTGGGCTTGGCGTTTACGCAGGCGACTGCTGAGGGTGGAAGCGAGGTACGTGGCAACGAACATTGTGCTGGCGAAAAAGAAAAGAACGCCGACAACAAAGAGTGGATCGTGATGCAATGACGCCCCCGCCGCCCCAAAGACATTGTAATGCGTCAGGATGTCAAAGTATTCCAGCGCGGCAAGCACGCCGATGAGCCAAGTGGCTATCGCGGCGTAAACAAAGGTGGCGCGCACAGAAAGAAGAATTGCCGCGATGATGATGTGGAAAAAGAAATAAAGAATCGCCGGGCTGGCGACCCCGCCGGAAAAATGAATCAGCGCGGTCATCGCCACCCAATCCAAGCCGATTTGCGCTTTGGTCAGAACATCGAACTGGTGAATATCGCGCTGTTCTTTTTGGGTGAGCCATTGCAGAATGAATCGAAAGACCGCGTTGTAACCGAGAATTACAAAACCGACAAGGTAAAGCGCGGTCGTGGCAAGCGGCAGCCGTAGCAAGCCATCAGTGAACCAGGTTGCGCTGAGCACGCCCAGCCCCGCCAGCCAGCGCAAGTTGATCAACCACGCCATACTGTTGACCAACTCCGCTTCGACCGGCGCCAACGACAATTCAGGTTTGCGTGCGGTTTGTGAACTCATCGGGGCAAGTTAAACCTTTCGGGCTTTGGAATCGCCGAAAGGTTTGAATATCATACGCGTTGTTTCAAATGTGCCCGGACTTGGTCGATCAATTTCTTCGGCTCGATTGGTTTTTCGATGAACGCATCGACCGGCAAATAATCCTTATCGGGACCAAAGCGCAACGGCGTGGTGGAATGAATGGCAGTGAGCATCAGAATCGGAATGTGGCTGTACGCCGCGTACTCCGATTGTGGATCAGGGCTACGCAATGTGAGACTCACTTGAAATCCTGCCGTCGTCGTATCCATCATTACATCGAGGATGATGAGGTCGGGCGTGAGCTCCTTGATCTTGTGTAATCCTTCTTCCGCGTTTGCCGCGCGGAACACCTGAAAACCCGCCGCTTCGAGCGGCAGGCGCATTGCCAAAACCAGATCGTCATCGTCATCGATAATCAAGATTTTTTCGTTTGCCATTTGTCACTCCCAAGTTCGACCGCCGACCGCAAAAGTGCGGCTATCGGTCTGCGATCATTATTTCACTTCATTCAAAACTGCTTCAATGACTTGCGGCACGGTCGCGTGTACCGCCGGGCTGAGCGTATGGTTCCAATCGACGATTGCCGGTTGCACGCCAAAGAAAACGATCTGCGGTAGTTCGATATTCAACTCACGCGCGAGCGCCAGCGCGTCGATGACGCCGGTGCGATGCAACGAAAATCGATTGCTGGAACCGGTCAGCGTCACATCTTGCGGCTCAAAGCGTCGAAACTCGCCCGGCATCAAGCCCATCTCCGCCGCGTCGATGAGGATAACACGGTCGCGCCCTTCGAACAAATTCAGCAAGCCGAGCCCCGGCGTCCCCCCGTCGATTACCTCAACGTTGTCCGGCAACCTTCGCCGTTCCAATTCCTGCGCCACGCGACAGCCCACCCCATCGTCGCCTTGCAGAGGATTGCCCAGACCGAGAACCAAAGTTCGTTTCATAGTGCGATAGTGCAATCGTGCGTTAGTGCGATAGTTGCATAGTTGGACAGTTTGCCATCGAATAGAGAAATTATCAAACTATCGCACTATTGAACTATCCAACTATTGCACTATACAAACTTCACTTCAAGAAAATGTACCGAACAAGATATACACGGATCGTACGCGCGGACGAGCATTTCCATCGCCAGCGTTACTTTTTGTTCGCCTTGGTCAATGATCTGCGGCACCAGCGCGCGCATATCCGCTTCGATGTTTGCCAGGTTTTGCCCGGTCGGGATGATGCAATTGGCGTTCTTCACATTTCCATCATCGCCGATTTCGTAATTGTGGAACAAGATGCCGCGCGGCACTTCGCACGAACCGACACCGGCGCCGCCTTTGCCGGCAAATTTGTACGGCGTTTCTTGTTGGATGCCGCGCGCGATCAACTCATCGCAAACCTTGATCGCCTCTTCGACGCTGTGCACAATCTCAACGACTTGCGCCGCCGAGTTGTAGTACGGATTCGTACAAATCGGTTTCATGCCCAGCGCATCCGCCGCTTCTTTCGCTTTGGGATGCAACTGTTTGTAGTTTACATTAAATCGCGCCAATGCGCCAACCATATACGATTCACGTTTGTGCGCGGTGTGTTTCGCCGATGAATGTTCGACGCAGCGTTCGTTCGTAACCTGTTTGTAATCGTTGAGGTGATACGATCCACCATCCGTCGTCGTGATCGTGCCATCGATGAACGCGTATTCGTCCGGCTTGCTCAACGCGACGTACTCCGTCTCGCGGTTGAACTGGGGCCACGGCAACGTCTTGAATAACGCAACGGTCGCATCGACATCCGCGCGCGCGGCGATGAGTCGTTCACGCAACGTTTTAATTTCGTCGATGGTTGGCAAATGCGTAAAGCCACCGACGGTCATCGCAATCGGGTGCGTGTGACGACCGCCGATCACTGCGCACAAATCGCCCGCGAGTTTCTTCATGCGTAAAGCGCGCAAGACCACTTCGGGTGCGATGCCGGCAAGCGGAATCACACTGCCGACGTTGAAAAAGTCCGGCGCGACAAGCATATACGCGTGCAAAATGTGACTATCGAGCATCTCGCCGAAGAAAATCAATTTGCGCAAGAGTTGCGTCTGCTCCGACAATTCGACGCCAAGCGCATTCTCGCTCGCGCGCAATGACGCCGTCGCGTGCCCGACCGCACAAATACCGCAGATGCGCGACGTGATGTGACTCGCTTCGGTGTACGGTCGCCCGCGCAACATCGCTTCAAAAAAGCGCGGCGTCTCGACAATCTCGAGCCGGCATTCTTCTAGCACACCGTTCTTCGCATTGACCACGATGTTGCCATGCCCCTCGACGCGGGTAACGTGGTGGACATCGATTTTTATATTTTGTGTCATTGTAACCTCGTGATTAGTCAATTAGTGATTGGTCAATCGTTAACTAGTTGACTAATTGACTATTTGCCTAGTTGACTGGCATCGTACGCCCCAAACATCGTCATGCGCGCCATTACACCTTCGGTGGTCAAGCCGTTTTCCGCCAACACATTCTTCATCGAATCGCGGTTCGGATTCGAGATGAGACCGCGACAACCTTCACAGCCGTCGCCGTAGGTTGGGCAGATGGCACCGCACCCGGCGCGCGTGACCGGACCGAGACAGAAACCACCTTTGTGGAATACACAAACATTCTCTTTCAATTTGCATTCTACGCACATTGGATAATCCGGAATCGGCATTTTCTTGCCTATCAACGCCGCTTTGACGACGCGGATAAATTCCTCGCGATCAATGGGGCAACCCGGGATGAACGCGTCCACTTTGACCACTGCGCTCAATGGGCGCGCGGCGTACGTGGCGTACCATTCGGCTTGGTCGCCGTACACATATTTGCGCACGTCGGCGAGCGGCGACATATTTTTGATCGCGTTGACGCCGCCAATGTGTGCGCACGCGCCGAGCGCGACAAGCACTGCCGCTTGCTCACGGATTTTCTTCAAGCGTTCCTCGTCCGCTTCGCGCGTGATCGATCCTTCGACGAACGCAATCGCGTAATCTTCACCGCGCTCGCTGATCGCTTCGCGGAACTGCACGATCTCCACCGCGTCGAGCAAATCGAGATGCGTTTGGAGCGAATCGACGACAGTGAGTTGACAACCTTCGCAACTCGTGAAATCGAAGAATGCCACTTTGGGTTTCATATCGCCTCCATCACGCCTTTGATTTGCGCGTAATTAAACGACGGTCCGTCCTGGCAACAATAATAATGATCGATTTGGCAATGTCCGCATTTGCCCACGCCGCATTTCATCCGGCGTTCGAGCGAGAGCCAGATTTGATCTTCGGGAATGCCCTTGCCCAACAACTCGATCATCACAAAGCGGTACATAATCGGTGGACCTTCGGTGATTGCAATGGTGTTGCGCGGGTTGACGGTGATTTTGGGAAAGAGCGTCGTGATGACGCCAACGTTGCCAATCCAATCTTTATCGCCGCGATCAACCGTCACATGAAACTCGATGTCCGCGCGTTTGCCGAATTCTTGCAGTTCGTCTTTGAACAACAACTCGCTCGGCGTTTTGGCGCCGTAAAGAATAATCACGCGCCCGTACTTTTTGCGATTATCGAGGACTTGATAGATCACGCTACGCACCGGCGCAAGCGACAAACCGCCCGCGGCGATTAAAATATCTTTGCCTTCAAATTGCTCAACCGGAAAACCGGTGCCGAACGGTCCGCGCACACCGATGCGCGCACCTTCGCCCAGATTGTGCAGTGCCGTGGTTACATCACCGACTTTGCGGACGCACAATTCAAACTTGCCATTGCTCCGGCTCGGCGATGACGAAATCGAAATGGGCGCTTCGCCGACGCCAAAGAGACTCACTTCGACAAATTGTCCCGGCTTGTGTCCCAGCGACATTCCGCGCGGTAATTCGATGGTAAAGAATTTTTCCATCGGCGTCAGCGTTTGCACTTTGGAGATCCAAGCCATCGTTGGAACGTAAATTGATTCGATTGCAGGTATGGGTGACATTGTTGCCTCCTACATTGCGTGCGCTTTGTGGAGCGAATTCCACACGCCAATCGGCGTAATATCGACGAGACAGCCACGCGCGCATCGTCCGCAACCAACACAACCGGTATGCCCCGGAAATGCCTCGGCGATGTATTTGCCTTTGCGCATAAATCGATGGCGTAAACGTTGCGCGTGCGTCTTGCGGAAATTTTCGCCAGAGCCGATGCGTGCAAACTCGTCGAGCTGGCACGAATCCCATACGCGATAACGTTCGCCGGTTTTACCATCCAACGAAATTTCGTCGCGCACGTCAAAGCAATAGCACGTGGGGCAAACGACGTTGCACGAGCCGCAACCAAAACAGCGCTGACCAACTTCTTCCCAAACCGAACTTTTGTAGCTAATGCTCATCAACGCCGGCAAATCCTTGCCATCGACGTTGAGGCGGCTGGGAAAGCGCGCCCACTTTGCGCTCATCGTTTTGTCGAGCAACGCCACTTCGGCGCGCGTTGCCTCGTGCGACTTGGCATGATTCATCAGCATAACTTCGCCGGCCGTTGTTCCGACATCGACCGCGTACATATCGCCGAGATCGATGAGATGCAGATCAAAGCCGGACGACGCGGAGAGCGTGTTCATACTCTTGCAGAACGAATGCTCGTCGCACGAGTCGAGGCATTCGAGACTGACAATCGATGTGGTCGCGCGCCGTTTCATGTAATGCGCGTCCGGGTTGCCTTTGGCAAACGCCGCGTCGAGCATACACATCGCGTGGAGATCGCACGTGTGTACGCCAAAGAGGACCCGCCAGCGCATATCGAACATCGGCGACGCGGACGGCATGTCGGTACGAAAATTAAAGAGCGTCTCTTGTTGCGGCAACAACGCTTTACGCGGCGGAATGATCGTTGTGTTGTAATCGAGCCGCATTTGCGACGCATCGGTGAGCGGGGCAAACTTGAAACTGATGTCGTTTGCCACCGGCGCGATCACCTCGTACTCGTTCATCAGCTTCTGGACGAACGGCACAAGGTCATCCTGATTGATGATTTTCAGACTCATCGGATTCTCCTGAGCCAAAAATAAAACGCCTACCTAATGTCCAAGACATCTGGCAGGCGCTC
Organism: Anaerolineae bacterium; assembly: GCA_034435055.1. Classification (GTDB taxonomy): domain Bacteria; phylum Chloroflexota; class Anaerolineae; order UBA4142; family UBA4142; genus DAOTXS01. Next base: position 65,344 of record DAOTXS010000018.1, on the reverse strand, counting down.
AACACCTGAATTGAGGCAATGACGAGCGCGGCTTTGCGCTCTCAATCATTATTATATAACGATGTCTAAATGCGGTCAAAAATTGGTATGAATTTGGCGCGAGTCGTCCGCATCGAACTTGGATTTGCCAAACCGATTCATATCGGGCATAATGCACAGCACCATCAAGGAGGAGAAATGCGAAACTTGGTTCTGCGCCTCGTCATCAATGCGATTGCGCTGTACGCGGCGACCCAGATTGGCATTCCCGGTTTGTCGTTCAAAGGCGAATGGTACACAATCTTGGTCGTCGCGCTGATTTTTGGTTTGGTGAATGCGTTGATTCGTCCATTGCTGACCGTACTCACCTGTCCGTTGATCGCTTTGACCTTTGGTTTGTTCACATTCATCATCAACGCCGTGATGCTTGCGTTGACCGGCTGGCTTGCCGGGCAATTGGGACTGGGCTTCACGGTTGACGGCTTTTGGGCGGCGTTGATCGGCGCGTTAGTCGTAAGTATTGTGAGTTGGGCGCTCACGCTGTTCATCCGCGAAGATAACGGACGATAAATCAGGCATCGAAAAATAAATCCGCAGAGTTCACAGATTGCAGAGTTTATTGTCTGCGGAATCTGAGTAATCTGCGGATTTATTATTTCATAACGCGCTGGCTATCTTGCGATGTACCACTGCTCCGGGGCGTAGGAAATTCCCAGTTTCGTCGCTTCGTTCGGAACGACGCGCTTGTTCACGAACGCATAACCGGTGTGGTACACCAAAAAGACGTACGGCGCATCGTTCGTAATCGATTTTTGAATTTGACCGAAAACCGGTTTGCGCGCATCCACCTCACACGGCGGACGATTCGCTTGCTCGTATAATTTCTCCACCTCGCGATTGACGTACGCACCGATGTTTAGCGACGGAATGCTAAACTCGCTCCACACCTGATACGCATAGTACGGATCGATGGACGTGCGCCAGCCAAGCACGAACAAATCATAATCGTACGGCTCTTTCTTGAGGTAAGCAAGATACGGGTCAAAGTCCATTCCAATCACTTCGGAATCGATGCCAAGTTTCTTGAATTCTTCCTGCGCGAGATTGGCAATCTGTTTGCGGCGGTCGTTCGTCAGGTTGTAGAAAATCTTCAAGCGCGGCGCCAGCTTGCCATCTTTGAGCAGTAATCTACCGTTCGCATCCAAACGATAGCCGGCTTTTTGCAACGTCGCTTTCGCCGTGTCGATGTTATAATCGTACCGCACGACATCGGGATTGAACGCCCAATTCGTCGGCGCGTAATTGGAGAACATCGGTTTGGACAAGCCGGCGAAAATCTTGTCGGCAATCGATTGCCGCGGAATCGCGTAGGACAACGCGCGGCGCACCTCGACATCTTTGAGAAACGCGCGGCGCAAATTAAAGCCGATGAAATCCCACTCCGGCGTTTCCGCCTCCCACTGATACAATTTCAGCGCGTCCGATTTTTTCGTTTCGGCAAAGTCGGCAATGCCGACCGGCGCGGTATCCACCTCACCCGATTTTAGCCATTGCAATTGCGTTGCCGGGTTTGGCGCCACGCGAAAGGTGTACGCATCAAAATTCGGCGCACCGCGATAGTACAGATCATTGCGGACGAAGGTGGCAGAATTTCCCGGCTTCCACTCTTTGAGTTTGTACGCTCCCGAAACAACCGTCGGATTTTGAATCTCCGGATTTTTTGCCGGGTCGCTCCAACTATACCGACTCCACACGTGTTGCGGGAGCGGCGTAATCGAATCCGCCACGATCAAACTAGTGCACATCGGCTCGCGCAAAACGACTTCGAGCGTGTAATCATCTTTCGCGCGGTACGACGCAATGTCACGGAACGTGTCGAGGTACGGATAGCGATTTTCCGGGCGGCTCGCCTGACTGTACGTCCACTCGAAATCGTACGCGGTGAGTGGCGTGCCATCGCTCCATTTCAAATCTTTGCGTAACGTGAAGGTGATGATGCGTCCGTCGTCGGTGATGTTCCACGACGCCGCCATCCCGGGAATCGGCTGGAGCGTTTTGGGATCGCGCAACGTCAGACCACTTGCGAAAACTTTATCTTGAAATGCGCGCGACGCCGGGTCAGTAGTTTGATACACGTGAAAACTTTTGGCGTCCGCCGTAATTGCCTCTTTGAATTCGCCCCCCTTTTTGGTAGCGGGCGTTGCCGTGCCGGAAGTTGCGCGCGGCGTTGCGGTGGCAAAAACAATGATGGCAGTGTTCGTGGGCAAAACTTCCGGCGTGGGCTCAAGGCGCGGTACACACGCGGAAAGCATTGCAATTAAAAAACCGATTAGTAAAAGACGCTTCATTTCACTTTGCTCATTTGATTTTCATTTGCATAGGTTGACGCACGATGTACGCCTCGTTGCGCGCAACGTCGAATAAATTGTTGCCATCCGGCAAACAGCCGCCAATCGCGTACAACAATCCGTCGATGTACGCCAAACGCAAACCATGCCGCGAGGTGGGCATCGGCGGCAAGTCGGTGCGCCATTTACCGGTTTTGAAATCGTACGCCAAGTGTTTGTCGTACTTGACGACGTGCAAATTGCCTTCGACCATCGTCGCGCCAAAACCGGCAATCGGCTCTGGCACACGAATCGGCGAAGATGACCATTGTCCGGTCTTGGGATCAAACACTTCGATCACGTCGGTTGCGTACGTGGCGGTGCGTCCGCCGATCACAAAAATTTTCCCGTCGATGACGAGCGCTTGTAAAGCGTACCGCGCGGTTGGCATCGGCGTGAGTTTTGTCCATTGTTTCGATTGGGTGTCGTACGCTTCAAAGGCATCCAGCGCGCCGCGATTGTACCCGCCAATTGCGTACACAATATTATCGATGGCGACGGCGGTCAAATCGAAGCGCGCGGTTGGCATGGGCGGCAGATCGGTGAACCATCGATTATTGAGTGTGTCGTACACTTCGAGCCGGTTCGTCGCTTCGTCTTCGGGATAACCGCCAACGACGTAAATCCAATCACCGATGACTGCTGTGCCGGGCGATGATCGCGGGGTGGGCATTGGCGCAAGTTGGGTCCATTCGTTTGCACGCGGATCAAAAGCTTCGTTCAGATCAAGCCGCTTGCCGTCTGCATCGGTCATTCCGCCGATGCCGTAAATTTTTTCGCGGACGACCGCTAGACTGATCCAGCTGCGTTTGATAAGCATACTGCGCCGGGCGATCCATTGCCCCGGTTGCGGCGCGTCACCGAAATGGCACGCGGCTTGAAATAACAACAGCCCGACCGCAATGGTCGGGCAAATTTTTCTAGCCCACTGAAATATCGAATTCATAGTCCTTCACAAAAATGCACTATACGATTTCCGAAATAACCCATCGGGTAAAAGTTAATCCGCAGATTACTCGGATTTCGCAGAAAAATAATCTGTGTAATCTGCAAAATCTGTAGATACATTATTCCGGCGAATGTCTATTATCGTCTCAAGCGCGGATCCATCGCGTCGCGCAAACCATCGGCAAGGAGAAAGACGGACAACACAGTGAGCGAAATGGTAATGCCGGGAAAGAGAATCAGCCACGGCGCTTTGGTGGTGTACGCCAGCGAGTTGCTCAGCATATTCCCCCACGTTGCCGTCGGCGGTTGCACGCCAAAGCCCAGAAACGATAAGCCGGATTCGGTGAGGATCGCGCTTGCCACGTCAAAACCGACGATGACGAGGACAATCGAAAAGACGTTGGGCAAAATGTGTTGAAACATAATGCGCGCGTTCGATGCGCCGACCGTCCGCGCGGCGAGAACGTAATCGCGTTGCTTGATTGAAAGCACCAACCCGCGCACTTGCCGACTTGCCCCCGTCCACCCGAGAAAGGAAAGAATCAACGCGAGTTCGACCCAGCCCAGTTTGATGAGTGAGCCAATGATAATGAGCAAAGGCAAAAAGGGAATCGCGTTGAAAATGTTGATGACGGCTTGCAGTAAATCATCGAACCAGCCGCCGTAAAATCCGGCTGCGAGTCCCAGCACCACGCCAATCGTCAGACTGATCGCGGCGAACATAAAGCCGATGCTGAGCGAAATTTGTCCCGCCCAAACGATGCGCGTGAAATAATCGCGGCCGTACTCATCCGCGCCGAACCAATGCGTCGCGCTTGGCGGCGCGTACTGATCGCGCAAATTGATGCGGTTGGGATCATAACCCGTGACATTCGTCGAAATAAATGGTGCGGCGATAGCGAGCAAACAGAGGAACAAGAAAATCAATCCGCCCATCACGGCCAATCGATCACGCAGGAATCGTTCCCAGGCATCGCTCCAAAAGGAGCGCGGGGGACGTGTGAAAGCAAGTTCATCTAAGGTTACGGTACGAGCCGTCGGTTTGGTTGCAGTAGTAGTCGCCATCGTTTGCCTCAATCGTACCGAATGCGCGGGTCCACCCAGCCATACGCAATGTCTGAAAAGAGGCGACCCAACACTGCGAGGATCGTGAAAATAAAAAGCACGCCGATGCTAACCGGATAATCTTTGGCAATGGTGCGTTCGTACAGCAATCGTCCCATGCCGGGCCACGAAAAGATGTATTCGTAAATCACTGCGCCGCTGACAAGACCGACAAACAGACCCGCCGAAATCGTAACGACCGGGATGAGCGCGTTACGCAACACGTGTCGAAAAATCACCACGCGTTCTGCCAGCCCCTTGGCGTATGCCGTGCGAACGTAATCTTGTCCCAGGACTTCCAAAGTTTCCGAGCGCATATACCGACCAAATGTCACCCAGCCGCCGGTACCCAGCATAAACGCGGGCAAAATGAGATGCCACAAATAATCGAGCGGATCGAATTCCTCTTTGCCAAGCGTTTTCATCCCGGCAATCGGCAATATTTGCACGCCGGTCGAGAGTTTGATATTTGCTAATAAAATAATAATGACGAGACCAAGCCACCAATGCGGCACCGCGTTCAGCGCCGAGGTGAAAAAACGAATGAAATGATCGATCTTGCCGCCGCGATGCAAGCCAGCGTAGACGCCCAATGGAATGCCGACAACGTACGAGATCAATGTTGCGGCAAGACCCAGCCAGATTGTCGCCGGCAATCGCTCGCTAACCATTTCCAAAACCGGGCGATGCGTAAAATACGAGCGTCCTAAATCGCCGCGCAAGATATTGCCAATCCACACGATGTATTGAATCGGCAAGGGTTGATCGAGTCCGTACTCGTGTTCAAGCCGCGCGACATCCTCTTTGCTGATATTAGGATCGAGCAGGTATGCTTTGAGCGGTCCGCCCGGCGCAGCATTGACCAACGCGAATTGAACAACGGAGATAATGAACAATACAGGAATCATTTGCAAGAGACGGCGAGTAAGATAACGCGTCATAGTTTTCTCTCAGTTCGAACGACCCGAAGGGTCTGACGACCCTTCGGGTCCGAACAGATTTTACTTTTTGAACAGCGGATTGATTGACAACTGTTCGACGTTGTACGTCACACCCACGCCGGTCAACGGCAAAAGGTTGATGCGTTTGTTATAGACATACAAGTTTTCGTTGGTGTAGAGGAAGACGTACGGCGCGTCGTTGGCAATGATCTTTTGAATCTCGACGTAGAGCGCTTTGCGGTCGGCTTGCTTGCAACCGGGTACGGTTTCGGCTTTGGTGTACAGTTCATCGACTTTGGGGTTCTTGTAGCCGGTCGAGTTCTGACCGCCGGTGGATGCCCAGATGTTCTTGGTACTGGACGGATCGTAACCGCCGACCCAACCGAGAACATAGAGGTCCATATCGTAGGTCTTGTTGACCTTGTCGAGATAGGCATTCCATTCAACAGCGTTCACTTCGGTCGCAATGCCAATGTCTTTCAAATACTGTTGGGTAATGAGCGAGATTTGTTCGCGCTGTTTATTGCCGGCGTTGTATTCCAACCGGAACTTGAGTGGCTTGCCATCTTTACTCACGCGCACGCCATCCGCGCCTTTTTTGTAACCCGCATCGTCCAAAATCTTGTTGGCTTTGGCAAGATCGAAGGCGTACTGCGGCAAATCTTTTTCATCCGCCGCCGCCCACGAGGATGATGGGAGCATCGAGAATTGCGCTTTGGCGGCACCCAGACGAATCTTGTCGACCAATTCTTTGCGATTCACGGCGTGCGAAATTGCCTGACGCACCGCAACATCGGCGAGCAAGGGATTGCGAAGGTTCATACCGATGTACGTCCACGACGCGCCGGTGGCGGAATAATATCGCACGGGTTGCGCGTGCGGCAACTTGCTCATCTCGTCCCAGTCGGCGGGATCGGGCGCGGCATAATCGACATCTTGCGTCTTGAACAACTGGGTTTGGACGGTGTTATCTTTTACGATGCGGTAGGTGTAAGCATCGAGCAATGGTTGACCGCGCACAAAACCTTCGTACGCTGGGCTGGCGGTAAAGTGGTCGTCCTTTTGCCATTCTTTGAATTTGAAATAGCCGCTGGTAACGGCGGGCTTGGTGTTAATGTCCGCCGTGTTGATGTCCAGTTTCTCAAAGATGTGCTTGGGCAACGGGGAAACCAAACCACTGTTCACAATTGCGGGGCAAAAGCCGGGGGTGACAAGCGTGTACTCGACCGTGTAATCGTCCAGTGCCTTGACTTCTTTGAACGAATCTTGGTACGTCTTGCGATAGATGAATTTGACTTTTTCATCCATCATCTTTTCCCAGGTAAAGATCACATCTTTGGAAGTGATCGGCGTGCCGTCGCTCCACTTTAACCCTTGCCGAAGCTTCCACGTCAATTTCGCGCCGTCGGCGGAAACGACGGGCTGGCCATCGTACAAAACGCCGACAATGTCCAACGTCTTGGGATCGATACGGGTGAGCGGCGCCCAGATCAATGCCTGATAACTGCTCGACGCGCTGTCCGAAGTCAGCAATTGATTGAACGAAACGGCGTCGGCGAACGAGGCGTCGATGAATGTGCCGCCGCGTTGCGGACCAGTTGTTGCCGTGGGAGCCGGTGGCTTGGTGGGCGCAACCGATGAACTGCTGGAGGCGGCAGGCGCTGATGAACTACTCGAGGCGGGCGGTGGCGCTTTGGTGGGTTCCGGGGTAGGCGCGGCGCACGCCACGATCAACGTAAGCACGGCGATCAATGCCAGTGCGAGAATCGTCTTCTTCATCTTCTTCTCCTGTTGATGAGTCAAATCATTGGCGTCCGATTGGAAAATGGGTTCAGAGCTCCGGCTAATTTCAGACTTCAAATTTCGATTTCAAATCACTGCCGAAAAAATTGTTAGAAAAATCTGAAATTGCGATCCGGAACAAACTGCTTTGGAGAACCACCCCCTCCCCAGGCATGCTTGAAATTATGGCGATTATACTTGCATTAGATTAGACTGTCAAAAGTCCATTCAGGTATTATCGTTTGACACAGCGAATCTGCTCTGCCGCGTGCTGAATTGGTTCGATGGTTTTGAGGCGCAACGCGCCCGACCAATAATCGCCGACAATTCCTCCAAAGACTGCTCGACCTACGCCAAAATATTCGTTGAGTGGGATAAAGAGCGAGTCCGGATCGCCAAAGCGAAAAGCCGTGTGGATTTTGATGCGTTTGGGATAGCGCACTTCCACAACGCGCCACTGGGTCTTGTACTGGGTGAGGGTTTCTTGATTCAGACCAAAGCCTTGCTCATAGCCCTCCACTTGCGAGAGGGATTGGTTAATTGCGAGCATCATTGCGTCAAAGTGATGTTCGCCCGGCAAGATGTCCGTACGACAGCCTTCCCAATAAACAGTGATCCGCGAAGGGGTCTCGTTGAAAAAAGGGAGAAACCACAACAGATCACTATTGGCGGTGGCCCCCATCAGGACAATCAACGCAATCATAAATAGGGTAAAGACCAAGGCGAGGTCTTTAAGGTTTACGTGCACGGGTTCCTGTGAGTACATTTCACCTATAAAAAACGGACGGCAGGATAGCCGTCCGTCAGCCAAACCAACATGGAGGATTCGCTATTCTGTAGACGATGCTACGGATGACCTTTTCTCCGATGATGGTTCATACAGCCAACAGCGCGCCGTCTGTCCTCTGCCCAAGGGAATCAAGGGCGGCTCTTCCTGCTGACACTTGTCGAATACGTCTTTACAGCGTGGCGCAAAACGACAGCCCGGCGGCAGGGGTCGATAAAGATTCGGCACACTTCCCTTGATGACATTGAGTCGTTGTTCCTGCGCCGTTTGCAACGTCGGAATGCTAGAGAGCAACGCTTGGGTGTACGGATGCTTGGGCGCTTTGAAGAGAGTAATCACATCCGCTTCTTCTACGATTTTACCCACGTACATCACCGCCACGCGTTGCGCCATCTCGGCAACAACGCCCAGGTCGTGTGTAATCAAGGCAACTGCCAGCCCGAGATTTTCTTTCAACTCTTTCAAGAGTTCCAGAATCTGTGCCTGAATCGTTACGTCGAGCGCGGTCGTTGCTTCATCCGCAATCAACAAACTGGGCGAACAGGCAAGCGCCATCGCGATCATCACGCGCTGACGCATTCCGCCGGACAATTCGTGTGGGTAGGATTTGGCGCGTTTCTCCGGCTCGGAAATGTGTACCCGCCGGAGCAAATCGATGGCGCGCTTGGAAGCATCCTCACGTTGCGCGAACTGATGAATGATGAGCGCTTCCGCAATTTGATCGCCAATTGTAAAAACTGGGTTGAGCGAGGTCATCGGCTCTTGAAAGATCATCGAAATCTTTGAGCCGCGAATCGAGTACATTTCATTTTCCGGCAACTTGACCAAATCTTGCGATTGGAAAAGCACTTCTCCGGCAACGATTCTGCCGGGCGGCGCGATCAAGCGCATAATCGATAACGCCGTCACTGATTTGCCGCACCCCGATTCGCCGACGATGGCAAGTGTTTCACCTTCGTGGATCTCAAAACTGACGCCGTCCACGGCGGGGACCGTTCCATCGGAAGTAAAAAAGTACGTTTTGAGGTTATTGACCTTGAGGAGAACAGGACTGTTGTTGGTCGACATGGGCCTTTTGCAAACTCCGTTGAAATCAGGTTGAGCGTATCTCTACGACTACGATGTGCATCCCAGATGTGCCGTCCGGAAAAACGTCCCGCAACAGACTAGCCGCGGCTTGGTCTTGCACGTAGCCCGCGTGATCGATGCCACGCACCATCAAGACGTATTTGCCCGGCGCGGGATCTTCCCAGCGATACCCCCACACGGTCCAGACAAACGGCGAGGGTCCACGCGTCAAGGTTGTTTCGTGCCAGGTCTTGCCGGTGTCTGTGCTGACCTGAACCGCGCGCACCCCAATCTCATGGGTATGCGCAAAACCGGCGATCAAGACATCTCCCCGCGCCAATTGCGCAAATTCGCGCGGGAGGGTAATCCCAGAGTTCAATTGAATCGTCGCGCGGCGTGACCAGCCACGTTGTTCCCAAGGACCTAATTTGTCTTCATCTGTTACTTCGATACCAGTGATCCACTTGGGTTGTTTTTGACCATAGACGCCGGGCAAAATGGCGCGCAGTGGAAAACCGTGTTGCAACGGTAACGGCTGATCGTTCATCGCGTACGCCAGCATCGCGTGATCGTGCATGGCGGTGGCGATGGGCACGCTGGTAAAGTACTCGTCGATCCCGCCGATCACAACATACGTTGCGCGGTCACTAGCGCCCGCGCGTTCGAGCAACGCGCGTAAGGAAATGCCGCGCCACGTCGCATTCCCAATGAGATTGCCGCCCGCCGGGTTACCGATACACTCGAGCGTGTGCATCGTTGTTGTGGCAGGCAACGCCTTTACTTCATCATAGCTCAAGCGCAGTGGTTCGCGTACCATCCCATGCACGACCAGCGACCACGACTCCATACCAACACTGGGCACTTGATCGTACTGGACGGTGTAAAAATCTTCGTTGCGCGTAATCCACAACGGCAACGGCAGCGCGCTTGCCGATTGCGTAAATGTGCCGGGCGTCGCTTGCGGCGCAGGAAGCGTGGCACTTGACGTTGCAATTTGCGCGGGCGTGTTCAGTAATCGGGCAATTGTGCCACCCGCCAAAAGAATCACGCCGCCCGCCCCCAGCGCGATAAACTCGCGCCGCGTCCATGCTCGCATTAGCCAGCGTAATGACACGCGACCCAATGCCCCGGTTTGAACTCACGCCATTCCGGTTCTTGGGTATCGCAGTGTCCCTTGACAAACGCCGGGCAACGCGGATGAAAACGGCAGGCGGACGGCGGTTTCACCGGCGAAGGCACGTCGCCGGCTAGAACAATCCGCTGTCGCTTGAGCGTTGGATCCGGTTCGGGAATCGCCGAGAGCAATGCTTTGGTGTACGGATGCAATGGCTCTTGGAAAAGTTTTTGGGTTTCGGTCAGTTCGACGATTTTACCCAGATACATCACACCGATGCGGTCGCTGATGTACTTGACGACGGCAAGGTTGTGCGCGATGAACAAGTAGGTCAACTGCATCTCGCGTTGCAAATCTTTGAGCAGATTCAACACTTGGGATTGAATTGACACATCCAACGCAGAGACCGGTTCATCGCACACGACGAACTTGGGGCGTAGAACCAAAGCGCGCGCAATGCCGATGCGTTGCCGTTGCCCGCCGGAAAATTCGTGCGGAAAACGCCCGGTGTAGGCCGGATTCAAACCGACCTGCGCCATCACTTGTTGCACACGCTGTTTGCGTTCGGTGGAATTGCTGATGCCATGCACACGCAATCCCTCGCCGATAATTTCGCCAATTGGCATCCGGGGATCGAGCGAACCATACGGGTCTTGAAAAATGATTTGCATATCCCGGCGCGCCCGTTTCAACTCCCCCGCGCCCATTTGCAAAACGCTCTTGCCTTCAAAAAGCACATCACCGCTGGTCGCCGGGACTAGGCGCAGCAGAGTGCGTCCCGTCGTCGTTTTGCCGCACCCGGATTCGCCGACAAGTCCGAGCGTCTCGCCGCGTTTGATGTCGAACGAAACGTGATCGACGGCGTGAACGTGTGCCACCGCACGTTGCAACAAGCCGCCGCGCACCGGATAGTACTTGACCAAATCTTTGACCTGGACGATTGCATTGTTATCGGAAGCCATAGTCGCGTTATACCTTCATCCGAGGATCAAGTGCGTCACGCAGTCCATCGCCCATAAAATTGAACGAGAGCGAAGTAATGAAAATGAAAAACCCCGGCAAGACGGCTTTCCACGGCGCGAGGAACATATCGCTTTGCGCGTTTTGCAGCATATTGCCCCAGGTTGCCGTTGGCAATTGCACGCCAAAGCCCAGAAAACTGAGCGCCGACTCTAAGATGATCGCGCCGCCAACCGCCAGTGTCAAGCCGACGATGATCGGCGCAATCGCGTTGGGCAACATATGCCGCGCAATGATTTCCACATCGGACACTCCCAATGCGCGCGCGGCTTCGGCAAATTCTTGATTGCGCAGCGAGAGAACGACACCGCGCACAACGCGTGCCGCACCTGTCCAACTTAGTGCGGCTACAATTAGAATAAGCATCAGGATACTGCCCCCGAAGAATTTGGAGAGGATGAGCAGGATGGGCAAAGTAGGCAAGGTAATAATCAGATCGACAAAGCGCATCAGAAGACTATCGACCCAGCCACCAAAGTATCCTGCCACGGCGCCAATGGACATCCCGGTCAGTTCTGCGAGAAACGCCACGGAGAACCCGATGGTGAGCGAAATGCGTCCGGCAAACAACAAGCGGCTGAACACATCGCGCCCAAGTTCATCGGTCCCCAGAAGATTCGCTGACGATGGCCCCTGGTTGCGGATCGCCAGATTCTGTTCAAGCGGATCGTATGGCGCAATCCACGGAGCAAAGATGACGGCGACCAGCAAAATCATGATGATACACATCCCCACCAGCGCCAGACGATGCCGACGAAACCGTCGCCAGATCATCGAAAGTTGAGTTTCTTCTTGGGTTTCCAGTAATTCATGATGCAGATCAAGTTCTGCGACTGCCATATTTCACCTTCTCGTTACGAATTGCCCAAAAGTGTCTTTTCGAGGCGCGGTAGGCGCGTCGAAAAATCTTGTAGATTTCTCGCTTTGCTCGATATGCCCGGGGCTAGGAATATCGAATGCGCGGATCGACGACGGTGTAGAGCACATCCGCCAATAGATTTGCCAAGACAACTAGCACCGCGCTGACAAACAGGAATAACATTGCCACGGGCCAATCTCCACGCGTTAAGGCATTGATGTACAAACGTCCCATCCCGTTCCAGGCAAAGATGGTCTCCGTGATCACCGCGCCACTAAAGAGATTGGGAATTTGCAAGACGACAATCGTGATGATGGGAATGAGCGCATTGCGCATCGCGTGTTTGGTCACCACCAGCCGTTCGATCACTCCCTTGGCACGCGCAGTGCGGACATAATCCTGTTTCAGAACTTCGAGCATACTAGAGCGCATATAGCGGCTCCAGCTTGCCATATACAATAGACTGAGTACCGTAGCGGGCATAATTAGATGTTTCAGCCGATCCGGCAAGGTGCCGGCGTCCTCACCGAATAAGGATTGCGTTCCGCCGGGCGGGAGATAGGGTAATCCCCATGCCTTGAACTGCAATGAAAAGACAAGAATCATCATGAGACCAAACCAAAAGACCGGCATGGCGATGCCAAAAAAGGAAAAGGCAGTCAAGGCATAATCTAGCTTGGAGTATTGTTTGACTGCCGCAAGGATGCCAATGGGGATGGCAATTAGCAATGAAATCAATGAAGCGGTCCCCATTAATAAAAGGGTGTTCCCAATGCGCGTGGCAAATAGATCAATGATGGGTTGCCCATACGCCACTTTCCACGACTCGCCCCAATCACCGCGCAGGATGCCTCGGCGGGAGCCGCCGTCATACCAATCATCGCCGATCAACCAAATGATATAGCGCATATGCATGGGCTTGTCCAACCCTAGCATTTTTTCCAGACGGCGATAGTCTTCGCCAGTGACCGCGGCTTCACGGCTGGCGCTGCCGACGGTATATTCCCACAGGGGCCCGCCCGGCGCCAGATTCAGAATCATATAGATGAAGAATGTCGAGACCAGGACAACCAGCGTCATCTGAAATATCCGGCGGATTAGATAATTGGACATAGGGCACTTCCTTTATATTTATAGACCTGACAGGTCTGAGACCTGTCAGGTCTTGACTATCCACTTACTTGACGTCGATCTCTTCGATGTTCCACAACTCGGTGTTTTGTGTGGGATCGGGCTTGAAATTCAGAACACGGGTGTTAGTTGCATGCACCTTGATGCGTTGGAACAAAGGCAAGATCGGCAATTCTTTGGTGAGAATCTTTTGCGCTTCATGGGCAAACTTGATACGGACATCGCGCTCCAGATTGTTAAAGTAGCCGGTTGCCGCTTTGTCATAGTCCGCATTGCACCAGAGGGTGTTGTTCTGACCCGCCCAGGCGTTGTCCTTGGTTGGGATCTGATCGCAACGATAGAGGTTGACAGGCACTTCAACGCCGGTCAACCACGCGAACATGATCAGGTCAAAGTTGCCTACCAGATAGACATCTTCCTTGCCGCGCGCAAAGAGGACGGTGGAAGGCGCAAAGTCAAGCTTGACCTCGATGCCAATCGTCTTCATATTGGCTTGGAAGATCTGCATCGTTTGTTCGCGCATCTTGTTGCCGGAGGTGGTGCTAATCGACACGGAAAAGCGCTGACCGGCTTTGGTGCGGACGCCATCAGCGCCTTTCACCCAGCCAGCCGCGTCGAGCAGTTCTTCGGCTTTCTTGACGTCAAACGGATACGTGCTGACGATGCCCGCTTCCTTGGGGAAAGCCCAATGTTCTGCCGGAATGAAGGTGTCAATCACTTTGGTCTTGCCGTAGAGCACCTTGTCTACCATTTCCTTGCGGTTGGTGCCGTGCGCCACAGCGGCGCGTACCCTGGGATCACTGAAAAAGTCGGGGCGCGGCTTGGGTGCGCTCTTGGGATTGGCGTTAAAGTCAATGTGTTCCCACACGGTCCCAGCGATATAGTAGGGCTTGATGAGTCCAGATTTCTCCGCTTGATCGAGGAACGGAATTTGATCTGTGCTCATACCGTCCTGCGTGCCGATGTCGCACTGACCCGCGATCAACTGCGCGACGAGCTGGTTCGTGTCGGGGATAAAGCGGTAGATCAGTTTGTCAATTTTCGGGAAACCGGCGCGCCAGTAGTTGGGGTTCTTTTCCAATTCGATGCGGTCACCGGAGACCCATTCGGTCACGCGGAAGGGACCAAAACCGACGGGCTTGCGTGCATACGGATGCGATTTGATGTCTTTGGGGGCGACCCCTTTCAAAACATGCTCAGGCAGGGGGGTGAAGAACGCGGTGTAATAGGTTGAGTACATGAACCCAGGCAAGCCGGTCCAGACCACGGTTCGATCGTCGGGAGCTTTGTAATCGGCAGTGCGATCAACCAAAAAGCGGCTGGGGATTCCTGAATCCTTGTCCTTTTGAACATTGAAGCTAAAAAGCGAATCGGATGCTTTGAGCGGCTGACCATCGGACCACTTGAGGCCAGCTTTGAGTTTGAAGGTTACTTGGATCTGATCCAACTCCATGTCCTTGTCAGCTTTGCCGACGGCATCTTTCGCCACATCAAAGATCGTGTCGCCTGCCTTGACCTTCACTTTGGTCACTTTGGCATCGCCGTCTTTGATGTTCGGCAGTTTCTCCAAAATGACCGGTTGGTAATCATAGTTCAGGTTGTCAATCGGACCGTCATATACGGCGGCTTCCATCACGTTGGATGCTGCCAACATGCTAGTCGCGCCCCAGTAGAGCGTGTCCGGCTCTTGCGCCTGGCAAACCACCAGCGTCTTGGGTTGCGCGGCTTTGGTGGGCACCGGCGCGGGGGTCGCCGTGATAACTTTTTCCACCACTTGCGGGGTGCCGGCGACAATCACGGTTTCCTTAACCGTGACTTTTTCCGCCGGTGGCGCAGTTGGTGTCGCGCAGGCAACCACTGCCGCGAGGGTCGTCAGCATGACCAAAACAAATACGAACTTTCGCATCTCTCTCCTCCTGAGAATTTGTAAGTCGATCATTGAACTTGACGGAAGGTCGATTGGGTTAAGTACTCCACGTAGTACGCAAGAAGAATCACCGTACGAGGCAAGCATCGATCAAGACTCCGCTTGCGCGAATCTGGCAGTGGAACACTATCGGGACAACCACCTCCTTTCGATCATCATTGCCAAATCAGAACCGCTCGGGACGGCACTGACAAGCAAGGCATACGGAGAAATTGGAATGCTCGTTTTACCTGCACACTTGTCGCACAAGGAAGGAATCACCTGTTCGAGCAGGTTGGGTTTCCAGGGTGAAAAATGAACACTTATCGGTCGTCATTATAAAGAGATAGGGGATGCTTGTCAATCTGCATCTCAAAATCGTTTTTGTCTATCCATCGGCGTACTCTGCGGCGCCAAGTGCAACAACGCGCGAGCGGGCGCTCATCAAGCCGCTCGCCCACTGGTACACGGCGTACAATTCCCATGCAAACGGGATGTACCCGCCGTAGCCCAACAACGGCATTTCGAAGATTTTAGCAAAATTGAAGAACGGGATCGTGTAA
Source organism: Anaerolineae bacterium (assembly GCA_034435055.1). Lineage (GTDB taxonomy): Bacteria > Chloroflexota > Anaerolineae > UBA4142 > UBA4142 > DAOTXS01. The sequence goes on along the minus strand of DAOTXS010000018.1, from coordinate 49,755 downwards.
TACCATTTGGGCATCGCGAAAAAATTCCACAGTTCCCAAAAGAAACCGCACACCACGCCGGCAATCGCCAGCGCGCCGATCGTTCGCCAATCGCCGCGCGATGCCTGCTCAATCAGCGAGGGGCGGCTGTGCAAAAAATTCAGCGCATCGACAAAGAGGAAAAGCCAGATCCACGTAAAAGGGAAAAAGTAGCGTGGCAGAAATAGCACGCCGGCAAACAAACCGACGGCAACGTACATCATGAACCACCCATAGCGCGTCTGAATGATAATACGTTTTGAAGAACGAAATCGATTCACAAACCCAAACGTGGAAATCAACTCGGCTGTCTCGAACACGGCTGGCATAACAATCGAAAAACAGATCGTCGATTCGAAGATGATGTGGAGCGCGGAATAATCGTTGGGAATAAGATAATGCCAGTTGAGCAAAAAATAATTGTGGAATTCAAAAATCCACCAGACCGGCATACTCAAAAGAAATAACGCGATAAACTGACGCGGATGGCGCGTTAAAATCGATTCGCCTTTGCGCCGCGCGACGAGCCCGTCAACCGTGAGAATGTACCCAAGCCAAAGTGGAAAGAACGAGTACTCGCCCAACACACCCAAGCGCGTCCACGACGCGGACCAGAAAATCGCAACGAGCGCGAGACCCAGAAATAAATGCGGCTTGAATTTCAAACCAAACCTCCGGACGAAAGATGAAGGACGGACGACAAATCAAATCATCGGTCTCCCGTCTTTGGTCATCTGTCAGGATTATATCACAAATCATTCGCCCATTCTCCGATTGTGTGGTAAAATCGAAACGCAACACGAAACACTCATCACGAGGATGTATGACAACAATCGCAGACATTCAAGCAACGGCGACGAAAATCCGTGAGAACGTTGGCAAGGTCATTGTCGGCAAAAATGATGTCGTCGATCTCGCGCTCGTCGCGCTCTTGTGCGAAGGCCACATTCTGTTCGAAGATGTGCCCGGTATTGGCAAGACGACACTCGCCAAAGCACTTGCCAAATCACTCGGCTGTTCGTTTCGGCGTATTCAATTCACGCCCGACCTTTTGCCCAGCGATGTCACCGGGTTGAACGTGTACAACCAAAAGACCCAGGAATTCGAATATCGCGCGGGACCGCTGATGGCGCAAATCATCCTCGCCGATGAAATCAATCGCGCGACGCCGCGCACGCAATCGGCGTTGCTGGAAGCAATGCAGGAACGCCAAATTACTATCGATGGCGGAACAAAATTATTACCGCGTCCGTTCCTCGTTCTCGCCACGCAAAATCCGATCGAACTGGAAGGTACGTTTCCCCTGCCCGAAGCGCAAATCGATCGCTTTTTCATCAAACTGAAATTGGGTTATCCAACCGAAGAAGAAGAGAATGCGATTCTCCTTCGCTTTGAACGCGACGAGCCGCTCGAACATCTGCCAGCGGTGGTGAACGCGGAAGCGATTTTGGAAATGCAACGCGCCGTCCGCACCGTCCGCGTCGAATCTTCCGTGCGCGAGTACGTCATCGCTGTCGTTCGCGCCACGCGCGCGCATTCCGCCGTCGAACTGGGTTCGAGTCCGCGCGGGTCGTTATATCTTTACCACGCCGCGCAAGCATTCGCCGCGTTGCGCGGTCGTGATTTCGTTTTGCCCGACGATGTGAAATATCTGACACCGTTCATCCTCACGCATCGGCTCATCATCAGCGCACAAACCCGGCTTCGCGGTCGTGACGCGGAACAAATTGTGAAAGAAGTGGTGGATTCCGTGCCGGTGCCGGTGGAACAAATGTAGGCGACCCTGTGTGGTCGCCCGGGCAACCACATCGGGTTGCCCCTGCAAAAAATGTTTAACGAATCCTGGCTTCGTTTTGCCGCATTGATGATTCTCCTTGGCGCGGCAGTGCAATCCAATTCACTGCTCGTGCTCGCGGCGCTATTGCTCGTCGTCATCCCGGTCGCGTGGGCGTGGAATCGCGTCGCGCTGTACCGCGTGAGCTACGAACGCCAATTGAGCGAGCATCGCGTCTTTGTTGGCGAAACCGTCGATCTCAGCGTGCGCGTCAGCAATCGAAAAATTTTGCCGCTCGCCTGGGTTACCATCGATGATCGTTTTCCGGAAACCCTCGCCCCCGAAAACAAAACGCTCGCGCCATCGCACACGCCGTTGTCCGGTTACCTCAGTCAACGCGCCGCGCTTGGCGCGCACGAACGCGCGCGCTGGGATTATCGAATTCCGTGCAAGCATCGCGGCTTTTATACCTTGGGACCAGCACGGATCAAGTCCGGCGATTTGTTCGGACTCTTTGAACGCGAGTACGTCAGCCCGCGTACGGATCGCGTGATCGTTTATCCGCGCGTATCATCGATGGAGGATTGGGGCTTGCCGCCCAAAGATCCGCTCGGCGAAGTCAAAGCACGCGTACCAATTTTCGATGACGCGACGCGACCGCGCGGCGTGCGCGATTATCGACCCGACGATGCGCCCAAGCACATTCATTGGCGCGCGACCGCGCGGCGCGGCGAACTCCAAGTCAAAGTGTACGACCCCACGATTGCGTACCAGTGGGTTTTATTCGTCAACGTTGCAACGTTTGAGCACGTATGGCAAGGCACCGACCCGGCATTGCTCGAGCGCGTGATCAGTCTCGCCGCGTCGATTGCGTACTTTGCCGTCGAGCAAAAATATTCGGTCGGGTTGATTGCGAACGGCACGTGGCCCGAATCGGATCAGCGTTTGAAAATTTTGCCCAGCCGCGATCCGAATCACTTGCGTCACGTCCTCGAAGCACTGGCGGCGATCACATCGTTCGTTACCACGCCGATTGAAACTTTGATGCGCCACGAAAGCGCGAATCTAGCGTGGGGCGCGACGTTCGTCGTCATCACCGGCATCATCACCGATGCTTTGCTCGCGGAAATGTTGCGTTTGCGCCGCGTCGGTCGCAAACTGGCGTTGATCTCGCTGGATGAAAACCGGCGGGTAGATAAAAGTGAATTTGAGGGAATTGTCATCCGCCAAGTTAAAAGCAATGAGCCAGATTCCAACTTTTAACTTTAAACTTTTGACTTTGCACTTTCGAAGGGAACTGCGAATCGCCTTGCTCGCTGCGATGGAAACGTGCTGGGTCTTTGCCGTGGTTGTCTTTCTCGCCGAAATTGTTGACGCGCCCCGCCCGCTCACGCCGCTTCCCTTCTTTCTGACGTACTGGCTCGCGATGATTCTGGGGCGCGTCCTGCCACGCTCCGAAACCGGCGGACTGATTTTGCAAGTCATCGCGTTTGCGATTGCCATCATCACCTTACTTGCCGTCGCGCGCGCGGAATTGTATCCCACTCTCGACTGGTACGATTGGGCGTGGTTGCCGCGTTTTATCCCGGCTTTGCTTTCGATGACACGCGGCGTTGTGATCGAACACATCGTTGCGGCAGGCACGTTGTACGTATTCATTCGCGGCTTGGGATTGGCACAACGACCGCTGACGCTCTGGTTTGTGGGTTTGCAATTCCGAATCGGCATCGTCATCTTTTTTGTTTTGCTTCTCATTGCTGGTTTGGCACGTGCGTTCAGCGCAACGTCGATTCAACGTTACGATGCGTCGCTGTGGATTTTTATTTACTTTTTCATTTCCCTCCTCGCCATCGCGCTCGCGCGCATCGAAGAAATGACAAGCGACGTTCGTTACACGCCGCGCTGGGCAATCACGCTCCTCGGATCGATTGCGCTCGTGTTGTTCACCGGATTAGGCGTACTCCAATTTCTCACGGTCGATCTCGTTCGCGCCCTGATGATTATCTTCGTGCCGATTGCATGGGTGTTCGGCGGCATTATCGTTTTGCTATCCGTGCCGTTCGGCTATTTGCTCGAATGGCTCGTCAAATTCTTACAGCCCCTCTTTGCAGGTCTGGAACAACTCATCGATTCACTACAACGCTTTCTCAATCAAGATACATTGACCCAGCAATCGACCGACCCGGCAATCACATTTTCGTTGACCGCGCTGATTCAGCCGGCGTTCGTTCTGGCAATCGGTTTACTCGTACTCTATTTGCTTGGACGCGCATTGAATCGTCGAATGCACCGCCTCGAAGAAGAAACGTTCGTCCGCGAATCGCTTGGCGCGGATGATGCATCCGAATTGGCGCGCCGGGATGACCCGCGCAAGAAAAAACCGGCGCGGCCGCGCTCGCGCAACGCCGCCGCTGAATCGATTCGCAAAATTTACGCCGCGCTCGTCGCCCGCGCCGCGGATGCCGGCTTGCCCCGCCGCGTCGCCGAAACGCCGTACGAATTCGAGCCGCGTTTGGCAAAACAGTGGCTTGAACATTCCGATGACATTCGCACGATCACGGAAGCGTACGTGGAGGTGCATTACGCAGAACACGACGCAACGCGAGAGCGATTGGATATTGTGAAGGATGCTTGGGAACGAATTCAGAAAAACGCAAAGCGTCAAACGTAATGCGACCGCCGACCGTTTCAGTCCGCCGTCAGCAATCGATTGGAGTTATTTGATGAAACTTGTCAACACCACTCAAATGCGCGAATTAGAAAAACGCGCCGATCAATCCGGCAACACCTACGCGATGATGATGGAACGCGCCGGCAAAGCCGTCGCCGATGCGATCATCGAACGTTGGGGCGCGCAAAACCAACGCCTCCTTGTTCTCATCGGTCCCGGCAACAACGGCGGCGATGGTTTGGTCTGCGCGCGTTATCTGCACGATGCCGGCGCATCAGTGTCGCTGTATCTTTGGAAACGCGAACCGCGCGCCGACGACGAAAATTTTCGATTGTGCGTCGAACGCCAAATGCCGGTGATCCGCGCGGAAGAAGATAACCATTTCAGCGAACTAAAGAAATACATCAACGAATGCGATATCATCGTCGACGCTTTGCTCGGCACCGGCGTTACGCGACCCATCGATGGACTCTTGAAAGATATGCTCATCGCCATCAAATCTCAATCACCCAATCATCTAATCACCCAATCACCCAATCACCCAATCACCCAATTACTTCCCCCGCCGGTTGCTTCTCGCCCCTCGCTTCACATTGTCGCCGTTGATCTCCCCTCCGGCTTGAACCCGGACACCGGCGCACTCGATCCCGCCGCGCTTACCGCCGATCTCACCGTTACGTTTGCGTTTCCGAAAATCGGACAACTGGCATTTCCCGGCGCGAACGCCATCGGCGAACTCGTCATCGCCGATATTGGCATCCCTGAAGAATGGGCGGACGCCAATTTACCGGACATTGCCACGGTACGTGAAATCAAAGCGCTGTTGCCGGCACGTCCACGCGATTCACACAAAGGCACATTCGGCAAAGCGATGTTGTGCGTTGGCTCGGCGAATTATGTGGGCGCGGCATTTCTGGCTGGGTCGGCGGCAACGCGCGCGGGCGCCGGCTTGGTTACGCTCGCCCTCGCGCGCACGATTTATCCGATGATCGCCTCCGCGTTACATGAAACCACGTTCGTCGTTTTGCCCGATGATCTGGGTGTACTCGTGCCCGATGCGGTGAGTGTCTTGCGCGAACGCTTGGCTGATTACGATGCATTGCTCATCGGTTGCGGCTTTGGCCGCGAGCCCAAGACAGTTGAGTTTGTGGAACGTTTGCTCAATGTCATTGCGAGCAAAGCGAAGCAATCTCCTACTAGCCCGTTGGGGATTGCTTCGGTGCAAAAATCGCACCTCGCAATGACATTACCCCCTCTCGTCATCGATGCGGATGGACTCTATGCACTCGCGCAATCTGGCGAGTGGTGGGCAAGTATAAAACCCAACAGCACAATTCTCACACCGCATCCCGGCGAAATGGCAACGCTCACCGGTTTATCGCGCGATGAAATTCAAGCCGACCGCGTGAACGTTGCAAAAAAATTCGCGGCGGAATGGAAACAAGTCATTGTATTGAAAGGTGCGTTCACCGTTGTAGCCTCGCCGGAGGGACGCGTAACGATTCTGCCGTTCGCGACACCGGCGCTCGCCACCGCCGGCACCGGTGATGTGCTTGCCGGCACCATTGTGGCAATGCTTGCGCAAAAATTATCGCCGTACGCTGCAGCGGTTGCCGGCGCGTACTTGCACGGGCTTGCCGGCGTCATCGCGGAAAAAGAAATTGGACGCGCGGGCGTCGTCGCCGGCGATCTGGTTACGCGATTGCCGGTTGCCCTTCGACAGGTGCTCGAATGAGTTTGCTCGAAGAATCGTTCGATAACAAACCGCTCGTCACCGTTGGCAAATTTCAATTCCTCTTGAATCCGCTCACCGAGCAAGTTCCGGCAACCTCGCCGGCACTCTTGCGCGAGGCGGCGGCGCGCGTGTTGGCAGTCGCAAATCTCGAAGGGGTCAACAAAATTGTGGGCGAAGAAGATCGCGGCGCGATTCTGGTTGCGGCGGTGAGTTTGCAAGCAGACTTGCCGCTTGCGCTTGCGCGGTGGAATCCGTCCGGCGTGCCGGGTCAGATCGCGGTTGATTTTACGATGGAGTACACGCAAGGCACGCTGTATCTCAACGGCGTTGAGCCGGGCGATCAGGTGTTGATCGTGGATGATTTGGTTAGCACCGGCGGCACGCTCGTCGCGCTGATTCGCGCGGTGCAACAAGCCGGCGCAAAAATCCGCGACGTGGTGTGCGTCGCGGAAAAGATCGAGTATGGCGGCGTGGCACGCGTGCAAGCGGAAACCGGGTTGATGGTCAAAACGCTCGTGAAAATTTCGGTGGCGGGCGAACGATCAAGAGTTGTGAATTTGTAGTCGTTGTTCGTAGTGCGCGACGGGGCGCAGCGGAGTCGTGGGAATAGCACTCTGATTACAAACACATTTGGCAGACTACCAATCCCATCCTTTGCCATAGTCGTCAATTGGATACTGTTTCCAAATAGCCCCAAGTTGCTTTTTGCCCCAAGTTTCGATGTAATCAGGTAAACTCGACCAAGCCCAGTTTTCTGCTCTCTCGACGTAACCGTGCTTGACAGGATTGTAGTGAATGTAATTCACCGTTGCCCAATAGTGTTTTTCATTCCGAATCAATCGGTCGCTGAAACGATACCACACGCGACGCCCTTTCTGATGCTGACGGCTGTTGATATTTGTGGCAATTCGGCTGTGTGCAAGACGCAAAACCTCGCTGACCACAGTAAGGTCTTGCGTGTACAAAAGCACGTGATAATGGTTGGGTAGAAAAACCCAGGCGGAGCATGGTAACTCGGCAGTCATAAACGCGCCGAGAATATCGTTTGTTAATTCTGAAAGAGCATCTGGTTCAGAAAAGATATGACGATGCTCATAACAAGCGGCAGTGATGAGGTAGTGTCCTGCAATCCCTCGAAGGTGTGGCGGAGCATGAAGTGGGAATCCGCGCGCACGACGTTCATCGAGAATTTGCCGACGTTCTTCGAGGGTCATTTTGCGATAGTCGTACATTTAGCCACCTGACGGCACTCTGCTCTGCTTCGTGCCTGATTACGAACACACTCGTTGTTCGTAGTGCGCGACGGAGCGCAGCGGCGTCGCGCTTGTACGGCACTCCGTTTACGCTCCGTGCTTGATTACGAACGTATCACACGTTCTACAACCTTCAACGCCTCTTCAACATCCTCACGCTCGATTCCGTAGTGGGTTACCGCGCGAATGCGTTTCTCGCCCGCCGCGCCCATCAACACCCCTTCGCGTGCCAGACGCTCTACCAATTGTGCCGCCGGCATCGTGCGCACATCAAAAAAGACAATGTTCGTCTTGATACACGCCGGGTCAAGCGCGATGCCGGGAATATCGGCGAGGCCTTCGGCTAATCGTTTTGCGTTCGCGTGATCGTCAGCGAGGCGATCAATCATCGTCTCCAACGCGACGATGCCTGCCGCCGCAATTACCCCGGCTTGACGCATTCCGCCACCGACCATCTTTCGATTACGCCGCGCTTCGGCGATAAATTCTTTGGCGCCACACAAGAGCGAACCGACCGGCGCGCTCAATCCTTTCGATAGACAAAACGAAATCGTGTCGGTGTAGCGCGTCAGTTCGGAAACCGGGATGCCCAACGCAACCGACGCATTAAAGATGCGCGCGCCATCGGTGTGAACTTTGATACCGCGCGACTGCGCCAAATCGTACACTGACCACAAGTACGCCGGCGCAAGCGGCGAGCCATTACACGCATTGTGCGTGTTCTCCAACGTGATGAGCCGGGTGCGGGGCCAATGCACATTCTCGCCGCGAATCGCATGGCGAATATCATCGAGCGCGAGCGTGCCGTCCGGTTGATTGGGCAACGTGCGCGGTTGAATCCCGCCCAGCGCCGCCATACCACCCACTTCGTTGATGAACGTGTGCGCCTTGTCGCCCACGATCACTTCATCGCCGCGACCGCAATGCGTGAGCAACGCGACGAGATTTGCCATCGTCCCGCTCGCGACAAAAAGCGCGGCGGGTTTGTTCATTCGCATCGCCGCCATTTCTTCCAAACGATTCACCGTGGGGTCTTCGCCCATCACATCATCGCCCAGTTCAGCATTTGCCATCGCCGCGCGCATCTGTGGTGTAGGCAGAGTTACGGTATCACTGCGCAAATCAATTCGTTTTGTCATTTGTACTCCAAAACAGTTTGTCATTGCGAGCGAAGCGAAGCAATCTTTCAAAGTGACTTGAAGATTGCTTCATCGCTGATCCCTCGCTTCGCTCGGGACGCTCTTCGCAATGACACAAACGGTTTGTATTTTATTCCAACCCGTACCCATTTTCGATGAGCTCTACCAACGCGCGCGCGAACCGCGCCGCCGGCGCACCATCGACCACATCGTGATCGACGCTGAGGGTCAAATCCAGATACTCGCGGATTTCGATCCGTCCAGCGACTGCGCCGGGTTTCTCTGCAATCCCGCCGATCAGGAGCCCAAGCGTGTGCACCGGCAAAATTCCAACGCCCCAGCCACCGCCGCGCGTAAACATCCCCACCGAAGTTACGACCACCGTTCCGCCAATCCGTTTGAGCCAATGCGGATTTTTCATCCAGAGGCGCAGGAAAAATCGGCGGACGAAACCGGGCACGCGCCGACCGGCGCGCACCAACCAGCCCGTTTCCTGTTGGCTTGACGCCGGCTGGGTTTGCACCGCACGAATCTCGTCGTGAATTTGGCGAAAGGTTTTGCGATTCGCCGCGCGAATAATGTGCGGAATCGCCACGTAATTTGCTTCGGCTTCGACCTCCACCACCACATCGACCTCGTCAAAGATGATGAGACGATTCCGCCAATCGCGGTACGCCTGTACGTTTTTGTGCGCGTCTACCGCGCGCGCGAAACACGCAACGATAAACGCGGTGAATGAAAGCGTTTCGCCGGTTTTCGCCTTGTGCTCGCGCAACCATCGACGCGCGGCAGTCACATCGATTTCGAAGAAACCGTGAACGATGTGCCGCTGTGCGCCGATCTCCAAACTATCGACGACGACTTGGCGACGGCGGGAAAAAGGTTCAATGGTATAACCCGGCTCACTCATGCATCCACGCTCTCGTCCGCGATGTGTTCACGCAAAATCGGCAAATTGTCGCCGTAAAAAAGTGTGTGGGTTGTGATTGGTTTTGGCATAGTTACCTCAATGTGTCATCGCAAGCCGCAAAGCGGCGAAGCAATCTTTCAAATCACTCGGTAAATCAAAATTGCACATTCGATTGTTTGGCAAGTTGCGAAATTGCTTCGGCAAAAACCGTCTCGCAATGACAACCGTCATCGATCTTCCGTCGCCGTTCGTCGGTCAGTAGTTCCGCACCACCGCGCGATACACCGCCGGTTGCCGGCTTTGCATCGTTTGCAATTCCTCGCGATACTTTTTCACCAAATCCAAATCAATCTTGGCAATCGTGTACGCTTCCTTTGGACGATCATTCTCGTCGCGTCCCACACTCGCGTACGCTTCGCCGCGCGGACCGATGACCGCACTCTCGCCGCCAAACGCGTACGTGTACTCCTCGCCGATGCGATTGACGCCGGCAACGAAAATCGAATTTTCGTACGCGCGCGCGCGCAAGTACGTTTTCCATTCTTCAATCGATTGCGTTTCCCAGTTTGCCGGAACAACGAGCAATTCCGCGCCATCGATGGCGAGCGAACGCGCGGCTTCCGGGAACGCCAAGTCCCAGCCCAGCAGTAAACCAATCGTGCCAAACGACGTGGGAAAAATCGGCAGACGAAACCCGCCGCGAAAAATGGGGCGCTCTTCCGGCTTGAGATGCACTTTGTGATACTGTCCCAGCAACGCGCCATCGGGTCCCAACAAAATCGCCGCGTCGTACACCACGCTTTCGACTTTGTGCTTGACGACCATCCCAAACGCCAGATGCGTTTCATACCGCGCCACGCGCGCGCCAAGCGTTTCGATGGTAAAGCCGGGGACTTGCTCCGCGAGTTCGGTAAACTTGACACCACACTCGTAGCCGGTCGTGGCGAGCTCCGGGAAAACAATCAGATCGACCTTTTGCACATTGCAAATGTGATCGATAATATCGCCCATCCGATTCAGATTCGATTGTAATTCGTCCAGGCGCGGATGAAATTGCGCGATGGCAACGGTTATTTGACGCATTTTGCCTCTCCTCGGGCGCTTGATATTTTAGAACAATGGCTGTATTTTTCCGATACAATCCGAATCTCTAATGATCAGACAATCTTTCTAACTTGCCTTGTATCGGGTTTGACTGTTGTCGCTGGGGTTTGATGCGACAGTATTCTCATTGACTTTTGTGAGTCGGTATGGTACAGTTATGCTCGTCAGGGATTGTAAACCATTTTGGCAACAAGTCAACCAGCGCGGCACAACCATGGAGTGTTGATGAACATTTTCAAACGCGGACTCTCTCTGCGCTCCAAAATCATCCTGCCCTATTTTCTTATCGTGTTGCTCCTAGCGTTTGGCGTGGCATACGTCGGCACGCGTCTCGTGTTTGACACCATTGAGGAACGCTTTGTCAACCAATTGATCGAAGCCGGCAAACTATCGTCCAATTGGATGGCGCAAGAAGAAGATCGCCGGCTGGAAACTTTGCGGCTCGTCGCGCGCGCGCAAGGCATCACAGAACTGATTCAAACCCGCAACGCCGAAAAATTGCGCGAGCTAGTGTACCCCATCGCCGTGAATGCCCGTAAACAAGCGCTCGTCGTTCTCGATGCAGAAGGGGTGGCATTGCTCTCGATGTACCACGTCGACGGGGGCAAACTGGAAGAATACGAATTTTCGCGCGGTGATGAATCGTTCAAGCAACAACCTTTCATCCAAGCCATTTTGAAAAATACCAGCGATGCGCGCGGCGACAAGTTTGCGGACGTGATCAAGAATGCGCGCAATCATTATTTTTTCGTCGCCGGCCCGATTATCGACGCCAAAAGTCAAGTGGTCGGCGTTGTCATCGTCGGCAAAACCCTGACGACACTGGCGACGGAAATTCGCCAAACGACGCTTGCCCAAGTTGCATTCTATCATAATGATGGAACGATTTACGCGACGACCCTTGCACAAACTCCCGCGCTTTCCTCTGACATCATCGCCAGTATGACGCCCAGTCAAAGCGCAACCCGGCGTTTTCAAGCGGCAAACATTGACTATCGCCAAGTCGTCGGCAGTTGGAAAGCGCGGGGCAATCGGGAGCTAGGTTGGCAAGGCATTGCGTTTGCGGAAAATTTTCTGGTCCGAGTCAGCCAAAACACGTGGATCATCATTTTTGTCGCTGCCTTGATCGCGCTCTTGCTGGTTGTTGTAACGGGTTGGTTCATCTCCGGCTTTATCGCGAATCCAATCGTGCAATTGGAACGCGCCGCCGCGCGCGTGGCGGCAGGCGATTTACAAGTGCATGTGGAACCCTCCGGCAATGACGAAGTCTCCTCGTTGACTCATCGCTTTAATCAAATGGTTACCAGCTTGTTCCGTTCGCAAATGGATTTGATCGCCGCGTACGATTCGACGCTCGAGGGCTGGATCAAGATGCTAGATTTGCGCGACCGCGAAACGATGGGGCATTCGCAACGCGTGACCAATTTTACGCTGGAACTGGCGCGCCGCCTTAAGGTGCCAGAAGAGCAAATGGATTACGTTCGGCGCGGCGCGTTGTTGCACGACATTGGCAAGATGGCAATCCCCGATGCCATTCTGCTCAAGGATGGGCCACTCACCCCCGAGGAATGGCAAGTGATGCGCCAGCATCCAGCTTATGCAATGCAAATGTTGCAAGAGATTCCCTTTTTGCGCCCGTCGGTTGAAATTCCATACTGCCATCACGAACACTGGGACGGGACCGGTTATCCACGCGGCTTGCGCGGTGACGCCATTCCGTTGGTGGCGCGTATCTTCGCGGTCGTCGATTCGTGGGATGCGCTATGCTCAGAACGACCATACCGGAATGCGCTGACGCCGGCGCAAGCGCGCGAGATCATCCAACAAGAAAGTGGAAGCCGGCTCGATCCTGAAATCGTGCAAGCATTCTTTAAACTACTCGACGAGAACGGACACAAGGTTTAATCATGTCCTCGTCTGGGCAAAATCAGCGGACTCGTCATCGTCAGCGAAACCTCACCGCCATTTTGGCGATCATCGTTTTCATCGCGCTCGCCGCGTTCGTCTATTTTGCGCGCGCGTCGCTCAACCAGATCGTCGAATACTTGCCGATTTCGTTGGACGCCAAATTCTCTGCCAATTACGGCAAAGATGCACCGTCGCTCGTGATGCCGAACATTGGCGTGGAGATCATCGCCGATATTATCCACGATGCCGAACCAACGGCAGACGCGCGCGCGCGTTTTGCCACCGTGCAAGCGAACCTGTTGACGCCAGTGCCCTTTGTTTTTACCCCGACGCCTTCTCCCACGCGCTTGCCGACGATAATGCCAACACCGACCCAGGTTTCAACCATCACGCCGACACCAGACCCGTGGCGGAACTTGGGCGAAGCGCAAGTTGGTTGCAACACGGAAATCGATTTTACGCCGGTCAGCGCACTGAAAATCAGATTTCAAATGATTGCCGGCGGCGGGGCAGATCAGCGCGTTTCATTCTATTGTTGCGGTTCGAGTGGCGCATCCTTTTTGGTCAACGGCGTTTGGACGTCGGTCACCGAGCAATCGATTGCGCTTCGTCCCGGCGACATTCGCGAAACCGGCGATTTGAACGGCGCCACCGTCAGTCGCGCGCGGTTCAGCGTCGGTTGCAACGACGATGAAGATGTGCGTGTGCAAATTTCTTATTTGCCAACTTCGACCACTGCACTCACCGCGCCGCCGGCGATCACGGTCACGAATCTGATGACGCGCACGCTTACACCCTCACCGACGCCAACGGCAACATCAACCACCACTCCAACCGCAACATCGACGCGAACACCAACCGGGACACCAACGTCCACCGCAACAGCAACCGCGACGCGAACCGCAACTGCGACCAGCACGCCAACCTTCACGGCGACCGCGACCCGCACAGCAACGCCAACGGCATCACCAACGATTCCAGTCCTTCGACAACTTGGCATCAGCGGCAACATTGCATTCCATACGCACACCAACGGCGTCGATTCGATTGCCGTCATCCGATTATCCGATTTGACGATTGCGGGTTTGGTAAATACCGGACCGGTTGGTGATTTGATTTTCGGGACCAACGCGCCGCTGGGCGCGTGGTCGCCGGACAATTCCAAGTTCGCGTACATTGCCACCGTCGCGCGCGGCGGCGCGAATATCCTCAAGGTCATTGATTTCCGCACCGGCGAAACGCGCTCGCTCTTTTCATCGGAAGCCGGCGGCGGCTTGTTTAGCCCGGCGTGGTCATCGGACGGCAAACAAATTGCCGTGACCCGATTCAACGCCAATCAAAACGCGTGGGCAATCGACTTGGTGAACGCGGACGGCTCACGGTGCGGCGACAAACCGGTTTGCGAGATTCGGACGAACAATCAAGGCGAACAATATCGCGGCGGCTTGGGTTGGTCGGCGCAAGGTGTTTTGACGCTGGGCGTGAACGGCGATATATTCACCATGTTCACCGACGGTGTGTCGCTGTTCAATCTCACCCGGCATCCCGCCGATGATAGTACGCCAGCGTGGAGTCCGGATGGTAAACAAATTGTGTTCACCTCGACGCGCGATGGACATTATCAAATCTATGTGATGGACGTGAACGGGGGCAATCTCCGGCGCGTCAGTCGTGGCGATGCAACCGATTGGTCGCCCGCGTGGTCGCCGGACGGCAAGTGGCTCGCGTTCACATCGAACCGCGACGGCGCGCCAAACATTTACGTGATGGATTTGAACGGCGGCAACGTCAATCGCTTGACCAGCGAGGGCGGCGACCGCCCGTCATGGTCGCGCTAAGTTGACTCAAATACGCACTAGACAAAATCTTAAATTTGTTCTACACCAAACGGAGGTAACTGATGGCCCAAGTTGAAGATCGCGGCGCCAAACGTTTTCGGACAGTACTGACGCTTCTCGTTTTGATTGCGCTAGTCGGGCTTGGCTTGATTCTCTGGCTCACGCAAGGACAAGCCATTATGACCGCGCTTCAACCCAAGCCCGCCGTTGCCACGCCGACGCGCACGCCAATCGCCTTGGCGGAAATTACACCCACCGCCACATCGACCACCGCGCCCACCGCAACCAGCGTCATTCGCGTCGAGACCGTTATTATCACCGCGCCAACGGCGACAGCCACCGTCACCGTGATGCCCACTGCCACCGCGCGCGCGACCGCTACCCTCACGCCAACCGTCGTCGTCACGCCAACCGCAACCGTCGTGGTCGCCAAGCCACCCGCGCCGCGCGGCAGTATCGCGTACCACAAAATCGAAAATGGCATAGACACGCTCGCGATCATCAATCTCGATAACCAAACGATCACGCCGCTTGCGCCGATTGGTGCCGTGTCCGATTTGCAATTCAACACGCATTCGCCGATTGGCGTGTTTTCGCCGGACAATACCAAGTTTGCATACATCAGCACCTTCAAAGCCGAAGGACCTTTCGAACTACGCGTCCTCGATTTTGCCACCAACACGAACAAGGTGATTTTTTCATCGCAACTCAACGGCGCGCTGTTCAGCCCGGCGTGGTCGCCGGACGGCAAACGCATCGCGTTCGTCGAAGTGAATGATCTTCGCACGTGGTGGATGATCAACCTTGCAAACGCCGATGGTTCGTTGTGCGGTGACAAATTAGTTTGCACGTTACGCAAAGCGCATCAAGGCGATCAATTTCACGGCGGCTTGGCGTGGTCGATTTTTGGATTGTTCGCGCTCGGCTCAAATTCATCCGGCGGCAACGACGTGTACTCGTTATTCGCCGACGGCTTTACGCTCAACAATCTGACAAATCATCCCGCCGACGACAGCGTGCCGGCGTGGAGTCCGGACGGCAAACAGATCGCCTTTCAATCGACGCGCGACGGGCATTATCAGATTTACGTGATGGATTCGCTCGGCGGAAATTTGCGCCGGGTCAGTCGCGGCGATTCCACCGATTTAGCCCCCACGTGGTCGCCCGACGGCAAGTGGCTCGCGTTCACGTCCGTGCGCGACGGCGCGCCAAACATTTACGTGATGGATTTGGAAGGCGGCAACATCACGCGCCTAACGTTCGATGGCGGCGACCGACCCTCGTGGTCGCGGTGATGCCCCCGAACTCGACGACGAGTGCGATGCGTTCGGCGCATCGCACTCGTTTTTTGGTTTTGACATTCACCCAAAATCATAGTACACTCGCCGCGCGTTCAATCGATGATTTGCCGGAGGCAATATGAAAACACCGCAAGCAAGCGAACTCATTCGCAATCCACGTTTTCTTCAACTCTTGATCCTCGTCGTCATTTTACTTGTGGGTGTGTGTCTGTTCGTTTTCATATTTACGCAGTTAACGCCGTTGCAAAATCTCGTCGGCGCGCGTCCCAGCACAACGCCGGCGTTATCGCCCACATCGCTTGCGCAAGCCGTCCAAACGTTGGTGGTTGTGGCAACGCCTCTGCCAACTTCTACCTTCACACCCACGCCGATAGTTACGCCCAGCCCAACCCCCACATCGACGTTCACGCCAACTTCCACGCGCACACCAACAAACACACCAACGCCGAATCCGTGGATCACGGCGGCACAATATCTTGCCGGGTGCAATTCCGAAATTGACTTTCCCCCGGTCACCGCGCGCAAACTTCGCTTTCAAGTTCTCAGCGGCGGCGGTCCCGATCGTTTGATTTCATTCTATTGTTGCACCTCGATGGGCGCGGGCTGGCTCGTGAACGGCGTCTGGATTCCGGTCAACAACCCAACACTGACACTCCGCGTCGGCGACATTCGCGAGACCGACGAATTCACGCCGACGGTCGTCAGCAAAATGCGCTTCAACATCGGTTGCAACGACAACGAAACCATCGAGGCGCGTTTGTCGTACTTGCCCGCGCTCACCGTCACAGCAACGGTTACCGCAACAGTAACCGGCACCGTACCTATCACGGTTACTCCCACCATCACGACGACGCCATCGATCACCGTTACCGCTACGCCCACCACAACCGCCGTGCTGACCGGCACCGCACCGATCACCGCCACGCCGACGATCACGCCAACGGCAACCATCACCGCCACGCGACCGTCGGCACCCAAAGGCGCAATCGCGTACCGAGTGAATGACAATGGCATTGACCGAGTGCGCGTGTTGAGTCTCGATAACAACTCCACCACACCGCTGGTCGAAATTGGTCCCGTGATGGATATCGCTTATCGCACGAACGCGGCGTTCGGCGCGTGGTCCCCGGACAATAGCAAGTTTGCGTACATCTGGGCGGGCTCGCCCGGCGCATCGAACATTTTACGCGTCCTCGATTTCAAAAAGGGTGAGACTCGCTCGATCTATTCATCGGACACCGGCGGCGGACTCTCCAGCCCCACGTGGTCGCCCGACGGAACCAAGATCGCCTTCATTCGATTGTCCGGCAATCAACGAGTGTGGTCGGTCATCGTCTTGAATGCCGATGCAACCAAATGCGGCGAAAAATTCGAATGTGAGGTTACGACAAATACACAAGGCGAACAGTTCCGCGGCGGCTTGTCGTGGTCGAGTCAAGGATTGTACGTTCTGTCGATCAATTCCACCGGCGCGAACGATGTATTTACAATGTGGTTGAACGGCGGTGGGCGCACGAATCTCACGAACAATCCCGCCGACGACTCGACGCCGGTCTGGAGTCCCAACGGCAAGTTGATTGCGTTCACATCGAACCGCGACGGGCGTCCGCAAATTTTTGTGATGAATGCGGACGGGACTAATCTCCGCAAACTGAGTCAAGGTGATACGCCGGACTTTGAGCCAACGTGGTCGCCGGACGGCAACTGGATCGCGTTTGCCTCCGTGCGCAACAATTCAACCGACATTTACATGATGGATGTGAACGGCGGCAACGTCACCCGGCTCACAACAACCGGCGGTGATCGTCCGGTGTGGTCGCACTAAATTCTGCGGAAAAATATCTTCCACGAAGTTCACGAAGGAACACCCAGAAATATTTTTTAGTGAACCTTCGTGTGCTTCGTGGATATTTTTGTCCTTGCGCTAGAATCTTGTACTCGCATGAACACGCTGGCTATTTTCCCACTCACCGCGCGTGTCAATTCACACGCACACCTCGAAATCGGCGGATGCGATGTGGTCGCACTTGCCCGCGAGTACGGCACACCGCTCTACATTTTCGATGACCAACATCTGCGCGAGCAAGCCCGGCGCGTCCGCGATGCGTTTCAAGCGCGCTGGCAAAATTCGCTGATCCTGTACGCGACCAAAGCGTACTATTCACCATACATCGCGCGCATCTTCAAAGACGCCGGTCTCGGCATCGATGTTACGTCCGAAGGCGAAATGGCAATCGCGCGGCGCGTGGGACTCGCGCCCGATAAAATCTATTTGCACGGCAACAACAAAACACCCGGCGAAATGCACACCGCGTTATCGCTGGGCGTCGCTCACATCATTGTCGATAACTTGGACGAAATTGATTTGCTCGCACAGATCGCCGGCGAACTGAACGTTACGCCGCGCGTGCTGTTGCGGCTTGCGCCTTCGATTGACCCACACACGCATCGTTATATGGCAACCGGCATTGCAGAATCAAAGTTCGGTCTGCCGATGCAAACGGGGATGGCAATCCAAGCCGCGCGCCGCGTTACGCAACAACCCCGATTGAAACTCGTCGGCTTGCACGTGCACATCGGCTCGCAAGTGTTTGAGCTTGAACCGTACCGCGACGCGGTTACTGCGCTAATCGATTTCGCGCACGAACTCAAAGATGCCATCGGTTTCGAATTATCAGAACTCGATCTTGGCGGCGGCTGGGGCGTCGCGTACACCAACGAACAACAAACGCTCGACGTGAACCACATTGCACAAACGATAATCGATTCGCTCGTCACCCAAGACGTATCACGCGACACACGCCTGCTCTTTGAACCCGGCAGAGCATTGCTCGCTCAATCTGCCATTGCACTTTACACCATCGGTTCGATCAAAGAAATTCGCGATGTTCGCACGTACGTCTCGGTCGATGGCGGAATGGGCGATAACATTCGCCCGGCGTTGTACGGCGCAAAATATACCGCGCGCGTCGCCAACAAAATGAACGATGCGCCAGCAATGCGTGCGTCGATTGCGGGGCGTTATTGCGAGCAAGGCGATGTGCTCATCGATGATGTAGCGTTGCCGCGCGTCCAGCCCGGCGACGTGGTTGCAATTCCAAATGCCGGCGCGTATCAAATTCCAATGTCGAGCAATTACAATTTGATTCCGCGTCCCGCTGTAATCACCGTGCGCGACGGCAACGCGCGCATCATTCGTCGCCGCGAAACGATTGCCGATATGCTGGCGTGCGAATCCGACTTGGAAAGCGAAACATCAAAATGAGAATCGACAATCGCCGCAACAATGAACTCCGTCCAATCAAAATCACACCGGGTTACATCGATTATCCCGAAGGCAGTGTCCTGATCAAAACCGGCAAAACGCGTGTGCTGTGCGCGGTTACGATTCAGCCCGGTGTCCCGCGCTGGCTTGAACATCAGAGCCAGGGCTGGCTCACCGCCGAGTACGCGATGTTGCCGCGCGCGACCCACACGCGGACGCCGCGCGAAACAACGCCGAGTTCACGGTCGCAGGAAATCAAACGGCTCATCGGACGTTCGCTCCGCGCGGCAGTCGATTTGAATTTAATCGGTGAACACACCATCACCGTCGATTGCGACGTGCTTCAAGCGGACGGCGGCACACGCACCGCATCGATTACTGGCGCATACGTTGCAGTTGCCCTGGCTCTGCGAAAAATGATCGCCGATAAAACCGCGTCGCCGCGCGTGCTGAAAACCCAAATTGCGGCAGTGAGCGTCGGCATCGTCGGCGGTGAAGAGATGCTTGATTTGGATTACAGCGAAGACTCGCGCGCGGAAGTGGATTTCAACGTCGTGATGACTGGCGAAGGCAAGTTCATCGAAGTGCAAGGGACAGCGGAAGGTGAACCGTTTGCACGCGAAGCGATGAATCGCCTGATCGATCTAGCGCGCGATGGGATTAGCGAGTTGATGAAGATTCAAAATCACATATTGAAATGATCGGTGTCCTCCGCGCTTTGCACACAAAAATATTGCCCCACTCAAAATGAGTGAGGCAATTTATTTTCAGGTGGCAGGTTCTCGAAAACTATTTTGCTCGCATTCGGTTGTTGCGTGGATTGTGCTCCACCTCAGCCAGTCCCAATTTTTCCATCAAGGGCGGAATGTACATCGCGAAGCGTCCGCGAAAACCTTTCTTCAAGCCATACCAACCGCCGATAGGATTCTTCGGCGAGCGTGCCCAATGTTCGACCGTTCCGGGAACAGTCGGCTGTTTTTCATCTTTACTGCCCAGCTCCATCCAATCCCCGTGCTTTTTCAGCATTGCGTGGAGGTCGGCGAGACAGCGATAGTCGTAATGCAAGACGGTCGTACCCACCGTGCAAACGATGATTTCCTTGCCGTCTTTCGTATCCACGTACATTTCGTAATCCGCTGTCAGCGGCGGCGTTTTCAATTTCCACGGGCTGGCTTTGGTTCGTTTTTCCATTTTGATGCTCCTTTACTTTTTGGAACGTTGGATCGTTTCCGATTCCTTTTTCAGATCTGCTGCAAATTTTTCAAACGCTTCATCGAAGGGCAGAATATATTTGGAAAATAGAGGAAACAGCAGACCGCCAATCTTCTCCGTCATCGAGAAAAACACACTCCCACCACTTGGGTCAAGCGTGTACACCCGACTTCCTTGCATATCGCCCCAGACGAGTCGTTTCTCCGGCACGAATTCCTTCACTTGCAATTTGAAGGTTCGTTTTTCGTCAAGTGTCGATTTGAGTTCAATCGTTTCACCGACTCGGATTTCGCCTTTCACAGATGTGATGGTCGAATTCCAGCGCGGATAATCCGACGCGCGGGTTAGTAACGCCCAGACGATTGCCGGGTCGGCGTGAATCGTCGTACTGACCGATGTTTCCCGGCTGAAAGTATTTTTGATCGTGGTGGCTTTGCCATCCTTTGCCTGTTGACTCATTTTCAAACTCCTTTCATTATTTAGACGATTGAAAGGGGCAAAATGATAGGCATGTCACCGATCTTGACCCAGATATTTCTCCATAACCTGGCGATTGTGTTCTAAATGATGCAGTTCTAATACAGATGCCCCCGATTCAAAGGGATCGAGTTCCTGAAGGATTTTCATCCGCAGGTTGAACAACTCTTCCTTGTCTCTGTTTTCCGCCTCCCGCGCCATTTCGATTTTCACCAATTCTTCCTGCGCCTTTTGTTTAGGATTGTAGATTCCGTTCAACTCCGTGCATTGGTGGCACATCCCTTGCTTGTTGATCAAGGCACAGCGATGATCAAAAATCTCAATCATTTTACTGCGGCTCACGTGGAGATGGTACTTTACCATCGCCTCGGACAGGCAAAGGATTTGAGATATTTCCTTGACTTTAAAACCATACACTTCCTTCAACAGCAGTCCGAGGTGTTGTTCGAGCGGAAGCGATTTGGCAACGCACGTAAAGCAAAAGGCGATATGTTCCTTGATTTCAAAATTACCCTGCGGCGAAGTCTGCCGGATGTGCATCGCTTCTTGCCAGAACTGCTTGTTATCTTGGGCGGCATCCCGGCAAATGTCCGTCACGTTTTCAGGCCATCGTTTTTTGGATCTCAACAAATCCTTCGCGAGGTTAGAGGCGATGCTAAAGACCCAGGTTTTCAACGACGAATCGCCGCGAAAAGTTTCGATTTTTGCATTGGCTTTGAGATACGTTTCTTGTACGATATCCTCGGCGTCTTGAACGCTGGCTGTCATTCTCAGGACGAACGATCTTAGTTCGCGCCGGAAAGATTCAAACTCAAAGGTTAATTCAGTGTTTGTCATATACGTATCTTGTCTCAGGAAACTTGAAGTAGAGTTGCTGGTATTGTAAACAGAATAGATGAGGTGTCAATGGCAGATACGTTTCGTCACACCGACGGGGAAGTTTGGGTTGGTGACAGGTAGTCGTTGTGGTATAATTCGGTTGCTAACCTTCGCATACATCCATGAATTGATTAATCGATCTAGCGCGCAGTGGATTGGCGAATTGATGAAGATACCATAAACTATTTGGAATCAAGTTCAATGAGATCAATATTAACCAAATCTGCGTTCATCGCCAATCAGATCGAAAAAACAAATCGGCTCGTATTATTGTTTGCACTGAACGGGTTTGCACTTGTCGTCTTTTTCTTTGTCGGCGTTCGCTACAATTATTTGCATCCCGATAACGTGGGCAGGTTGATGTTTTCATCGCCGGATACGAAACAGTATCGCGAAATCGCGGATTGGCTGAATGGCAAGACCGCGAACGTTCCATCGTCTACAAGATTGCGCCCCTTGCTTTATCCTCTGCTGCTCGCCAGTGTACGACGAATGACCGATAACCCGTACGCGTTCTGGGCGGTGCAATTTGGACTTTGGCTGAGCGCCCTCAATCTAGCATCTATGACGGTCTATCAATTTACCAAGCGGAATATTCTTTTAATCATCGCCTTCTGCATAATGGCACTAAACGTCTCGGCTAGCGTGATTACCTTCTTTGCTTTGACCGAAACGCTGATCCTCTTTTTGTGGGCGGCGTGGCTTGGGGTATTGACTCAAACAAACCTTCGCAATCCGCAAACAAGCAAGCTATTTCTGCTAACATTCTTGCTGAGCTTATTGACCATCACCAAACCGATTTTTCAAATCCATCTTGCAATTTTCTTGGGATACATCTTCTACAAGCACATTCGCAATTTCAAGCAAATTGCTCTAGTGACGGTGGCAATCATCCCGGTGATACTTCAAATCATCGTCAATTTGCATCTGCACGGGCTCCCCAGCATATCCGACATTTCGACCGCAACAGTAAAATGGTATCTCGCTCCGCAAGTGTATGCCAATCGCAACGTGATTTCTCTGGACGATGCACGCCAGGCAATCGCGAACTATGATTCGACTCAAACACTCACTTTTCTTCTACAAAACGGTACATATACGTCAGCATTTTTTCTTCAGAATTTAATCGAAAATGTGACGGGCGCTTCGGACTATATTTCCTATTACCCCAAACCCTACCTTTTCACTCGCGTGACGAATATTGTGTACCTCATTGTTCAAATTGTTTTCCTACCAGCAATCATTTATCTATTCCTGACCAAGACAAATCCACTTACCCTTGTAATCAAATTGCTTTATATTTTTTCCGCCCTCATCATTCTAACCTCCGGCATTTCCTTTAATGAAGGCGATCGCCTGGTTATGACGGCACTACCATTATGGGTTGTCGCGTATGCATTGGTTCTTGTTTTCTTTTTCGGCTCACAGCACAGCGAACAAATCGCTGAACCTTCGTAATCTGCATTCAAAAACCATCGGCACATCCAGAGTGAACAAGTAAGGAGGCAACGATGTTGTCACCGCGAGTTCAAGTGTTGGTCGACCGACTTGAAAAAGGGGCACGAAAGACCAACGAAATTTTTGGCAACCTGACCGCAGAACAGTGGCATCAAATTATTTTTGACGCTCCGGAACAATGGACGTGGCGCGATTTGTTAGCGCATTTTGTTTCCGCCGAAGAAAAATTACTCGAACTCGCGCAGAACGCGGCGGCGGGTGGCGAAGGCGCACCGGTGGAGTTTGACTTGGACGCGTTCAATGCTGAAGAACACGCGCGCCTGCACGATTACCCGCCGGCGCGTTTGCTGGCGATGCTCGAGCTGGCGCGTCAAGAAACACTCGATTGGGTTGCCACACTGAACGACAAGCACCTTGATTACGTTGGACGACATCCGGCACTCGGCGTTGTTTCAGTTGAAGCGATGGTAACGGCAATCTACGGACATCAATTGCTACACATGCGCGAAGTACAATCGAAAAACAAAATCTGAAATCCTCAATTGGAGAGTTCTATGACCTACCTCACTCGGGCACAAGCCTTGCAAGACCAACTCGTCGCGCTCCGTCGCGATTTGCATCGTCATCCGGAAATCGCCTTTCAAGAATATCGGACCGCGCAACAGATCATCAGCGTCCTGCACCAACTCGGCATCGAGTACGAATCCGGCATCGCCAAGACCGGCGTCGTTGCGTATCTTGGCGAAGGCAAGCCGCGTTTCGCGCTACGCGCGGATATGGACGCTCTGCCGATTCTCGAAGCGAACGACGTCGATTATAAATCAGAGAACGACGGCGTGATGCACGCGTGCGGTCACGACGCGCACGTTACCTGCCTGCTTGGCGCGGCGATGTTGCTCAACGAGGATTTCAAAGCCGGGAAGATCAAAGGGTCGGTGAAATTGCTGTTTCAACCGGCGGAGGAAATTGGCGGCATCGACCGCAAGAGCGGCGGTCAATTGATGGTGGAAGCCGGCGCGCTGAACGATGTTGATGCGGTCGTCGGTTTGCACGTCATCAGCACCGCGCCCAGCAACGAGGTGTACGTCCGGGCGGGTCCGTTTATGGCCGCCGCCGATACGTTCGACGGCGAGATCATCGGCATCGGCGGACACGGCGCGTACCCCCACGAAGCACTCGACCCGATTTGGCTCGCGGCGCAAGTGATCAACGCGATTCACGGCATCGTCTCGCGTCGCGTCGATCCAATCAAACAAGGGGTCATCAGCGTAACGATGATTCACGCTGGCACAGCAAACAATATCATTCCCACCTCGGTGAAACTCGAGGGAACGATTCGCAGTTTCGATGAAGCCGTGCGCGATCAACTCCACAACGACTTGCGAAAAGCATTTGAAGTGGCGCGCGCGCTTGGCGGCGATTACAAACTCATTTCCGATCGCGGCTACCCGCCAACCGTCAACGATCCGGCGCTGGCAGAATTCGTGCGCACAATGGCGAGCGAGCTGATTGGCGCGGAACATGTGCACGAAGCCGGGATGCAAATGGGCGCGGAAGATTTTAGTTTTATGGCGCGCGCCAAGCCGGGAACCTTTTTCAACCTCGGCGCGAAAAAAGACAACCTGCATCGACCACACCACAACGCCATTTTCGACATCGACGAAGCGGCGTTGCCGACCGGCGCGGCGTTGTTGGCAGAAGCGGCGCGACGATTCTTGGCGCAATAAAAAAGGGCGACCGATTGCGGTCGCCCCTTTGATTTCATTCCCACTTGCGTTCATCCACGATCATCTTTGCGTCGGCGGCAATCGATGGCACAAATTCAACGTGATCGACGCTGACGCGAATCAGACCGCGCACCGCCTCCGCGAATTCCCGGCTCAATTTTTCTCGCTCGACATCCGCTTGCGCGAGTTCGACTTTGAGCGTGAGCGCGTCGCGCACTTGATCCGGTCGCGTTACGATTCCTTGCACGCGCGCAATTGCCGGAAATTTTGTCAACGCCGCTTTCAACTGATTCGGATGCACAAACATCCCGCGCACTTTGACCGCATCGCCCACGCGACCGACGAGCATAATGCGCGGCGATTTTCTACCACATGCGCACGGCGCATCGATGTACACCGCGAGATCGCCGGTGCCGAGCCGGATCGTCGGATACGTTTCGTTGAACGTCGTTACAACGACTTGCCCGGCTTCGCCGGATTTCACGTGCGCGCCGGTTGTCGGATCGCACACCTGCACGACCACGCCATCGGCAAAATGCAAACCTTGTTGCGCATCGCAATCGTACGCGAGAAAGCCAAGTTCGGCGGTCGCGTACGCGTTCAGCGTTTTGAGTCCGTACTTGCCGTGAAATTCTGCGCGCAACGACGGCGGGTACGGTTCGGCGGTAAAAAGTGTGTGCGTCAAAGAAAACTTTTGTTTGAAATCCAATCCCAGCTCTTCTGCTTTTTTGATAATCGTCATCAAGAAACTTGGCGCGCCGGCGTAGCCATTGATTTTCAAATCGAGCATCAATTTGACTTGGAGTTCGGTGTTGCCAACGCCGCTCGGCACGACGGTTGCGCCGACGGCTTGCAAGCCCGCATCGAGCAAAAGTCCGGCGGGGACAAGATGGTACGACAGCGTGTTCAACGCAATGTCGCCGCGCTTGAATCCGGCAATCCGAAAAACTTGCGCGGCGGTTTTCACCAACGCTTTTTCTGCGCCGTGCGGCTCGTAGAGTGGTCCCGGCGAAAGAAAAATGTGTTTGAGTTTTTTCGATTGCGTGTTCAAAAAGCCGGCAAATGGCGGACTCGCTTTTTGCATTTCGACGAGTTGATCCTTCGTCGTGACCGGCACGCGCTCCAAATCGGCGACGCGCTTGATGTCTGCCGGCTTGACTTTCGCGTCATCGAAAATTTTCTTAAGGGCTGGCGTCGTAGCGTAAACCGCTTTTACAAAGTGTGCAAGTTCGCGATCGAGAGTTGAGATTTTCATTGGCATTGTAACTCCTGGGCAGGCAACCACAAGGGTCGCCCCTACGTTTTTTCCTCTGGCTCTTCATCTTCCACGCGCGTCAACGAATCGAGTTGATGTTCCAGCCGGAACAACCGCGAACGGAATGCGGCTTGCGCGTCCCACAACGCGTGCCAGAATCGCCGCGAGAACGACATCGGTTTCTTGGGTAATTGCGTCCATTGCCACACCACCGCCGCCGAAGTGAGTCCCGCACCGAACGCGGTCATCAACACGCGATCTCCCGGCTTGAGACGTCCGGCTTCGATGACATCACAAATTGAAACCGGCATACACGCCGCGGAAATGTTGGCGTAGCGCGCCATATTGACGAGCACTTTATTTTCCGGAATATGCAAACGTTCCGATGTTTGTTGCACCAACATTTTATTCGTCTGATGCGGGATGAATAAATCGACATCTTCAATTTTCAACCGCGCTTTACGCACCGCATCGCGTCCCAACGAAACCATCGCGCGCAAACCGTAACGATACAACCCACGCCCATCCATCTTGCCGACCTGCAGTTCTGTTTCCGGCGCATTGATGAACGGTGCGCGCGCGCCGCCGCGCGGCAACATCAACAAATCACCACCCGAGCCATCCGCACTCAACGCAAACGAAAGCAAACCGCCGGGCTGTTCGTTGCCCGTCAACACCACCGCGCCCGCGCCGTCACCAAAGAACGGGCTGAGATTGCGATTCTTCCAATCGTTGAACCGCGACGTCGTCTCCACGCCGATGACAAGCGCGTGGCGATACGCGCCGCTCCGAATAAAGCGGTCGGCGGTGACAAGCGCGTACAAAAAACCGGAACAGCCCGCGCCCAAATCGAACGCAGCCGCGCGCGATGCGCCGATGGCATCTTGCACAAGACACGCGGTTGCCGGAAAAAGATAATCGGGCGTACTCGTCGCCGCGATGATCAAACCGATTTCGTCCGGCGCGACATCCGCCATCTCCAACGCGATCCGCGCGGCGCGGGTGGCCATATCCGCGCTCGCCTGCTTTGGATCGGCGATGTGGCGCGCTTCGATGCCAGTCCGCGATGACACGATTTCGGGATTGATGTCGGTGGTCTTGGCGAGTTCTACATTCGTTACAATTTTGCCGGGCAGATATTTACCCCAGCCGATAATGTGAGCGTTAATCATGTTCAGTAAACAGTCGACAGTCAACGGTCAACAGTCTTTGCAAATCGCTTGACTGCTCACTGTCCACTGCCTACTGCCAACTGGGTTACCCCAGCCAGCGTTTTCTCCGCTTGTAATGTTTCACTTCACGATAACTTTTGCGTTCGCCCAGTTGCGTGAGACCCAGATAAAATTCCTTGATGTCTTCGTTTTCGCGCAATTTTTCAGCGGGACCATCAAGCACGACGCGCCCGGTTTCCATCACGTACCCGTGATGCGCGATGCCGAGCGCGGCTTGCGCGATTTGTTCAACGAGCAGAATCGAGGTTTTCTCTTGCTGGTTGATTTTCTGGATGACTTGAAAAATTTCTTGAACGATGAGCGGCGCCAGTCCCAGCGACGGCTCGTCGAGTAACATCAATTTGGGATGCGCCATTAACGCCCGCCCGATGACAACCATTTGTTGTTCGCCGCCGGACAGATAACCACTGACGCGATGACGCAAATCACGCAGACGCGGAAAGTAAGCGTACACCATTTCCAAATCGGCTTTGGTTTTGCCGTTGCTTTTCGCCAGCCCGCCGACAGTAAGATTTTCTTCGACACTGAGATGCGCGAACAAGCGGCGTCCTTCCAAAACTTGGACGATGCCGCGCTCCACAATATCTTCTGGGCCCAAACGGTCGAGCCGCGTGCCGTTGAATTCGATCGAGCCGCGCGTGACTTGACCCAGTTCGGTGCGGAGTAAGCCGGAAATGGCTTTGAGCGTTGTCGTTTTGCCCGCGCCGTTCGCGCCCAGTAATGCGACGATTTGTCCGTCTTCAATTTGGAGCGACACACCACGCAGAACGAGGATCACGTCGGAGTAAACGACTTCGATGTTGTTTAGCTTTAGCATGATCAAATCAAAGAGCAGAAGTGCAGGGGAGACGGGGAGCAGAGGAGAAAACATCCCCCTGCTCCTTTGCTCCTCTACTCCTCTGTAAGTTATTTGGGTCGCAGATCCGGCGCGGTCATCCAATCGGTAACGTACGTGATCTTGCCGCCTTTGATTTGGACGATGCGCGCTTTGCTGGGCGCGCGTTTGTCTTTGCCAAAATCAAAAGTCTGGATGCCTTCCATCGGTTTGAGTTCGGGCGTGGCTTGGATCGTTTCATACACGGCTTGACCGGTCAAGCCCTCGAACCCGACGCGATCAATCGTCTTTTCGATGTACTGTTTCATCGCATCCACAAACGTGAACGCGAGGAGATAACCCACACTGCGTTCCGACGCTTTGCGTTGATTCGCGGTGAATTCGCCTTGAATGATCTTGATGCCGGGGTGATCCACGTCATCCCACCACAGATTTGGAAAGACGCCGTAGAATCCTTCCGACGCCGCGCCCGCAAGCGCGAGCATCGAAAGATCGACTGCCCAGTTATCGCCGGCAATCAAGAATTCATCGCGCACGCCAAGCGAGACGGCATCCTTGAGAATTTGTGCAGGACCATGCGCGAGGGTGTTGGTGTAAATCACATTCGCCCCGGCTTTTTTCGCGGCGAGAATTTGCGTGGTTACATCCGGCGCGCCAGCGACGAACAATTCTTGCGTGACGAGTTTGACACCTTTCTTTTCCGCGTACGCTTTGACTTCCGGCGTATCCAGCGCGCGACCGTACGCCGAGTCCCAGGTTACAATCGCAATCTTGGGCGATTCATTTGCCTGACCTTTTGCCGGCTTGACCTTGTCCCAGTTCGGCACGAGCCAATCGAGGAACAAGCCAAATTGATCGGTGTAAATCGGAACCACGGCGAAGACATAGCCGGGCGGATACGAACCTTTCGCGCTCACGCCAGCAGTCAGCACCGGAATCTTGTCTTCGGCGAGGCGATCCTTCAACGCTTCGGTTTCACCGGAGCCGTACATTTGCATCGCGAGCGGTTTCTTTTCGCGGAAGCGATTGTACGCCGCGATGGCAAGTTCCACTTTGCTGGCGGTATCCGCCCATTCCACGACCATTTCCGCACCGCGAATGCCGCCTTTGCCGTTGAAATATTTCGCGCCGTCGTTAAAGCCGGACACGAGCGGCGTTGTAATCGCGGCGAGCGGTCCGGTTACATCGCCAAAGTGATAGAGCGTGATTTTTTCGCCGGGATTTGCGCGCGTGCGAAGCGATGGCTTGGTCGGTTCGGGCGCCTTTGTGGGCGCGGTGGTCGGCGCCACGCTTGATGCGGCAGAGCTAGACGCCGGCGGCTGCGTCGGTGCGGGGGCTTTGGTCGCCGGCACCGGGGTGGGCGGCGGGGGTACTGGGGTAGCCGTGGGCGCAGGCGCGCACGCCGTCAATGCGACGACCGCGAGTGCGACCAATAAAAACCAAACGAAAATTTTTGCTTTCACTTCTCCTCCTTCTCATTTCATTTTCGATTGTCGATTGCCAATTTTTCGATTTACCTTTTTGCTCTACATCACCTCCCATCTCTAATCTCTAATGTCTAATCTCTAATGCGCAAAGGGTCGCAACCGCCACGCGGCTTTGAAAAGTTCCCAGCGATGCGCCAGCCCGCGCGGCTCAAAGACGAGGAACAACATCAACGCAACCCCGAATACCATCGGGCCCAGCGCAGCGAGCAAGCCGGCTTCCAAGTGTGGAAACATTTTGCTTAGCACCGGCGCAAGTTGCGTCGTCAATTCTTCCAGTCCACGCAAAAGAATCGTCCCCAAAATCGGACCGAGCGCGCTCCCCATTCCGCCGACGATGACCATTCCCAAATACCACACCGAATTCAAGAGCGAGAATTGTTCGGGATTGATCGAGCGGGCGTACATTGCCCAAAGCGCGCCGGCAAGCCCGGCGTACAACGCCGATAAAAAGAACGCGCGCAGTTTGTACGAAAATTGCGCGATGCCGAGCAGTTCGGCGGCAAGGTCGTTGTCGCGGATTGCAATCAGCGCGCGACCCAGCCGCGTGCGCGCGATATTTTTCGCGGCAATTGTGCAAATGACAACGGTGAGCATAATCGGAAAATAGTACGTTTCCTGGCTGTTGAAAACAATTCCGCCCAATTCCGGCGGGGCAAGTTTCATTCCCGGCATCCCGCCAAAAATGTCGGTGCGGACATTGCGAAAAAACCAGGGGATGATCATTTGCGCCGACAGCGTCGCCATCGCCAAATAAAATCCTTTGATGCGGAGCGACGGCAAACCGAACAACAGCCCAACGAGTCCGGCGACCAGGCCCGAAATCGGCAACGCAATCCAAAACGAAATGCCATACTTGACGAGCACAGCCGCCGTGTACGCGCCGACTGCCATAAATGCCGCTTGCCCCAACGAAATTTGCCCAGTGTAACCGAGCAAGATATTCAAGCCATGCACCGCGATGATGCTGATGCCGATGAGATTCAAAATACCGATGGTGTGTGCGTCGATAAAAAATGGCAGTGCGAACAAGACAACGATGAACGTAATCGTCATCACCCATTGTCCACGATTGCGAATGATCGCCATATCGTGGGCGTATGAAGTATCGAAATCACCGGCGAGTCGAATTGCCATAGAAACCTCAGGGGTCGAGAGACAGAGATCAGTTCTGATCTCTGTCCCGTATTTCAGATTCGTTCGATTCGCTTCAAGCCAAACAATCCATCGGGACGGAACCACAACACGATTAGCATAAACACGTACGGCGCAACTTCGGCGAGGTGGAGTGAGCGAATCGTCGCGTCCGCCGGCAAGCCGCCCACCAAACTTTCGATGATGCCGACCGTCAAGCCGCCAACGATTGCGCCGGGAATCGATTCAAGCCCGCCGAACAGCACCGCCGGAAACGCCTTGAGCGCGATGATCGAAAGATTTAACTCGACGCCGCTGATACTCGCGAGCAACACGCCGCCGACCGTCGCGACGACGCTTGCAATCGCCCAGGCAAGTCCGAAGATGCGCGGCACGCGCAAGCCAACGCTCTGCGCAAGTTGATGATCTTCCGCTGCCGCGCGCATCGCCAAACCCCAACGTGTGTAACGAAAGAAAAGCACGAACAACAAAAAGCCGAGCATCGAAATTGCAAATGCAAAGACGAGATTTTGTTTTAGCCGAATGTCGCCGAGGATGAGCGCGCGAAGTGGAAACATTTCCGGCATCGAGCGTTGCGATGCGCCAAACGCGACAATCGTGCCACCTTGCAAAAATTGTGCAAGTCCCAGCGTCATCATCACCGTCGCGAGAATCGGCTGACCGATGAGCGCGCGCAACGCGACTCGTTCGATCAGCAAGCCGAGGATCGCGGCAAAGACAATCGCGGCGGCGAATGCGAGCCACACGTTCCAACCAAGTGTATCGGTGAACCACCACGCGACGAACGCGCCGACCATCAGTAAATGTCCTTGCGCAAAGTTGAACACGCGCGAGGATTTGTAGATCAGCACCAAGCCGAGTGCGATCAGCGAATAAATTCCGCCGGTGAGTAGTCCGGTTGCCAGAAATTGCGGGAAGAGTTCCCAGTTCATTGACTATCCTTTTGCCGCAGAATTACACGGAACCACACAGAAAAGAAAAACACTTTACGCTAACCATCCCCCAACCCCTTCTCTCGCAGGGAAGGGGTTGGGGTTAGGTTGACTTTATGCCGCCACTGGCATGAGACGATAAACACACGCCAACTTACTTGCCTGACGCAAATCTCCCGAACGTAATGCTTCACGAACCCGGTCAAGTTTCTGTACGTCCTCCAAGGACAGGTAGGGTCCCCATCCTTCGGAAGATTCGATCAACTCAACCTCAACTTCGGCAACATATTCTTTTTCATGTACCAACTTGGTATGATATTTATTGCGCATTGCTTTCTCCTCTTGAAATCATCCGTCCATCTTTCCGGATCAGGACGATAAGCGGTTATCACAACAGCAGGTTTAGACTGGTTCTTGGGAATGCCCCACAAGACGTGAATGGGTTGTTGTTGCAGGTCTTGTTGCAGAACCAGCACACAAGGTCCTTTGAAAGTCAGGATAATCTTCTATCACCTCGCCGTCTCGGACACCTGCCAAGACATCCTTGATCAAAATATCATCTCTAGAATTGATTGGAATGTTTTGCTCATAACACCGCGCGGTAAGTGCCAAATTTCAAATTTGCCCTCCCAAGAATTCCATCACCACCTCATTGAACTTTTGCGGTTGCTCAACCGGCGTGGCGTGACGCGAGTCTGGAATCACGACTAACTTCGCCCCAGGAATAAGTTTGGTGTATTCTTCTTTCACGGTGACTGGTGTGTAATCTTGATCTGCCGTCAGAATAAGCGTTGGACATTGAATCGAACCCAGCTTGTCCGTCACGCTCCAGCCAATCATCGCACGCATCGCATCTTGATACGCGCGCGTGTCGTTCTCTGCCCAGCGCTTGACAAAGGTTGCGCGTAAATTGGCGTGTTCTGGTTTTGGAAAGAGCCGCTTGCTCAACACCTCGCCCATCTTGCGCATCCCGAGCAATTTCACTATTGCAAAACGTTGCCAGACATTCAATCGGTCTTTGAAGGTGCGCACAACCAACGCGGGTGCGCTGTTCACGATAACGAGTTTCTTGACCAACGCCGGCGAATCGATAGCGAGTTGAAACGCAACGCCTCCGCCCAGCGACAACCCAACGACGTTTGCCGATTCGATACCGAGTGCCTTCAACAAGTTTGCAGTGTCGGATGCGAACAACGCCATACTGTACGGTCCCGGCGGCTTGTCCGATTGTCCGTGACCGCGCAGGTCAAACGTGATGACCTTGAACGTCTTTGAAAATTCAGCAACCTGCAATTCCCAATCGCGTGTGCTTGACCCCAAGCCGTGAATAAACACCAATGGCTGACCATTGCCGCTCGCTTCGTAATACAGATTGATGTCGTTGACACGCATCTTGGGCATAGGTACGCTCCTTGATTGTTCGTGCCGCTACACCTTACACACCCGCACTGCTGTCTCAATTACCCCGGTGCGCCCGTCGCGATATTTCACCGCCGCGCTCACCCGCACCTCGTCCTTGCCGCTGTACATAGCTTCGATCAAATCACGATAGCGATCTTCCATCACGTTGCGGCGCAGTTTGCGCGTGCGCGTCAAATCGCCTTCGTCGGGATCGAATTCCTTGTGGAGCAACACAAAACTTTTCACGCGCGCGGGCGGCGGCAACGTTTCGTTCACGCGCAAAACATCCTGCTTGATGAGATCGTACACTTCCGGTTTTTGTGAGAGATCGACAAACGTCGTATACGCGATGCGCTTTTTTTCCGCCCAGCGTCCCACGTTCGCAAAATCGATGTTGATTACTGCTGTCACAAACGCGCGCTCGCGTCCGCCGACGACCATCACATCTTTGACATACTGACTGAACTTGAGTCGCCCTTCGATGTACTGCGGCGAGAACTTGTCGCCGGTTGCGAGTTCGAGCAAATCTTTCACGCGGTCGAGATAAATCAAATGACCGTCATCGCGCAAATAGCCGGCGTCGCCGGTGTGAAACCAACCGCCATCCAATGCCTTCGCCGTCGTCTCCGGATTTTTGTAATATCCCTGAAACACCATCGGACTCTTGACGATGATTTCGCCGTCGGGCGAAATTTTCAACTCGACGCCGGGCGGCGGCACGCCGACCGTTTCAAATTTGACATCATCGCCGATGTGAAGCGTGTGGATGATCCCCTCGGTCGAGCCGAACAGATTGCGAATGTTCACGCCGATGGCGCGGAAAAAACGCACGACATCCGGACTGAGCGCCGCGCCGGAACTGTACGCCGATTTCACGCGACTCAATCCCAGTTTATCGCGCAGAGCCGCAAAGACCGCGACTTCGCCGAGCCAGTTCAACACTTGCCACGCCAGCGGCACGCTCCCTTTGCCAAAACGCAAATCGGCGACGCGATAACCAATCGGCATGAACGCGTTGTACAACACGCGATTGACCCAGGAGGTATCCGCGATGCGCGCTTGCACCATCGACACGAGCGATTCCCACAACCGCGATGAGAACAAGAGCGCGTGCGGCGAAATCTCGCGCAAATTTTCCTGTACCGTTTCCGGTTCTTCGGGAAAATTGATAACCATTCCGTTCATCACATGAATCGCCAGCCCCAAAACATTTTCAGTAATCCACGCCGGCGGCAGGAACGAAAGATAATCATCGGTGTCGAGCCGCAGATCGACACTGGACGATGTTGCCGCGCCACTGATCAAATTCTTGTGCGCGATCATCGCACCTTTGGGTAAGCCGGTGGTGCCGGAGGTGTAACAAAAAATCGCAAGGTCGTCGCCTTTGCCTTGTGCAACGCGTTCGTCGTACTGGGTTGGCGCGCGCTGATCGATTTCGCGTCCGACGGCGATCAGCGATTCAAAACTCATCAACCAATCGTCGCGATAATTCCACAATCCGCGCTCTTCCCAATAAATCACGCGGTGAATCGCCGGCACGTTCGCGCGAATTTCCAGCATTTTGTCGCACTGCTCTTGATCTTTGGCAAAGACGATCACCGCGTCGGAATGTTGGACGATGTACTGAATCTCGTTCGGAATGCTATCGGTGAAAATACCCACGGCGATGCCGCCGCACGATTGCACCGCCAGTTGCGCCCAGAAATATTCCGGGTCGTTATCGCCGATGATGCAGACCTTGTCGCCGTGCGCGAGACCCAACTGCATCAAGCCAAGCGCAAGATGCTTGACGCGCGTGTACGATTCGTGCCACGAAAATTCGCGCCAGATGCCGAGTTGTTTCTTGCGCATTGCGACACGTTTATCGCCGTAACGTTGTGCCGCATGTTGGAGATATTGAGGAAGAGTTTCCATAGTTGGACTGTCTACTGTGGACTGTCTTTTCTTTGCACTTCGCCCAGGTACGCTCGGATAACTTCGGGATTGATCTTGATTTCGTTCGGTGTGCCTTCCGCAATTTTCTCGCCAAAATCTAACACGACGATCCGATGCGCAATGTCCATCACCAACCCCATATCGTGTTCGACCAAGAGAATCGTCATCCCGCGCCGCTCGTGAATGTCGAGAATGAAACGCGCCATATCTTCTTTTTCTTCGACATTCATTCCTGCCATCGGTTCATCGAGCAAGAGGAGTTTAGGTTCGAGCGCGAGCGCGCGTCCCAGTTCGACCCGCTTGCGGAGACCGTACGGCAACGCGCCAACCGTCGCTTTGCGAATATGCTCGATTTCCAAGAAATCGATAATTTCTTCGATCACCCGGCGATGCTCGATTTCTTCGGCGTGCGCGGGCCCAAAGTACAACGCGCTGGCGAGCATATTTTGTTGCATATGAATGTGGCGCGCCGCCATCAAATTATCGAGCGCGGTCATGCCGGTGTAGAGGGCGATATTCTGAAACGTGCGGGCGATACCTAAGCGAGGAATTTCGTGCGTGGGTGTACGAACGAGATTGTGACCATCGAAAAGAATTTTGCCGCGCTGGGGACGATAGAAACCGTTGACGCAATTGAGCGCGCTGGTTTTACCCGCGCCATTGGGACCGATGAGCGCGAGGATTTCGCCGGGCGCGATGTCGAAACTCACGCCGGCAAGCGCCGCGAGTCCGCCAAAACTGAGGTACAGGTTTTCTGCTCGTAAAAGCGGGGAACGTGCAGGAGGAGAATCAGGCAACGTCGCTTACCTCCAGTCATCACGCGTTCGATAGTGTTGGGTTGCGAAGATTATAATACAAGTTGCTTCAAATCGCAACCATCTTGATTTTTCCTCGACACCGGTTATAATGAAGATGGGTGGGACGATGATCTTGGCGCGTCTGCCCGACGATTGACACGGCGCTGAGAGGGGGCATTTTTGGCAGAACGGCGTCAATCTGGATTGATTTTTCTTCTTGCATTAATCACGTGTGGCGTGTTGAGTATCACGTCCATTCCTTTCTTCACGTCTCCCGCGCAAGCATTATCCACGACGATTGTCATCAGCCAAGTGTACGGCGGAGCCGGCTGTTTGACTCCTGGTTGTTCCAGCTATCAAAATGATTTCATTGAACTTTTCAACCGGGGATCGATTTCTGCATCGCTCAATGGTTGGTCGGTTCAGTACGCCAGTGCAACTGGAACCAGTTGGCAGGTTACCTCACTGCCGAATGTTTCACTTGCACCAGGACAATATTTTTTAATTCGACAAGCCGGCAATGCGAATGGCGTGCTGCCGCTACCGACTGCCGATGTAACTGGTACTATAGCAATGGGTGCTACTGCTGGCAAAGTTGCATTGGTTAATAATACGACACCGTTGACCGGCACTGGTTGCCCTCTACCTAGTAACCCAAACGTTGTCGATTATATTGGCTACGGCACAACCGCCAATTGCTTTGAAGGTGCCAGTTACGCCCCCGCGCCAAGCACAACTACTTCAGATATCCGCGCCGGCGGCGGCTGTACCGAAACCGACAATAACTCGACCGATTTTGCCACCGGTGCGCCAAATCCGCGCAACACGTCGTCGACCTTCAATGTGTGTGGTTCGCCGCCAACCTCCACCTTCACGCCGACCTCAACCGCCACCCCCACCTTCACCGGCACACCCACCCACACAGCGACTCCAACAAACACTCCAACGAACACACCCACCCGAACGCCGACCAACACGCCAACAAATACACCCACCCGCACTTCCACCAGCACGCCCACCAACACGCCGACGCCAACTGCCACGCGCACGGCAGAACGATTGCTCATCACCGAAGTGCTGTACGACGGCACACAAACGGACGAAGGCGATGAGTTTATCGAAATCTACAACCCCAACGCTTTTGCCGTGAATCTCGATGGTTACAAAATCGGCGACGAAGAAACGCTTGGTGGCGGTGAAGGAATGCATTGGTTGCCTTCGTACGTTTTGAACTCGAACGCTGTTGCCATCATCGCACGGAACGCGGCGCAATTCCGCAATCGGTTTGGTTTCGATCCGCATTTTGAAATCGTCGTCACTGGCGCGTTGACAGATACAGCCAGCGTGCCCAATCTCACCCGATACACCGCCTGGGCAAGCGGCTCCCTCGCACTCTCCAACTCCGGCGACGAAGCGCTCATCCTTGGTCCCGGTAATCAACTCGTCGATACGGTCGCGTGGGAGAATGGCAATTTCACCGCCGTCGGTTTATATTTCGATCCCAACGACAAAGCCGATCCGAATGCCAATGAACCGAATTCATTACAGCGTTACGGCACCGAAGACCACCCCAACATCAACTTTGATTTTCTCCACAACACGCCCAGTCCCGGCACATTGGTGATGCCGCCGGCATTTCCCGCGCCGCCACCCGGCGCAACAATGCCAAACGGAATGTTCGCTTACTGGGGCGATATTCACTCCCATTCGACTTTATCCGACGGCAGTGGGCCGCCGCGAATGGCATTTGCCCAGGCGCGCGCGAACGGTCTGCATTTTTTCGCTTTGACCGATCACGACGCGTGGCTCACCCTCGATGCAACTGAATGGGACGAAATCGGTAATGTGGCAACTGCCGCAAATGTCGATGGCACATTTGTCGCATTGCGCGGCTTTGAGTACAGCAACGAAGACAAGGGACACATCAACGTTTTCGGCACCACCGATTGGGTCTCGCGCGACGATCCGAATTACGACACATTGCCGGAATTTTATGCGTGGCTCGCCGCGCAACCCAACGCAATTGCCCAATTCAACCATCCCGATCCATCGTACGGCGGCACGTTCGATAATTTTGCGTTCAACGCGGCGGCGTCCGCCAAAATCTTTATGCAGGAAATCGGCAACAACGCGCAAGGATATGTCCGCTACGAACCACAATATCCTCAGAGTCTCAGCAAGGGCTGGCGCGTCGCGCCCACCATCAATTCCGACACGCATCAATTGACGTGGGGCAATGACACCGATCATCGCACCGGCGTCATTGCGCCGTCACTCACGCAAGCCAACCTTCTTGCCGCATTCCGTGCGCGGCGCGTCTTTGCCACCGAAGACAAAAATCTGGCAATTGCTCTGCAATCGAACGGCGTGTGGATGGGTTCGACGATCAGCGCAACGTCGACGCTCAATTTCACAATTACGGTCATCGATCCGGACAATGAGCCGGTGCAGCTATTCCTGTACGACAACGGCACCCTCGTCCGGTCGCAAGCGTTCACCGGCGGATCGATCACGTGGAATATTTTGCATTACGGCAGCAACAATCATTTTTATTACGTGCGCGCACTTCAAGCCGATGGCGACATTGCATACACCGCGCCGCTTTGGAGCGATAACACACCGTTGCCCACACCGACACCCGCGCCCGAAGAACCACGCGAACGAACCTGGCACCTCGGCAAAGTTTCCGTCGAGACTGCCCAGACGACTGGCTTGTATCACTACGTCGATGTCGAAGCGTGTGTAACACTTCCGCCCGGCGTGTTTAGTGACCGTTATATGTACATTCAAGATCACACCGGCGGCATCAAAGTTAATTTGGCGACCCGGCGCGGCGATTTTCCGAACATCAAACTTGCCGACCGCGTTACGGTGAATGGTCGCGTAGAATTGTCCAGCGGCGAACGTGAAATCGAAATCGAGGATGTCTCCACGATAAAAATACTCGGCAGTTGCGGTTCTGTTGAGCCAACTCGTTTCGCGACCGGCAAAGTGAATCCATCGATTTATGGATTATTGATCGATGTGACCGGCGTCGTCAGCAATGTCGATTATCCTGACTTTGACATCAACGACGGTAGCGGCAATCTGATCGCGCACATTGACGCAACAACCCGGATTCGATTGCTTCAATCGATGAATGGACAAACCGTGCGCGTGATTGGCATTGTGCGACCGCTGACCGGGCGCGTCGTGCTGATGCCGCGATTCACGACCGATATTACCAACGTGAGCGCCGCGCCAACTGCCACCCGCGCGCCAGCCACTGCCACGCGCACCCGCACACCGACACCGGCAAGTTCCGCAACTCCGCGCCCGGTTCTCTCGCCAACCCTCCGCGCCACCGTGGCTCCATCGCCGACGCCGCGCGCGTTTATGCGACCGACGCCGGCACCGGTTGCCGAACCGCCGGTGAAAATCGATGCGCAAGCCGTGGCGTTTGCCGGCGCAACCGCATCGACGATGATGAGTTTTGTGTTCTTTGCCCTCGCGCTGATCCTGTGGCGAAAGC
Source organism: Anaerolineae bacterium (assembly GCA_034435055.1). GTDB lineage: Bacteria > Chloroflexota > Anaerolineae > UBA4142 > UBA4142 > DAOTXS01. Next base: position 10,549 of record DAOTXS010000018.1, on the reverse strand, counting down.
AGAAATAAAAAACTTCCAAAGTCTTTAAACTTCGGAAGTTTCGTGGAGGCGCCGGGCGGATTTGGACCGCCGATCAAGGTTTTGCAGACCTTTGCCTTGCCACTTGGCCACGGCGCCGACGTTCAAAAGTATATCTGAATTATAATCGGTGTCAAATTGAAATTGGACGGAAGACTGAAGACGAAGGAAAACTTTTATCTTCGGGCGTTCGTCATTTATACCCCAGAATTGCTGCGATCAGCTCTTGCCCCGCCGGCGATTCGATAAACTCACGGAATTTGAGTTGCGCGCAGGTGCATGTCCGCAATTTGTTGCGCGCGAGAAAAACTTGCCGCCGAACATTCATCCCCTCGACCGCGACGGTCTTGATGCGTCCCAGTTCCAAGCCGCGCCGCGCTGCCACGCGCGATACAATCGACACGCCTAACCCGGCTTCCACTGCCGCTTCGACCGCTTCCACGCTTCCCAACTCCATCGCAACGCGCAAATCGTCGGCGGGAACACCACACTCAGCGAGAGCATCGGTAACCGTTTGCCGGGTTGCCGCGCCGCCTTCGCGAAGTATCCATTCGGTCTCTTTGAGTTCTGAAGGGTGAATGGTCCCACGCCTTGCCCAGGGATGATCCGGCGCGGCGATCAAGACCAACTCATCGGTGAAAAACGGGAAACATTCAAGGTCTTTTTCTTTACTGCACATCGCCAGCACCCCGATGTGAATCTCTTTGGCTTTGAGTTTCGCTTCGACCTGTTGCCGGCTCATCACTTCGACTGTGAACTGCACCTCGGGATACATTTTGCGATACGCGCCGATGAGATGCGGCAGAATGTATTTGCCGGGGCTGGTGCTACAACCGATTTGCACGTGTCCCTTGACAATCCCTTGTTGCAAGCACATCGTCTCTTCGATGCGCAACGACAGGTTGACCATCTCGCGCGCCATCGGCACAAGTTCGCGCCCGGCTTCCGTCAGCGAAATCCGTTTGCCGATGCGCTGAAAAAGTTGGGTGTTCAAACGTTGCTCCAGCCCTTGAATCTGAAAACTAATCGCGGGTTGACTCAGATGCAATTTGCGAGCCGCGGCGGAAAAATTTTCTTCCTCTGCCGCCGCCAAAAAGACCTGCAATTCGTGAACCTCGATCATATTCTCTCCAATTAAAAATGCCTCGCCCAATCTTGGCGAGGCAGTCATAACCTCTGTCGATTACACAATCAATTTACATCGATTTTCATAAATTGTCAAGAATATGGATATATAAATCGATTCATTATAATAATTTATTATTTTACCAAATCAAATACTTGTATAAATAGCCGATTCAAAATCGCTTGACTTTATATGTTCAAGTTGATATATTATTAGTGAAATGTCCCACGAGCAAGTGTTGTTGCTTGCTCAATGTTGGCACTCGGATATTTAGTGGTGAAGAACGCCCCTCTTGATCCGTCGAGAGAGGCGTTTTCTTTATTCATAAAAAATCTTAGGAGGAAAAATGTTCAAACGTTCGATGTTCTTGTTGCTGATCGTGCTGGCGATAGCAGTTGCTTGTGCACCCGCGCCTACGCCAACACTGGTGCCGACCCCGGTACCGCCAACAGCAACCAAAGTTCCGCCGACACCAGTCCCCCCCACGGCAACGCCGGTTCCGCCCACGGCGACCAAGGTTCCACCAACAGCAACCCCCGTGCCGCCAACCGTAGCGACGGTAAATGAATTTTCGCTGATGGCGGAAGCCGCAGACAAGTTTCTTGCGAGCGGGAAAACGTACGTGATGACCGTTGACAAACTGTACGAAGTGCTGAACGATGGCGATGCCGCCAACGATCCTTTCATTCTAGACATTCGCAGTGCAGCAGACTATGCCAAGGGCTACATTAAAGGCGCGGTTAATGTCCCGTTTGCGAATGTATTCAAAGCCGAGAATCTTGCGAAATTGCCCAAGGACAAACAGATCGTGGTCTACTGCTACACCGGGCATACCTGTTCAATGGCTAGTTTTGCGCTGGACGCGATGGGCTACAATGCTGTCGCACTCAAGTACAGTATTATGGCTTGGAGCAAGGATGATGCTCTGCTTGGCGCTAGCAAGCGATTCCCCGCTGAACAAAAAGATTATCCGGTTGACACCGTTGAAGTGAAATTGCCGGCGGCTGGCAAAGTGCCAACCGTCACCACCGGCAAGACCGCCGTTGCCGATATGATCGCAACGCAAGCCGACAAATACCTCGCGAGCGGCAAAGCCACCGTCATTCTCTCTGAAAAAGTGTACGAAGTACTGAATGACGGCGATGCTGCCAACGATCCTTTCATTATCGATGTTCGCGCGGCAGCAGATTACGCCAAAGGTCACATCAAGGGCGCCGTGAATGTTCCATTCGCGCAAGTGTTCAAAGCCGAGAATCTTGCCAAGTATCCAATGGACAAGCAAATCGTGGTCTATTGTTACACCGGACACACCTGCTCAATGACATCGTTCTACCTCAACGTCCTGGGCTATAATGCCATCAGCCAAAAATGGGGCATTATGGGCTGGAGCAAGAACGATGACCTGCTGGGCACGAACAAGCGCTTCCCAGCCGAACAGAAAGATTATCCAATCGCCAAACCGTAATTCCAAGTCGATTAAAAACAAAGATTCAGACCTGATGTAGGGTTCATAACGAATGCGGAGAGAGCATACTGCTCTCTCCGCATTTTTTTGTGGAGGACTGTCAATGCGTATTCGTTTGTTATGGTTGCTTACCGGGTTAAGCGTCATGATCGGTATTGCCGCTTGCGCTTCACCGACCTCAGCACCCACTAGCGCTCCTACTTCTGCGCCAGTGGTTCAAGCCACCGCCGTTGCGCCAACGGTTCCGCCAACTGTCGTGCCTACTCCGACGCCGACGAGTGATAACTGTATTATGTGTCACACCAACAAAGAGACGCTGGAGAAATTGGCTGAGAAAAAAGTCGAAAAATCGGAAGCAACTTCTGGCGAGGGCTGAGGCGGCGCACTCCCCCCGCTGGAAGCGTGGGAAAAAGTTTTCGTGAGCGATGCCAAATTTATGGAATCGACCCACGGCAAAATCGGTTGCATCACTTGCCACGGTGGTAACGGGGCAACCTCGGACAAGCAAGCCGCGCACAAAGAGGTGATCACGGATCCAAGCAAGAATGCCGACAAGGCATGCGGCTTTTGTCACGGTGACATCGTCAAGAAAGCGGCAACGAGTTTGCATACGAACCAGAACGGCTATTGGACGTTTCTCAAAGCAGTCGGAGCAGACATCAATGCTCCCGCAATGAAAGAAGCGTTCAACAATCACTGCGCTGAGTGCCACACAACCTGCGGTCAATGTCACATCAGCCGACCAACGTACACGGGCGGCGGCTTGCTCGCTGGACACACTGTCAAAAAAGTTGCGTCACTCAGCGACACCTGTATGGCGTGTCACGGCGCACGTGTCGGCGACGAGTTTCGTGGCAATTACGATGGCGTAGATGGCGATGTCCACTGGGTCAAACTTGGGATGTCATGCAACAAGTGCCACAACAAAGATTCACTTCACGGCGACGGTCAAACCCGCGTCGATATGTATGACAAACCCGAGACGACTTGCGTCGAATGCCACAAGACCGTCAAGACCGATGGCAAGGTTCTGCAACACACCCTGCACGGCGACAAACTCTCCTGCCAAGTCTGCCACTCGGCAGGCGCGTACAAGAACTGCTCCGGCTGTCATGTCGGCAAGGACGCTAAGGGTTTACCCTTCCGCACACTCGATCCGTCGTGGCTCGATTTCAAAATCGGCAAGAATCCGAACAAGACCGCCGATGTGCCATACAACTACGTGCTGGTGCGCCACGTGCCGACGAATCCTGACCTGTTCAAGGCATACGGCATCACGTACTCCAATCCGAACGCTGTGCCAAGTTGGCAACCCACCACGCCGCACAACATCCAACGCAAAACATCACAGAACGCGTCGTGCGATGCGTGCCACGGCAACGCTAAACTCTTCTTGACGACAGATAAGGTCAAGCCCGAAGAGCTTGACGCGAATAAGAATGTGATCGTGGGCAAGGTGCCACCCAAGATGGGACAGTAAACCAGCGACACTTGGCACAAAACTGTAACACAATTCTGACCACATTGCGACGTACTCCATTTATCCTGAGTACGTCGCAATTGTGTTTTGAACACTATGACTCCTCTCCTTTCTTTCGTCGCCAAGTCCGGCGCCGGCAAAACGACCTTTATCGAAAAACTCATTCCCCAACTGAAACAACGCGGTCTGCGCGTTGCCGTCGTCAAACATCACGCGCACACCTCGTCGGTCGATAGTCCCGGCAAAGACACGTGGCGTTTTGGCGAAGCGGGAGCAGACATCATTGCCGTTTCATCACCCGCCGAGTTTGTGCGGTTTCAACGCGTCACGCGCGAGTTGACACTTGCCGAAATTGCGGCTAGGATAGAAAACGTCGATTTGATTTTGACCGAGGGCTTCAAGCGCGAACCCGCGCCCAAGATCGAAATCTCGCGCGCGGAACTCGGCACGGATTTGGTCGCACGCACGGATGAACTCATCGCGGTTGTGTCCAATCATCCGATTGCACTCGACGTTCCGCGATTCGATTTGAACGACGCGCCGGGACTCGCAACTTTTATCTGCGCATATTTTAATCTGTCGACTGTTGATTGACGACTGGCTACTGTTATGCAAGATACTTTTGGTCGCACCATCGATTATCTCCGCATCTCCCTCACCGAAGCGTGCAACTTTCGGTGCATCTATTGCGCGCCCAACGGTTTTACCGCGCCGCAAGAGTCGCCGCTGACCGCCGATGACATCGAAAAAATCGTACGCGCGGCAGTCGCACTTGGCATCACCAAGATTCGTTTGACCGGCGGCGAACCGTTGCTTCGGCGCGATATTGTCAAAATCGTGCGCGCGATTTCTTCCGTCGATGGTGTGCAAGACCTCGCGCTGACGACGAACGGATTTTTGCTGGGACGCCTCGCGCGCGATTTGGCAAACGCTGGGCTGAATCGCGTCAACATCTCGCTCGACACGTTGCGGCGCGACCGCTTTACCCAAATTGTCGGCGTCGATGCGTTCGACGCGGTGTGGGCGGGGATCGTCGCCGCGGAAGATGCCGGACTCGCACCGCTCAAAATTAACGTCGTCGCGATGCGCGGCATCAACGACGACGAGTTCGCCAACTTTGCGCGCTTGACCATCGAGCATCCGTGGCACGTGCGCTTTATCGAATTGATGCCGGTCGGTGCCAGCGATGTCGCGCGCGAATTTTTCACTGAACATTTTATTTCGGCAGGTGAGTTGATTGCCCGCCTGCCCGAATTATCGAAAAGCGATTCGCCGCAAGGCAACGGACCGGCGCGCACGTATCGTTTGCCCGGCGCGCAAGCGACCATCGGATTCATCACGCCGGCGAGCGAACATTTTTGCAACGCGTGTAATCGTTTGCGCGTGACGGCGCACGGTGCGTTGTGCGCGTGTTTATTCGGCGAACGCGGCGAAGATATGCGCGGCGCGTTATGCGAAGGTGTCAGCGAAAATAAATTGCAAGAATTACTCGCGCGCGCCATCGATGCAAAACCGGAACAACATCCCCTCGGCAAAGATTTCAAGATCACCAGTGTCGAGTCGATGTCAAAGATCGGCGGTTGATCGTTTGCAACTTACTCCGCGCGATGCTATAATGCCGGCGGAGGAATGAAAAAATGCCGTGGCGTAATTGGAGTGTCATCATCGTTTTGATTCTTGCAAACTATGTCGTGTTCAGCATCATCGGCACGTTGCTGTTCCCGGTAACCCCGCCCCTCGCGCCAACCCAGGTATCACGTCCGACATTCACTTCCGCCCCGCCGCCATTGCAACGCGTTGGCACTTTGGTGTACGAAACACCATCCCCCACGCCAACCGCCACCGCGACGTTGCGAATTACGCAAACACTCACCAGCACCGTAACTCCCACGCCAACACCCTAAAAAACACGCGGGCGCATCCATCGATGCGCCCGGTTTTTTATTGCACAAGAATTTGATCCCCTTCATTTAATCCACTGACGATTTCGGTTTCGCTCCCACTCGTCACGCCGATTTCGACAATGACATCGCGCGGTTCACCCGGCGCAACGACGCGTACCGCTTTGCGTGTGCCAACATTTTTCAGCGCGCGGTTTGGGACGATAAGCACATTTTTCTTTTCGACGGTGAGGATTTTCAAGTTCGCGCCCATTCCCACACGCACCTTCAAATTTTTAGCATCAAATTCGATGATCGCCGGGTAAACCGTTGTTCCGCGTTGCGTCGATGCCGCCGGGAATAATCGAAGCAATTTACCCTGCAACAATTCGCCGGGGAACGCGTCTAACCGCACCTCCACCGATTGTCCAACCGCAACGTTTGCCACATCGATTTCATCCACGTCAGCCAAAATGTCCAGCGCGGTCAAATCGCTCACCGTCGCCACGTGCCCGCCGCCGGTAAATTCATTTTCGCGCACCAAGATTTCCGTCACCGTCGATGTGAACGGCGCGGTAACGCGGGCGGCGTTCAGCACGTTGCGCGCCGCTTCCAATTCCATCTGCGCGAACGCCACCGAATTTTGCAACGCCTCGATTTCTTCGCGCGCGGGTCCATTCGTGACGCGATTAAAGTTCGCGCGCGCCACTTCCAGATCGATGCGCGCAAACTCGCGCGCGGCTTCATTTTGCGAGTTGGGATTTTTCGTGTACGCGTCTTCGGCGGAGGCGGCGGCAAGTGTGGCTTTGCGCACATTTGCGCGCGCAATTTCGATGTCTTCGTCGCGCGGCGCAGATTTGGCGCGCGCCAAATCGAGTTGCCGCGATTGCACATTGATTTCCGCCTGCCGCACGCGCCGCAACGCATCATCCGCGCGCACCGTCAAAATCACGTCGCCCGGATTCACCGCGTCGCCCTCGTACTTGCTGATGCTCTGCACCATCCCGGACACCGGGAGCATCAGCCGCACCGATTTTTGGGAGCGCACTTTGCCGGTCGCATTCACCGAGGCACTCAAATCGCCGCGTCGGACAGTAACGATATTTTGCGATGCAGTTTGCGGCGCAAAATAATTCTGGCTAACAAAAATCGCAACTGCGATCATTATCAAAAAAACGACGGCAATAATAATGTTTCTGCGGTTGAAGAATTTGGAAAGATTGGTTTTCATGAATACCCTACTCTGTCATTGCGAGCGAAGCGAAGCCGCGTACGCGTCCACAGTTCTTTGGGGATTGCTTCGGCACAAAAACCGCGCCTCGCAATGACGCGCCGCCTACTGAAAATCACTCGCGCGGTACGGATCGGTGATCAATAATTTTACCTCATCCACTTGAACCGCCGTCCACATCGCGTCCATCAACACCAACTCAATCGTGTACGGTCCATCGATGCCGCGCGTGCGCATCTCACGCCCGGGAATTGCTATCGATACATTTTGCGCGCCGGCGTTAAGCGTGAACGGCGCGGTCAGCGACGCGATCAATTGGCCGCGCGCGCTTTTCACCGTCGCGCCGATGGCAAAATCGCCGGCGCGTTTCGCATTCACCGCCGCGTTGATCGTCAGCGCGGTTTTGTCCGCACGCGTCGTCGCATCTGCCACAAACGACGCGGTTTGCGGCGAGACGGCAAAAAGTAATTGTCGTTCGCGCGCATAATCATTTCCGCGTGCGACGATGCGCACAAGATAATAACCGCCGCGCGTCAGCCCGGTGATCGCGTCCGCGTAAAATCCCGGCGCGCCTTCTTGCAACAACATCGCGTCGATGGGTTTGCCGCGCGGCGTCGCGCCGTCGCCCAGCCATTCGATTTGCGCGCGCACGTCGGCGTTCGCGTCCCGGTTTGTCATCGATGCTTCGAGAATGACCGGCGTGCCGGGCAGATACCACGCGCGATCGGTTTTCACGTTGAGCCGCCAATCGGAATCGAGATCGGCGTACGTTGTGAGTTGCAACGGCTCGCGGTCTTGGTCGATGCGTGATGCGACGAGTGACCACGCGCCGGTTTGCGCGCGCGGAATTGCATAGCCGATGAAATTGCCGAGCGTCGTTTTCAAGTACGTCGCGTCGAGCAAGTTTGTTTTGCCGATGCGTTCCAAATTGATCTCGCTCGACGAAACGCCTTCGCGCACATTGGCGGGCGTGTACAGCGTGCCATCGGGCGCGCGAAGCGTTACGTTGACATCGCCGCGATCCCAGCGCGCGATGAAACGCGCCGCGCGATTCGCATCGATCAAAATTGTGCGCGTCATCGTCGCGCCGGCATTCAGCATGTCGACGTTCAACGGCGTGTGATTGCGCGGCGCAATCGACTCGACCGGCGCGGCGGTAACACCAATCGGTCGCGCGTCCGGATCGCGCAACGCGTTGCGAATGAATTGCTGATATGTTTGTTCAGGATAAAGATAGCCGGTGAGATTGAGCGGCAAGGGCAAAGGTTGCCAATCGTGCAAATCGGAATTGAGCACGCGCCGCACTTGCGGTCCCGTGAGCGCGTGCGCGCTCCACACCTCGATCAAGCCGTCGCTCGGCGGAAAGACTTTTAAGAGTTCCAGCGACGATTGCGTGCGCGCATCGCCGATAAGCAAATCGTACGGAACGGTCGTGCGCGGCTGATGCGTACGATTGAACAACGCGGCGTACTCCGGCGTCAACTCAATCACCGATGGTTCGTCCGGTCGATTTTGAATTTCGCGCGTGAGGAGCGGATACCACATTTGCACGCCGGCTTGCGGCGTTCCCAGGATGATCGCGCGGCGCACATCGTTTTGATACAACGTCGATTCGATGTACGCGCGCGTGTTCAATCCACCCATCGAGAACGCGATAATGTCCACGCGCGTTGCGCCGGTTTTTGATTTCACATCGGCAATCACGTCGCGCAAAACCGCCGCGTTTTGGAAAAGTGTGTTGTACGGCGAAATGCCTGGCGCGTAAAAAACGCGCACCCCGTCGCGCTCCAAGTACTTGCGAATGAAACGAAATTCAGTGTCGTCGAGTTCGTCCGATTCGGCAGTGTGCCAGCCGTGCACCAAAACGACCGGCAACGTGGAAATCGGTTGCAACTTTGCGCCGCCGAAAATACTCAAGCCGTGTGATGTCCCGACCCAGACGTTTTTCTGCGTGTCGATGGCGAGTGCGTTGATCTGATTGGCGGCGAGTCCATCCGCCGGCGTGTACACTTTCCATTTGCCGGCTTCCAGCACTGCCAAACCGCGCGCTGTGCCAACCCACACGCGCGTCGCGTCAACCGCAATCGCGCGCACGTTGTCATCAACGAGTCCATCCGATTTTTTGTACGTGCGGTACGTTCTGCCATCGTACACCGTAACGCCGGCGTCCGTGCCGAACCACACGCGATTATCGGGCGCGATGGCAATTGAACTGACGCGATTGCTCGCCAATCCGTTCGCTTGCTTGATCGCCGTGAATGATTTGCCGTCGAAGAAAAACGCGCCGTCGTTCGTGGCAATCCACGGATTGCCGTTGACATCGAGCGCGAGCGCGTTGATGTAATTGTTCGGCAACGGGATTTTCGTCCACGTTTCGTTTTCCAAGCGCGCGACGCCGGCGCCGTCCGTGCCAACCCACACGCGTTTGAATTTATCGATGGCAATTGCGGTGAGATAATTGTTGACGAGGTCGTACGTTCTGCGGATCGCGCCGTCGAAGATATTCAAGCCGCCGCCGTACGTCGCAAAATGCGGTTTGCCGTCGGACGCGATGGCGATGCCGTTGACCCAGGAATTCGCCAAGCCGTTGGCGGCGGTGTACGTCATCCAATATTGATCGCGGATGCGTGTAACGCCGCGCGGCGACGCGATCCACGCCGCGCCATCTGGCGCAAACGCGATGCCGGTGATGTAATCGGCGGCGAGTCCGTCGCGTTGGGTGTAGGTGTGAAAGAGTGGCGTGTTGGCATTGGCAGGAGAACTAAAGACCAGCCAAGCGAAGAGGGCGAAGACGAACAATCTCTTCCAAGCAGAGCGAAGCGTTTTTATCGCGGGCATTCTTGCAATCGATGTTTGAATTTACTTTTTTGCACTGCGAACCATTTGCAGTTCCAGCAAATACTCTTCATCGGGCGAGAGGTTGCGGAACGCGACGCCGGCGTGATACTCGCCGGCGTCATTTCGTTCGACCCAGGCGATGCGTCCTTGCACCTCGACGACGCGCGCATCGGGGGTAACGAACTTGAATACGCAGACCTCTTCGGGCAAGACTTGGTCTGGCGACTCGAACATTGCGCCGCGTTTGCTCAGGTTCTCCGTTTGAACGGCAATCGTTTTACCAAAATCGATTCGTTCAACCGAGGCGTGCAACGTAACCGCTTTGCGCGGCGAACGCCGTCGTTCAGGATTAGCCATTGGAATCCTCCTGCTCAGCAAATTAGAACTCATTTCAAAATTCGGGTGATGCACCAAAGAATGATCGCCAGCAAACAAAAAGCTTTGTAATGTTCAATGAATCGGTCATAGCGCACGACGAGCCGACGACAATTGTCCAGCCAAGCGAAACAAC
>DAOTXS010000017.1:0-47126 GCA_034435055.1 Anaerolineae bacterium | reverse complement strand
GTTGTTTCGCTTGGCTGGACAATTGTCGTCGGCTCGTCGTGCGCTATGACCGATTCATTGAACATTACAAAGCTTTTTGTTTGCTGGCGATCATTCTTTGGTGCATCACCCGAATTTTGAAATGAGTTCTAGTAATACCAGTACCACGACTTCGCAATTGCAGAAGTTAGATGTAAAGTTGTCGCCCGGATTCGATAATCAGGTTGATTTTCAAATTGAGATTGATGACTCAAATTCCACAAACGCCAATAACGGTCTAGTCTTGTACCACGATATATCGGGAAGCGACGTACGGACTGTCGGGTTGTTTTTTGTCAAACAAAGCGCAAACCAAGGATCATGGACTCTCTTGGCTTCTGCTGGGCGAAATGTATTGGGTAGAAAGACAATCACGGCGGGACGTTCAGCAAAATTTACTCTCGGTATATCTGCTGATGGAAAGAATATCACCATTGCCTTATCCTCAGGGCAAAAGGAAAGTATTTCTCTGTCCGAATCTGTTTATCCAACTAAAGACTTGGAAGCATATGTCCAAATCGCGCCACAATCCAAAGTCAAGATTACTGAATTGTCGTATCTTGAATTTCCTATTCTTGAATTTCCTATTTATCAGTACTCGCTTGCCAGTACCGACACCTCCAAACTCACTCCACCCTACATTTCCGTTGATAACGTTGACCAGCTAGTGGAGCTGCGCGCCATAGCAGTACCTAAGCTGATATTCGGCGGACTAGCTATTTCACCTGATTCAAAACTACTGGCGACTGGAGGATGTGAGCGAATAGATAGTAGGTTCTTGCTTGGAGGGCTAGTAAAGGTATTTGATATTGAAACAGGACAGGAGGTGCTTCACCCGGATGCTTCCCAAACCTGTGTTGAGAGCGTTGCGTTTTCCCCTGATGGGACGACACTCGCATTTGCATTTCCTGCTGAGATTAGACTGTGGGACATTGTTAATCGTCAATTCATTGGACGGATAGAGGAAGAGGGTTCGTCTGGCTTTGACGCGTGGAAGGCCTTCTTCTCTCCTAATGGAAAACTATTGGTACATTGGGGTGCTAATCCTCATGGAGTTAGGCTGTGGGATCCTGTTACAAGAAAGCGGGTTAGCCATCTCGTGCCATCTAGCCTCATTCGAGACGTAGCTCTTTCTAGTAATGGAGCGATGCTGGCATGGACTGCCCCAGCAACCGCTTCCCTTTGGGATATGAGAAACGCAAGGATTGTGCGTCAAATGAAAACTGGGGCTGATTACGCTTTGATTTCTTTCTCGCCGGACAACAGGTTACTTGCTGTTGTTGCATGCACTCCAGGTGCCACTGGTCGGTGCGAGAAAGGAGAGTACATTTCTTTGGTGGATGTGGGCAATGGCATTGAAGTGCGACGCTTGGGTGAGGATCTCGAGATACCTCTAAGAATGGATTCTATGAACTCCAGAATGACATTCTCCGCAGATGGAACATTACTTGCAACTACAGATCGAGGATTTCGTGCTCGTGTATTGATTTGGGATATTAATGCAGGTAAGCTGGCGCGTCAATTGGACAAAGGGGGGGATAGAATCGTGTTTTCTCCTGATGGGCGATTCTTGATTACAACCATTTCTACCGAACCTGTGGCCCGAATATACGGGTTGAACTAATGTTCCTCTCCCTTCTCCCCAAAATCCCTCTCTACTGGTTTTTCTATCGTTTCGGTTTTCCGAAACTTTTGCCGTTCAGCATCGTCATCAGCGTATCGTATCGGTGCAACAGCAAATGCCGCACGTGCGATGTGTGGCGCAAGCCCAACGACGACCTCACGCTTGATGAATGGACGCGCGTGTTTCAGCACATCGGACGGGGACCGATTTATCTGACCTTCACCGGCGGCGAACCATTCCTGCGCAAAGATTTGCCGGAAATGGTGCTTGCCGCGTATCAACATTGCCAACCGGAATACATCACGATTCCAACGAATGGCATTCTCACGCCACGCATCGCGGAGGGCGTTGAGAAGATTTGTGCGGGCGCACCCAAGTCGCGCATCGGCATCAACCTTTCGCTCGATGGCATTGGCGCGGAACACGACGACATTCGGCTGGTGCCGGGCAATTGGGACAAAGCGATGGAAACGTGGCGCACCTTAAAAGAATTGCAAAAGAAACATGCGAACCTCGTCTTGAGCATTCACACCGTCATCTCGCAATTCAACATCAAACGCTTTCCGGAAATCTACAAAGATTTGCAACCACTTGCACCCGATTCGTACATCACCGAAGTCGCCGAGGAGCGCGTCGAACTTGATACAGTGGGGTTGAACATCACACCGATGGCGCGCGACTATGCACCGATTGCCGATATGCTCAGCGACCACGCGCGCTCGACGCCGGCGCGCGGATTTGCGCGCGTCACGCAATCGTTCCGCGCACGTTATTACCAAATCGCCAAGCGCACCCTGATCGAACAGCGACAAATCGTGCCGTGCTTTGCCGGCTGGGCAAGCGGACACATCGCGCCGAACGGTGATGTGTGGTCGTGTTGCATTCGCGCCGAGCCAGTCGGCAACTTGCATCAGACGAATTACGATTTGAAACCGATCTGGTTCGAGCAAGCCGGGTCGATGAAAAATTTGCGGCGCAGTATCGCGGCGGGCGAATGCGCGTGTCCAATGGCGAACGCCTCGTACGCGAATATGTTGTTGCATCCGCCCACGCTCGTCCAAGTCGCGCGCGAATTGCTCACACGACCAAAGGTGTCATTGGAAAAACATTTTGCGTAGGGGCGAGGTTACCTCGCTCCTACGATTTTGTACGGTTCTAACATCACAAATCGATTTTTTATTTGCACTTGACAAGTTTGTGAGATAAATAACGATGTGATATAATAATTTTTAGTATTGCAAGGAGCGCAAACAAATGTCCGCTCAAACGATAAAACCAAACGATATTCCGGTTGCGACCGGCTCGCCCGAAAATAAATCGGGCACGCCGGGGATTGTATTCGCCAAAATCGAAGATGTGTTGCGGTGGGCGCGCACCGGCTCGATGTGGCCCCTCTTGTTCGGTCTCGCGTGTTGCGCGATTGAAATGATGGCAGTCTATATGCCGCGTTTCGATCTCTCGCGTTTTGGAATGGAAGTGTACCGCGCGTCGCCGCGCCAAGCCGATTTGATGTTCGTTGCCGGTCGCGTCTCGCGCAAGATGGCGCCGGTCGTCCGCCAACTGTACGATCAAATGCCGGAACCCAAGTGGGTGATCGCGATGGGCGATTGCGCGGCGTGCGGCGGCATCTACAATAATTACGCGATCCTGCAAGGCGTTGATGAAATCATCCCAGTCGATGTCTACGTTGCCGGTTGCCCGCCGCGTCCCGAAGCGTTGATGGATGGCATTTTGATGTTGCACGAGAAAATCAAAAAAGGCGAGCCGAAAGGTCAAATCAAAATTACCGATTGGGGCTTGCGAGGATAATCCAATAGGATCAGCAATGGCGCAAATCGAAAACGTTCTCTCGCAACTGCGCGCGCGATTTCCAAATGTCATTACCGACGTGTACGAATTTCGCGGCGAGACGACGATTACCATTCCGCGCGAATCGCTGCTCGACGTGATGCGATTTTTGCGTGGCGCGCAATCGTTCGAAATGTTGCTCGATGTCACCGCGCTCGATTGGTTGCCGCGCGAGCCCCGTTTCGACGTTTTGTATCATCTTCTTTCGATGCCGGAAAACGCGCGGATTCGCTTGCGGGTGCAATTGTCAAGCGCGGATACGAACGTGCCATCGGTTACATCGATTTATCCCGGCGCGAATTTCTACGAACGCGAGGTGTTCGACCTTTTCGGCATCACGTTTACCGGGCATCCCTTTTTGCACCGCATCCTTCTGCCCGATGCAACCATCGGGCATCCACTCCGCAAAGATACGGCGCTGGGTTATGAAGAAGTTGAATTCACCCACACGTACGATGAGATTCAGCCGGAGAAACCGGATGCCGTTGCGCCACCCAAACCCCAACGACTCATCGGCAGTGTCGGTGGTGCGGTTACTCAAATTCCATTGACCATTTCCGATCCCGCGACGCCGTGGTCGGGCACACAATCGGAAACGTTGCTCATCAATATGGGCCCGCATCATCCATCGACGCACGGCGTTTTGCGCGTCGCGCTCGAAGTCGATGGCGAAAAAATCGTCAACGCGATGCCGGACATTGGCTATCTGCACACTGGCATCGAAAAAAACGCCGAGTACAAAACGTACCTCAAAGCGATCCCGCTGTTCGACCGGATGGATTATCTGGGCACGTGGTTCAATAATCTCGCGTACTGTCTCGCCGTCGAAAAGTTGATGCAGGTCGATGTGCCGGAGCGTGCGCAAATCGCGCGCGTGGTGCTGTGCGAAATCGCGCGCATCGCGTCACATTTGATCGCGGTTGGTTCGCAGGCGATGGACATTGGCGCGGTTACGGTGATGACGTACGCGTTCCGCGAACGCGAGGTCGCGCTCGACATTTTTGAGATGGTCAGCGGCGCGCGGATGATGGCGTCGTATTTTCGCTTTGGCGGACTCGCGCAAGATTTGCCGGCAGGATTTTCGGCGGCGGTGCGTAGGTTTATGGAGATGATCCCAGGTCGCTTGAAGGAATACGAAAATCTGCTGAACAAGAATCCGATCTGGCTTGAACGCACACTCGGCATCGCCGAATACACGGCAGAGCAAGCCATCGCGTATGGTGTAACGGGACCGATGTTGCGTGCCACCGGCGTAAACTGGGACTTGCGCAAAGTTGCACCGTACTCCGGTTACGAACAGTACGATTTCGATGTGATCACCGGCTCGCGCGCCAAAGCCGATGTGCTAGAATGTTACTATGTGCGGATGGAAGAGATGCGCCAGAGTTTGCGCATCATTGAGCAAGCGTTGAGAAAATTGGAAAAGACCAAAGGGCAACCGTACGTCACGAGCAATCGCAAAGTTGCGCCGCCGCCCAAAACTGAATTGCAAACCTCGATGGAGTCGCTCATCCATCATTTCAAGTTGTGGACAGAAGGATTCATGCCACCTAAAGGTTTTGTGTACGCCTCGGTGGAATCCCCGCGCGGTGAACTGGGCTTTCTCGTTTCGAGCAACGGCACGAATATGCCGCACCGCGTCCACGTGCGCACGCCGTCGTTCGCCAACTTGCAAACCCTGCCGATGATTTCCAAGGGCTATTACATCGCGGACTTGGTGGGCATCATTGCGATGACGGACATTATTCTGGGGGATGTAGACAGATAGTCGACAGTCGTCAGTAAACAGACAGAATATTTGAAATGCACAACTACAAAGAACTCAAGGTCTGGCAAAAAGCGATGGATTTGGTCGTCGAGGTTTACTCTTTGACACGTACATTTCCAAAAGACGAACTCTTTGGACTGACGAGTCAATTACGCCGCGCGGCGGTGTCGATTGTGCTAAACATTGCAGAAGGCGCGGGTTGCGAAAGCGATTTAGAGTTTGCGCGATTTCTTGATATCTCGCTTCGTTCAGCATACGAAACAGTCACGGCTCTGCAAATTGCGGCGCGGCTCAAGTACTGCAAACAAGAACTTGTAGACAAACTTGTTGCTGATGCGGAAGAAATCGCGCGCATGGAAACCGGCTTGATTCGCAAACTTGTTGCTGATGCGGAAGAAATCGCGCGCATGGAAACCGGCTTGATTCGCAAACTTGCGCCTAATCGAAAGTACTTGCAAAAATAAATCTGTCGACTGGTGACTGTCGACTTTTTATCTGGTGTTGCATGGAACATTTAATCCTCAGAGACCTTGACATTCCAGACATCAATCACATTGCCGTCTATGAAAAACACGGCGGCTATTCCGCGTTTCGCAAAGCGGTCAAAGAAATGACGCCCGACCAAGTGACCGACACGGTCAAAGCATCGGGTTTGCGCGGGCGCGGCGGCGCCGGTTTTCCCGCTGGCGTCAAATGGAGTTTCCTACCGAAGGGGATTTTCCCTCGTTATCTCGTTGCGAACGCGGATGAATCGGAACCTGGGACGTTCAAAGACCGTCAGATGATGGAACGCAATCCGCACCAGTTCATCGAGGGCATCGCGATTGCGTCATACGCGATTCAATGCCACATCGCGTTCATCTACATTCGCGGCGAGTTTCCGTACGCGGCACAGTGCCTAGAAAAAGCAATCGCGGAAGCGGAGCAACGCGGTTATCTGGGCAAGAACATTTTCGACTCCGATTTCAATTTATCGATTGTCGTGCATCGCGGCGCGGGCGCGTACATCTGCGGCGAAGAAACCGCGCTCCTCGAATCGCTCGAAGGCAAACTGGGACAGCCGCGCGTCAAACCACCATTTCCGGCAAGCGTCGGTCTCTACAACAAACCGACGGTCATCAACAATGTCGAAACGCTGTGCAACGTACCGCTCATCATCGAACGCGGCGCGGAGTGGTACGCCAAGATCGGTACGCCCAAGTCCACGGGACCCAAAGTGTTTTGCCTGAGCGGTCACGTGAATCGTCCCGGGAACTATGAAGCACCGTTCGGTTCGATCACCTTCCGCAATTTGATTTACGATTTGGGCGGCGGCATTCGCGGCGGCAAAAAGTTGAAAGCGATTTTGCCGGCGGGCGCCAGCGGTCCAATGGTAAGTCCGCTCGCAACCGAATCGGTAATGGATGTCAAACTCGATTTCGAATCGCTCCAGCCGTTCGGCTCGCAACTCGGTTCGGCGTCCGTGATCGTGTTGGACGAAGATACGTGCATCGTTTGGGCGGCGAAAAAGATGACACACTTTTTCGAACACGAATCGTGTGGTAAATGTACGCCGTGCCGCGAAGGCACCTACTGGCTTTCGCGCGTCCTCGAGCGAATCGATAATGGTGTTGGCACGATGAGCGACATTGATTTGCTGACCGATGTGGCAACGCAAATGCAAGGACGCACACTTTGTCCGCTTGGCGATTTTGCCACGTCGCCTGCGCTGGGCAGTGTGAAAATTTTCCGCGCAGAGTACGAACGGCACATCAAAGAGCGTGGATGCTGGGCGAGGAAATAGTGGTTAGTGGATAGTGGTCAGTAAATTGCAAATCAGAAATCGAAAATTGGAAATGTAGAAATGCCCAAAGTTACAATAGATAACAAAGTCGTTGAAATTCCCAACGGCACGCTCATCGTTGAAGCGGCGAAAGCAGTCGGTGTCGATATTCCGGTTTTTTGTTATCATCCCAAGTTGCAACCGGTCGGTATGTGCCGGATGTGTCTGGTTGAAATCGGTACACCCAAGCGCGGCAAAGACGGACAAATCGAAATGGATGCGAATGGCAAGCCGGCAATCGGCTGGATGCCTAAATTGCAAACCGCGTGTACAACCGTCGTGTCCGATGGAATGGCGGTGCGCACGAACACCATACAAGTCGAAGAAGCGCGTCGCTCGATCATCGAATTTTTGCTGACCTCGCATCCACTCGATTGTCCGATTTGCGACAAGGGCGGCGAGTGTCCGCTCCAAAACTTGACGATGGCGTACGGTCCCGGTGTTTCGCGCTTCCCGGTCGAATCGAAATTCCATAACGAAAAGCGCGTGCCGCTCGGCGATTTGATTATGCTCGACCGCGAACGCTGTATTCAATGTTCGCGTTGTGTCCGCTTTCAAGACGAAATCGCCGACGATCATGTCTTGGGATTTGCGGCACGCGGGCGCGGTTTGGAAATTGTCTCGCTCTCCGACCCGGCATTCGATTCCAAATTCAGCGGCAACACGATTGATATTTGCCCGGTCGGCGCGCTGACCTCACGCGATTTTCGCTTGAGCGCGCGTGTGTGGGAAATCAACGATTCTCCAAGTGTCTGCGCGCATTGTTCGGTCGGTTGCAATATTCTGATTGGCGAACGCGATCACCAAATCAAGCGCATCGTTCCGCGCGAAAACGATAGCGTCAACGAAATTTGGTTGTGCGATAAAGGACGTTTTGCGCATCACTTTACGACCTCGCCTGATCGATTGACGACGCCGCTCATTCGTAGAAATGGCAAGTTGGAGGTTGGAACTTGGAATGACGCGCTTGACATCGTCGCGTCGAAATTCGCAGAGGTCAAGGCACAACACGGCGCGAATGCGCTTGGCGGTCTCGGCGGCGACCGCGCCTCCAACGAGGATTTGTATCTGTTCCAAAAATTGTTCCGCCAAGTCATCGGCTCAAACAATCTTGAGCATCGCGTCGGTTGGAGCGCGACAAATCTCGGCGCGGATTTGGTGCACCTGTACGGTGCCGGCGTCGATACAAATTTGGGCTCGCTCGATAAAAATGTAACCGCGCTCGTTCTCGGCGCTGACCCGGAAGAGGAACAACCGGTCATTCGTTTGCGTTTGACCAAAAGTGTAAAATGGTACGACGCGAATTTAATCGTGGCGAATGGGCGCATTACAAAACTGAACAAGTACGCTAAACAATCGCTGGTGTACAAATACGGTGCCGAAGCATATTTCTTGCTGGGTCTTGTGCGCGCCATTCTTGACGAAGGATTGGAGAATAAAGCATTCATCGCCGCGCGCGTGAACAAATTCGACGAATTCAAAAAATCGCTTGAACCATTCACCGTTGAGAAATGCGCTGAACTGTGCCACGTCAAGCCGGAAAAAATTCGTGATGCCGCGCGCCAAATCGCCCAATCACCTAATCTTCTAATTCTCTACGGGCGCGAGATGATGTTTGCACAACAGTCCGATCTCGCCATTGCATCGGGCATCGCTACGCTGTTGCTCATCACCGGGCACGTCGGTCGCAAGAACAATGGCTTGATTGCTTTGTATCCGCACAACAATTCCACCGGCGCGATGGATTTTGGTTTGATGTCTGATCACGGCGTCGGGCGACAAAAAATTGACGCGAAAGGTTTGGAAGCGCGCGATCTGACATCGGGCAACGTGCGCGCCTTGTACGTGATGGCGTGCGATCCGGCGTCGGACGGCAATTTTGTCAAACCGGATTTTCTCGTCGTGCAAGATTTGTTCTTGACCGAAACTGCCAAACAAGCCGATGTGGTTTTGCCGGCACAATCGTTTGCAGAACGCGATGGAACGTTCACGAACACCGAACGGCGTGTGCAACTCTTCCGCGCCGCGCTAAAACCAATCGGTGAATCGAAACCGGATTGGTGGATTGTCGTCGAAATTGCAAAACGACTGGATTCGGGTTCAAAGTTACAGGTTACAGGTTCAAAGTTTGGGACATGGAATTATGCAACCGCTTCTCAAGTGATGGACGAAATTGCAACGACGGTTCCGCTTTACAAAGGAATGACGCACGCCGCGCTCGCGGAAAATGTCAAGATGCCGCGGCCGCCGCACGGACAAGGTAATCCCAGCGATGAGCCGACCGCGATTGCGATGGGCGAACTGGAAAATATTTCGAGCGGCAAGATGTGGACGAGCGTGGCGGAAAGTGATGCAAACGCCAAGTTCGATTTGGTGTGGCATGAACCGACGCGACCAACGACGAACGACGAAGGACGAAAGTTTTTGGCGGTGGCGCGCGTGTTGTATGATCGCGGAACGCTGGTGAGCCAGACGAAAATTGTGCAACCGCGTGTGCCAGCGCCGTTCATCGAAATCAATTCGCAGGATGCCGAACAGATTGGAATCGGAAATGGCGCGCGCGTGCGTGTGTCGTTTGATTCGCGTGTCATCGAGTTGAATGCGAGTGTTGACGGACACGTGCCGCCGGACACTGTATTGATTCCGAATAATTTGGATGGTACCGCCGCGTTGCCAATCGGTGCGCGGGTGAAGGTGGAGAAGGTCTAATGGCTTTTCCCGATATCGGCGCGTTGCTCAAAGGATTATCCGTGACGCTGGGCGAGATGTTCGCGCCGCGTCCCACGATTCAATATCCCGAAGTGCAAAAACCGGTCGCGGCACGTTTTCGCGGTCGCCACGAATTGAAACGCCACGACGATGGCTTGGAAAAATGTATTGGCTGTTCCTTGTGCGCCGCCGCCTGCCCCGCCGATGCCATCTACGTCGAGCCGGCAGAGCAGACGGATGAGAATCGATTCTCGCCGGGCGAACGGTACGCGAAACGGTACGAGATCAATTTGATTCGCTGTATCTTTTGCGGCTTTTGTGAAGAAGCGTGTCCCACTGGTGCGATTGTGTTGGAACACAAGTATGAACTCTCGTACTATGATCGACGCAGTGCCATAATTACCAAAGACCAACTGTTGGTCGCGCCGCCCGCGCCGGAGAAAAACACACCGCGCCCGATGCCAGACCCGGGAAATTTGTACGCCGCGATTCCGCTGATTAAAGGCGGAGTGGAATAATTCAGACCTTTGCGGTTTGGGAAACCGCGAAGGTCTCGCGCCACATTTTCAACAAAGGAGTTGAAGCATGCCAGAATTCGATTGTCCTCCTGGGTTAATTTGTCGCCCCACGTTCTGGAACATCCCCGAGTGGTTACACTGGGGAGCGTACCTCGCCGGTTTTATCGCGCTGCTCTTTTTCCTCTACGGTTTCTGGAAACGCTACCAAATCATTCGCCAAGGCAAAGGCAAATTCGATTGGCGCCCGCTGGGTCCACGCCTGAAAATGTGGCTACTCAACGGTGTGCTCACGAAAAAAGTGGTTCTCGATCTGCAACCCGCCGGTGCGATGCACGCCGGGTTGATGGCGGGCATCATCATCCTTTTCCTCGGCACCGCGATTGCAACAATTGACTGGGACATTACCAAACCGCTGATCGATCCTAATCAGTGGCGTCTGTTGCAAAACGGGTTCTACGAACTCTACAAAATCATCCTCGATATTTTCGGCGTGATCGCGCTCCTCGCACTTGCCGTCGCTTTGGTGATTCGCTACCGCATTAAACCCGAACGGCTCGATGGTCGCTCCGGCAAACGTTATTTTCGCGAAGATTTGTGGATCATTGGCTCACTGTTCTTGATCGTGCTGTCCGGGTTCATCATCGAAATTCTGCGACTCGCCGCGCAACCGATTGAAACGGCCCTGCTCAACGAACGCGTGATGTTCTGCACCACTTGCTCTATCGTCGGCTGGCCCCTTTCACGACTTTTCACCTCGCTCGATTTGAATTTGTTGCGCGGTCTCCATTTGGGCGTTTGGTTATTTCACGGCACGCTCGCGATTGTTGCCGCCGGCGCGGTGCCGTACACCAAAC
Source organism: Anaerolineae bacterium (assembly GCA_034435055.1). GTDB lineage: Bacteria > Chloroflexota > Anaerolineae > UBA4142 > UBA4142 > DAOTXS01. The sequence continues at coordinate 35,965 of DAOTXS010000017.1, read as the reverse complement.
TGGGACACCTCGTTGTGTCGAGCGTCAACACCTTTTTCAAGAAACTTGAACCCGCCGGCACGATTCCCAAAATCGACGACATTGAAAATCAAGAGACCTTTGGCATTAGCAAGCTCGAAGAATTTTCGTGGAAGCAATTGCTCGATTTTGAAGCGTGCACGCGTTGCGGTCGCTGCCAGGATGCGTGCCCGGCGTCGATCACCGGCAAAGCGCTCTCGCCGAAAAACATTATCGTCAAGATGTTCGAAGTGTCGAACAAAAAAACAACCGACGCGATTCACGGACAAGTCATCGACGCACAAGAATTATGGGATTGCACCACGTGTATGGGTTGCGTGAATGCGTGTCCGGTCGCTATCGATCAGCTCGGCACGATCATCGACTTGCGCCGCTATCTCACGCTGTCGGAAGGTTCGGTGCAAACATCCGGCGCCAGCGCGATGAACTCGATGGAGCGACAAGGCAACCCGTACGGTCTGCCCAAAGCTGACCGCCACAAATGGATGCAAGGACTCGAGGTGCCGTTTGCGGACGCCGACGAAGAATACGACGTGCTGTTCTGGGTCGGTTGCGCCGGCGCGTACGATGCCCGCGCGCAAAAAATTTCCAAAGCGTTCGTCAAAATTATGCAGACCGCCGGTCTCAAATTTGCCGTGATGCAAGAGGAACGGTGCAACTGTGAATCGGCACGGCGTCTGGGCAACGAGTACTTGTATCAAATGGCAACGATGGAAATCGTCGAGGCGATGAAGCAATACAAATTCAAACGCATCGTGACAACCTGTCCCCATTGCTTTAACACGATCAAGAACGAGTACTCACAATTCGACGGCAAGTTTGAAGTCGTTCATCATACCCAGCTAATCAACGAATTGATCACAACTAAACGAATAACGATACAACGAACAAACGCTGCAACGATCACGTATCACGATTCGTGCTATCTGGGTCGCTACAACAACATCTACGAACCGCAACGCGCGATTCTGCAATCAGTTGGCGCAAATGTCGTCGAGATGCAACGTTCCCGTTCGACCGGCTTGTGTTGCGGCGGCGGCGGCGGCAGAATGTGGCTCGAAGAAAACACCGGCACGCGGATCAACAACAAACGTGTGGAAGATGTCGTTGCGGTGAATGCAAACACCGTCGCGTCCGCGTGTCCATTCTGTATGACGATGCTCGACGATGGCGCGAAAGCGTTGAGCGTGGACGAAAAGATTGCGCGCAAAGATATTGCGGAGTTGGTCGCGGAGGTGTTGTGAAGATGGAACCATCAAACCAACAGCGCATCGCGGCAAAACTCGATGAACTGAGCCAAGTTCAAGCGGCAGTTGAGTTGACGCGCTTGGATTATGAAGCCAAACGCGCCCAGATTCTCAAGACGGTTCAAACCGAACTTGACGCGCTTGATGCCGAGTACAATCCGCTAATCGAATCTTCTAAAACGCGGATTGCCGCATTAGAAGAGGAAATTAAAAACGATGTTCTGCAACATGGCGCGAGCGTCAAAGGCAGTAGATTATTTGCGGTCTTTTATCAAGGACGCGTAACTTGGGATACCAAAAGACTTGATCAGTACGCAAATACTCACCCTGAGATTACCGCGTTCCGCAAACAGGGAAATCCATCGGTAAGTTTACGCACAATTCAAGACCCGGCAAAACGTTCGGGCGAACAAGGAGGTGTTGAATGACTGAAACTAAACGACCCAAAGTGACACTCGGCTACCTCTATGACAAAATGCGCAAGGGCGAGCCCATCACAATGATCACTTGCTACGATTATCCGATGGCAGACCTCGTCGAAAAAGCCGGCGTGGACATGGTACTCGTCGGCGATTCGATGGGAATGACGATTCTGGGTTACGATTCGACGTTGCCGGTAACCCAGGATGTAATGATGCCGCACGTGCAAGCGGTGCGGCGCGGCAGTCCCAATTGCTGGCTCATCGGCGATATGCCGTATATGACGTATCAGCCCTCTGTCGAAACCGCGATTCGTTGTGCCGGGCGTTTTATGGCGGAAGGCGCGTGCGATGCGGTGAAACTCGAAGGCGGGGCGGAGATGGCGGATCGTGTGGCGGCAATTGTCAAGTCGGGTATTCCGTGTATGGGACATTTGGGTCTCACGCCGCAAAGCGTCTCCGCGCTCGGCGGATTCAAAGTGCAAGGCAAAGGCGCGCATCAAGCGAAGAAAATCATCGACGATGCCAAAGCGTTGGAAGACGCCGGCGCGTACTCGATTCTACTGGAAATGGTTCCCGACCGCGTGTGCGAATTGATTACGAAACGCGCGAGCATTCCGATTATCTCGCTTGGTTCAGGCCCGCACGCGCACGGACAACTGCTCATCTTCCACGACATGTTCAACTTGTATCCGAAATTCAAGCCGAAGATGGCAAAAGTATTTGGCGATGCCGGTAAAACGATCGGCGATGGGTTGAAGCAGTACGTCGCCGAAGTGACGAGCAAACAGTTTCCGCAACCGGAAAATTGGTTTGGGATTAAAGACGACGAGTACGCTGAATTGAAAAAGATGTTGGGTGAATGATTTTGTAGGGGCAACCGTATGTGGTTGCCCACCACAAGGCAGGGCGACCACGAGGGTTGCCTTTACGGAGGAATCCATGAACACCAAACAATTAAAAATTCCGGCAAGCAACCTTGCCGCTATCAACGAGCACCTGCTCGACCCGAAAAACAAACTCGTCAAAGACGTGATAAAAGTCATCGCCAAGTACGGCACGATTGACGAGATCAATCGTAAATCGCGCGAGGCGCGCGCGTTGCCCAATCTGATGAAACGCTTGCGCGATATGAAATCGCCGTTCGTGCCGGACTTGGAATGGCTGATCGTGCAACGCGACAAAGGTGCGTTCGTCAGCGTCGCCGATTATCGCCGCAAAGTGTTGGGCGATAAAGCCGACACGATGAAATTTAAGAAGGCGTACGCGGTCACGCTTGAAATCAGCGCGTTTCAATATTTCCCGTGGCTCATTGCGGAGGCAAAACAAGCCATCGAGAAAAAAGAATTGATGCCGGGACGATTCATCCGCGTGCGGCATATGAAAGAATCAGAAGCGGATCAAGGCGATCTGCTCGCCGGGATGGCGGCGATGCAAGCCATCGGCGCGTCGTACGTTGACACGCTGGACACCAAAGGCACCGATGGTTCGAACGTCCATCTGGGCGGACCGGACACGATCACCGGTTATTTCGGCGGCATCGGTCAGCCGAACGAGTACGCGATCAAATGGCTCGACGAGTTTCTGTACTATTACACCAACTACGGCATTTATCAGGTACTCAACATCAACGCCGGGACGATTCTCGTTGGCTATTTGATTCATCGCCTCGGCATCGATAACGAGTTCAAGATTTCCGTGTTCGTCGGCAACGACAATCCGTACTTTATCTGGTCGACGTTGATGATGGCGAAATTGTTCGCGCGCCCGGACGGCACGACGCCGCTCATCGGTTTCAATCTGAGCAACTCGGTGAATAACGCGACGATTGAAGCGGCGGCGGATATTCGCAAGGCGTACGGCTTTGAGGATGTCGTCCGCATCGAGCATCACATCACCGAATGTTACAAATCGATTGTGCGCCAGCCGTACGATCGCCGCGCGGAATTGATGGAGCTGGCGACGCACGTTAAAAATATTTCGGCGAAGCACGAAGGCGGCGATCCGGAAGTAGAAGCAACGCGCGCGCATCCATCGAATTTGTTGGAATACTTTTTGCCGAAAGCAGAAGTGGAAGCGAAGGGAATGATGCCGACGTTGCTTCAAAATTATCTGGACAAGCACGCGGCGTTGAATCACACGGCGGAGGAATTGACCAAGCGCGGACTCACGTTCATTGCGGCAAAGAATTTGCACAAGTAGGTTTCAAGTGTGAGGTTACATGTTTAAGGCGGAGTCAAAATCGACTCCGCCTTCTTTTTCACGTCAACACGTCTTTTGTTTGGCTACGATGACTCGGGAGGATTGGGGGGTGAACCAGAAGTCGATTGAGTGAACCATTTACGCACGCGCATAACCACCCATGCAATCACGCCGAACAAAATCATGTACGGCAAGAACACAATGACAAGCCAGATGGTCAAATCGGTGAGCGTTTGCACCAGCGTGGTGAACATACTCACTTGTGTATCAACGGCTTTTTGCAAGGTTGCACCAGGTTGCCAAACTACCGGTGTCGGGGTTGCAGTTGGTGTAGGTATTGGCAAAATTGGAAATGGTGTGGGAGTTGGTCTGGGTTGACGCAACTCTGCGGTGATAGTCGAAAACGCCGACCGGTCACCTAGATAATTCATTTTCCCTTTCAGTGTCTCAATGTCCTTTTCGACTTGCGCCAATTGCTGATTGACCTTGAGCGCTTCGTCAACCGTTTGCGCCTTTTTCAGAAATTCGCGGATGCGATCTGCGGTTGCCTCAAGATTTCGAACTTGGGACTCTAAATCGACATACTGATCGGTCACGTCTTGTCCAGACGAGTTCTCTTGCTCGACTTTGAGCGCGACCCCGCGGACCCGGCGGAGTGCGGTTTCAAATTGATCAACCGGCACGGCAAACGTAATGGTCGCGGCTTTGAGACCTTGTTCAGTAAATACGCGGGTGCTGATGATATAACCCCCGGTATCCACCGCGATGCCGGTGAGCCGGTCGAGCGCAACGTCGGTGTTTTCAACTGTTAGTTGCAGTTGCGCGTTCTTGATAATCTTGCGCTGCGTCCCAGCCCCAATGATGTTCACGCTCGTGCCAGAGGAGACAGAACTTGCCGCCGAACTTGCTGGGGCGGCTGGGGGCACGGCAGTTGGCGCGGGCGGGCGCGATGAAGATGCTTGTGCTGGGTTGAATGGTGGAGCTGCGGTTGGCGCCGGTGTTGCGGAGGGAGCACACGCAACAACCATCAACACGATTAAGCAAGTCAGCGCAAAAGTCGTAATCCGAGAAAACATTCTCTCCTCCCAACTTGCGGCTTGCAACCGCCAAGGCGTCTTACTTGGCGGGGCGTCTTGCAAGTCTGCAAGTCAATGTTGTTTCGAGATATCAGTTTCTCAGTAGATTGGTTTTTATTTATTCGCGGCAACACCTCCTTTCTGGGCTTGAAGGCGACAACGCTCCCAAGAAAACATTTACCTGCTTTCAATGCGCCTCAAAGAAGCGTATCGAATAGCAGGTACAGAAATCGGAACGATCCCAGAGCCGGTTACGAAAAACCAGCGGAATGGGTTTCGTGAATTAGCCACCGTGCATTTCACTGAATTGTTTTGACACGGGCACATGCGAATCATCATTCTACTCCGATTAGCAACGACGAGACCTTCGTCGTGTGCTTTTGAATTACCCGTGGTCAAAGACAAATGTGCAATCGTATTTTAACGCGGTACGTTGTGAATGTCAAAAATCGGCGCACAAAAAAGCGGAGTCGTTCTTGACTCCGCTTTTGCAATTACCACTTGCGCACTTTATCTTTACGTCTTGCCTCAACCTGCTCAGACACGTGGGTAGGCAACTCGATTGTTTCACCATCTTTTTTGCGAATCTGGATCGAGCTGATTTCGTCCGGCGCAATTCCCAAAATGCGCCGCAAGATCAACAGCAACAGATTGACCGATTCTTTGGATTGGGGCGGCGGAGATGCCACCGGCGCCGGCGTGGGGGTGCGAAAGCGCATCATCCATTCCGGCATTTCGGGATCGTTTGAGGATGTGGGCAGTCTAGGATTGGGACCCAAGACCCGTCTGGAAAATTCAGAGTTGTGTCGCTGCGGTGCAATCGAAGGCGCAAGCATTTTACCGCAACCCCGGCAATAGCGCGTGCCCAATTCGTTGGACAAACCACATTGAGGACAAGGACGCTCGGCAGGACGAAACAAGCGTGCGCCACACGCTCGGCAATGACGAATCTCATCTGCGTTTTCATACCCACACTGGGAACATTGTTTCACCGGCGCCGCCTCCTCCTCTACTATTCCTATCATAACTATATCGCAAAGACCAAGACCAGTCAATAAATCGCTGAGACCATCGCTGATGTTTACTCCTACTCAAACGCCGATGAATCGATGCGTTTATTCGTTGCTGTCTCGTTTTACCTTTTCCGCTTTTCCGGCTATAATATCGCCAGTAATGCAAAAACAAATCCTGTTCTACCTCACGCTTGGTGTTCTGCTCGCCGCGTGTTCCACCGTCTCCGCTCCCGCAACACCTGAACCGGCTCCCATCCAAACTGTCCAAGTTGTCGCAACATCAACGCCCGAATCCATCGAGGCACCCACGCCGGTCTTTTCGTCCAACCCGTTCAACGATGGTATGACCGCGCGGCGCAACGGCAATTACGCGCGCGCGATTGCCGCGTTTCAATTGGTGTTGAATTCCAACCCCGCGCCCGATCTAGCGCAAGAAGCGCAGTATCGCTTGGGCGAGGCGTACTGGCTCAACAACGATGACACGCGTGCAATCAACACATTCACGGCGTATTTACAGGCAAATCCAAACGGCGCGCGCGCGCCGGAAGCGCGTTACCTTCTCGCCGATGCGTACCGCGCGACGAAAGATTACGCCAACGCGCTCGATCAATTGCGCCAGTACCGCGCGCAAACGTCCACGCTCGCCGGCGACATCGACGCGACGATTGCCGATTGGCTGGTCCTTGCCGGCGACGCGTCGAATGCCATCGCGCAGTACGACCGCGCGTTGCAAGACACGACACTTGCCGCGTCAAATCGCATCAACATTTTGCGCCGCGCCGCCGATGTGCATACCGCGCTCAATCAATTGACGCAAGCCGCCGCGCGTTACGAAACCGCATTGACCATTGCGAGCGACGCGCGCACAAAAGCCGATTTGCTTTTGAAACTCGGCGAAACGTACGCCGTCGCCAACAAAATCGATACGGCGTTGGCGCGTTGGACGGAAGCGATCAACAAATATCCAGAACAACCCGGCGCGTACCAAGCGCTCGTCAATCTCTTGAATCGCGGCGGCACCATCGATGATTATCAACGCGGCTTGGTCGATTATCACGCCGGGCAGTCCGCCGCCGCGATTGCCGCGTTCGAACGTGAATTGAAAACGGATGCGGCACGCGCCGGCGACATTCGCTATTACATCGCCAGCTCGCGCGCGCGGCAAAACGAGTACGCGGCGGCAATCATCGCGTACGATTACATCATCAAATCATTGCCCAAAGACAAACGTGTGCCGGACGCGTACTTTGGCAAAGCATCGGCGTACGCGGCGCAAAATAAACTCGACGATGCGGTGACGACGTACCGCAAATTCGTCAGCGCGTTTCCAGAAAGTGATCGCGCGGACGACGCGTTGTGGAACGCGGCGTTGTTGTACGACCGCGCCAAACGTTACGGCGACGCCGCACCGCTGTACGAAGAGTTGCAAAAAAAATATCCGGCAAGCAATCGTGCGGCAGAAGCGTTGTTCTGGGCGGGACTCGATTATTATCGCGGCAAAGATTTCAAAACCGCGATGACACGCTGGCAAACGATTACCAAAGATTACGCAAGAACGACGTTCAACGCACGCGCGCTTTTCTGGCTGGGCAAAGCGGCACAGGCACGCGGCTTGACCGCCGATGCGAAAAATTATTGGACGCAAGCCGCCGCCTTGCCGAACAGTTATTATACCTGGCGCGCGCAAGATATTCTCAATCCGCCAAAATCCAACAGTGTGTCGTACGATCTTGCGCGGTACGCAATGGCGAGCGAGCAAGATCAAGCCGAGTTTGAAAATTGGCTGACGAGTTGGAGCAAGAACAATCAATCGCCCGTCGGCACCATCGATGCGGCGACGCGCAACGATTTGAATTTCAAACGTGGCGCCGAGTTGTTGCGTTTGGATCGCACCGTTGATGCGCGGCGCGAGTTTGCAATTCTCGTCGAAGAGAAAAAAGATGATCCGCGCGCGTTGTACGCGCTCGCGCTGTACTTCCGCGACAACAATGTGTTTTCACTCGCACTCGACTGCGGCGAAAAGATCGCGCGGCTTGCCAACGACGCTGGCGCACCCGTCGCGCCGCGTTTCCTCTGGCAATTGCGTTATCCCACGTACTATGCCGACCTCGTTGTCGCGGAATCGCAAAAGAATCAAATCGATCCGTTACTGTACTTTGCAATGATTCGACAGGAAAGCGGATTCAATCCGTGGTCAACCTCGTCGGCGGACGCGCGCGGCTTGGGCCAAGTCATTCCATCGACCGGGCGGGACATTGCGCGCCGACTCAACGTTCAAAACTTTTCGCTCGATCAATTGTATCTGCCGCACGTCAGCATCCGGTTTGGCACGTGGTATTTCGCGCAAGATTTGAAAAATTTCAACGAACCGATTTACGCGCTCGCGGCGTACAACGCCGGCGCGGGACGCGTGAAATTGTGGGAGCGTCCCGATCTCGATCTGGCAGTCGAAGAAATTCACTTGAGCGAGACCGCGTCGTACGTGCGCATCGTTTACACTAACTGGCGGCAGTATCAAACGATTTATGCAGGACGCTAATTGACTATTCAACCAATCGACTTATAATTCAGCCACTATGCCCTTGGAAATCAACATCGGTGATGTGGTGCGGTTGCGCAAACCGCATCCGTGCGGCGGGTTCGAATGGCAAGTGGTGCGCATCGGCGTGGACATTGGGTTGGTTTGCCAAACCTGTCAACGCCGCGTCCTTTTACCGCGCAGTGAATTGGAGAAACGCATCAAGACATTTGTCTATCGCCAATCAGCCGCCGATCCTAACACGACCAACTGACCATGGAAGCCATCAATCCCACCGGGTATTCCGCCGTCCTCCGAAATCGCAATTTCCGCGCGATCTGGTTAGCGCAGGTTTTATCCAACACCGCGCTGAACGGGTCGTTCTTTCTCCAACTTATTCTCATCGAGCAAGTAACCGGCTCGAGCGCGCATTTGGCGGCGGTCATCATCGCCTTCAGTTTGCCGGCGGTTTTGCTCAGCGCGCTCGCCGGGATGATCGTCGACCGCATTTCAAAAAAGTCGATTCTCGTTTGGTCGAATGCGTTGCGTATCATTACCGGCGCCGCACTCGCAATTCTTGCGGCGGCGTTGCCATCGAATAAATTCATCGAGGCGTACTTTCTCGTGGGAATCTACATTCTGATTTTCGTGACTTCGGCAATCGGGCAATTCTTTGCGCCCGCTGAAGGCGCGACGATTCCACTTTTGGTCCGCCCGGAAAATCTACTTCCCGCGAATTCACTCTTTACCTTGACGTTCATCGCATCGCAAATTTTGGGGATGATCATTCTCGCGCCGCTCGGCGCCAAGACGATTGGCATCGTCGGTTCGCTGTGGATTGCCGTCGGAATGTATTTGCTCGCCACGTTGTTCGTCAGCATCATCCCGCGCGATCATCCAACGCGCGAAGGCGAGATCGACGGTGCGTCGACGGTGCGGCGCGCGTGGAACGAAATTCGTGAGGGCTGGCGTTTTGCGATTTCGCATCGCGCGATTTTTATCGCGTTACTGCAACTTGCGCTCACTTCCACGCTGACGATGATTATGGCACAGTTTGCACCCGGCTACGCCAAGCGCGTGCTGGGTTTGCAACCGGAAGACGCCACGTACGTCTTTTGGCCCGCCGGGGTTGGCATGTTAATTGCGAGCATCGCCATCGGTCGGTACGGTCATCGCATCGCGCGCGAAATTCTGGCGAGCATCGGAATGATCGGCACAGCGATTGGTTTAACCGGCCTCGCGTGGGCAGGAAGCGGCAGCGTTCTGATCGGCAAACCATTGTTCGTCGGTTATCCCGAATTGATTCTCACCGCCACCGCCCTCGTGATGTTCTTCTCGCTTATCATCGGCGCGATGATGACGACGATCAACATTCCGGCGCAAACGGTTGTGCAGGAACGTTCCAACGATTCTGTGCGGGGACGTGTGCTCGCGGTTCAGTTTACACTCTCCAACGCCATCGGCATTCCGCCGATGCTCTTTGTGGGCAACCTTGCCGATATTTACGGCATTCCCTATTTGGTGCTGGCGGTCGCCGGGCTGGTCGCTTGTCTTGCGGTATTCAATTTGCTCTGGGCAGTGTGGGTCGTGCGGCAAGCACGGGAACGACACGCGCAGCATCTTTCTCATTCCGACATAACCCGATGACCAGCCGACGCATTGCGATTTTAATGTCCGACACCGGCGGCGGGCATCGCGCCGCGGCAGAAGCAATTGTCCAAGCCCTCGCGCGCGAATTCCCCCAGCAGTACGACGCCATCTTGTTCGACGGTTTCAAGCAAGCCGCGATTTTTCCCTTCAACCACGTTCCCAGTTGGTATCTCCCCTTTACCACGTACTTTGAATTCCTCTGGCATGCACTTTTTGTTGCATCGAACAACCGCTTTGCAGCTACCGCCGCGCAAGTCCTTTTCGATGGCGTGATGGCGCGCGGCATTCGCAAATTCTTTCGCGCGTACCAACCCGAGCTCGTCGTTTCCACGCATCCGATTATCAACGCATTCGCGCGACGATCCTTGCGCGCGGTTGGTTCGCGCGCGCCGTTCGTCACCGTCGTTACCGATCTGTTCGACGCGCACATTTTGTGGTTCGACCCCCACGTTGATCTTTGCACCGTGCCGACGGACGGCGCGCGCGAAAAAGGTTTGCGTGCGGGAATGCCCGCCGAAAAAATGCGCGTCGTCGGCGAACCGGTGTCGCTCAAATTCATCGACGGCGTGAGCGGGCAATTGGAAGCGCGCGCCAAATTGGGACTCGCGCTCAACCAATCGACGATTCTGCTCGTCGGCGGCGGCGAAGGGATGGGCAAATTGTATGAGATTGCGCGCGCGATCGATAATGCGAAATTGTCGGCGCAACTCGTCATCATCGCCGGGCGCAACGAAGCACTGCGCCGCCGGTTGCAAGCGACGACGTGGCAAATCCCGGTCCGCATCGAAGGTTTCGTGACGAATATGCCGGATTGGATGTACGCGGCGGACCTGATTATCACCAAAGCCGGACCCGGCACGATCAGCGAAGCAATGGCGTGCGGTTTGCCGATTTTGCTCAGCGGCTTTTTGCCGGGACAGGAAACCGGCAACGTGACTTTTGTCGAGCAGAGCGGCATTGGCGTCTTGCAAAAGAATCCGGACGAAATCGCGCGCACGCTCGGCGAGTGGCTCAAGCCCGGCAATGACACGCTTGCGCGTTTGGCGATGCACTCGCACAAATTATCGCGCCCGCGCGCTGCGTTGGAAATTGCTAAACTGATTGATCAGATGTTGAACGCACGCTCGCCGTAGATAATTCAATGACGGAGGACGGATGACCAATATCAACCATCTTCCGTCCTCGGTCATCCGTCAGAGGAAACAATGTTACAACGAATTACAATTGCGAAACGCGCCGCGCGCGCGGCAGGACAAGTGCTGATCAACAAGTTGCGCGGCGGACGCGAAATCACATTGAAAGGACGCCGTGACATCGTCACCGACGCGGATTTCGCCGCCGACCGCACCATCCGTCGGATTTTGCTCGCGCATTTTCCGGCAGATCGATTTATCTCAGAAGAAGGCAACACCAAAGAACGCGAACGCTTGTGGACCCGCGCCACAACATCGAACGAGTTGAATTTGTGGATCGTCGATCCACTCGACGGCACGACGAATTATTCCCGGCATCTGTATCCATTTTGCGTATCGATTGCCTTGTATCGCGCGGGCGCGGTGCAAGCCGGCGTGGTTTATGATCCGATCCGACAAGAAATGTTTGCGGCGGAACGCGGGCGCGGCGCGCGCTTGAACGGCAAACCGATTCACGTCAGCACCAAAAACATTTTCGAAGAAGCGGTGGTGGGGACAGAATGGGCGCGCGCGCCACAATTGCGCCGCCGCACCGCCGCGATCTTTGCCAAAGTCATCGATCAAGCGATGACCGGGCGCGCGTACGGCAGTGCGGCGATTTCGATGTGTGCCGTTGCGATGGGACGGATGGATGGTTACATTCATCTTGCGCTCGCACCCTGGGATGTCGCCGCCGCCGCGCTCATCGTCGAAGAAGCCGGCGGCAAAGTAACCACACCCGCCGGCGAAACGTGGAATGTTCATTCCAAAGCGTTTGTTGCCAGCAATCGACGTTTGCACTCCAAGTTGTTGCGTTATTTCAAATAAAAAATCTGAACCGCGAAGAACGCAAAGGACGCCAAGAAAATATTTTTAACCCTTTGCGCTCTCCGCGTTCTTTGCGGTTGAATCTTTTTCTATGAACCATCGCGAACGAATCATCAAAACACTGAACGGCGAACCGATTGATCGTATCGCACGCGGCGAATTTTTCATCGCTGATGAATTTGTGCGCGAGTTTTTTTCACTCGCGGACGATGCAAAAATCTCGCACGATCATCGCGCGTCGCTTGTGGAACAACTCGATCTCGACATCGCGGCGGTGTCGTTCAGCGAGGGCTGGGGCGCGGTGCAACAGCCGGACGATGATCGCGCGTTGGAATCACTCGCGCGTTGGCGCGCGGAATCGGATCGATTTGTGTTTGCGGTGATCGATGGACCGTTCAGCGCGGCGGTCAAAGCGGCGGGCTTTGATGCGTTGATGAAATATGTGCATAGTGTGCCAAAAGTCGCGCGCGATTATTTTGGGCGCGGCGCGGACGAAACGCGCGTGATCGCGCAAGCGGTGCGTGATGCCGGCGCGGACGGCGTCGTGCTGGGCGAAGACCTCGCGTACAATCGTTCGACGTTTTTCTCGCCGAAACAATTGCGCGAACTGTACGTCCCGGCGTTGCGCGATGCCGCGCGCAATCTGCACGCGCTTGGCCTCGTCGCGTTTTTCCATTCCGACGGCAACTTGAATTCCATTCTCGCTGATCTTGCCACGTGTGAGTTGGATGGCTTGCAAGGTTTGGAACCCAACGCGGAAATGTCGCTGCGCGGCGTGCGCAAAAAAATCGGTGGGGCAATGACGTTGTGGGGCAATCTCAGTTTCGATTTTTTGAGCGCGGCGCGAACGGACGCCGAAATCGACGCGGCGGTGAAAGCGATTGTCGATGGCAACGGCAAAGTGATTCTGAGTTCGTGTGGCGGTCTGGTTGGCGGGATGAACATCGAAACGGTGCGACGGATACATCGGCGGTGAAGCAAGTTCACACTGTCATTGCGATGAGTCGTGAAACGACGACGAAGCAATCTCTCGAATGTCTTTTGTGAGATTGCTTCACCTCACAACGATTGAAATCGCAGCAACAAGGACACGAAGCCGACCTTCGTCGGCTGACTCAGTCTGCGAAGGCAGACTTTGTGCAGTCGTTGCCGCGACTTGGAGTCGCCTGCTCAAGGCGCGCCTGACTTTGATAAAGCCCTACAAGGGGGATTGACTAACGCAATTGGTTTGGATAAAATCGCGCCCAAGAGTGAAGGAGGCAAAATGAAACCGATGATGGTTGAGATAATTGCGTTCGCGCCGACGCAGTTCTATCATTGCCAACATTGCGAGGTGGTGTGGAATGCCGCCGAAATGCCGAACGTGAGCAAGTGGCACAACGAGACGTTGGAAACGTCGATGCCGCCGGAGATGATGCAAGATTATCGGAATCTATCCGATTGGGTGATCAAAGCGGCGGAGCATTACGGGGGGCGCGTGGTGTTCAAGGTCATCGATGCGGCATCGTTGGAGGGCGTGTTGAAATCGTTGCGGTACGGCGTGCGCAAATTTCCAGCGGTCTTGATCGAAGGCAAAGGCAAAACAATTGGTGAAGATTTTCGCCAAGCCGAGATGATGATCGAACAACGGCTGGCACTCGCGTAGAGTCCCCAAAAGAATTTCTCCCCCCATCGTAAATCGATGCTTGCAATCTGGCTTGGAGCGTAGTATAATTTAGGCACAATTCAATAGTGAAACGCGCAGACGATTTTGGTGTTGTAGCGTTTGGAACGTGAAGGGTCTGGTTGAGCTTGGTGGTGTTACCAAAGGAGGTGATGCCGGAACTAGAGCATCCAACGCACGGATTCGTTTGAACAAGCACCATGCCTGCCGCACGAATGCGGCAGATCATTTCCTTCAGGAGGTCAATGGTGGACATCCGTCTCGTCGTTCTTGCGCTAATTCTGATTCCCCTAGTTGTGGGTGGCGCCGTCGTTAGTTCGGGCATACCCATGAACACCTGGCTTGTGGTGGTTCTGGGCGGTGCGATGATTTATTTCACGTACAATTTTTATGCCCGCCGCATCGACAAACAGATCATTCAATCCGATCCGAAAAAAGCCACCCCGGCTAAAATGTACATGGACGGCGTCGATTTTATGCCGACGTCCAAGAACGTTCTCTACGGCTATCACTTTAAATCGATTGCTGCCGCTGGTCCCATCACCGGTCCAATTGTCGCCGCCACATTCTGGGGCTGGTTCCCCGCGATTTTGTGGCTCATCATCGGCGTTTCGTTCATCGGTTGGGCGGCAGACTATTCCGCGATTATGCTCTCCGTTCGGAATGACGGCAACTCGCTCAGCGCGATTGCCTATCGCTTGATTGCACCGCGCACCCGGCAGGTTCTCTTCATCTTCATCTTCTTCTACCTGCTCCTCGTCGCGGGTGCATTTATGGGCGTGATGACCGCGTTGATGTCCGCGCGCACCGATGTTCCGCTCGGACTCTTGACCTTGGCGATTATGGGTCTGCTCGCCGGGCAAATGCTCTATCGCTGGAAGATGGACTTGATCGTCGTCACGGCAATTACCGTCATCGTTACGCTTGCTGCGATGTTGTTGGGTCCATTTGGCACGCAAGGCACCACGCTGGGTCCCGTCCAGAGCGCAGTGGCTGGATTGAACAGCGCAATCGACAGCATTACCAACAAGCAAGCGATTTTCGTCGTAGTCGATCCGACGCGCGCCGATCCGCGCACGCCGGCGGTAGGCGCAGACGGCAAACGCCCAAGTACCGCCGCGTACGATGCCACAACCGACACAATCAAAACACTGCCCAACTATCTGTTTTGGGCGGTCTTCCTGCTTGCGTTCAGTTATCTCGGCGCAAACCTACCCATTTGGAGGTTTGCCCAACCGGTCAACTACATCGGCTTTTGGATCAGCATCCTCGCCATTGGGTTGAGTGCGCTCGGCGCAATCCTCGCGCCGTTCATCGCGCCCAAAGTGGCAACCTTTGCAATCGCCGCCGTGAAACCAAACATCAACTTGCCCAATGTCTATGATCTTGGTTTCACTTTTGTCGCTGGCAAGCAATGGCAACCGATGTGGCCTATGCTCTTCGTCACGATTGCCTGCGGCGCAATCTCCGGCTGGCACTCGCTGATCGGCTCGGTCAACACCTCGCGCCAGTTGGAATTCGAAACCGATGGTCTACCCGTCGGCGGCGGCGGGATGTTGACTGAAAATTCGCTCGCGCTTTTGGCGTTGACCGCCGTCTCGATCACCGGCTTGGCAGGCGTCGGCGCGTTCGCCACCGGCATCGGCCGCTTGCTGGGTGTTCTCTTTGGCGAAGGGTTTGTTGCCTACGGCACGTCGCTGGGTTTTGGCGTGTTTATGGTCATCGTCATCACCGTGGTGCAACTGCTCTTCCGCGTGATGCGCGTCACCCTGACCGAGTGGCTGGGCGACGCGATTCCGATCTTCCGCAACATGCATGTCGCCTCCATCTTTTCGATGCTCTGTGCGTTGTTCCTGTTGCTGACGGGAACCTGGGTATACCTTTGGCAATTGTTCGGCTCCTCGAACCAACTGATGGCGGCACTCGGCTTGCTCATCGTCTCGGTGTGGCTCAAGTCGACTGGACGTAATCATCTGTACGCGTCCATCCCAATGGTGTTCATGTACGTCACCACGATGGCAGCAACCATCGTCATTGCCTACAATCAATACGTCAACGTGTTGACGGCGCCGGCGTTCGCTGGACAAGCGATTGTTCAGATTGGCGGGTGGGCGCAGATGATCATCTCGGTGTTGCTGTTCGTGTGTGCAGTGGTGATCGCGTGGGACTCGTGGAAGGCATGGCAAAAGTACAGCGGCAAACCAAAAGCCGCAACTGCGCCAGCCGAATAACAATTGAATAGCGGTTGATGAAAGCAAATTGCCCTCGCGGAAAAATTCCGCGAGGGCAATTCCACTCTTCCCTCCTCCCATCAAAGGGAGGTTGGGACGAAAAGTCATCCCCGCATAACCTGTTCGCAAAGTTCGCGCAAATTGGAAAAGAAACCACGCGCGGAGACCGTTTGCAGATTCGGCAATAACCAGTGCACTTCGACGTTCGGCAAATCACGGTGAATCGACAGTCGCACAAGTTTTGCGTCCGCGCGACTTGCCAACGTGGTCAATGCTCTTGCGGCACTTGCACCTGCCGCGCCAGAATAATACGCGTGCAGCGTCGATTGTCCGGGCAAATCGACGCGCGTCCAATTTTTCTTTTGTACATCACGTTCCGTATTGTGTGTCGTCCACCCGGCGGGATCGAAAACTTCGAGTTCATAACTCGGCGCGGCAGTGAGCGTGCCACGAAAAATCATCAGGTCGCGGCGGCCTTGCCAACGGGCGAGCAACCAAAGAAAAAAGACATCGCGCGGCTCGAAGACAAATAACGTTTCCGTATTACGAAACGGACTTTTGGGTTTCGCCATCTTCAGTTGCAAAACCGATGACCCCATCCAGTGCATCGTCGTCTTTTCGCCGATGATCGGCAGACCATCACGCAACCAATTGAGCACGCGGTCGCCGGCACGCACGTTCGCCTGCGTGCCGAGCGCAAACCAACCCACCACGATAACCGCGATGACGATCCCCGCTGGAAAAATGAGAGCGTCCAAATTGGGCATTCCACCAACCTCTCCAATCGCAAGTAGCAATGATTATAACATCGTCGCAATCTTTTGACAACCAAAAACCACGATGATATAATAGATTGGACAGAGTGAATTATATGAGCACGCTCAAAACGATACGCGAGTTTCTGTACGGAATGATGGGCTATGAGTTTGAAGAACACGCGATGGAAATGCGCGGTTCGCTCGAAACCCTCTTCATGTCGATCACCTTCGGCGATATGCTGGGCTTGCCGATTATTCCGCCGTACTATTCTTTGCGCATGTTGCCCTTCGTCGTTCCCAATATCGCCGGTTGGAAGCGCCGCGTCTCCCGCGAGCGTGGTTTTGGCGAAGATCACGAATTCGACCTGCATGGAGTATAATCAGTACAAAGGAGCGCAAAATGCCTGACAAGAAAAAACAACCGCAAAAAGAAAAGCGTGGTTTCCTAGACAACATGAAGGAAATCATGTACGGCATGGCGGCGCACGATATGAGCCGCTACGCCGTTCGCACGCGCGCGTCGATGGAGCATCTGTTCATCCTCATCACGATGGGGGATCTCATCGGCGTGCCGATTCTGCCGCCGTACTATTCGCTGCGTTTGTTGCCATACGTCGTGCCGAATATCGCGACGTGGAAGCGCCGCATGTTGCGCGAAAAAGACATTAGCGACGCGATGTTTTAAGAGACCACAGATGACAGATTACAGACGACAGAAAATTCTTTTCTGATGTCTGTGGTCTGATGTCTGAAATCTGAATTTCCGGAGTCATCATGTCCCTCAAACAAGTTTTCGTTGATAATCCCAACCGCCGCTACATCATGTTTGGTGGCAAAGGCGGTCTGGGCAAAACAACCTTCTCCGCCGCCACCGCGTACTGGCTCGCGTCGCAAGGCAAAAAAGTCCTCGTCTTTTCGGTTGACCCGCAGGCAAGCTTGACCGACATTTTCCAAAAAGATATTTTCGGCAAGGGTCCCGTCAAGATTATGGACAATTTGTGGGCGCAAGAAATCGACGCGGACAGCCACATCAAAGCGTACCAAGGCGAAATCCGTAAAAAGATTCTCGATATGTACGGTTTCGACGCCGTACCGGAAGAAATCGAAGATTACATCCAAGCCGCGTCCGCCGAACCGGCGATGGAAGAATCCGCGATCTTCGATGCCGTCGTCGATATTATGGTCGAGGAAAAGTACGATTACTACATTTACGACCTCGTCCCGCTTGGGCACGCGCTGTACTATTTGTCGATGGCAAAAGTGTACGACGAATGGATCAACAAGATCACTAAACTGCGCGAAGAGATGCGCGAGTACGAAACGATGGTGTCGCGCATTAAACGCCAAAAAGAAACCGACGAGGATAAAATCCTCACCGAGTTACAGTACATCAAAGGTCGCATCAACGCGTCGTCTGGCATTTTGACCAACAAGCAACGCACGGCATTCTTCTTCGTCGTCGTGCCGGAAGAGATGATCATCCTCGATACGCAAAAGGCGGCAGAATTGTTCGCCAAGTTCGACGTGCCGATTGCCGGGTACATCGTCAATCGTGTTCTGCCGGCAGAACTGCGCACGCAAAACGTCCCGGCCTATCTAAAGAATCGCTTGGACATGCAGAGCGGTTATATGGACAAGATCAAGACGACGCTTGGCGATCAAGTGCGCGGGTACGTGCCGGAAATGGAACGCGATGTGACGGGCTTGGCGATGATCGAAAAACTTGCCAAGATTATGTATGGATGAGATTGGAGACTGATATGGCTGGCATCGAAAAATCAATGGTCAAGTATTTGAGCGAACATCCCAAGCTCAAGTTCATTTTCTTCGGCGGCAAAGGCGGCGTGGGCAAAACCGTGATGGCGGGCGTGACTGCGGTGTACTTTGCCAAACAAGGCAAGAAAACAATTCTTGCGTCCACCAACCCGGTGCACAGTTTGTCGGGCTTGCTCACGCAAAACGTGTTTGGACAACCGACACCGGTCAACGGTGTGCCCAATTTGTGGGCGTACGAAATCGATACGAAAGACACGATTGAACGCTCCAAGGCAGACATCAAACAGAAAATTCAATGGTTCTTGAAATTCGCGGAAATCTCGACGCAAGCCGATGCGTTCGTCGAATCGGCGACGATGAATCCGGCATTTGAAGAATCCGCGATGTTCGAAAACATGATCGACTTGATGTTCAAAGACGAGTACGAAGTCTATGTCTTTGACACCGCGCCGACGGCGAATGCGCGCCGTTTACTCGGTATGAGCAAAGTGTATTCGCTGTGGGTGAACAAGATGCTCAAATCGCGCGAGGAGGCAAAGAGTTTGCGCGAGATGCTTTCCTTCACCAAGAAAAAGGAAGCCGATCCGTTGATGGACTACTTGGTGAGTTTCCGGGATCGCATGAAACACGCACAAGAATTGTTGACCAATGATGCGCTCACATCGTTCTTCTTTGTCACACTCCCAGAAGCGTTACCGATTGCGGTTATCAAACGCTTTATCAATTGGTTCCACGATTTTGGTATTCCAGTCGGCGGCGTGGTCGTCAACATGATTATTCAAAAGGACCAAGTCATCGATTCTTCGCCGGATTTCGTCAAGAATCGCGTGGCGATGCAGGACTCGTACATGAAGCAGATCTGGGAGGACTTTGACGGCAACGTGCGCGCGACTTTGCCATTGTTGGAAAACGAAATTCGCGGCGTCGATTCATTGAGCAAGTTTGTCAAACACGTGTTTGTGTAAAAGAGCGGGATTAGAGATTGGAGGTTGGAGATTGGATACGAGTCTCCAACCTTTTTTATTTTGTGATATACTCTGGCATGATTCGTGAAACGTGATGCGTGAGGAAATATGGAAGCGTACTGCGTCAAATGTAAAACCAAACGCGAGATGCAAAACGCGCAGGCGTTGTTTAGCGCAAAAGGTGCGGCGTACTCGCAAGGGGTATGCGGCATCTGCGGCACGAAACTCACGCGCTGGGGAACAACGGACGCGCACGCGCTTGTTGATCGCGGGGCGGCAGTGGCTCGCGCAAAAGAGACGACAGAGTCAAAGTTGAAGGATGAAGAAAAACCGACCGCCAACCCTGCAACACACAAAGGCAAATCGAAAATCGGCAATCGGCAATCGAAAATTGGCGGTCAGCCGTCGGCGGTCAGCGGTCGCTTGGTGATTGTTGAAAGTCCCGCCAAAGCCAAGACCGTCGGCAAATTTCTCGGTGCGGAGTACCGCGTGCGCGCGTCGATTGGACACATCCGCGATTTGCCAGCACGCCAAATGGGCGTTGACATCGAAAAGAATTTCCAGCCGCATTATGTGATTTCGCCGAAGAAAAAGGATGTGGTCAAGGAATTGAAAGAGCTCGCGGGAAAGGCATCGGAAATTTTTCTCGCCACCGACCCTGACCGTGAAGGCGAAGCGATTTCGTGGCATCTCGCCGCCGCGCTCGATAAATCGATTGCCGGCAAACCGGTGCATCGCGTCGAATTCCACGAGATCACGCGCGACGCGATTGACCGCGCGTTTGCAAATCCGCGCGACATCGATCAGCATTTGGTCGATGCGCAACAAGCGCGCCGCGTGTTGGATCGGATTGTTGGCTACACACTTAGTCCACTCCTGCGAAAAAAAATCAACGCAAAAAATTTGAGCGCGGGGCGCGTGCAGTCGGTTGCGGTGCGTCTCGTCGTTGAACGCGAGCGCGAGATTCAAGCGTTTGTGCCGGTGGAGTATTGGTCGATTGAAGCAGAGTTGGAGAAGCAATCAACAGTCAACAATCGACAGTCGACAGAAAAACCACAACCGTTTCGCGCTAAACTGGTGAAAGTGGGCGACAAGGATTTTGAATGTCACGCCGGCGAAGACGCGCTCAAGCTCAAAGAGATTTTAGAGCAATGCGCTTACACCGTCATCGATGTGCGGCGTAAAGATACGATTCGTAATCCGTCGCCGCCATTCATCACATCGACTTTGCAACAAGAAGCGTCGCGTAAACTGGGTTTCCACACCAAACGCACAATGGCAATCGCGCAACAATTGTACGAAGGCATTAACATCGGCGAAGGTAGCGTGGGCTTGATCACGTACATGCGCACCGATTCGACGAACATCGCGGAGAGTGCGGGCAAAGAGGCGCAGGCATACATCAAAGAAAAATTTGGCGACGAGTACTTGCCCAAGACGCCGCGCGTGTTCAAGAAAAAAGTGGCTGGCGCGCAAGAAGCGCACGAAGCGATTCGACCGACGAGCGTGTACCGCGAACCGGAAGCAATCAAAAATTTTCTCGATGCCGATCAATTCAAGTTGTACGATTTGATTTGGAAACGCTTCCTCGCGTCACAAATGGCGAGCGCGGTGTTTGATACAACCGCCGTTGATATTGCGGCAAATCGACCGAAGACCGAAGACCGAAGACCGGGTATTCCGTCCTCCGTCCCCGGTCTTCCGTCAGATTTTCTCTTCCGCGCGAACGGATCGATTTTAAAGTTCAAGGGTTTCCTCGCGGTGTACTCGGAAAGCAAAGACGAACCATCGGACGAAGACGACGAACGCAACAAAATCTTGCCGCCGCTCGCGCCGCAAGAGCCACTCGATTTGCTTGGCATTTTTCCGGAACAACATTTCACCCAGCCGCCGCCGCGCTTCACCGAAGCAACGCTCATCAAAGCACTCGAAGAAAAAGGCATCGGGCGTCCGTCCACGTACGCGCCAATCATGTCCACGATTCAAGAACGCGGCTATATCGACCGGTTGCCGGACAAACGGCTCAAGCCAACCGACCTGGGATTCATCGTCAACGATTTGCTCGTCGCGCATTTTCCCAAAGAAGTCGATATTGGTTTCACCGCGCAAATGGAAACGCAGTTCGACAAGATTGCGGAAGGCGAGCAAAACTGGGTGCAGGTGTTGCAAGATTTTTACGCGCCGTTCAAGCAAACGCTCGACCGCGCGGCGAATGAAATGCCAAACGTAACGCTGGCAACGGAAAAGACGGACGAGGTGTGCGACAAGTGTGGCGCGCCGATGATCGTCAAGCGCGGACGCTTTGGAAAATTTTTGGCGTGCTCGCGTTTCCCGGAATGTAAAGGCACGCGCAATTTATCGGCGAGCGGCGGAAGCGCAAACACCGGCGTTACGTGCCCCGAATGCAAACAAGGGACGATCATCGAGAAGAAGTCGAAAAAGGGGCGCGTGTTTTATTCGTGCAACCGTTACCCCGATTGCAAATTTGCATTGTGGGATAAGCCGGTGAAAACGCCCTGCCCGCGTTGTGGTAGTTTGATGACGCTCAAGGGGAAGAATGCGGTCAAGTGTACGAAATGTGAGTATGCGGGGAAAATGGTCGAGGCGACGTAATGTCGCCTCTACTTGATTTGATACCAAAACGCCGTCGATGAGTACGTTACCGATAAATTATTTCCCTTGTTCCCGTGCTGAACCTCGACGCGCAAATGATCGTTGAACTCGGGGGCGTCGTTGAGATAAAAACGATATTGCGACGAGGGTTCTTTGTGCGTCGAGTAATCGAGGAGCGTCATCCCGGCGAGACAGTATTTGGTGTTGTAGCCGGGATACCCGGCGTACACGTAATAGAAACTCGCGTTGAAATCGTCTTCGATGCCGGTGCCCGGCAACGCCAAGCGATCATCGATCCACACATCGACGTTCGATTCGAGGTACGGAAATCGCCAATTCGGATCGAGCGGTCCGTTCAACGCCTCGCGATCTAAATCCCAGGCATTGAGAATCATCCCCAGGTACTTGCCGCGTCCCTTGACATCGATGACGGAATAATTGTCGCCATCATCTTCGCGGCGTTCTACCCGGCGTTGTCCATAAAACGCGTGGAGGCGCACGTTTTCCGCGCCGGGCAACGAGTCGCGCAGTGCAACTTCCAATGTTACCGGCAATGTCTCGGCGCGCTCGTTCAGGATGACGAGGCGCGCCGAATGGAACGGCATCGGAAAATTGATGTAAAAGAGATGTTCGGACAAACTATCGATAAAGCCAACCGGCAAGGCGCGATACGGCAATAATTTTTGGTCGGTGCTGAACAGCGCGCGAAGCGGCGCGCTTAGACTCGGTTGCGGTTCGCCGTCCCAAAAGATTTGCATCCACACCGAATCTTCCATCTCGCGCGGGACGCGCACACGCAAACCAGCAATCGTGCCGGGCTGATTGAAATTGATCGCGCCGGCTTGATTGTGGGGAATCGCAAGGTCGAATGTTCTGAAGGGCGGTAAATTGGACGGCGCGCATGATTGCCACGCCTGCGCCGCGCGATTCAACGCGATCTGTTCGTTGAACGAAGGCGTCGCCGAAAACGATTGAAGGTCTGTCACCCGTACGGAATTTCCCGGCGTACCGCTAATGTTTTTCAGCGCCTCTGCCGCAAACCGCTTGATTTGGATTTGCATCATGCGCGGTCGCCCGGTCGTCGTGATGCGAATCGATTTTCGAAACGGCAATGGCACATAATTGATATTGCCGCCGTTCGCCGAAACGTAAAAGGCGGCGAGCGGCGCGGGAAACGGATTTTTGCCGACGAATAATTCCTTGATGCTAAAATTGAGACGCGGCACCATCTCATCATCAAAATAAAAACGAATGTCGCCCACCTCGCCCAAGTTGCCCCAATTACTCCACTCTTCATTTTGCGACATATTTTGCGGATTGTTGATGCTATCGTGTTGCTGATGCGCGAACCAAATGCGCGCAATATACCCAGGACCTTCCACACGCGGCACGATTTCATACTCGCGTTTGCCGTCATACCCCGGGACAATTTGATACGCGCGCCGTTTCCCATCCTCGCCGATGTACCCGTAATTAGGACCATCAAAATTACCGTCGTCGATGAACCAATCAAAGAAATGTTCCAGCGCGACCCAGTTGCGGCTGGTGAATTGCGTGGTGATGGTTTGTTCTAGCACCGGCAGACGCGCAAGGTCGTGCAAGTTGTTGAGATATTGTTCCAACGCGGAAGGTGGTGGCAAGGGCGTAGCAGTTGGCGTGGGCGTTTGGATCAACAAAGTTGGTTGTGATGTGGGCGTAGTCGTTGGCGGCGGAACGGTAACGACAATTTGCGGCGTCAACACCGGCAACGGCGTTGGCGCGAGCGTAGGAATCGATGTGAGGTTGGATTGGCACGCGGTCAGTGCTGCAAGGGCGATGCCGATCAACAAATGGCGCAGATGAAAATCAGAAAACATCGGGGCGCATTTTAGCATACTGAAGTATGACGCGCAAATGCTTGCACATTGTTCAAATCGCGGTATAATAGCCGCAACTCTGCTTCAGGAGAAACGAATGAATAAACGTCTTGCCGATTTGCGCGCCGCGCTTGCCCAACACGGTCTCGATGGCTTGCTGATCACACGCCCCGAAAATCTCTACTATC
Organism: Anaerolineae bacterium; assembly: GCA_034435055.1. Taxonomy (GTDB): domain Bacteria; phylum Chloroflexota; class Anaerolineae; order UBA4142; family UBA4142; genus DAOTXS01. Next base: position 11,772 of record DAOTXS010000017.1, on the reverse strand, counting down.
TTTCCGGTTTTGGCGGCGGCGAATATTTGGACGCGACGATGCTCGTCTCCGCCGATCACGCGTGGATCTCCACCGACTCGCGCTATTACGAAGATGTCAAGCAACGCGCCGTCGATTTCAAGTTATTCGAAGCCGGGTACGATCGCAACAAAGCGCTCGGCGAATTTGCGGCAGTTGCCAAACCCAAGACGATGGGCTTTGAAGTGTCGCATCTCACAGTCGGAACCTTCAAAGATTGGAGCAAAGCCGCGCGCAAAGCCGGCTTTAAATTGAAACCGGCGGTCGGTCTCGTCGAGGAATTGCGCATCGTCAAAACGCCGGACGAATTGGACAAGATCAAGCGCGCGGTGAAACTAACCGACGAAGCATTCGCGCATTTTTGCACTGTCGTCAAGCCGGGGATGACGGAAAAAGAAGGCGCGTGGGTAATCGAAAAATATATGCGCGAACACGGCGCGGATAAAACCGCGTTCGATCTCATCGTCGCGAGCGGACCGAACGGCGCGTTGCCGCACGCTATCACCGGCGACCGCAAAATCCAACCCGGCGAACCGATTGTGGTCGACATCGGTTGTCGCGTCGAACGTTATCACTCAGACTTGACGCGGACGATTATTTTCGGCAAGCCGGACGAGCAATTCACCAAAGTGTACAAAACGGTACTCAAAGCGCAAGAGATGGCGGAAAAGAAAATCAAAGCCGGCATCAAAGGCAAACGCGCGGACGCACTCGCGCGCAACGTCATCGAAAAAGCGGATTACGGTCAATTCTTTGGACACGGGTTGGGCCACGGTGTCGGTTTGGCGGTGCACGAAGGTCCCCGCGCAAGCAAATTGAGCAAAGATGTTTATCGCGCCGGGATGACGCTCACCATCGAACCGGGCATTTATATTCCCGGCTGGGGCGGCGTGCGCATCGAAGATTTAGTCGTCATTCAGGAAAACGGCGTCGAGATTTTGAGCCGGGCAAGCAAAGAGCCGGTTGTTCGCGTCTGATTGATTTTATTGGGACAAGCCACCGCGTCACTCTCGGTCAAATTGATTCTTTGAATTTCATCTTGAACCCCCACTGGATTTGTGATACAATACGATTGTGACCGCGCCAGGATGCGCGGGCGATCCAGCAATCGATTGGGCACTCTGGAGGCGCAATGAACAAGTTCATCGAACTGTTGCAACGCAATGTCTTGATCGCTCCTCTGATCGCTTTGCTTTTGGTGATCATCGGATTTACCGCGGGCTTGGTGGTCGGCTGGATGACGGTGGATTTCCGTCCTAGCGCCGACGATGTTTCTGCGGCGGCAGATTCTTTCGCGCTCAACGCCAACCCCGAACTTGCTCGGCGACGTTTGCAAGGTCTTTCCAAAGCCGAGCAAGAAACAATCCTCAATCAACTGATCCGCGATCGCGCGTCGCGTGGCTTGACGCGCGAAGTTGAACGATTGGTCGCACTCGGTCCGGTGTTGGGGGTTAGTGTCAGCGGTGTACCAAGCGGCATTACGACACCCGGCGCAACCCCCCTTGCCACGCGACCGCCGGGCACAATCACGCCGACGACCCCACCTTCCGGCGGCGGGCTTGATCCGTTGCTGATTGTTTTGGGCGCACTTCTCCTAGTCATCCTCGCCGGCATTGCCGCGGTGATTTTCATTCGCAAGATTTTGCCAACGTTGAGCGGCGGCAGAACTCAACGCGAATCAGCCGTCCCCACTGCAACCGAACAAATCCCGGCATCGACCACAGTCACACGTTTTCCCAGCGCACCGGCACCCACCACGACTGCTGGCGGATTGGGGCGTTTCGTGCCACAGTACGTCATCGGCAACGATAATTACGATACCTCGTACAGTTTGGAAACCGCGCGCGGCGAATTTTTGGGCGAATGCGGCATTGGCATTTCGGAGACGATTGGCGAAGGCAAGCCGGATAAGGTTACCGCATTTGACATCTGGCTCTTTGACAAAGCCGATGTGCGCACTGTAACCAAAATTCTGATGAGCGAATTTGCGTTCAACGATCAAACGCTCCGCACCAAACTGGCGACCAAAGGCGAGGCGATGCTCGCGGAAAAAGGCAAAACCCTGCACCTGGAAACGCAATCGTTGTCCATCGACGCGCACATCGTCGAACTGGTGTACGCGAACAATCCCAGTTTTCCGTCCAACAGCCATTTCCAGAAACTTATCGTTGAAATCGTTCCGACGCAAAAAGGCGCACGCTAAGTCGGTTGATGAAACCCGCTCTGGCGCTTACCAGAGCGGGTGATTTTTTGTCGGGAGTGCTGCAAATTATGACGGGGCAAAATTAAAGCAATGTGGTTTGCATTCGGAACTGCACTCGGTTTTGGAATCTTGTACGCCGAAACCGCTTTTGCCCGCACGAACGCGCTCGTGCCAGCGGCGATGATCGGCGGGTTAGCGGGGGCGGTGTTTTTGGCAACCTTTCTTTTGCCGGCGCGGATCTTTCGCTACACCAACGCCGATGCTGCGCCACGTGTGCAAACGCAAGTGTTGAATCGCGCGTTAGCTAGTGCCGCGTTGATTCTTGCACTGAACATCATCGTGTGGTTTGCGCTGGGCGCGAGCGTGGAATTGTTGGAAGAACTTTATGCTTATGTGCTTGTCGCGCTTTTGCTCTTTCACGGTTTTGCCAGCGCAATCGCATCACACGTGGTGTACTTGCAACAAACCCAACAATACAACTCGAACCAACTGGTTACCGTAATTGGCTTGGTTACGCTGATTCTGTTTGTGCTCGTCCTATTCCTGCTCGCGCTGGATTGGATGACGCCGCGCAACGCCTATATCCACGTACGCGATTTGACGCTCATTACGCTGGTATTTCTTGGCTATGGACGCGCGGTCTATCTGATGGCGCACCATTGAAATTGTCCGTTGGAAAAGTTTTGCAATTTCCAGTAGAGTTGCGTAAAATGCACACCACCAAATTCATCGACGGAGCAATGACGTGGAGACCATAACATTTATTCATAGTCGTTTGGCACAGACAACGATCTTGTTTGCGTTAGCAATGGGCGTGTGGGCGGCGTGGAATTATTTTCGCAAAAGCGGCGTGAGTTCCAATTATTGGGGTGCGCTCATCATCGGCGAAATTTTGGTGCTGGGGCAAGGTATTCTGGGCGTGTTGCTGGTCGTCAGTGGTGCGCGCCCGGCAGACCTTTTGCATTTTTTGTACGGGGTGCTGGTGGCACTCGGTTGGCCCGCGGTGTACCTGTACACGAATGCACGCGCCACGCGCACGGAAGCGGCTTTCTATGCGCTGGTCTCATTTGCGATTTTTGGTTTGGCAATCCGCGGAATGATGACGGGAGGATGAGCCACTCAAGCGACTCCCGCCGAGTTTTCGGCGGGAGTTTTTTATTTCACCAATTCGCGCAAATCGCGCACGCGCGTACCCTCAAACTCTGGATAACGATTGCGCCGATCGACCAAGATCGCATCGATGCCGGCGCGGCGCGCGCCTTCAACATCGTGGAACACGCTGTCGCCGATGTACACGATTTCTGCGCGCGGACGATTCGCGGCGCGCACCGTCAAATCGAAAATGCGTGCGTCCGGTTTTTCCACACCGACCGCCGCCGAAATGATGAAGAAATCGAAATAATGATGGACGCCCAGCCGGCGCAAAATATTTTCGAGGTTCGTCGAAAAATTCGACAGGATGCCCAACGTCCTGCCGCGCGTGTGTAATTCCGCAAGGGTGGGTGCCACATCGTCAAAGAGCATCTCAAATTCCGCGTTTTGAAATCGCGCGCGGATGGCATCCGCCGCAGACATCATCTCGCGCGCAACGCCCAGACGCTTGAAACCCTCCGCAAAAAAATTATTCCAAAATTCGCGCCCGTTGTCCTGTTCCAAACTGACTCGGCGCGTTTGTTGCCACGTGGGCAACTCGCTCTCCAATTTTTCGATGACAGCGCGCGCGGCGACAAAATCGATGGGGATGTTCCACCCGGCGGCGGCATCGACATACGCGCGCGCCAACGCATCGTAATTCATTTGCAACAACGTGCCGCCGGCGTCAAAGACGAGGGTCGAATACTTGAGCATGATTACATTTCGCGGAGCGGTAGTTTGACCTGAATCGCCGTACCTTTGCCGGGTGCCGTCTCGATCACAAACGTTCCGCCGGCGCGTTCGGCGCGCTCACGCATTTGCACGATGCCCACACTGCCACGCGCGCGGGCGGCAGCGAGCGCGGATTGCAAATCAAAGCCCAGACCATCATCGCGCACGTTGAGTGTTGCCCCGCGCTGATCCACTTGAAGATCGATGCTGACTTGTTTGGCTTGCGCGTGCTTGCGGACATTGTTCAAGGCTTCTTGTGTCAAGCGGAAAAGTGCCGTTTCAAGTTTCGGCGGCAAGTGATTGCAATCGCCCACCACGTTGAACGCGATTTCGAGGTCGTGGACCGTTCCAAATTCCTTGATGAATTTTTGCAATGCCGCGAGAAAACCGATTGTCTCAATATCGACGGGGCGGAGCGCAAAGATGATCCGCCGCACGTCGCGCGCATCGCGACGCAATTGATCGGAGATCGCATTGAGTTCTTTTTTCAATTCGCGGTCTTTGCCTTGCGTGGCAAGTTTTTGGGCAACGCCGATTTTCAAAACGAGGTACGACAAATTCTGCGCCAAACCGTCGTGAATTTCGCGCGCGATGCGTGTGCGTTCTTCGGCAATCGCCGCTTCTTCCGACCGCGCGTACAATTGCGCGTTGCGAATGACGAGCGCGGCGGCGCTACTCAACGTCGATAGAAGATCGACGTGTGGCGTACGAAAATCGCCGCGCGTGTGAGAACGCATCAAGACGATCAATCCTTCGGTACGATTGCCAATCGCCAGTGGCGCCGCCAGCCAATAACCATTCAGCACCGCGTCAAAGCGGCGGCGCGGCTCAGTTCCATTGAGAATGGCTTGCGCGGTGTCGGCAGACACACTCACACCTTGCGCCATCCAAACCGAGAGATGGGTGCGTTCATTGTTCCAGCGAAAAATCGTGCCGCCTTCGGCGTTGCACACTTCGATGATTTCTTTCAACAAGCGTTCGAGTAAATCGCTCAAGTTCAAATCGTCGCGCATTGCCCGATCCACTTCGCGGAACGCTTGCGTCTCACGCAAACGCAAGCGATGCGATTCGATCACTGCGCCAGCAACATGCGCGAGCGTGCGCAAGGAGCCAAGTTGCTCTTCGATGGGCGGCGTGGTTGCAGCGAGACAAATCCACAACCCGCCCAATAATTTATCGCCGTAGCGCAAAGGCAGCGTCAGCCATCCCACTGCGTCCTCGACCGAAAAGCTTTCGGCGATAGTCGCCAGATTGACCAACGGCAGTCGCAGACCGTCCAAGCCCACGGCGCGTTCCAGCGGCGGGGTGGTAATTCGCAATGCCGTACCGCGCGCGTTGACGATTTCGATCGGCGCGTTGAGAATGATTTGACACACATCATCCAAATCGACGGCGCGCGCGAGGCGTTGACTCAGATCGCTCAACTGTTGCAAGCCGGCGATTAGGCGCGTCTTGTCGATCGCAATTGCGGCTTGCCCGGCAAACACGGTTGCCAATTCCAAATCGGCGCGGGTAAACGATTCATTGCCATGCGCGCGCGAAAGATTCAAGACGCCGATGACGCGGTCGCGCAATTTAAGCGGCACACACAACGCCGATAAAATCTCCGGCTTGGTCATCGCTTTGCGAATTGCCGGATCGATCGGTACGCCTTCGGCGATGAGGAGCGGTTCGCCGGTCTGCGCCACGCGTCCGGCGATGCCGTTGCCGAGCATGCGTTTTTGAGTAGAAACAATATCGCTGGGCAAGCCAGCCGCCGCAGCGATGCGGAGCGAACGTTGGTCGTCATCGAGCATCATCAATGAAACGACTTGCGCGTGGGTTTCCTGACGGACGGTATTGACGATTTGATGGAGCAAGTCCGGCAACGCGACCGTGCTCATAAACGCGCGCGATAGTTCGTACAGGGGCACGAGCGCGCGCAGGCGAACATTTTCGTGCCGCAGTTTTTCCTGTTCCAGCGCGCTGACGACGGCGGCGAGCAGTTGTTCGGGGACGATGGGTTTAACGAGGAAACTCACAAACCCGGCGCGCAAAGCATCTTGCGCTAATTCCCAGGTGCTATGCACGGTAATCACAACGCCGGCGAGTTCAGGGCGGAGTTGGCGCATTTGTTGAAAGGTATCGATGCCAGAGCCATCGGGCAAAAATACATCGGCGAGGAGAAGATCGAACGGCGACTGGCGTATCAATTCGAGCGCTTCGGCGCAACCAGTGACAGATTGCGTAACATAACCGGCCTCCGCCAACACGGCGGAGATTTCTTTCAACAATTCGGGATGATCTTCCAAGATTAGGATGCGTTCGTTTGGCATAAGCGTTTCCCCGTGTGCAGTATATCCATAATTGCCCGGTTTCGCAAAGGGTGGGTTGTTTTATACGGAGCGGTCTCACCAACATACATGTAATCGCTATCGCCTTGGGCGAGGTAGCGGCGTCGGATGCGTCCGCCAAGCGGCAGTACGATTTTCTGCGCGGCAACGAGGAATACCAGTACCGCTTTGACGCAATCGACACTGAGGTGATGGAGTTGCGGATTCGCAAGTAGAGAGCGTACAAAAAACACGCTGCCCTTACTTGCAAGGCGGCGTGGCGGGCGGCATACTTTTGTTGGAGTGCTTTGGCTTGCTGGTGCGATTGGCAGTGGTGGTGCTAGCGTTTGGATTAGCCGGCTCGCGGAAGGCGGCGTAGATCAAGTGATGAATGAAAGAGCAGGAGAGCGATGACTCTTCTGCTCTTTTGTTTTGCGCAACGTCCAGATTGATCAGTGAGTTAGGGTTGGTGTGTTGGTTGTGCGACTGATCCCGCCAGAAATGTGCCATCCATTTCACCGGCAAACATCTGATGCACAGATTCTGACGCCGGCTGATCGTATAAGTTTGGAGTCGCGACTGAGATAGCCATACAGAGCAATATCGTGGCGACTTCCACTGTAAACATCTTCCTGCCTGGGAGTCCAGGTTAACTCGATGACTTTGGATTCACCGCGCTTCCATTCAATGCGATATGAAACCTTCTCGGGATTCTGTTCCGACCAAGATAGGAGAGGCCCTCCGCCGGATTCACTCACGACAATGTCCATCACCGGCGTATCTTTGGATTCGAAGACGAGAGCTTGTTCACCGACATTCGTAATCGAAAATCGCATATAGATAGGTTCGCCAACTCGGACTCGATCACTATGCGCTTCGAAATCCAAGCGGAGGGTACTATGATTTGCTGTATCCCTTAATAACTAATGGTGCTAGTTTGACAAGCGACATAGGACTCGCTTATGTTGATGGTGACCAAACCTACAACAAGGAGCCAGCCCTATGTCTACTCAAGATTTTATCACCGAATTGTTCTGCCGCATAGATGATCAGATGGGTGATCTTCCCAAACACAGTCAAGCCAATCTGTATCCCAGCGAAATCGTCACCCTGGGTTTTCTGTTTGCGCTCAAAGGCGTGAGTGAGCGCGGTTTTTATCGCTGGCTGAAAAACAATTTTTTGACGCTCTTTCCCAAATTGCCTGACCGCACGCGCTTGTTTCGCTCGTTTAAAGTGCATCGGGATTGGACGGATCGCTTTCTCGCTGAACCTACTGTGCTGGGCATCGCCGACACTTATGGCATTGAACTCATTCACCCCATTCGCGAAGGGCGAAGCCAAAAGCAAATCGGCAAGAAAGGCAAGTCGAATCATCGTTGGATTGTCGGCGGAAAAGTAGGCTTCGTCTTGAATCAATTCGGGTTAATTGCAGACTGGGAGTGTGACACTGCCAACGTTTCCAATAACACCTTTCAACCACTCGTGGCACAGTTTGATGAAGTGATGATCGTCTTGGTCGACCACGGCTTTCATGCGAAGGCGGGTGATCCGCCCAATATGAAAATATGTGACCGCGGAACTTGGAATACTCGAATGCTCATTGAGACCGTGCTGTCCATGCTTACCCTGGTCAGCCATTTCAAGAAAGTGATGCATCGTGTCTGGGCTTATTTCCAAGCCCGCCTAGCGTTCACGATGGCGATGTTTAACGTGTTGGTGCAATGGCATGGTTTCCAACCCGATACAGATGGGATGATCCACCTATCCATTGCTGAATTCGGTTTGTAGAACTAGCACCATTGGTTAGTAGATGTATGATCTATTCGCGTCAGGCGACAGCCACATCCCCGTATCTTGATTATACCACCGCCCGTACACATAGTACAGGTTGAGCGCGTCAAAACGCAGGTAGCCCCACGCGCCGTTCCACGCATGGGCGCGGCGCCGCTTTCGTACATCACGCCGCGCGGCGCGGGGAACACGCGGGGGCGTGGTGTCTTGCGGTGGAAGACCTGTCGGGTTTTCAGAGGCCCGACAGGTCTGGACATGGCGCGCAACTTTTTACGGCGGTGTGACAGATGGCAGCCAAGGTTTCCCCAAGGCGCGCGCCATGCGTTCGTCAATCGCGCGCAACACGCGCTCTAGGTCTGCTTGAGTCATATAAGGTGCACCCAAACCTGCAGAAAATATAGAAACAAACTCGTCGTACCGTGCTTTGGCTATACACCTAGTTTCAGAGAGAACGATGTCGCTGATTTGAGCACAAGCAAATTCAAATTGATCAGCAACAGTACTACGATAAGACCAACCTAGTGGAACTGTCCATACAGATGTATCTCGACGAGCTTGATAGAACCCCCTATGCTCCAAGAAGTATGCATCTATGGCGTGATATGGATTGCGATACCGATAAACAGTATGAACAGCCCCATGCGGATCCAGCCACCCCAGATTTTCTGGACGAAACGATGCACTTTGGGTTTCTTCCGCACCTGCCTGATTTTCCCTGCCTAGAATTGGCCCACCACCAGACGCAATCCATCCTTGAGGCAAGTCTGCTCTCGTTATCAACAAGTCGTCAAGGTTTATCCGCTGGGTGCGCGGATTGGGCATGCGCATAAGAGCCATATAGATCAACAGGAACACCAAGCATACCGCCAGTAGTGAGAGGCAGCCAATCAACCACTTGTTCATCGTTCGCCTCCTGTTATCGGATAGGTTGACAGTCCCGACATCCACCAACGCAGCGCATGAACGATCTTGGCTGGCGTCAGCGCAAGGTCATAGGTTTCCCATAACCGAATGCCACCTTTGATGGCAGATTGGTCAGATGGATCATCGAATCGTCGCAAGCCTGCAATGCCAGGGGCTTCTTGGGGACCTGGTCCTTCTCCTCGGAATTTCTTGTATGTCTCGCTTAGCCACTGCGCCGCGCCAGCACCGTCCAACAGCGTATCTTGCGAAAAACCTGCCGCTGCACCTACATATCCATAGTGGATGTTTGACCAGACATCGAAATAGTATTCAGTGTCTTGAACTAACTGCCACATATCCCAGCCACGCTCAACTCGAATCTTGTCTTTGTGATCCCATTCGCATCCTTGGCATACCTTGACCGCCCACATCCCCAGTGCTTGGTAGCGCGCGACAGCATCCGCGAGCAGCGCATTATTCCGCGCTTCAGCAACTCCAGGCCACCACAGCGGCACTCCCTCCCATGCACACGCAAGACAGCGGGTGTTCAGTTGCCGCATCTGGCGCACGTATTGTCCAGACGCATTCGTCACCATCTCGTCGCAGATATAGTTCACAACAGGGTGAACGCCAGGTAGAGTTTGACGGCACGCAGGGTTGACGATTTGCGGCAAGCCCGTTTGTATGAACGGAGCATTCAACCGATGCGGCTTGTTGATCGGATCGTTGTCGTAGTAGAGGTATGAACCGTTCTCATCGGGGCTGAGGAACAGCCCCGTGTCGGGGTTGTACCACCGCCCGTGCACATAGTACAACCCAATGTCCAGCACATCGTTCGCATCAAAGTTGAAACTGCGCGGGAAGATCAAATAGCCCCACGCCCCATTCCACGCATAGTCTACATTGCCGCCAAAGGATTCACCCCACGCGCCGTAACGAGACCAACCGCCGCCGTCCCCGTTCTGGGCAACGCGGGCGACCACATCGCCGTGCCAGTTGTATTGCAAGTACGTGGCTGGATAGTCTGATATGTAGAGTGTCTCGACACGCATCGGGCGACCGTTGGCATATTGATAACGACGTAAGACCGTTCCATAGTCGTTGGTGACATAGGATAACCAATCACTCTCGCCCACGTAGAAAAAGTTCTGACAACTCCCGTTTTGACACAGCTGGCGCACCCGCCCTTGCCGATCATATTCCAAGGTTGCCGTGTAATCGCCTTGATTGGTCGCTTGCCGTGTTACACTCAACAGGCGGTGAGTGCCCGGTTCCCAGATATAAGTCAAGGTTACCGTCCCCAGAGAGTGAACTTTGGTCATCTGGCTGACATTGCCATCACTATCGTAACTTTGCGTGCGCGTATAGAATCCTCCACACGGGTTGAATGGCGGACAATAAAACGCATCTTCCCGCATCAGCCGATTACCGTCATACGAATAAGTAGAATACTTGTCTGTCCAAGTACGTTTGATCCGGCGACCGGCACCATCGTATTCAAACGAGGCATCCCCGGTAATTCCTACACCAACAGCATTCGTCACACGCCCGGCAGCATCGTAACTTGTCTGTTGAATCGTTCCATTCCCTTGCAAAGCTAGACTCTGAAACAAGTTATTGTTCCAGTACGACAGAGTCGAAGTTAGACTCGATGATGCTAGAGACCCTTGATGGCTAATATCCATCTGATTCAAATAGCCAATGGAATTGTAATCCAAGGTGGCGGTTAACACAAGACTGCTGGGAGTGTCTATCGTCGTCCACCCCTGCAATTGGGCGCGGGAATCGTAACGGTTGCTGGTCGTCGCGATGACTGTTCCGCTCGCGTTGCGATATGTGGTGGTCTCGGGCTGGTTCAGCGCGTTAGGCGTCACACTCGTCGAGTAACCGGTTGGATCGATCACGTTGATCTGCTTGCCCACCGCATCGTAATTGTACGTCGTCGTCCCACCGCCGGGGTCGGTCGTGGTGACGAGCCAGTTTGCTTTGTTGTAGTTGTAAGTCGTGATGCGATAGGGTTTGCCCGGACGCGCTTCGGTTTCCTGCGTCCGATTGCCGTTTGCGTCGTACGCAAACGTATACGAGACTGTAAGCGCACCGCCGGGTGCGCGGTCGTCTTGCTGGGTGACCCAGTTCACCGCATTATACGTGTAGGTGGAGGTTGCGCTCGACGGGTTGGTCAAGACGCGGAGGTTGCCCACATTGTCGTAACTGTACTGCGTCGTCCCCATTGGGGTTGTCTTGCTCGTCACTCGATTTGCCGTATCGTCGGACAAATTTGTAATTTGTCCGACCGGATTCGTGATCGTCGTAATATTGCCAACCGCATTGTATGCGTATGTCGTCGTCTGCGTCAATGGGTCGGTGACACGGATGACACGATTGAGCGCATCGTAGGTATAGCGCGTCGTCTGGTTCAGTTCGTCCGTCACGGTGAGCCGATTGCCGACCACGTCATACGTCATCCGCTGTGTCTTGCCCGCCGGATTCGTGATCGTCGTCACGCGATTGAGCGCGTCGTACGCGTACGTCGTGGTTTGGTTTGCCGCGTCGGTCATGCTCGTGCGATTGCTCACTGGGTCGTAGCCGAATTGCGTCGCGTTGCCATGGGCGTCGGTCACACGTGTCACGCGGTTCAGCGCGTCATACTGATAGTTTGTCGCATTGTTGTTCGCGTCT